>NZ_JAYRMO010000039.1:0-49410 GCF_041912635.1 Inhella sp.
CGTGCTATCGGGGACTGGATCAACTTCTACAACCACGAGCGGCCTCACCAGGCCTTACGCATGCAAACCCCTGCCGAGGCCTTCGCCAAAGCAGCCTGACCTGAGCAAAAACCGCTGGGTCAATACATGCTTGCATAGCGCATCGATCCAGTGCAATTCGTGTGCGGCACGGGCGGCCTCGAAAAGCTCGCGGAACCAGGCGCGCTGCTTCAGAGTTTTGGCTGGGGAGTCCAGCACCACATCCAGGCCACGCCGCAGCAAGGCTTCGATCTGCGGCGCCAGCGTCGCGCGCAGCCGGGTCGAGCAGCGCTCGAAGTCCGCCAGCACGCGGATCTCGCCGGGGTAGAGCATTTCCAGCAGCTCGTCCTGCACGAACAGCAGGGCGTGTTTCTGCACCGCTAGGGCCTTGGCGTGGGTGGATTTGCCGGCGGCCATCTTGCCGCAGACGAAGTAGAGCGTGGCCACGGCCTCAGCCCTGCAGGCTGGCCTGATGCGCCAGTGTCAGCAAAGCCCCGACCTTCTTGGCGAAGTTGTCTTCGGCCGTGCAGCTTCAGGTGCCGCCGCAGCTTGCCCGTGCTCTCCAGCAGCTCTTCGCGGATGCCGGTGATCAGACCGAGGATCAGCTCGCGAAGCTGCAGTAGCAGATCGTGGAGCTCGGGGTTGTGCAGGTGAAGGCCCGCGAGCGGGATTCAGATGCGGGGGGCGGTCATGGTGCGCTTTCAGGCAAGGCGTGATCAACCTGAAGCTGGAACGAAAAGAGGCCGCGTCGCGGCCTCTTCTGCTTGAGTCACATTCAGCGCGCTTTTCGACGCAGCGCACCTGAGGTCAGCAGTCCGATTCCGACTAAATAGAGGCTGGCTGGGAGCGGCACTTGATTGTTCGGCGCGCTGAAGTCTGCCTTGAACCAAAGGTCTCTTCCGCCGATACAGCTGCCAGCGCAGTCCCAAGTCGATGCCGTTAGAGCACCGAAGTTGTTGCCGTTATTGAAGTAGACAAAGTTTCCGCCGGCGTACGCGTCGCTATTGGACAGTTCCATGAAGGCAGTGCCGTTTACTCCATCAAAGAAGTTGGAGGCGCTCAGGAAGGCCACGTATTGCTGGCCCGCGACCAAGTCAACACCGCCGGTACTGAAGCTGAACAGCTCCATGCCATCCGCCCCGCCGTTGTTGCTTGAACTCTGGGCTCCGCTCGCCCAAAGCTGGGGTCCCGTAGCCTTGGCCCCATCCCATGCATACACATAGGCAGCGAAGTCCACGAAATCACTATTCAGGTTGTCGTTCAAGCGCAGCTGAAACCCTTGCAGGCGGGTTTCTGCGCCAGTCACCAAAAATGTCTGTCCGTAGGTTGCGGTATTGCTCTCGCCAAAGGGCGAAACCGTGCCAAAGCTGGCCCCCGTCGTATCAATCGTCGGAGCTGCATGGGTGAACCCCAATGCAGTTGTCAGCGCCAGTGCAGTCAATGTGCTCTTCATACAACGATCCTCCAGTGGAGTGAAAAACTGTCTCACACCAAAGCAAAGCAATTCTTGATCCAGGAACAGCGGGTCACTCTCTGAATCGAGTTGAGGACTGCGCCGCACTCCCGTGGGTGTAAAGCCCTTCGACGGAAGCAGCCATCTCCCGCGGGCGGATGAGCCCGTCGCCCCTGGTCTCAGGGTGCCGCGGAGTTCAGCGCGTCAACTGCCCATACAACCCCGCCAACCGCCCCGGCAACTCCTCCGGCCGCCGCACCCAGGCCCAGCCCGCATCCCCGAACAGCCCCGGTAGCACCTCGGGCGCGGCCTCGTCGATCGAGACCGCAAAGGGCAGTAGCCCCGCAGCCCGGGCTTCCAGCACCGCCTGGCGGGTGTCTTCCTGGCCCCAGCGGCCTTCGTAGCCGTCCAGATCGTGCGGCTTGCCGTCGGTCAGCAGGATCAGCAGGCGCTGGCGTTCGGGGCGCTGCTGCAGGCGGCGGGTCGCGGCGCGCAGGGCGGCGCCCATGCGGGTGTAGTAGCCGGGCTTGAGCGCCCCCAAGCGGGCCTGCACGGCCTCGTTCCAGCGTTCGTCGAAGCCCTTCAGCTCGTGCAGGCGCAGCTGCCGGCGCACCGAGCTGAAGCCCAGCATCGAGAACGCGTCGCCGCTGCTGCTCAGCGCGGAGCCGAAGCAGTAGAGCGAATCGCGGATGACGTCGATGACGCGCTGGGTGTTGTTGGCGTGGGCGTCGGTGCTGAGCGAGAGATCGGCCAGCAGCAGGCTGGCCAGCTCGCGCTGGGCGCGCACGCGGCGCTCGTAGACGGCGGCCACGCCGACAGGGTGGCTGGCATGGCGCACCCAGGCGTCGAGGTCGAGCTGTTCGCCCTCGCGCTCGCCACGGCGCCAGCGCGGCGCGGCGCGCTGCAGCTCCAGGCGGCGGCGCAGCTGGGCGGCCTGGGTGCGCAGCGCAGGAGTGGGTGCCCAGGGTTGCGGGTCCCGCGCCTGCAGGGTCTGGGCGATGACCCGGCGCGGCTGCAGGGTCTGGCTGCGCGGGTCCCATTCGGGCAGGTGCTCGCCCTCGCCGACGACCAGGTCGTCAGCGCTGGCGGCGGGCAGGTCCAGATCAAAGCGCACGCGTGCGGCCAGGCTGCCCTTCTGCTCCTGCTTTTGCAGCACCAGGGTGTCGAGTTCTTCGGCGGCGACATCGGCGTCGCCATCGTCCTGGTCGTCCTGCGCGCGGTCGATCTGGAAGGGGTCGGCAAAAGTCTTCAGCCACTCGGTCTTGGCGCCCAGCAGCAGGGGCGCGCGGCTGGCTTGCAGTTCGTCCTGGCGCTGCACGCGGCGGCGCTGGGCCAGGGTTTGCTGGCGCGCGCGGGCGGCGGGGTCGGCCTCGGGTTCGAGCGCCTGCGCCACCGGCGTGCCCGCGGGCATGGGGCGCAGCCAGCACCACAGCGGGGCCAGCAGCACGGGGTCGAGCTCGCCCTCGGCCTCGCCCTTGAGCAGCGCGGCGCGCAGCTGCTGCTCGGCGGCCGATTCAGGCTCGGGCCGGCGCAGCGCCAGCTCGGCGGCACGCAGCTGCTCCCAGGTGTCGGTCAGGCCGGGGAAGGTGTGCAGCACGCGCCGGGTGGCGGCCAGATTGCCTTGCAGCCAACCGGTGTTCGGATCCAGCTGCGAAGCGAGTGCGGCCAGCCAGCGGTAGAGCGCGCGGTTCAGCTCGCGCTCCGGGTAGCGCGCCAGGCGCTCGGGCAGGGCCAGCACCTCGGGGTCCAGCTGGGCCAGGGGCGCGCGGGTGCCGGCCCCGGCCAGGCGTTGCCACAGCCCGCGCTCGCCGCCCACCCGCACCGGCGCAGCCTGGGCCAGGCGGGCGCGGCCGCCGCCGGCATGCAGCAGCAGGGTCAAGGGCCGCTGCATCTCGTGCAGGTGCACCGCCGCGGCCGCGTGTTCCTGCGCCGCCCGCTGGGTGACGAAGCGGTCCCACTTCGCGCCGATCCACTCTTCCATCAGTTGTTCTCCCGGCGCTGCTTCAAGGTTTCGCGCAGCGCGTCCACGCCCACGGTCCAGACCAGATTCGGGTTGCCGCCGCGCTGTGCGTGCGAGCTCTCGCAGGCCTGCAGGCATTGCCCGCATTGCACGCAGCTGAACATCAGGCGCTTGATCTGGCGCGGGCGCAGGCGCATCGGGCAGGCGTGCTCGCAGGCGTCTGCGCTGGGCTCGCAGCCGCGGCACTCGGCGGCGCGCGGGCGCGCAAAGCTCACCACCAGGGCCTTGGGGTTGGCCATCCAGGCCAGGCTTTGGAAGAAGCCGACCGCGCAGCCGAAGCGGCAGAACAGATGGCGGGCGAACAGCAGCTCGGCACTGATCAGGCCCCAGGCGATGAAGAGAAAGCGAGCCTGGTTGGGCGTCAGGCTGGCCGTCAGCAGGCCGCCCCAGATCTCGGCCGGCGGCAGCAGGTAGGTGAGCAGGGTGATGGCCCAGACGAAGCCGAACAGCAGCGCGGTGGCGATGAAGGCGGGCCACCAGCGCTTGTTCGGCTGCGCGCCCGGCAGGCGTTCGCGGTCCCACAGGCTGAGCTTGCCGCTGGCCCGGGCCAAGAGCGCGTTGAGCCCCTCCACCAGGCTGAAGTGCGGGCACAACCAGCCGCAGTACAGGCGGCCCCAGCGGTAGGCCACGTAAAGAAAGCCGATCACCAGCGTGAGCACGGGCAGGATGCCGCGCAGCAGGATCGAGAGCGCCACTTCGTTGGCCGTGATCTGGCCGGCGCGGAAGGCGTCAATGCCCAGGGTCCAGCGCTGACCCAGGAACCAGAGCTGGGCCTCGTGCAGATCAAAGCGCAGCAGGTTCAGTGCCGGCGCGAGCAGGAAGAGCGCGAAGAAGCCGATCTGCAGTGCGCGGCGGCGGCGCTGCAGGGTCTTGCCATGCAGCGCGCTGGGTTCAGTGGCGACCGAGCACGGCATCTTGAACTTCAGCCAAAGCAGCGAGCGTCTGCGCGTCATCGCTGAGCGCCTCGATGACCGCCGCGCGCGCGGCCTGCGCCAAGACCATGCCGCCGGCCTGCAAGCGCGCGGCCATCACCAGCAAGCGGGTGCTGGCGGTCTCTTCGAGGTCGTGGTCGGTCAGGCGGCGCAGGGCCTGGGCCAGGCGTACCAGCTGCTGGGCCACCTCCACGCTGCAGCCGCTCTCGCTTTGCACGATGCGCGCTTCGAGCTGGGGCTCCGGGTAGCCGAGCGAGAGCGCCACGAAGCGCTGGCGCGTGCTGGGCTTCAGGCCCTTGAGCAGATGCTGGTAGCCGGGGTTGTAGGAAAGCACCAGCATGAAGCCGGGCGCGGCATCGAGCAGCTCACCGCTGCGGTCCAGCGGCAGCTGGCGGCGGTCGTCGGCCAGCGGGTGCAGCACCACGGTGATGTCCTTGCGCGCCTCCACCACCTCGTCCAGATAGAAGATGGCACCGCTGCGCACGGCGCGGGTCAGCGGGCCATCCACCCACACGGTGTCGCCGCCCTCGATGAGGAAGCGGCCGGTCAGATCGGCGGCGCCCAGGTCGTCATGGCCGCTCACGGTGATCAGCGGGCGGCCCAGGCGCGCGGCCATGTGCTCCACCAGGCGGGTCTTGCCGCAGCCGGTGGGGCCTTTCAGCAGCAGGGGCAGGTGGGCGGCGAACGTCTGCTCGAACAGGCTGACCTCGTCGGCCTGGGGCAGGTAGCTCGGTGCCGCGGCGGTGATCGGGGCAACGGCGTGCAGGGGGCTGGTGCGCATGGCGGCTCAGGCTTGAAATCGGTACCTGCAGCCTAGGCAGGGCCCGGCCCCGCGTCCTTAAAGCGGATCAAGCGCCGCACCGTTCGCGCGCTGCCTTGCTCACCGTCAACACCTGCTGATTACGATGCCCGCAGCCAGGAGAACCCCATGTCCACAGACGAAATCCGCTTTGACGATGGCGCTGCCTACGAACACCTGATGGGTCGCTGGACGGTCAAGGTGGGGGAGCCTTTTCTGGACTGGATCGGAGTGGCGCCGGGCGGGCGCTGGCTGGACGTGGGCTGCGGCAACGGCGCCTTCACCGAGCTGCTGCTGCAAAGGGCCGCGCCGGCCACGGTGCAGGCCATTGACCCCAGCGCCGCCCAGCTCGCCTACGCGCGCCAGCGCCTGAACGCGCCCGCGCCGGTGCAGTGGCTGCAGGGCGATGCGATGCAGCTGCCGGTGCCCAGCGCCAGCCAGGACGCCGCGGTGATGGCGCTGGTGCTGTTCTTCGTGCCCGAGCCGGCCGCCGGCCTGGCCGAGATGCTGCGCGCCGTGCGCCCGGGCGGCACGGTGGCGGCCTACCACTGGGACATCCTGAATGGCGGCTTCCCGCTCGCCGCCATCGGCGCCGAGCTGCAGAAGCGCGGCACGCCCGCCAAGCTGCCGCCCAGCGTGTCCATCTCCACGCGCGAGGCCTCCGAGGCGCTGTGGCGCGCCGCCGGTCTGCAGCAGGTGCGCAGCACCGTCTTCACGGTGGAACGCGAGTTCCCCGACTTCGACGACTACTGGCGCAGCGCGGCCAGCAGCAACACCGTGCGCGCGCTGTTTGAGGCGATGACGGCGGATGAGCTGCAGGCGCTGCGCGAGCGGGTGCGGGAGCGATTGGGGGCTGACAGCGGGCCGCTGCTTGTGCGGGCGAGGGCGAATGCGGTGTGTGGGGTGAAGGGCAGGTGAGGCGCTCTTTTTGTGAGAGCCCGCAGGGGGCTTCACCCCCTGCACCCCGACCCGCATTTCTTTGCTGCGCCAAAGAAACGCGGGGCAAAGAAAGGCGCTGAATGCACGCACGCCGCCTAGGGCGGCGCGCGACTGCACGGCTGGCTCACATGGCTCCCACAGCCCTTCTGGGACTGCGAAAACCCGGGCACTAAGCTGGCCGGAGTACCGGCCGACTAGACCACCGCAAACCATCACGGGCTCTCTGCGATGAACGGAGCCCCAACGAGTGGTTTGGCTTGAGCCGAAGCTGATTGGGGGTCTGTTCTTCGAAGCTTGGCGGCCATGGTTCTGGGTGCCCGGGACGACCGGTACTCCGGGCGCCTTCGTTGTCCTGACCGTCGGAGTCAGATGGGGGCTCGTGTCAGTGTGAGCCCAAGTACCGCCATCACAGTTCGCCCCTAGGGCGACTGTGCGCATTCAGCGCCTTTCTTTGCCCCGCGTTTCTTTGGCGCAGCAAAGAAATGCGGGTCGGGGTTCGGGGGTGAAGCCCCCGAGGGCTCTTGCCCAACGCGCGCTGACATGGCGCCAAAGCCACAGCCCGCACCCGCTTGAACCACTTCAAGGAAGCGCAGCCCCGCAACGGGAACCATGGCGGCGCTCTAAGCGAGGAAAGCAGCCCCCGCCGAGCCCATCCTGGTTCGATGGATCCGTGCTGCCGGGCCGCATTGCTTCGGCCCTTGAAGAGGAGTGCTAAGCATGTTGTCTCCCAAACTGTCCACGCTGGCCCTGGGTGCCTTGCTGGCGGTGGGGGCGCAGGCCCAGACGGGCGCGCCCGAAATGACCCCCGCCGAGATCGAGCTCGGCAAGAAGATCTACTTCGAGCGCTGCGCCGGCTGCCACGGGGTGTTGCGCAAGGGTGCCACCGGCAAGAACCTCGAGCCGCACTGGTCCAAGAAGGACAAGGACGGCAACGTCCAGGAGGGCGGCACGCTCAAGCTGGGCACCCAGCGCCTGGAAAAGATCATCTCGCTCGGCACCGAAGGCGGCATGGTCAATTACGACGACATCCTGTCCAAGGATGAGATCAACGTCATGGCGCGCTACATCCAGCGCACCCCCGATGTGCCGCCCGAGTTCGGTCTGAAGGACATGGAAGCGAGCTGGAAGCTGCTCGTGCCCGTGGACCAGCGCCCGAAGAAGCAGCTCAACAAGATCAACCTGAAGAACGTCTTCGCGATCACGCTGCGCGACGCCGGCAAGCTCGCGCTGGTGGACGGCGACACCAAGCAGATCTGGCAGGTGCTGGACACCGGCTACGCGGTGCACATCTCGCGCCTCTCGGCCTCGGGTCGCTACGTCTACACCGTGGGCCGCGATGGCCTGGTGACGCTGATTGACCTCTGGTACGAGACGCCCACCACCGTGGCCACGGTGAAGCTGGGTGCGGATGCGCGCTCGGTGGACACCTCCAAGTTCAAGGGCTTCGAGGACAAGTACCTGATCGGTGGCACCTACTGGCCGCCTCAGTACTCGATCATGGACGGCGAGACGCTCAAGCCGATCAAGATCGTCTCGACCCGCGGCAATACCGTGGACGGCGAGTACCACCCCGAGCCGCGCGTGGCCTCCATCGTGGCCTCGATGACCAAGCCCGAGTGGGTGGTCAACGTCAAGGAAACCGGCCAGATCATGCTGGTCGACTACAGCGACATCAAGAACCTCAAGACCACCACCATCGAGTCGGCCAAGTTCCTGCACGACGGCGGTTGGGACATGAGCAAGCGCTACTTCCTGGTCGCGGCCAACGCCTCGCACAAGATCGCCGCGGTGGACACCAAGACCGGCAAGCTGGCCGCGCTGGTGGACACCAAGAAGATCCCGCACCCGGGCCGCGGCGCCAACTTCATTCACCCGCAGTACGGCCCCGTCTGGGCCACCGGCCACCTGGGCGACGCGGTGATCACGCTGATTTCCACGCCGAGCGAAGACAAGAAGTTCGCCAAGTACAAGGCCAACAACTGGAAGGTCGTGCAGGAGCTGAAGACCGGCGGCGCGGGCAATCTGTTCGTCAAGACGCACCCGAAGTCCACCCACCTCTGGGCCGACATGCCGATGAACCCCGAGCGTGAGAACGCCGAGGCCGTCTACGTCTACGACCTCAAGGACCTGAACAAGGCCCCGGTGAAGCTCGACGTGGCCAAGGACAGCGGCCTGCCGCAGACCAAGGCCCTGCGCCGCGCCACCCACCCCGAGTTCAACGAGGGCGGGGACGAGGTCTGGATCAGCCTGTGGGGTGGCAAGACCGACCAGAGCGCCATCGTCATCTATGACGACAAGACGCTGAAGCTGAAGAAGGTGATCACCGATCCGCGCATCGTCACGCCGACCGGCAAGTTCAACGTCTTCAACACCCAGCACGACGTGTATTGATGAGACAGCCCCGGTGCGCAGTTGCGTACCGGGGCCAACCACCTGACGACGACAGAACGACAAGGAGACGGCTGTGGCCTCTTCGGACCAACCCGGCGCGATCAAGCGCCTCTGGCGCGGCCTGCGCACGCCCAGCCGCTTCTCACTCGGCTTCCTGCTGATCACCGGCATTGCGGCCGGCGTGGTGCTGTGGGGGGGCTTCAACACCTTGGTGGAAATGACCAACAAGGAAGCCTTCTGCATCAGCTGCCACGAGATGCGTGACAACGTCTACAAGGAATATTCCGAGAACACCATCCACTACACCAACCGCACCGGCGTGCGGGCCACCTGCCCGGACTGCCATGTGCCCAAGGAGTGGTGGCCCAAGATGAAACGCAAGATCCAGGCCTCCCGCGAGCTCTACGGCAAGCTGGCCGGCACGATCGACACGCGCGAAAAGTTCGAGGCCAAGCGCCTGCAGCTGGCGCAGAGCGAGTGGGCTCGCATGAAGGCCGCTGATTCCCTTGAATGCCGCAACTGCCACACCCTGACCAGCATGGACAAGGAAAAGCAGAAGCCCCGCGCCAAGAAGAGCCACGAGCTGGCCGCCAAGAACAACGAGACCTGCATCGATTGCCACAAAGGCATCGCGCACCACAAGCCCAAGGGCATGCCCGAGGACGATGAATAAGGAGCCCCGCGCCATGTTGAAGAAACTCACCCCCCTTGCCGTCGCCTTGGCCCTGGCCAGCGGCGCGGCCCACGCCGCCGCGCCCGACTGGAGCAAGGTACCGGCCGCCAAGTTCACCGTCTTCTACCCCGGTGCCTCGCCGATCGAGTGGATCACCAAGGGCAGCGAACACGGTGGCGCCCGCGCCCTGAAGAAGGGCGAGAGCTGCGCCAGCTGCCACCACGAGGAAACCGCCGACATGGGCAAGAAGATGGCGACGGGGCAGAAGAACGAACCCCATCCCATCAAGGGCAAGGCGCCGGCCATTCCGGTGAGCGTGCAGGCCGCGCACGACGGCGCCAACCTCTATCTGCGCTTCAGCTGGAAGCAGCCGCCCAGCAGCGGCGGCGAGAAGATGGACAAGGACAACGCCGTCAAGCTGGCCGTCATGTTCGAGGACAACAAGATCACCCGCGCCAATCTCAGTGGCTGCTGGGAGACCTGCCACGCCGACGCCCGCACCATGCCCGAGGGCAAGGACGACAAGAAGACCAAGTACGTGGCCGAGGGCAATCTGGCCGCCGGCAAGTTCTATGACCTGATCCAGTGGACCAGCAAGGGCGGCAAGTTCGACGGCCATGTGGCCGACAAGCGCGTCATGGAAGGCGGCAAGGCCCTGGTGGATGCCAAGGGCGAGAAGAAGGGCGACGAGTGGGTCGTGGTCTTCACCCGCAAGCTCACCGGAGGCGAGGGCGACGTGGCGCTGGCTCCGGGCAAGACCGTGAACTTCGGTTTCGCCATCCACGACGACCACGCGATTGGCCGCTTCCACCAGGTGTCGCTCGGCTACACGCTCGGCCTCGACGCCAAGGCGGATCTGACCGCAGCCAAGCAGTAAGACCATGCAGCGCCGCCCCTTCTTCGGTTGGCTGGCGGCCTGCAGCCTGGGGCCTGCCCATGCGCAGGCCCCGGCGGAACTGCACGAGGTCGCGATCCGCGGCATGCAGTTCCAGCCCGCCGAGCTGGTGGTCCCCGTCGGCGCGCGCGTGCGCTGGAGCAATCACGAGAAGCGCACCAGCCACTCGGTCTGGTTCCGGGATATGCCCGAGAGCGAGCGCCTGCTGCCCGGTGAGAGCTGGGAGCGGGTGTTCGACAAGGCCGGCGACTATCCCTATGTGTGCGGGCCGCATCCGGAGATGACGGGTGTGGTGCGGGTGCGGGGCTGAGCGCAGAGCCCGCCCGCAGGATGCCCCGCCGGCCTGCGCACAATCCGCCCCTTTCAAAAGCGCAAGCCTGAAGGGAGGCCAAGATGGGTTGGACACGCACGCTCCTGCTCGGAGACGTGGGCAATCGCCTGGACATTGCCGATACCGAACGCGACATCGAACGGCTGCAGCAAGCGCTGCGCGAGGCCGATGCCAAGAACCTGCTGCAGAACGAACACCAGAACACGCGCCTGCACCGGTTGGAGCGTGAGAACGCGGAACTGAAGCTCTGCCTGGCCGCGCTGATGCGCTTGCTGGCCAGCAAGGGCACGCTCGACCTGCGCGAACTGCAGGCCATTGCCGATGTCATCGATGCCGAGGACGGCAAAAGGGATGGGCAGCTTCGTTCCCCGCTGGGCTCGGGACTGAACCCGGCGGCCTGAGGACCAGACGGTCAGCCGTCGGGACGCGGCCGCTTCAGCGGCCGGCCAGCAGCCGTACCCCCACGATCAAGCCGATCACCAGCAGCAGCCAGCCCAGCACGAACCAGCGCCACAGCCGCGGCGCCTCGCGCAGCTCCATGAAGTCCAGCGCGATGCCCGCGCCCTTCACGAGTGCCAGCACGAGGATGAAGGTGGCCGAGGCCGAACCGGCGCTGCGCAGCCAGCCCGATTCGCCCAGCGCCCAGGTCAGCGCGGTGGCCAGCAGCAGGCCCAGGCCGACGAGATCGAGACGCTGAAGCTTCATCACCGCAACACGTAGACGAGCGGGAAGAGCACGATCCACATCAGGTCCACCATGTGCCAGAAGGCCGCCACGGTCTCGGGTGCGTGGGCGTCGCCGCGGCTCCAGCGGCCGTCGCGCGCCAGCCAGGCCAGCGTGGCCAGCATCAGCAGCGCGGCCAGCACGTGCATGACGTGAAAGCCCGTCAGCATGAAATAGAGCAGGAAGAAGGGGTTCTCGGACAGGTCCTGCTCGCCGCCCGGCAGGCCGGCGTATTCCAGGGCCTTGCTGCCCAGGAAGAACAGGCCGCACAGCGCACCACCGGCCAGGCCGGCCACGCCGCCGCGCGTGTGGCCGGCGCGCAGCGCGTGCACGCCGCGCGCCACGGCCCAGCTGCCCACCAGCAGCACGGCGGTGTTCAGGGCACCGGCGCCCAGGTGCAGCACGGCCTGGCCTTCGACGAACACGGCGGGCTGGCGGGCCCGGGCCACGGCGAACACCACGAACATCAGGCCGAAGGTCAGCATCTCGATGCCGATCAGCAGCCACATGGCGAGGTCGCCGCGCAGCTCCGGTGCGGGCGGTGCGGTGGACAGGGAGGGCGGCGGATTCATCGTCTGAGCAGGCTGGCGCCCATCTTGCCCGGCGGCCCTTGGGGTGGCCATGGACTGGATCAAGCGCAGCGCCCCAGAGAAGAAACAAGGCCCGGCAAGCCGGGCCTTGTTCATTCAAGCGGAAGCTTCAGCGCCGCATCAAGCCCGCGCCAGCTCTCCCACCGGCTCGTCCTCTTCACCGGCGGTGATGAAGAAGCTGCTCAGCCACATCAGCAGGCCGATCAGGAAGCCCACGCCACCGGCCAGACGGATCCAGTAGAAGAAGCGCAGCTGGTCTTGCGTCTGCATGAAGCCCATCGCGCCTTCGGTGGGGATGCGTTGCAGCCAGATCTGCAGGATGCCGGCGCCGGTGAGAGCCAGCACCATCACGCCCATGCAGATCGTCATCACCCAGAAGCTCCACATCTCCACGCTCTGGGCGCGACGCGGGTTGGCCTCGCGGCCGCGCAGGATCGGCATGGCGTAGCTGATGAAGGCGATCACCACCATCACGTAGGCGCCGTAGAAGGCCAGGTGGCCGTGCGCTGCGGTGATCTGGCTGCCGTGGGTGTAGTAGTTCACCGGGCTCAGGGTGTGGATGAAGCCCCACAGGCCGGCACCCAGGAAGCCCATCACCGCGCAACCCACCGTCCACAGCACCGCCGCCTGGTTGGGGTGCTCGCGCTTGCGGCGCTGCACCATGTTGAAGGCGAACAGGGTCATCATGAAGAACGGGATCGGTTCCAGCGCGCTGAAGACCGAGCCGATCCACTGCCAGTAGCCGGGCAGGCCGATGAAGTAGAAGTGGTGGCCGGTGCCCAGGATGCCGGTGACCAGGGCGAAGGTGATGATCAGGTACAGCCACTTGTCGATGATCTCGCGGTCCACGCCGGTGGTCTTGACCAGCAGGAAGGCCAGCATCGCGCCGAGGATCAGCTCCCAGGTACCTTCCACCCAGAGGTGGACGACGAACCACCAGTACATCTTGTCGCGCACCAGGTTGCTGGGGTTGACGAAGCTGAACAGGAACATCAGCGCCAGGCCCCACAGGCCCATCAGCATCACCATGCTCACCGCCGTCTTGCGGCCCTTCAGCACCGTCATGCTGATGTTGAACAGGAAGCCCAGGGCGACGACCACGATGCCGAGCTTCGTCGGCAGGGGTTGCTCCAGGAACTCCCGGCCCATGGTGGCTACCAGGTCATTGCCGGTGGCTGCCGCCAGCGTGGCGTAGGGCACCAGCAGGTAACCGAGGATGGTCAGCGCGCCGGCCACCAGGAAGGTCCAGAAGAGGATGATGGCGAGCTTCGGGCTGTAGAGCTCGGTCTCGGCCTCCTCGGGGACCATGTAGTAGGCCGCCCCCATGAAGCCCATCAGCAGCCACACGATCAGCAGGTTCGTGTGCACCATGCGGGCGATGTTGAAGGGGATGGCGGGGAACAGCAGGTCGCCGATCAGGTACTGCAGACCGAGCGCCACGCCGAACAGGATCTGCCCGAGGAAGAGCCCGATCGCGCCCATGAAGTACAGGCGCGAGACGGCCTGCGACGAATACTTGATTTGTGTCGTTGCCATGGTGGTTTCAGCCTTCAATGTTGGGCGGCCACTGCTCGGTGTTGACCTTGCTCGTCCACTTGAGGAACTCGGTCAGGTCGTCGAGCTGCTGGTCGTTCAGATGGAAGTTCGGCATCTGGCGACGGCCCGGCGCGCCGGTGGGCTGGGACTTGATCCAGGCCTTGATGAAGTCCGGCCCGCGGCGGGTGTACACATTGCCCAGCTCGGGCGCGAAGTACGCGCCCTCGCCCAGCAGGGTGTGACAGCCGATGCAGTTGCGCGTTTCCCAGATGTGTTTGCCCCGCACCACCGCCGGCGTGAGCTCGGCGACGTTGGAGCGCTGCGGGATGCGCTGCTCGGTGTGGAACACGATCACTGCGAACAGCAGTGCAAAGAAGACCGTCCCACCGTAAAAGATGTTGCGAGCGGTCTGGCTGGTGAGTCCTCGGCTCATAGGGCGCCTTTCGCGCGAGTTTCTGGAAGGTGGCGTCAGCGTAGGGAGAGGCCCGCCTCGCTTCCTTGAAGCGCTTCAAGGGAAACGGCCCTGACCCCCGGGGCATCCCGGGGGGCGAAGAGTCGCCATCCCGGAAGAATGACGACATTCCAGGGAGATGGCGATGGGCCAGGACGACAACGACCTGCACGATGCGGGCGCAGGCTTCTTTGAACTGACGCGGCGCCGCCTGCTGGCCGGCGCGGGCGCGGGCGCGGGCGGCGTGATGCTGCTGATGCACCAGTTGGCCGAAGCGCGCCCGCGCGGCCGCCCGGTGCCGGCGGCCCAGGCCCTGCCCGAAGGCCTGCCGACGCAGCCGGCGGCCTCATCCGCCTGGTCCGGCCCGCCCGGCCAGGCGCGCTTTCGCATCGAGGGCCTGGCCAAGGTCACCGGCCAGAAGATCTACGCGCGCGACTTCCGCTCCAAGGACTTCCCCAGCTGGCCCAAGGCCGAGCGCGCCGCCCTGGTGCTGCGCGCGCCGGCGGCGCGGCGCCAGTTCCTGGGCCTGGACCTGGCGGCGCTGCAGGGCGTGGCGCAGCCGCTGTTTGCCATCGTGCAGAGCTCGCTGCCGGACTTCGGTGTGCCGCAGAAGGATCTCGTGAGCTTGAACCTCATGCTGCCCTTCTGGATGAAGGGGCCGGACGGGGTGCAGCAGATCCTGGTGCCGCCGGGCACGCCAGCGCAGTTCTTTGGCCAGCCGGTCGCCATCCTGGTGTTCGAGAACGCCGCGGCCTGCCGGCGCGCCCAGCGCGCGCTGCAGTTCCGCCCCGAGGTGGTGCGCCTGGGCGATGCCGCCCCGGACCCGGTGGACACCCCCTACGGCACGCCGACCTACCTGACGCGCTACGAGGTGCCCGGCCTGGCGCCGTTCTCGCAGGTGCAGAGCGGCTATGAATCCAACCCGCACCAGGACGACAGCCCCACGGCCCCCTACAACCGCACCGCGCGGCGCGTTCGCGAGGCCATCGATGCCGAGCTGGCGCGCCCCGGCCCCCTGCAGCTGGAGGGCCGCTACCGCACCCAGGTGCTGGACCCGATGCTCATGGAACCCGAGGCGGGTCTCGCCTGGTTCGACGCCAAGCGCAAGATGATGAACTTGGTGCTGGGCACCCAGGCCACCAATGGCGACACGCTGGACACCTTCAATATGTTCCAGAAGTCCGCCCCGCAGGTGGACCTGACGACGGTGGCCCTGTACGCCTGCTACCCCGGCGGCGGCTTTGGCGGCCGCGATGTCTCGATGTTCCCGCCCCTGCTGGCGGTGACGGCCGCGCTGTGCGACGGCCCGGTGCGCATTGCCGAGGACCGCTACGGCCAGTTCCAGGGCGGGCTCAAGCAGCTGGCGTCCGACATCCACCAGCGCATCGCCGTCGACCCTAAGAGTGGCGAGTTCATCGCCTTCGCCAGCCGCCAGGTGCTGCCCGCCGGCGGCAACCAGAACTACAGCCCCTTCGTGGCCTCGCTGGCCGGTTACTGCGGGCTCAGCGGCTACCTGGTCAAGCAGGCCTACGTGGACGCCGAGGCCAAGCCCACGCTCGGGGTGGTGGCCGGCTCGATGCGCGGCTTCGGCGGCCCGCAGGCCAGCTGGGCGGTGGAGACGATGGTGGACGAAGTGGCGCTGGCGCTGAAGCGCGACCCGATCGAGCTGCGCGCCCGCAACGTGCTCAAACCCGGCGACCGCACCATCACCGGCGCGCCGATCGACGAGGCCGCCGCGTCGCTGGCCGAGATCTGCCGCCGCGCCCAGGCCCACCCGCTGTGGAAGGACCGCGAGAAGGTCCGGAAGGAGAAGGCCAAGCAAGGCCGCTGGTACGGCGTGGGCTTTGCCCTGGCCAACCAGGCCTATGGCACCGGCACCGATGGCGTGATGGCCGAGGTGACGATGGCGCCCGATGGCGCCCTGACCGTGCGCAGCAACTGCGTCGACATGGGCAATGGCTCAGCCACCACGCTGGCCATCAGCACGGCGGCCTGGCTGGGTGCCAACGCCAGCCAGGCGCTGATGGGCGATGTGGCCACCTTCAACGCGCTGGGCATGACGGGCGGCAGCAAGGGCGGCTGGGATGACCCGACCTGGACCGCCTCGGTCAGCATGTCCTCCAGCGCCTGCCTGACGGCCTTCCACCAGGTGCATGTGGCCGAGCAGGCCAGCCGCGTGTTGTTTGAAACCGGCCTGCTGCCCGCGGCCGCGGTGCTGTGGCGCGTGCCGCTGGAGCGCATCCAGGGCCGCACGCGCTGGGCGGACGGCCGATTGCACGCTGAGGGCCTGGCGCCCCTGCCCTTGGCGCAGCTGGCCGCCGAGGCGCACCGCGCCCACCTGCCCGTGGGGGCGATGGTGCACGGGCTCTACCAGGGCACCTGGGTCTCGGCCAGCTACAAGGTGGCCGAGCGCAAGCTGCTGCTGCCCATCGACGGCCTGGCGCTGGCGCGTGGCGGCGCGGTGGGGCATTGGCAGCGCGTGGAACGCAAGGACGTGATCCCACCAGACCCGGCGGCCGAGCTCTACGGCCGCAGCCTCTACGCGCCTTCGGGGGCGCTGGTGGCGGTGGAGATCGACCCGCGCACGTTCGAACCGCGCGTGGTGGCGGTGGATCTGATCGTGGACGCCGGCAAGGTGCTGCAGCCCGATCTGCTGACGGGTCAGGCGCAGGGCGGCATTGCGATGGGCATCGGCTATGCCTTGCTGGAGGACCTGCCGATTGGGGTCGAGGGCGCGGGCAATGGGCGTTGGAACCTCGATCGCTACCACGTGGCGATGTGGAGCGACGTGCCGCTGGGGGCGATGAAGGTGACGGCGTTGCCGAGTTCCTCTTCCACGGCGAAGGGGATTGCCGAGGCGGTGTTGTGTCCGATTGCGCCCGCGATTGGGAATGCGGTGGCGGCGGCCACGGGGTATCGATTCAGGGCGCGGTCCTTGCCCATTCGTGCTTCGGATATTCGGGAGGGGCTGCGGTCATGAGCTTTGCGAGTTCGTTGCAGCCCGCCGGGATTTCGCCCCGGCAGGCGACCCCCTTTTCTTTGCTGCGCCAAAGAAAAGGGGGGAAAAGAAAGGCGCTGAATGCCGCCTTCGGTCTAGGACCTTCAGGCGATTGCACGGCCAGCTCACATGGCTCCCACACCGCTTCTCTGACTGCCACGGGCAGGACTTCGAAGGCGCCCGGAGTACCGGTCGTCCCGACCAGCGAGGACCATGGCCGCCAAGCACCGAAGAACAGACTCCCAATCAGCATCAGCCACCCACAAGCTTGTCGTTGGGGGTCTCGTCATCGCAGAGAGCCCGTGATGGTTTGCGGTGGTCTAGTCGGCCGGTACCCCGGCCAGCTTAGCGGGCAGGTCTTCGCAGGCAGAGGAGGGCTGTGGGAGCCATGTGAACCGGACGTGCAGTCGCGGCCGACCCGAGGTCGGCTGCGTGCATTGAGCGCCTTTCTTTTCCCCCCTTTTCTTTGGCGCAGCAAAGAAAAGGGGGTCGGGGTGCAGGGGTTGAAGACCCCTGCGGGCTGCCACGAGCAAGCACAAGGGGAGAAGAAGCAATGAGCGACCCAACACAAACGGTCAAAGTCCAGTTCCACGTCAACGGCAAGCCTGTGAACACCGAGGTCCCGAGTGACCTCGCCCTGGTTGACTTCCTGCAAGAGGAACTGGGCCTCAGCGGCACGCGGCTTTGCTGCGGCATCGGCGTCTGCAAGGCCTGCACCGTGGCCGCGCAGCGCACGCCCAGCAGCCAGCCGCAACCGCTGCTCGCCTGCTCCACCCCGGTGGCCCTGCTGCAAGGCCAACGCATCACCACCGTGGAAGGAACCGGCAGCCCGCAAAAACCCAGCATGGTGCAGCAGGCCTTCCTGACGCATTTCGCCTTCCAGTGCGGCTACTGCACGCCGGGCTTCGTGATGGCCACGGAAATGCTGATCGCGCGCCTGCGCGTCGCGCCCATCGCACGTGCCGATCTGGACCAGGCGATTGAAGAGGCGGTGGGCCAGCACATCTGCCGCTGCACCGGCTACGCGCGCTACCAGGCCGCCATCCGCGTCGTCATCCTGGAAGAGAAGGGACTTGTGCGATGAAACGCCTGCTGCCCCTCCTGCTGCTGGCCGGCGTCGCGCAGGCCGAGACCCTGTTCGAGTACGGCCGCCAATGCGCGAAGGAGATCGCCGCCATCCCGGCCTTCAACTGCATGGCCGGCGAGGAGATCCCCATCACCGTGGACGGTGGCAAGCCCGTGCCGCCCACCGAAGCGCCCAAGACCTGCGACCGCCCCTCGCTGCTGCCCGCGTATGAACCGGGCTCGCAAGGCCAATGCGTGCCCGGCAGCCGCGCCCTGCTGCTGCGCGACGACGCCACGGCGCAGATCAGCGCCATCTGCCGCAAGAAGGTGGCGCGCCCGGCCGGCAGCCCGCTGTTCGACGAGATCAATGTCATCTCGCACAGCCTCAAGAGCGGCAAGAGCTGCTGGTTCACCGCCAAGGCCCAGGAGCCGCTGACGGCGGCCGGTGGCATCGACGGCCGCTTCGTGCCCTCTCCGTCAGCGCTGAGCACGCGCCAGGCCATGGAGCCACGCCCGAGCGAAAACCTGCAGATGCTGCCGCCCGACAAGGTCTGGCTCAGCCCCAAGCAGGTGGCCGAAAGCAAGCCGGCTTGTGTCAGCTGCCACGACAGCGGGCCCTTCATGTACAGCCCCTACATCGCCCAGACCACCCAGCTGCCCGGCGACCCCTTCGGGCGCTACCAACCCAAGGCGATTGGCAAGGACTTCCAGAAGGCCTGGTGGAACCTGCACGCCTTCGGCATCACCACGCGCGGCAATACCTGCACCGCCTGCCACCGCATCGGCAACATGAACTCCTGCCAAACCGCGATGTGGCAGAGCACCGGCCGCGCGCCGCAGGAGGGCGGCAATGAATGGTCGCGCCAGTTCCCGCAATCGCACTGGATGAGCCCGGGCAACTTGCACAGCAAACTGCAATGGGACGAGGCCTTCAACGACAGCCTGCGCAAGCTCGCCGCCTGCTGTGCCGACCCCAAGGGCGCCGAGTGCCAGACGGTGGACTACAACCCGCCGCCAGCCAAGAAGCGCTAGGACCCTGAGCCGCCAAGGAACTGGGCGCGCAGCTTCGCCAGCTCGCCGCTGCGCTGCAGCGCCGCCAGCTCCTCGTTCACCAGGGCCTGCAGGCGCTCACCCTCGGGTCTGGCGCGCGTGAACATGAGGTGAAAGCGGCTGGGCTGGCGGTCCTGCAGCGCGGTCTGGCCCAGGCTCGCGCTGGCCGCGAAGGCCGGGCTGCCCAGTGCCGCGTGGCCCAGCATCACGCCCTCGTTCACCAGCGCCACATCGACGCGGCCGCGGTGCAGCATCTGCACCAGGGATTCGTAATGCGGCGCACGCTGCAGGCGCGCCTGCTCGGCTTCCGACAGCTGCGAATAGCTGTAGCCATGCACGCCGCCGATGCGCAGCGCGGCCAGATCCGCCTGGCTGTGCACGCGCAGGCCGTTCGGGTGCTGCTGACGGCTCCACAGCGCCAGCAAGCGGGTTTCGTACAGCAGGTCCGAGATCAGAAAGTCCGCCTTGCGCTCGGGCGTGACGATGGCGTTCAGAAAGCCCAGCATCTCGCCATAGCGAACCGCCTCGACACAGCGCTTCCAGGGCAGCATTTCAATGCGCAGCTCAAAGCCGCGGCGCTGCGCGATCAGGCGCAGCAACTCCACGGTGTAGCCGGTCAGCTCGGCGCTGCGCTGGCCGTCCACGCGACGGAAGTAGGTGTAGGGCGGCCACTCGTTGACGTCGTCGCACAGGCGCACTGGTGTTGGCAGAGCCCGGGCCGGGCCAAGGCCGCCCAGGCCGAGCAGCAGGGAAAGGAGGAAGCGCCACATGAAGGCGCGAAGTCTAAGAGGCTTAAGGTCGCCCCAGCGCCGCCGCCGCAGTCGGTCGAGGGCGGGCTCGCATCAAGGGCTAAGGAACTGCGCGCGCAGTCGCGCCAGCTCGCCACCTCGCTGCAGGACCTTCAGGTCCTCGTTAACCAACGCGTGCAGCAGCGCACCCTCGGGGCGGGTGCGGGTGAACATCAGGTGGAAGACGCTGGGCTTGCGCTCAGGCAATGGGGCCACGCCAAAGCTCCGCGCGTCGCGAAAAGCTTCCAAGCCGAGCAGCGCGCGGCCCTGGAGCACGTTCTCGTTGACCAGCACGAGATCGACGCGTTGCAGACGCAGCATTTCCAGCAGGGCTTCGTAGCTGCGCACCCTCGTCATGCCGCGCAGATTGACGTCCTCCATCTGCGAGTAGCTGTACCCCTTCAGCCCGCCAACCCGCCAGTGCTGCAAATCCTGCTGTCTTTTCAGGCCCAGACCGTTGGGGTGTTGCTGCCGGCTCCACACGTAGAGCAACCGTGTCTCGTACAAGGGCGCCGAAACCAGGAACTCCCGGTCGCGTTCGGGGGTGCGGATGGCGTTCAGCAGGCCCAGACTCTCGCCCTGGCGCACCTGCAACTGGCAGCGTGCCCAGGGGAGCATCTCGAAGCGGAGCTGCAGTCCGTGGCGGCTGGCGATCAGGCGCAGCAGCTCCACCGTGAAGCCGGTCAACTCGCCCACCGGTTGGCCCGCGGCATCGCGCCGGTACTGGGTATAGGGAGGCCATTCGTTGGCGTCGTCGCAGAGCGCCAGTTCGGTCGGCAGCTCGGGCGCGGCCACCGCGGGCCTGGCGGCAAGCAGAAGGCTGGCGATCAGAGGCCACAGCAGGCGACGCATGCCTCCCAGTGTGCCCCTGCACGGCCGCATTGCGGACATCAGCGGCCGCCCCAGCGCTGGCGCAGATCGTCCGCTGCCGGCACGGCCGCCAGCGCGGCCAGCAGCAGGGCCAGCGGCAAGGTGGAGCGGTAGCCGAAAGCCTTGAAACCATAGGCCCCGGCCAGGCCGCCGCCCAGAAAGCAGGCCAGCAGGCTGGCCAGCACGGCCATGCGGGCGCGGTCAGCCAGCACCGGGGCCTGCTCCGTCTCCGCGCGATTCCAGTACACCAGCTTGCCCAGCTCGATGCCCAGGTCGGTGACGATGCCCGTCATGTGCGTGGTGCGGATGACGGCGTTCGAGAGCTTGGTGATCACGGCGTTCTGCAGACCCATGATGAAGCACAGCAGCACCACGGTGGCAGGCACCAGCAGGCCTTCCCAATGCGCCAATTGCGAGCCCAGCAGGCCGAAGGCCAGGATCAGCGCGGCTTCCAGCAGCAGGGGCAGCGCGTACTCGCTGTGCAGGCGCCGCCGCCGCGCGTAGTTCACCAGCAGCGCGCACACCATGGCGCCGAACAAGAACGCCAGCACGCCGACGATGCCGTCCAGCACCAGGTCGAAGCGGCCGAGCACGAACTGATCGGCCACCGAGGAGACGGTGCCAGTGACATGCGAGGTGTACTGCTGCACGGCCAGAAAGCCGCCGGCGTTCATGGCGCCGGCCACGAAGGCCAGCGTGAGCCCGAGCCGGCGGTTGCCTTGCAGCGTGCGCGCCGGGCCGGTGAGCTGGCGCGCGAAGTGAAGCGGCAAGCCTGAGCCTCAGCGCAGCTTGAAGGAGCTGACCAGCTCGACGAGCTGGCCGGCCTGCTGGCGCAGGCTCTCGGCCGCGGCGGCGGACTGTTCGACCAGCGCCGCGTTGGCCTGCGTCACCTGGTCCAGCTCGACGACCGACTGGCTGACGCTGGCGATGCCGGCGTTCTGCTCGGCCGAGGCATGGGAGACCTCGCCGATCAGGCTGCTGACCTTCTGCACGCGCTCGACGATCTGCTGCATCGACTGTCCGGCCTCGTGCGCCTGGCGGCTGCCCGACTCGACCTTCTCGACCGATTGCTCGATCAGGGTCTTGATCTCGCGCGCCGCCGTGGCACTGCGCTGCGCCAGCGCACGCACCTCGCCGGCCACCACGGCGAAGCCGCGCCCGGCCTCGCCGGCGCGCGCCGCCTCCACGGCCGCGTTCAGGGCCAGGATGTTGGTCTGGAAGGCGATCGAGTCGATCAGACCGACGATGTCGGCGATGCGGCGCGAGCTCTCGCTGATGCCCTGCATGGTGTCCACCACGCGCGCCACCACCTCGCCACCGGCGCTGGCGGCGCTGCTGGCGGTGCCCGAGAGCGTGTTGGCCTCGCGCGAGGTCTCGGCGTTCTGGCGCACGGTGGTGGAGAGCTCCTCCATCGCCGAGGCGGTGCGCTGCAGATTGCTGGCCTGCGCCTCGGTGCGCTGCGAGAGATCGGTGTTACCGCTGGCGATCTCGCTCGAACCGGTGGCGATCGAATCGGCCACGCCACGCACGCGCGCCACGATGGACGAGAGGTTCTGGTTCATGGTCTGCAGCGCCTGCATCAGCTTGGCCAGCTCATTACGGCCCTGGGCGTCCACATCGGCCGTCAGGTCCCCGGCGGCCACGCGCTCGGCCACCTTGACCGCTTCGTTCAGCGGCCGGGTGATGGAGACCACCAGCCAGCGCCCGTACAGGCCCACGGCGGCGAAGGCGAAGCTGACGCCGACGATGACCACCCAGATCATGGTGCGCCAGCGCCACTGCGCTTCCTCGTGCGCGCCGCGCACGTCGTCCACGAGTTGCTGGCTGGTCTCGGCAATGCGGCCGCGCAGGGCCTTGAACTGCTCGGCCAGCGGGCCCTCGGAGTGGGCACGGGCCTTCTCGCCGTCGTCGGCTTTCAGCGCCGCCAGCAGCGGCTCCAGGCCGCTCTTCTGGAAGCTGGTGTAGGCCTGGCTCAGGGCCTCGTCGGCGGCCTTGAGCTTGGCCGGCTTGGGCTGGGCCTGGTAGGTCTTGAGGCCACTGTCGAGCTTGCCGATCTGCGCCTCCAGTGCCGCCATGGCGTTGAGCTGCGTCAGTGCGGCGTCCACGGCCAGCCGGGTGTCCATCAGCTGGGCCTCGATGCGGCCGAGCTGCGCGATCGGCAGCGCGCGTTGTTCGTAGATGGCGCCCGCCGCGGCCGTGCCCTGCTGGGTGCCGTACAGGCCGACTGCGGAGCCGACCAGGATCACCACCACGAAGCCGGCGATCACCGACCAGAGCCGCGCGCGAATGCTGAGGTCCCGCATGCCTGTTCTCCTCCTGAATGCAGCCGGGGGACTGTAACGGCCACCCCCTGCAGGCGCGGGGGCGCTCCGGTGCGGCTTGACCGACATCAAGGCCCACCCGTGCGGAACTTCCGCCGCGGAGGCGGTCAGGCTTGGGCTTGGCCCCGCCGGGAGACTGCGCCTTGCCCTAAGCTGCGCCCGCCCATGCAGATCCTTCGCTTGTTTCGCTGGCGCGCGGCGCTGGCCCTGTGCTTCGCCCTGGCGGCGGGGTGCGCCCGGGCGGCCGACCCTCCGGTGCAGGTTTGCTTCGACGAGGCCGACCACACCCCCTATCTGTACCGCGATGCCCAGGGCCGCTGGCAGGGCGCCACGCTGGCGCTCACGCGCGCGGCGCTGGATCGCGCCGGCCTGGCCGTGCAGTGGCGGCCCATGCCCTGGCCGCGCTGCCTGCGCGAGGTCCAGGAGGTGGCGCAGCGCGGCGAGATCGAGCTGCTGATCTACGGCAGCCGCAACCAGGACCGCGAGCGCCACTTCCTGTTCACCCAGCCGCTGCACCGCATCACCGGCGGCGTCTGGTACTCGCGCCGCAGCTATCCGCAGGGCCCGCAGCTGGAGCGCCTGGAGGATCTGGGGCAGTACCGTCTGTGCGGCATCCATGGCTACAACTACGGCTGGCTGAGCGAGCGCGGCGTGAGCGGCGTGGACAGCGGCGCGCTTTCGCTCAAGGCGGTGCTGGACAAACTGGCGCGCGGGCGTTGCGAGCTGGTGCTGTCCTCGCGCGAGCCGGTGCGCGGGGCCGCCCAGCTCGGTTTCGTCAGCCTGTCCGAGGACTTCGAGTTCCTGCCCTACCCGGGGCGTGAGCCCGTCAGCCAGCACCTGCTGGTGGGGCGCGGCTCCCCGCGCGCGGCGGAGCTGCTGCGCCGTCTGGACCAGGCCCTGAGCGAGCTGCACGCCAGCGGTGCCGCGCAGAAGCTCTACAAGCCCTTCCTGCCGGACGGCACCGGGCTGCCCTAAGCTGCAGCTTCCCAAGGGCACGGCGGGGCGTGCAGCGGAGGAGTTCATGCCCGATACCGATTCATACGAGGCCACCGAGCCCGATGCGCTGGGCGAGGCGCACATCGGGCCAGAAGGCTTCAGCTGGCCCACGCCGCCCTTCGCCGCCTACCCGGCGCCGCAGCCACAGGAACAGGCCGAACCCGTCGAGATCATCGCCATCAATGGCGCGCGCAGCGTCGGGCAGTTGCTGCGCCTGCTGCCCGGCCCGCGTCAGGTGCTGCTGCGCCTGCCCAGCACGCCGCAGGCCCTGCAGGTGGATTGGGATGAGTTACTCAGCCTGCGCCTGCTGCGCCCACTGCGCGTGCCGCCGGCCTTGCCGCTGCGCGTCGGCGGCGAGGACGAAGCCGAGAGCGACTTCGACCGCCGCCCACGCCACGGGTACCGACTGCGCCTGCGCGGCGGCCAGGTCTTGCAGGGCCAGACCATTGGCCATCTGGAAGACGAGCTCGGGCTGTTCCTGTTCCTGCCCCTGAGCCCTGAGGACGATTCGGTGCACCGGCTGTTCGTGCCGCGCGAGGCCATCGAGCACTGGGACTATGGCCGCCGCATCGCCGAGCTGCCGCTGGATGGCGGTGGGCTGGGTGTGCAACCCCTTCCCCGTGGCGTGGACAGCAGCCGGGCGGACGGTCCGATCGTCAGCCCCGAACAGCTGCTGCAAGCGCTTGAGTCGCAGTCGCGCATGCCCATCCTGCGCATCGGCGAGGCCCTGGTAGCCATGCATCTGATCAGCCAGCAGCAGCTGGAGGCGGCGCTGGAGCAGCAGAAGCACGAACGCGGCATGCCGCTGGGCCAGCTGCTGGTGCTGCGCGGCTGGGTGACGCGCGAGCAGCTGCAGTCCGCACTGGCGCGCAAGATGGGCTACCCCACGGTGGACGTGGCGCACTTTCCGGTCGAGTTGCTGGCCCTGCAGCGCCTGCCGCATGCGGTGGCGCGGCGCCTGGAGGTGCTGCCCCTGCTGCTGCGCGAAGGCCGGCTGATCGTGGCCATGGAAGACCCGACGCGGCGCGATGTGCTGGAGGAGATCGAGTTCGTCGGCCAGGCCAAGGTGGTGCCCACGCTGGCGCCGCTGGGCCAGCTGGGATTGGGCATCCGAGCCGCCTACGAGCGCATCGGCGCCATGCAGGGCAACCGGCGCGACGGCGAGCACCTCGACGCCCCGCGCACCGATCAGCTGGTCGAGACCCTGGAGCGCGAGGGCGGCCTGCGCGCCGAGCACGACGAGCGCCCGATCGAGCAGAGCGACAACAACCTCGTGCGCCTGATCAACAGCATGATCCTGGAGGCGCATGCGCGCGGTGTCTCCGACATCCACATCGAATGCCAGCCCGGGCGCGAGAAGGTGCGCATCCGCTTCCGGCGCGACGGCGTGCTGGCGCCCTATCTGGAGCTGCCGCACACCTACCGCCAGGCAGTGGTGGCGCGCATCAAGGTGATGTGCGACCTCGACATCTCCGAGCGCCGCAAGCCGCAGGACGGCAAGATCAATTTCGCCCGCTTCTCGCAGCGCCACCCGCTGGAGTTGCGCGTCGCCACCATCCCCACCACGCATGGGCTGGAGGACGTGGTGCTGCGCCTGCTGGCCAGCAGCAAGCCGTTGACGATGGACGAGCTGGGCATGGGGGCGCCGCAGCTGGCCGCGCTGCGCGAGGCCGTGGAGCGCCCGCACGGCATGGTGCTGTGCGTGGGCCCCACCGGCTCGGGCAAGACCACCACCCTGCACTCGGTGCTGGCCCACATCAACACTGCCGAGCGCAAGATCTGGACCGCCGAGGACCCGGTCGAGATCACCCAGCCGGGGCTGCGCCAGGTGCAGGTCAATCCCAAGATCGACTGGACCTTTGCGCGCGCGCTGCGCGCCTTCCTGCGCGCCGACCCCGACGTCATCATGGTCGGCGAGATCCGCGACCAGGAGACCGCTGAGATCGCCATCGAGGCCTCACTCACCGGGCATCTGGTGCTCAGCACCCTGCACACCAATAGCGCCGCCGAAACCGTGGGCCGCCTGCTCGACATGGGCTGCGACCCCTTCAACTTCGCCGACTCGCTGATCGCCGTGCTGGCGCAGCGCCTGGTGCGGCGCCTCTGCCCCAGCTGCGTGCGCCACCGCCCGCTCGAAGCCCATGAGCGCGAGGCCCTGATGGATGACTACCTGCGCGTGCTGCCGCCCAAGCAGCGCCCGCAGCGCGTCGAGCTGCTGAGCAGCTGGCAGACCCAGTACGGCCTCAAGGGCGTGCTGCAGCACTACGAGGCGCCCGGCTGCCCGGATTGCGAGCACAGCGGCCTGCGCGGCCGCGCCGGCCTGCACGAGCTGCTGATGGTGAGCTCCGGCCTGCGCCAGCTCATCCAGTCCGGCGCCCGCGCCGAGGAAATTCAGCGCCAGGCCCTGATGGAGGGCATGCACACCCTGCGCCAGGACGGCATCCTCAAGGTGCTGCAGGGCGTCAGCTCACTGGCCGAGGTGCGGGCGAATACCGCTCACTGAGCGAGCAGCTCCGCCACCCGCTGCTGCAGGCCCTGCGGGCTGACCTGGGCCGCCGGCACGGGCTCGCCCACCACCACCTCCACGCGGCTGAACAGGCCGCGGCGGAACGGCCGCACCATCGCCTTGCCCTGCTCCACGCGGCTGAAGAAGCTGCCCCACAGATTCTTCAGCGCCATCGGGATCACCGGCACCGGGTCGGCCTCGAGGATCTTCATCACGCCGCCCTTGAAGGTCTGCAGCGTGCCGTCGCGGGTGATGCCGCCTTCCGGAAAAATCGCCAGCAGCTCGCCGTCGCGCAGCACGGCGCCGGCCTGCTCGAACGCGCGTGCATAGGTGGCCGGGTCTTCCTTCTGCGGCGCGATCGGGATCGCCTTGGCCAGCTTGAACATCCAGCCCAGCACCGGGATCTTGAAGATGCGGTGGTCCATCACGAAGCGCAGCGGGCGCGGGCTCACGGCCATCAGCAGCACCGCGTCGATGAAGCTGACGTGGTTGCACACCAGCAGCGCCGCGCCCTCGGTGGGGATGTGCTCGGCGCCCTGCAGCTTCAGGCGATAGAAGGTGTGCGAGAGCACGAAGGCGATGAAGCGCAGCAGGTACTCGGGCACCACCAGGAAGATGTAGCTGCCCACCACCGCGTTCAGCAGGCCGATGCTCAGAAACAGCTCGGGCACCGTGAAGCCCGCGCCCAGCAGCAGGCCGGCGCTCACGCTGGCCGCGATCATGAAGAGCGCGTTCAGGATGTTGTTGGCGGCAATGATGCGGGCGCGGTGCGTGGCCTGGGCGCGCAGCTGGATCAGCGCGTACATCGGCACGCTGTACAGGCCCGCGCACAGGGCCAGCAGGGCCAAGTCCAGCATCACGCGCAGATGGCCCGGGGCGGCCACGAAGCTGGCCAGGGTGTGGGCCGGGCCGCTGTGGGGGCTCAGGGTGGTGCAGGCGAAGTACAGGTCCACCGCGAACACCGTCATGCCCAGCGCGCCCAGCGGCACCAGGCCGATTTCCACCATGCGCCGGCTCAGCATCTCGCAGGCCAGCGAGCCGATGGCGATGCCGACTGAGAACACCGCCAGTAGCAGCGAGGCCACGTTGGGGTCGCCCTGCAGCACGTTCTTCGCAAAGGCCGGAAAGTTGCCCAGGAACACCGCGCCGACGAACCACATCCAGGAAATGCCCAGCAGCGAGCGGAACACCGCCAGCTGCTGGCGTGCCAGCTGCAAGTTGAACCAGGTCTCGCTGACCGGATTCCAGTTGATGCGCAGGTTCGGGTCGCTGGCCGGCGTGGGCGGCAGGGCCTGGGCGGTGAGTCGCCCGGCCAGCGCCAGGCCCAGGCAGGCCCAGGCCACGTAATGCGGGCCCACGCCGGGCATGGCGATCAGGATGCCGCCGACGATGTTGCCGATCAGGATGGAGACGAAGGTGCCCATCTCCACCATGCCGTTGCCGCCCGTCAGCTCATTGGGCGCCAGATGCTGCGGCAGGTAGGCGTACTTCACCGGGCCGAACAGGGTGCTGTGCAGGCCGAGCAGGAAGATGCAGGCCAGCAGCGCCGGCACCGTGCCGGTGTAGAGACCCCAGGCCGCCAGCGCCATGATGGCGACTTCGAGCGACTTGATGCCCCGCATCAGCGCGCGCTTGTCGAACTTGTCGGCCAGCTGGCCCGAGGTGGCGCTGAAGAGCACGAAGGGCAGGATGAACACCGCCCCGATCACCAGCCCGGCCTGCGCCGGCGGCATCCAGCTGATGGAGAGCTGGTAGGTCACCAGCACCGTGAACGCAAACTTGAACAGGTTGTCGTTCGCGGCGCCCAGGAACTGGGTCCAGAAGAAGGGCGCGAAGCGGCGCTGGGCCATCAGGGCGAACTGGCTGGAATGGGATGCGCTCAACTGAGGTCTCCTGCAGAGTGGGCGGGATGCTAGGGCCTGCAACCCCCCAAGCGTCGCTTCAGGGGCCGTGTATCGGTGCGCACGCCAGGTGGTAGCGTGGCACGACACCTCGGAAGCGCCGCCTCTGCGTGCGGCTCAGCAACATGGGCAACCTTCTCTCATCGATGCGTGCGATCGCGCTGCTGCTGTTCGCTGGCGCTGGTGCAACCGCGGCGCCGCTGCACAAGTGCGTGCTGAATGGCAGCGTCACCTTCCAACAAAGCCCTTGCCCGTCCGGGCAGACCGGCCAGCGCCCTACGGTCGAGAAACTCAATGCCGAGCGCAGGCTGCAGCGGCCTGCCGTTGCCGCTTCCGCTGCCGGGGCTTCGGCTGCGCCGGCCACCAAGCCGGAGCCAACTGTTGCGGGCTTTCGTTGTGATGGCCGGCAACACTGCAGCCAGATGAAGTCCTGCGCTGAAGCCAAGTACTTTCTGGCCAACTGCCCGGGCGTGAAGATGGACGGCGACAGGGATGGGGTGCCCTGCGAAGAGCAGTGGTGCGGCCGCTGAAGCCGGGGCCGAGCGGTGGGCGAACCGGCGCGGGCTGCGGCCCTCAGGTCCACCAATACCGCACAAAGTGAAAGAACACCGGCGCCGCGAAGGCCACCGAGTCCAGGCGGTCCAGCAGGCCGCCATGGCCTTCAATCAGCTGGCCCCAATCCTTGACCCCGGCGCCGCGCTTGATGGCCGACATCACCAGCCCGCCCAGAAAACCCATCACGCAGATGGTGAACGCCAGGGCCGCCGCTTGCAGCGGGCTGAAGGGGGTGATGGGGTGCAGGGCCGCGCCCAGCAGCGTGGCGCTGGCCACGCCGCCGAGCAGGCCCTCCACCGTCTTGGAAGGTGAGAGCTGCGGCGCCACCGGCGTGCGGCCCAGCAGCTTGCCCCAGATGTACTGCAGCACATCGCTGCCCTGCGCCACCAGCAGCAGGAAGGCGACCAGCTGCAGGCCGTTGCCGCTCCAGCCGGGGATGGCCAGGGTCTGCAGCGCCGGCACGTGCGAGAGGCAGTAGACGCAGGCCATCAGCCCCCATTGGGCGCAGGCGCAGCGGGCCAGGAAGTTGCGCGTGTCGCCGCATTGCGTGGCCAGGATGGGCAGCACCAGGAAGGCGTAGACGGGGATGAAGATCGCGTACAGGCCATACCAGCCGATCGCGATCAGCCCATATTGCACCGGCAGGAACAGCCAGGCCATGTAGTGCAGCAGGCGCCGGTCCGGCAGCTCGGCCACGCGCGCGTACTCGCGCAGCGCCAGGGCGGATATGGCGGCGAACAGCAGCAGCAGGCCGAAGCGCTCGAACCAGAAGCTGAAGGCCAGCACGCCCACCATCACCCACCAGGCGTTGATGCGGGCATTGAGGTTGTCGATCACCGCATGCGGGCGGCCGCTGGCCACGCGCCACTTGATGAGCCAGGCGGAGCCAGAGGCCAGGCACAGGGTCAGCGCCAGGCCGGTGAAGAGCTGTTGGCTGAATGCGGACAGGGCCATCAAATACCCCCTTGGGCGCAGGCGATCAGAAGCGCGGTGTGCAGGGCCAGCAGGTAAAGCGCGCGGCGGCGCAGCCGCGCCAGCCCGTGCAGGCGTTCGGGCAGGCCCCGGGCGTGCGCGCGGGCCGGGCGCAGGCGCCAGCGTTGCAGGCTGTCGTCAAAGGCCTGCATGGCCTGCGACAGATCGGCGGCGCGCAGCCAACGGCGCAGCACCCAGGCGTCCAGGCCCAGGCGCAGCACGAGGCCGCTCAGGGCCAGCGCGCTGGCCAGCAGCAGGGCCTGGGCGGGCCGCCCCAGCTGGGGCAGCAGCAGCAAGCCCAGCAGCAGCGCACAGGCCAGCAACAGCAGCTCGATGCGCAGGCCGCGCATCGTCTGTTTCAGGGCTTGCTGGGGCTGCGGCTTCACGCGGCCACCCGGCGCGCCAAGGCCACCGTGAAGATGCCCCACTCGTCCACGCGCTGGTCCAGCTTCTCGAAGCCGGCCTCGCGCACCAACTGGTCCATCTCGGCCTGGCTGCGCCGGCGCATCACCCAGGCCTGGCCCTGGCGGTGGCTGGTGAGCGCGCGCGCGATCAGCTCCAGCTGCGGGTGCCAGGGCTGGCCGGTGTAGACCAAATAGCCCCCCGGCGGCACCGCCTGCGCGATGCCCTGCAGCGAACGGCCGACCTGCTCATTGCTGGGGAAGAGTTCGTACAGGCCCGAGACCACCGCCAGATTGGGGCGCGGCTGCGCCTGCGCCAGGCTGGCGGGGTCGAAGGCATCGGCCTGCTCGAAGCGCGCGATGTCCTGCAGGCCGCGGGCGCGGATCAGCTCGGTGCCTGCCTGCACGTTCAGCGCCGAGTAGTCGCGCAGCAGGATGGCCTCGGGGCGCTGTTGTGGGTTCAGCGCATCCAACACATAGCGGCCATGACCGGCGGCCACGTCGAGCAGGCGCACGCCCTCGCCCTGACCTTGCAGGCGCGCCATCGCCTGGCGCAGCAGCTCTTCGACATGGCGCTTGCGCTGGCGGATGCCGCGCCAGCCGATCGAGTTCAGGTAGACGCGGTCGATCAGGCGGCCGAGCGCGCTGCGGCCCTGGGCCTGGTTGCGGTAGACGTAGTCGAGCGTGGAGCCGGAATCGAAGCCGGTGCGGCGGCCCAGGCGCAGGCCTTCGGACAGCCAGGCGCCCAGGCGCAGATTGGCGCGCACCAGCGCCCACCAGGCGCCGCGCGGGCTGGCCAGCGGCAGCGGCTGCGCCAGGGCCTGGGCCTCGGCATGGCTGGGGCCCTGGCGGTCGGCCAGGCGCAGGCAGGGCGGCTGCAAGGGGGCGGCAAAGCGGGCCAGCACGAAGCGGCGCACCTCGGCCAGCGCGCGCTCGCGCTCGCGTTCGCCCAGCAGGTCGTGGCGGAAGCCTTCGAGCACGCGCAGCTCCTTCACCGGGCTGCCCAGGCGCTCGAAGAAGCGGCGCTGCGGCTTCTCATGCACCACCCAGTCGCGCCCGGCCACCAGCAGCTGCGTGGGCACCTGGATGGCGGCGGCATCGGCCACCACGCGCTCGGCGGCCTCGTACAGGCCCAGCAGCATGCCCACGGCGATCGGGCGGGTGATCAGCGGGTCGGCCTGGTAGCTCGCCACGCGCTGCGGGTCCTGGCTCAGCTGGCCGGCCTGCACATAGCTGGTGACGAAGAACTCGCCGCGCAGCTTCTGCAGCAGGCGCAGGCCGGGGCGCGCGAAGGGCACGTAGAGCTTGACCTTGAAGGCCGGCGCGGCCAGCACCAGGCCGCGCAGCGGGGGCGCGTAGTCATGCACCCAGGTGGCGGCCAGCACGGCGCCCACCGACTGCGCCACCACCACCAGCTCGCTCGCCGACACGCCATGCGCCTGCTGCAGGTGCTGCACGAAGCCCTGCAGGTCGCGCACCGAACAGGCCACGCCCGGGCTGTAGCCGCGCACGCCGGGCGAGCGGCCATGGCCGCGGGCGTCCCAGGCGAACACGTCGAAGCCGGGCAGGTTCAGCTCGTCGGCCAGGTGCGCCATGCGGCCCGAATGCTCGTGGCCGCGGTGCAGCAGCAGCAGCGCCCCCTGGCGCGGCCCCTGCGCGGGCCAGTGCCGGTAGAACAGGCTCTGGCCGTCATGGGTCTGGAACTGGCCCTGTTGTTCGGGCCGGGTGGTGGGGTAGTCCATGGTCAAGCTCCCTTCAATGCAAGCCGTGGCGGACCCGGTTCACCGTGGTCCACGCCAGCAGGCCGCACAACAGCGGCATGACGCCGCCGATCCAGCCCGGCAGCTCCGGGCTCAGCGCAATCCAAAGTCCCAGGGCCCCGAGCACGAGCGCGCGGTCGCTCTTGCCCAGCGGGCCCTCATAGCGGCGCGCCGGGCCCAGCACGCCGGCGAATTCGCTCAGCAGGCCCAGGAAGATGAAGGCCGCGACCCACAGCGGGTCGAACGGCGCGACGAAGGCCAGTGGCAGGGCCAACGCGGCGTCGCTGAGCACATCGCCCAGCTCGTTCAGGTAGGCGCCCAGGCGGCTCTGCTGGCCGTGCTCGCGCGCCAACATGCCGTCCACCGCGTTCAGCGCCATGCGCAGCAGCAGCCAGAGGGGCAGCAGCGCAAAGGCGGCGCGCGGCAGCACGCACAGGGCCAGGCCGAGGACCACGGAAAGCAGGGCCGCCAGCACGGTGACCTGGTTGGCGGTGACACCGGCCGCGGCCAAATGGCGCACGGCGGGGCGCAACCCCCGCTGGAAGCGGGGTTTGAGGGCATAGAGCGTCATGGGGAGGGGTGCCGCTCAGCGGCGGCGTTTAGCGCACGTAAACAGGGGCGCCGCCGAAGCGGTTCTGTTGCAACCAGGCCAGCACCGCGTCGGCGCCGACGGTGTCGATGCGGCCGGCGAAGCGCTGGGCATTGGGGTGGTCGTCAAAGGCCACATTGGCGCGCGTCACGCGGGCGCCAAGCCGCGTCATTGCGTTGATGTGCAGCCGGCTGGGCTGGAAGCCCTTGAGCTTGAGCCAGGCCTGCGCCGTCTCGCGGTCGCGCACGCCGGGCTCGATGAGCGCAAAGGTTTCCAGCAGCCACTGGTTGCTCTGCTGGTAGCGCGTGCCCCAGGCGTAGCTGACCATGCTGTAGCGCGGCTGGTGCAGGCGCTGCACGGCGCGGTTGTCGCGCAGCAGCGGCGCCAGCTGTTCGGCGGCCTCGCCCTGCAAGGGCACGAACACGGCCTCGTAGCGGTGCGGGCTGTCCAGGAAGAACTCGCCCAGGCCCTGGCGGTACAGGCCGGCGCGCTCGCTGCCGCAGTCGTTGAGCTTGTGCACCACGCGCCAGGTGCCGGGCGACTGGGCAGTGGCCGGGCTGAGCCGGTAGGCAAAGCCCAGATGCGACCAGCGCAGGCCGTACGAACTCAGGTCCTGCCCGGCGCGGGCCAGCACCACCACCTCGGCGCCGCTGGCATCGAGCGCGCGGGCGGTGCGCTCGGCCAGTTCCAGGCCGCGTGTCACCCCCTCCACCTGCGGGGGCTGGGGCTCGCAGCTGCGGCCGGCCTGGGCAGTGCCGGCCAGCAGGGCCAGGGTCAGAACCAGGGCTCGCATGGGATTCAGCGCGTGATGGGCTCGTGGTGCAGCAGGGCCTCGCCGATGGCGCTGGGTACGAAGGCGATGGCCTGGCCGGCGGCCGAAAGCACATGGCCGGCGGACAGGGCGGTGACGGTGATGACCGTGCCGGCCGCCAGCAGCGAGGACTGCGCGATTTGGCCGCTGAAGCGGATGCTGGCACGCACGCCGTCGCTGGCGCGCTCCACCACCCAGACGGTGCCTTCGGCGCTGGCCTCGACGGCCTTCACCGTGAGCACCGCACCCCCCGAGATCAGCACCACCGGTGCTGCTACCGACACCGCCACCGGCAGGGCCGAGAGGGCACTGGCCTCGGACAGATCGCCATGCGCCTGGGCGGTGGGCAGCAGCAGGCAGAGGCTGGCGGCCAGGGCCAGCGGGCGCAGCAGGGTGGGCAGGGACTTCATTCGATTTCGCTCCGTGACAGGGGATGGCGGCGGATGCTGCGCGGCCGGGTGCCGGGGCGTCAACGCCGGCCTGCGCCCCGGCCGGCGCATGGCACCGACGGTATCGGCAGCCGCTACGCGCAGGGCGCAGCGCCACCGGAGCGGGGGGTGCTTCGTATCATCCCGGCCCCCCTTCCCCTGGTCCGGTGTATGGCCGACGACGACCCTCAGGACAGCCGCTACGCCGTGGGCTCCGGCCCGATCAATCGCCGCACCGCCGCACGCCGCTTGCAGGCGGCCGGCGTGGAACCCGACGGCGCGGGTGCGAACGAGGCCTTGCAGCGCCGCGCCCAGCAATTGCAGGCTCGCCACCGTGTGGGCACGCCGCTGGCAGTGCAGCTGCAACCGGTGGCGCGCGCCCCCATGCGCAAGCGCGTACTGGCGCTGGCGCTGGGGGGCAGCTCCGCCCTCAGTGCCAGCCTGTTTGCACAGGGGCCGGTGTCGCTCGGGTTGGCGCTGGGCATGGGTGCGCTGTGCCTGGGCGCTGCGCTGTGGCAATGGCAGCGCGCCCAGCGCAGCGCAGGGGCGGTGAACCTGCTGCCGCTGGTGCGGGCGGAGGTGCTGGAGGCCCTGGACGCGCAGCTGGAGCGCGCCGCGCCGGACCTGCCCGATGCGGTGCTGCAGGCGCTGCTGCCGCTCAAGCAGGGCCTGGCGCGCCTGCTGGAGCTGGCCCAGGACCCGCAGGCCCGCGCCAGCCTGGCCGGCGAAGACGCCTTCTACCCGGGTGCCTGTGCCGAGCGCTACCTGCCCGAGGCCTTGCAGACCTTTCTGCGCCTGCCCACCGCACAGCGCGCGTTGCAGGGGCCGGGCAGTCCCAGCCAGACCCTGGTGGCCCAGCTGGAGCTGATGCAGCAGACGCTCGCGCGCTTGGAAGCGCAGCTGGCCGCTGCCACCGCCGAGGCCCTGGAACGCCAGCGGCGCTTCCTGCAGGCCAAGGCCAGGACGTAAAAAAGCCGCGCCACCCTGGGGGCGGCGCGGCGGCGGGGGGGTGGGGCTGGACCGAATCAGGCCTGGCGGGCTTCGCCGTTGGCGCTGCCGCTGCCGCGTTCGGCGGCCCTCTCAGCCTTCTCGGCTGCGGCGGTGCGGGCCATCAGATCGGCCTCGTGGCGGTCGCGCAGCATCTTGGCCAGGGTGAAGGTGCTGCTGACCAGGAACAGCCAGCTCACCAGCAGATAGCTCTTCACCCAGCCGTCCACCGCCATGCGCCACAGGCCCCAGGCGGTGATGGAGAAGGCCGCGGCCAGCGCCACCCACACCAGCATCACCCAGCCCTGCGTGTCCACCTGGCCGTCGCGGTTGTCGCGTTCGGTCTTGGCCACGGCGAAGCAGGCGAACAGCGAGAAGAACAGGCCGATGGCCAGGAAGCCGCGGTCCACATCCGTGCCAGGGATGTTCAGCACGCCGTAGCCGCAGGCCATCACGGCCAGGATGAAGGCCGTCCAGACTTGGGTCTGCCAGGCCTTGGTGTCGCGTTGCATCACGTAGCGGGTCGCCATCTGTCTCTCCTTGGTGCGTAGTGCCTCTGTGTTGAGGGCGGCGAAGTATCTACGCGGCACAGTGCACCTCGGGGCAGGGGTTTCGGGGTCTCGCGCATCGGGCCGCGCGGTATCGCCTTGCGCCCCCTTACCCGGTTTGTCTCTCCGCACCTTCCCGGGGGACGCTGCCGCAGCACAGGCGTACAACAACCTGTCACGATCAGGTGGCCGGCCGCCGGGCGGGCCTTCCAAGAACCTGGCGCGGGCACGCCCGCAGCCGGCAAGCGATGAGGCCCTAGACCATGCGTGGAACCGTCCTGCCCCTGGTATTGCTCTGTCTGCTGGCGGCACGCCCCGCAGCCCACGCGGCCGACAGCCCGCCTTTGCAGGTGCAGCGCTTCGAGGTGCAGGGCAACACCCTGCTGGCCCCCGAACGCATCCAGGCGCGCTTGGCGCCCTTCCAAGGCAGCGGCAGCGTGACCCGCTTGCGCGAGGCGGCGGCGGCGCTGCAGGCGCTCTACCGCGAGGCCGGTTACGGCGGCGTGGTGGCCTTCGTGCCCGAGCAGACCCTGAGCGGCGGCGTGGTGCAGTTGCGGGTGGTGGAGGGGCAGCTCAGCGCCGTCGAGGTGCGCGGTGTGCCGGCCGTGCAGCACGAGGCGGTGCGCGCGCGCCTGCCCGCGCTGCAGATCGGCCGCACGCCCGAGGTGCGCCGGCTGGACGCGCAGATCCAACTCGCCAACGAAAACCCCGCCCACCAGACCCAGGTGCTGCTGCAGCCCGGCGTGCAACCCGGCCAGGTGGAAGCGGTGCTGACCGTGCAGCAGCAGCCGCCCAGCCGCTGGCACGCGCGGCTGGACAACAGCGGCGGCGAGCGCACCGGCCGCTGGCGCGCCGCGCTGGGCTGGCAGCACGCCAACTTCGCCGGCGGCGACCGCGTGCTCAGCACCGAGTTCCAGACCGCGCCCGAGGAGCCCTCGGCCGTCAAGGTCTTCAGCGCCGGCCTGCGCCAGCCCTTCTATGCCAGCCTGCTGGCGCTGGATGCCTACGGCGCCTGGTCCGACGTGGACGGCGGCACCAGCCAGACGGCCGCGGGCGACCTGGCCTTCTCGGGCCGCGGCCGCGTGATGGGCCTGCGCCTGAGCCGCTACCTGGAGCGCGCCGGCAATGTGGACCAGCGCCTGCAAGTGGCGCTGGAACAGCGCCACTACCTGAACGACTGTTCGATCGCCGGCCTGCCCCCTGGCGCCTGCGGCGCGGCCGGCGCCAGCGTGCGCCTGCAGCCGCTCAGCCTGGGCTACACCGCGCAGGCGGTGGAGCGCATCCGCTGGGGTCTGCACGCCAGCCTGCAAACCAATCTGGCCCTGGGCGGGGGTGACAGCAGCCAGGCCGCCTTCGAGGCCATCCGCCCCGACGCCAAGCGCCGCTACAGCCTGCTGCGCTTCGGCAGCAGCCTGGGCCTGCCGCTGGACGACTGGGGCAGCCTGGAGCTGCAGCTGAACGGTCAGCTCAGCCCCGACGCCCTGGTGCCCGCCGAGGCCTTCGGCCTGGGCGGCCAGTTCAGCGTGCGCGGCTACGAGGAACGCGAGCTGAATGGCGACTCCGGCCTGCAGGCCAGTCTGGAGTGGTGGAGCCCGAACTGGGGGGCGCGCTTCAGCGAACGCTGGCGCCTGCAGGGCATCGTGTTTGCGGACCTGGGCTGGGCGCGCAACCGCGGCAGCACCCCCTGCGTGAACACGCGCCGCAACTGCGAGCTGGCCAGCCTGGGTGCGGGCCTGCGCCTGGGCCAGGGCGACACCCAGCTGCGCCTGGACGTGGGCGTGGCGCTGAAGGACGCGCTGCAGACCCGCCGCGACGGCGTCCGCGCGCACTTCAGCTTGCAAACCCGCTTCTGAGACTGGGAGACCGCCATGAACCGCTTTCCCACACTGCGCCCCCTGGCCCGCGCGCTCATCGCGCTGTGCTGCACGCCCGCCTTGGCCGCCACCCTGCCCGCCGGTTTGCAGGTGCAGCAAGGCCAGGCGCAGCTGCAGCAGCAGGGCAACCAGCTGACCGTGCGCAACAGCCCGAACGCCATCCTGAACTGGCAGAGCTTCTCGATCGGTGCCGGCGCCGGCGTGTACTTCGAGCAGGCCAACGCCAGCTCCAAGGTGCTGAACCGCGTGGTCGGCAGCGACCCCTCGCAGATCCTCGGCAGCCTGGGTTCGAACGGCCAGGTGTGGCTGCTGAACCCGCAGGGCGTGCTGTTCGGCGCCGGGGCACGCGTGGATGTGGCCGGCCTGGTCACCTCGACCCTGAACCTGAGCGACGCCGACTTCATCAGCGGCCGCTACCGCTTCAGCGCCGAGCAGGGCGCCAGCGTGCGCAATGAGGGCCAGCTGCGCGGCAGCCTGGGTGGGCAGATCGTGCTGCTCGGCGGCCGGGTGGAGAACGCCGGAACCATCGAGGCCGGCCAGGTGCAGCTGGCCGCGGCGCGCCAGGTGGAGCTGGTGGACAGCGGTGCGCCCAACCTGGCCGTGCGCGTGGACGTGGCGGCGGGCGAGGTGCTGAACCTCGGGCACCTGAGCGCCCCCGGTGGCCGCATCGACGTGCACGCCGCCAGCGTCAACCAGCAGGGTCTGGTGCAGGCCGATTCGCTCGGCACCGACGCGCAGGGTCGCATCGTGCTGCAGGCCAGCCAGCGGCTCAGCCTGGGCGCGGGCAGCGTCACTGCCGCCGCCGGCGGCGAGATCCAGCTGCTGGGCCAGGAAGTGGCCCTGCTCGATGGCTCCCGGGCGGACACCTCGGCAGCGGCCGGCGGCGGGCGCATCTACGTGGGCGGCGGGGCCGGCGGCCGCGATGCGGCGCTGCCCAACGCCCGCGCCGTCTACATGGCCCCGCAGGCCGAACTGCGCGCCGACGCCACGCAGGCGGGTGATGGCGGTTCGATCTGGCTGTGGAGCAACGAGGCCACGCGCGCCTACGGTCACTTCAGCGCCCAGGGCGGGCCGCAGGGCGGCAACGGCGGCTTCGTGGAGACCTCGGGCGGCTGGCTGGATGCGCGGCCCGCCGGCCTGAACCTGCGCGCGCCGCAGGGCCGCAACGGCCTGTGGCTGCTGGACCCGAACGACATCCGCATCAGCAGCAGCGGGCCGGACGTCAACATCAGCACCGGCCCCAACTTCAGCAGCACCGCCGATGGTTCGGTGCTCAGCGTGGCTACGCTGGCCGCGGCGCTGAACGCGGGCAACTCGGTGACCGTGGCGACGGCCACCGCAGGCGCCAACACCCAGGCCGGCAACATCCTGGCGGATTCGATTGCGCTGTCCGTCAACCCGCCCAGCCCCGTCAGCCTGACGCTGGACGCGCATGCCGACATCCTGATCAGCAACAGCAGCCTGGTCAGCACCGGCGCCGCCTTGACGCTGAACTTCGACGCCACCACCGGCATCCACCTCGACCATGTGACCGTCAACGCCGCCGGCGGCGACCTGATCTTCGGCAGCTCGCGCGACATCTGCACTGCGCTGCAGGGCTGCCAGACCATGATCTCCACCCTGGCCCAGCCGGGCGGCTTTGCTGGCCTGCGCATCGATGCCTCCACGCTCGACGCCGGTCGCATCTTTGGCGGCGGCAGTGCGCTTGGCTCCACCACCGCCACGCGCATCGCCGACAGCACGCTGCGCGCGCGCGACATCGGGCTGAACGCACGCTCCGAAGGCGCAGCGGCCATCGAGATGGCGCAAAACGTGGTGCTGGAGGCCAGCCACCGGCTGCTGGTGGACGGCCGTACCGACAGCGGCGCCAATGGCGTGGCCGTCGGGCCGGGCAGCACGCTTTCGGTGGTGGACCCGACGGCGGCGGCCGACTCGCTGCTGCACCTGCAGGGCTTCAACCTCTCCACCAGCGGCGGCAATGGCCTGCTGCTGATCGGCGGCCAAGGCGGCAGCGCCACGCAGACTCTGATTCGGGTGCAGGGCGCGGAGCTGAAGCTCGAAGGCCAAACCAACACCCAGGGCAGCAGCATCGGCGTCGGCCTGTACGGCTTTGGCGATTTCGGCAGCCGCGGCCTGCAGATCGACGCGCGCCAGGCGCGGCCGGGCGCCACCGTCACGCTCAGCGGCACCAACAACCGCGGCATCACCGACGGTCATAGCTACCTCTTCACCCATGTGGCCATCGCCGGGCCGGACGACCCCGGCGGCAAGCTCGAACTGCTGGGCATCGGCGGGCGCAACACCGGGCTGGTGGGCTCGCTGCTGTCCGATGTCGACATCAGCACCAAGGCGCCCTTCGAGGCCCTGAGCGACGGCTTCTATTTCAACCAGGTCAAGCTGCAGGGTGGCGGCGACATCAGCCTGCGCACACGCACCGGCATTGGCGATCCGGCCGGTGCGATGGTCTATCTGCTCGACAGCGAACTCAGCACCACGGGCAGCAGCGCCACGATCCGCATGGAGGGCAGCGATGGCGGCGCCGTGCGCGGTGGTGGCCAGGGCGCGGGCATCGACTTCGGCACCAGCCAGCTGCTGGCTTCGGGCAGTGCGAGCCGCATCCAGCTGCATGGACGCGGCGGCAGCCTGGGGAGCGCCGACGGCATTTCGATGCAGGGCAGTGAGCTCAAGGCGGCCAGCATCAGCCTGACCGGCCTGGGCGAGGGCGGCGATGGGCTGCGCATCCGCTCCAGCACGCTGGACAGCATCGATCTGCAGTTGAACGGGCGGGTGTCCGACACCCAGCTGCTTCGCAACAACGCCGGCATCCGTATCGCCGAGGGCAGCACGCTGCAGTTCGGACTTGGGGGTAGCGTCAGTCTGACGGGCGACAACATCGGCATCTTCAACAGCCAGGTGAAGGGGGCGCCGGCCAGCTTCAGTCTGCAGGCCGACCGCTCGATTGCGGTGCGCTTCAGCGATCTGGACTTCTCGCAAGGCCCGGGCACCCGGGTCACGTTCACGTCGGACGCGGACAGCGACCTGAGTGGCCGCGTGCGCGTCGATTTCGGCAGCCTGATGACAGGGGGCGGCGATCTGACCATCACCGGCGGCACCGGCGCGGCCGTGGGCCTGCCATCTTTCGATGCCAACAACAACCCCGTTCAGGGCAATGCCGTGGTGTTCGAAGGCGCGACGGGTGTGCTCTTGCAGGGCGTCAACATCCAGGCCGGCACGGGTACGGTCAAGTTGCGGGGGCGCGGCGAGTCCCTGGTGGCCCCGGCGGCTGACAGCACGGGTAGCTGGGGCATCAATGTCATGGGCGGCGTCGAGACATCCATTGCCGCGGGCCGCATCGAACTGTTCGGCGATGGCGGCGCCAAAGGTTGGGGCCTGCTGGTCAGCGGCTCACCCGACATCAGCCAGGGCGCGGCCGGCACCGCGCTGAACCTGCGCGCCACCGATATCGAGGTGCTGGTGAATGGCGTGGGCCTTGAGCTCGACCGCTACACCGGCGGTTTGCAGGCCAACGGCCTGATGCCCAAGCCCGCCCTGGAGCTGGCGGATACCAACAGCATCTGGCAAGCCAGCAACAGCCTCAAGATCACGGCCCCGCAGGGCGGCATCCTGCTGCACGGCGCGCAGCTCAGCGCCGCCAGCATGGAACTCAATGCCTCGGCCACGCTCAGCCTGGATCGCGCCACGCTCAGCGCCAGCCAGGGCGCCATCAGCCTGCGTGCCGGCACCACGCAGGGTGGCGAGCTCAAGGTGGTCGACAGCAGCGTCAGCGCCGCCACCCAGCTCAGCCTGTACGGCGAGGCCGCCATCATCCACAACGAGCTCAGCGGCGTGCGCATGGGGGGCGGCGCGCTGCTGCAGGCCCCGCAGGTGCAGATCACCGGCATCGCCATGGGCAACACCGCCGGTGTGAACCTGCTCGGCCTGGGCGGTCGCATCCTGGCCGGCAACACCCTCAGCATCAGCGGCAGCCACAAGCTGGCCAGCGACGACCACGATGGCTTTTCGCTGAACGGCAATTGGCTGCTGCAGGCGGGGGACACCGTCAGCATCCGCAGCGAGCGCAATATGGCCTTCCCGGACGAGCGCGCGCAGGACCCGCGCGTCGTAGCCGGCAAGCTGGTGGACATCCAGTTGCTGAACGTGCTGCCCGTGCACGCCGATGAGCTCGACGACCTGTCGAGCTTCGGCGCCGTGCTGGCCGGCATGCCTGCCAGCGCGCTGACCCGGATCACGCTGACCGGCACCCCTGTCACCCTGCGCACCAGCGCCAGCCTGCCCAGCCGCATCGAAGTGCGCATCGACGACCTGACCCTGGCCCCCGGTGCCGCCCTGCGCTCCACCGCCCCCGGCGACGCCATCACCCTGCTCGGCGCCGACGGCAGCAGCCCCCTGCAGCGCTTCAGCAACGAGGCCGGCGCCAACGCCCTGCAGACCCCGAACGGCCGCTGGCTGGTCTTCATGGACCAGGGCAGCACCGGCAGCCTGGGCGCTTTGAGCCCCAGCTTCACCCAGTACAGCCTCAGCCCTGCGGCCTTCAGCCGCGACGCCGGCGGCAGCCTGCTCGTTAGCGCCACCGGCAGCGGCGCCTTCTACCGGTCCGGCCCGCCCAGCAGCAGCGCCAGCGTGGCCCCCGCCGCGGTGGACAACCAGGTGGCCCTGGGCACGGCGCTGACGCAAAGCACCCCCACCGTGCAGCTTTCCACCCCCGGCGAGGGCCGCACGCTCGACGCCCTGCCCGGTGTGGCCCAGGGCAGCGGCGGCGCCAGCTTCACGCCCATCAACAGCAGCCAGATGTCGCGCGCCGAGCTCATCACCCTGCTGGCCGCGCGCGACAACTACAAGAAGAAGGTCTTCGCCGACGCCCTGCACCGCCTGCAGCTGGACCCGGCCCTGGCCGATGTGCGTCCCTGCACCAGCGAGCCCGAACTGGCCAGCGGCCAGTGCCTGATCACCGAGGCGCTGAAGGCGCAGATCCAGGCCGCGCGCCTGGCCAGCGCGGCGCCCCAGGCGGCCCCCGCCGGCAAGACCCAGACCGGGCTGGAGCGCCTGCGCCGCGCCCAGGCGCGCAAGGTGCGCGAGGCCGCGCTGCCCAATATCGCGCGCAAGGTGGCGCTGCTGATCGGCGTCAACGACTACCAGGACGACCGAGTGCCCGACCTGAGCGGCGCGCTGACCGATGTGCGCGCCGTCCAGCAGCTGCTGGAGGACCAGCTCGGCTACGACACCGTGACGCTGGAAGACGCCAGCAAGGAAGCCATGGTGCGCGCGCTCAACCAGCTGGCGCTGGAGACCGATGGCAACGACTCGGTGCTCATCTACTACGCCGGCCACGGCGTCGTCGAGCCCGGCACCAACATGGGCTACTGGCTGCCCGCCGACAGCCGCGCCGACCAGCCGCAGAGCTGGCTCAGCAATGCCGACATCGCCCGCCTGGTGGGCCTGATCGGTGCGCGCCAGGCCCTGCTGGTCTCGGACAGCTGCTACTCCGGCACCCTGGCCGGCAGCGAGAAGGTGCAGGTGGACCGCAGCGCCGCCCCTGACAGCCTGCTCAGCCGCAAAGCCGTGGTGGTGCTGTCCTCCGGCGGCAACGAGCCCGTGGCCGACACCGGGCGCGACGGCCACTCCGTGTTCGCCTGGCATCTGATGGAGCGCCTCAAGCAGCTCAGCGCCTGGCAGATCGGCAACCAACTCTACGAGCGCATCCGCTTCGAGGTGGCGCGCGAGTTCCCGCAGACGCCGCGCTACGGCGCCGCCCGCGCGGCAGGGCACCAAGACAACACCGATTACCTGTTCGAGAAGCGCTCCCTGGAGAAATAGATACTGCCGGGATGTCTAGTACGCGCGACCTCATCAACGCCCTGAAGGCCGAGCTCAAGCTCGCCGGCATCACCTACGCCGAACTGGCGCAGCACCTGGATCTGGCCGAGAGCAGCGTCAAGCGCATGTTCGCGGCCGAGGGCGATCTGCCGCTCTCGCGCATCGACGAGGTGCTGCGCGTGCTGAAGATGGACTTCGCCGACCTGGCGCGCCGCGTGGCCGACGCCCAGCCGCTGCGCCGCGAGCTCTCGGTGGAGCAGGAGCAAGCGGTGGTGGGCGACCCCAAGCTGCTGCTGATGGCGATCTGCTGCCTCTCGCAATGGCCCTTCGAGCAGGTGCTGGCCACCTACCGCTACGACGAAGCCGAGGGCATCCGCTGCCTCACACAGCTGGACCGCCTGGGCTTCATCGAGCTGCGGCCGCTGAACCGCTACCGCCTGCTGGTGGCCAAGACCTTCCGCTGGCGCCCGGGTGGCCCGGTGATGCGCTTCTTCCGCGAGCACGCGGTGGACGAGTTCTTCGCCAGCGACTTCGATGGCGAGGGCGAGAAGCTGCTGCTGGTGCACGGCCAGATCAGCCCGGCCCTGATCACCGCCTTCAACGAACGGCTGCAGCGCGTGGCGCAAGACTTCGCGCAGCAGCACCTGACCGACCAGCGCCTGCCGCCCGACCAGAAGCGCCCCTACACCATGGTGATCGCCGTGCGCTCGTGGTTGTTCGGGCCCTTTGCCAAGCTGCGGCGTGAAGCACCGCCGCGCCCGCTCCACCCTCCTGCAAAAGAAGGGTAAGTCCCCTGCCTTCACGCGCAGCACGCGCGTGAAATCGTCGCTCACCCCCAGTGGAGACGACGATGCTCGGATTCCTGAAGCGGCAGTGGGCGCGCTGGTCCATACAGCGCAAGCTGATCACCTGCATGGCGGCCTGTCTGCTGCTGTTCAGTGCGGTCAGCGGTGTCATCAGCACCTGGATGATCGGCAGCACGGTGCGCGAGCGCATCGTCAACGACGAGCTGCCCGCCCTGGTCACCGGCATCCGTGCCGACATCCAACGCCGCATCGCCGTGCCGCTGTCGGCCTCGCTGCAGGTGGCGCATGACCCCTATCTGCTGAAGTGGGAAGCCGCCGGCCTGCCCGACGAAGGCGTGGCCGACTGGAAGGCCTTGGCCGGCGCCGTCAAGCAGCAGCAATCCACCGCGCAGGTCTTCTGGGTCTCGCAGGCCACGGGCAAGTACTTCAACGAGTCAGGGCTCTCGCGCATGCTGGCCGAGCGCGACACCTGGCTGCCGGCGATGCTGAACTCGGGCAAGCCCTACTCGGTCGAGATCGATCAGGACCCGACCAGCAAGGCCTACATGATGTTCATCAACGCGCGCTTTGAGGCCAGCGCCACGCAGCGCGGCGCCACCGGGGTGGCGCTGTCGGTGGACGCGATGGCGCAGAGCATCAAGGCCTACACCATCGGCCAGACCGGCTCGGTCTTCCTGGTGCGCGGGGATGGCAGCGTGCTGATCCACCGCGACCCCAAGCTCAGCATTGAGGGCAAGCACAAGCTGCAAGGCTTGTTCAAGCTGGACGCCGCCGCCGCCCGCGTGCTGCTCGACAAGAAGCCCTTCGCCGTGCTGCAGCACGAGCACGAGGGCACGCGCTTCCTGGCCAGCTCCTACGTGCCTGAACTCGAAGGCTATGTGGTGGCCGAGGTGCCGCAGGCCGAGCTGGTCGGCCCGGTCACCCGCGCGGTGCAGGTGGCCGCGCTGGCCGGCATCCTCATCGGCGGCCTGCTCTCGCTCGGCCTGGTGCTGATGGCCTCGCGCGCCGTGGCCGCGCCGGTGGGCCGTGCCGCCCAGCTGCTGGGCGAAATCGCCAACGGGCAAGGCGATCTGACGCGCCGCATGAAGGTCGAGAGCAGCGACGAGATCGGCCACCTGGCCGAGAGCTTCAATCAGTTCGTCGGCAGCCTGGCGCAGCTGGTGCAGCAGGTGCGTGCCACCTCCGATTCGATTGCCACCGCCAGCGCCGAGGTCTCGCAAGGCAGTGCCGACCTGAGCCACCGCACCGAGCAGACCGCTTCCAGCCTGGAGGAAACCGCCTCGGCCATGACGGAGCTGAGCGAATCGGTGCGCAGCAATGCCGAGGCCGCCGGCAACGCCAGCCGCCTGGCCGAGCAGGCCAGCAGCGCCGCCACCCGCAACGGCGCCATGGTGGGCGAGGTGGTGCAGCTGATGCAGGGCATCGAGGGCAGCAGCAAGAAGATCGCCGACATCATTGGGGTGATTGACGGCATCGCCTTCCAGACCAACATCCTGGCGCTCAATGCGGCGGTGGAGGCTGCGCGCGCCGGCGAGATGGGCCGCGGCTTTGCCGTCGTCGCGGCCGAGGTGCGCAGCCTGGCCCAGCGCAGCGCCACCGCCGCGCGCGAGGTGCGCAGCCTCATCCAGGCCAGCAGCGAGCAGGTGCAGGCCGGCGCCACCCGCGTGCGCGCCGCCGGCCAGGGCATGGACGAGCTGCTGCGCGTCGTCGCCGAAGTCACCGAGACCGTGCGCGCCATCAGCCTGGCCACCAACGAGCAAAGCCGCGGCATCCAGGAAGTGGGCCAGGCCGTGACCGAGCTGGACAACGCCACCCAGCAGAACGCCGCCCTGGTGGAGCAAAGCAGCGCGGCGGCCATGAGCCTGAAGGATCAGGCGCAGCAGCTCATCGGCGTGATGGGGGCCTTCCGCACCGACTGAAGGCCGGCCAGCCCCCGGGGCGCAGGGTTCAGACGCGCAGCGCCACCAGATCCTGCGCCAGCAGCACCAGCCCGGCGCGCAGCGCCGCTTCCTTGGCCAGGCGCTGGCGGTCGGCCGTGAAGGCATGGTCCAGCCAGCCGGCCTTGCCTTCGCTGCGCACCTGGCGCTGGTAGATCAGCCGGCCGCCCTCTTCGCGTTCGCGCACGGTGTATTCCACGCGGGCCTGTGCCTCGGCACTGCCAATCAGGCCGCCCACCTCCAGCTGGATCAGCCTGGCATCCAGCCGGTAGCGCCCGGGCTCGGCCGCGCTGGCCAGCAGGCGCAGCGCGCGCAGCTGGTCTTCCAGCGCATCCAGCACCACCTGGCCCGCCACCGGGCTGCCCCACACAAAGGCCAGCGCCTGCTGCAGAAAGCCCACGGCGGGCTCATCCGCCCCCTGCACCTCGCCCAGGGCGATCTGGCCGCGCAGCTGCTCGTCCACAAAGCTGCGCCACTGCAAGGCCTGGCGCGGCGTGATGGCCAGCGGCGGCGTGCGCAGCGGCGTGCCGCAGCCGGCCACCAGCAGGGGCAGGGCAGCGAGCAGGGTGCGGCGCGGGACGGACATGGGGGCCAGTCTAGGCAGGCCCTGCCGCCCGCCAAGCAGACAACAGCAAGGGCTTCGCGGGCCAGTTGCCGGGCTCAGGGGTTCACTTGGGATTGCCCGCCAGCCACTGGGCGCAATCAAACCCGTTCAGCCTGGCCAGCGGCGCGGTGGCGAACTTCTGTCGCCTGATTTCCTTGGTTCGGCCGCGAACCTGTGCGTACTCGACCGTGTTGCCGGTCAAATAGTTGACGCTGACCCGGCCGGACCGATTGTCTGCATACGATTCCCAGGAATCCTCGCGGCCGATGAGTTCGAAATCCCCCAAACGGCGACTGAAGTGAAATTGCAGGGTTTCAGAAGCCATTTGGTTCGCGTCCGCCGTTTGAACGGCAGACACCAGGAGATTCGAGCCCTTTGCGCTCAGATTGAAGAATTTCTGCGCCTCGCAATAGTTTGACGAGACGGAAAGCGCCGTCAACGTCCCCGCCGCCGAGCCCGCAAGAACGACCAGACGGGTCTGCATGGGCGTACCGTCCGCCGAGAGGGTCACGATAAGGGCCAAATCCCCGAACCCGTCCTCGTTGAAATCTCCGCTGCTTCGCGCCCATTCGAACAAGCTCTTACCCGGAAAGAGTGCGGAAATGACCGTGCTGGCATCTGGCGTGTTGAATGGCTGGGCCCATGCATCGAGGTTTATGCAGAGCGCAAGCAGTATGAGGAGTGGGCGCAGGCGCTGATGCATGCAAAGCCTGGTCAGTGTTGGCGATGAGAGGATCTGCCTGCGTAGCCAGGGTTGGCCAACTCTACAGAGGTCATGCCTTGTGGCTTCAAGCCTGAATCAGTAAGTTTCGCTGCGCCCCCTGTGTCCAGCAATCCGAGAAGTTTGCGGGGGCAACGCTTTCAAGGCTTTTTCTTTGCTACGAAGGCCTCTGCCTGCTGTTCCTAGAATGCGTTCTTCAGCATTGTAACGAGATCCTTGAACTCTTATGCAGCGGTACCGCTATACCCAATGGTCAGCGCCTGTTCTACGGAATCTGGGCGGGCAGCGGGGTCAGGGCTTTAGTTTGTAGGGGTTCAGTCTAAAGGCCTGACCCAGGCACCGTCAGATTAAAGGCTTGACCCCGGCGCCCGCCGGTAGTTGCCAGATTCGGGCGCCGCGGCGGCAGAAGGCAGTCGGTATGGCAAATCGGCTGCTACGGGCCCGGAAATGCCGCTCGCTGTTGCATACGGTTTCAATTGCTGTGGCGTAAACACCTAGAAGGACGCATCGCCGATGCAGCTTCGCCTGAACATGTCGGCCACAATTCAGCGCCACTGTTGCTTTGGCCGTGGCCCATAAACGGTATTCAATACCAAACTAGGGAACTTCGCTGAAACTGAAAAGCATCCTTCTCGCCTTCGCTGGCGCCGTTACTTCTGCGCTCGCTTTGGCCGCTGCGCCGGTTCCGCTGCCCGGCGGCGGCGTCAGCTGCAATCCTCCCTGCAGCGTCTACACCTGCGGTAATGGAAGCTGTGTTGCATGCAATGCCGATGGCTGTGTTGTGACCCGATATTCTCAGTTGGTGCAGTGATCCTTTTGTAGGACTCTGCGGACGGGCCAAGTCAAAACCACGCGGACCGTCAGCAGGGCATTGGGCAAAGACTATGAATATGCGAATGCAAAGCAGTTCGCCGGCGTCTGCAGGCAAGAGCAAGCGCTTGAAGTTCGGTTCTATTGTGTTGATGGCTATTTGCTTGGCGGGCGTCATTGCTTGGCATCAGCTTGCCAGCAAGCGGACCGAGCATTCGACACCTGCTGTTCAAGTCGTAGAGCGTAGCCGTGAATCCCTTGAGCGGGCGACGACCGTTAACGCGTCCGCGAATACTTTTGACGCTGCTAGCGTTCCGTTGAGTGCTCCTGCGGCTACGGTTGGTGCTTCATCGGCACCACGGGCCCTCGAACAAACTCAGGAAATGAGAAAAACAGTCATGATTGCGTTGCAGGGACAAGCCCTGTCTGCATATCAGGCCCAAATTGAAGACTGGCGTTGCGATGCCGGTGCTGCCTGCACGGCAATGGTGCGCATTCCGCCATATGTTACTGCTAGCAGAAATGGCGATATGTCCGCGGCGGCAAATGTCATGGACACACTCCGCGAGAATTTGAAAGGGAGTGGCGCGCAGGTCGCGCTTGCCAAGGCAGAGCTGCAGCCGCAGGGTATGGCGATAGTGCTAGATGTTTCAAGGCCCGCGCAGCCTCAAGGCCGCTTCATGACCGACGAAGACATCGCAAAGCTTCGCTACGAGACGATCCGCGACTATTTGAAGTCACAACAGGCCTCTGGCACAGGTAATTCGACAAAGCAATGAAGACGAAACCATTCTCCGTAAAGGCTGCATCACTCGCGTTGTTTGCTTTGATCGCCGTTACCGCGACCGCCGCCGATTCTCGGCTTGACTCGCGAAGCGTAATGTCGAGCGTCGCCGTTAGCGAGGAATTGATCAAGAACAAGGGCCTGATTCGCTGGACACCGCATCCAGATGATCCAAAGAACAACTTCTATATCCAAGTGCCCCAACTGAAACTGTTTGATGCTGGAGGGCATTTGGTTTTCCATGGTTCAGCGCTGGAGGCACTCGAATGGCAAAGCAAGGGGAGCAAGCTGCAGTTTCCTCCTGCGGAAATCAAAGTGCGCGAATGGAAAGCTGAAGCCCAGGTGCTCGGACTCACCGCTGGGCTCAGTGGCCCCCGTGCTGTCTTCTATGTCTCCGAACCGTGCCCACCCTGCGTCACCCAGCTGGCTCGCCTGCGTACCGAGGTGCTGCCGCGTTTTGGCGCGGACTCAGGACTCACGGTCGTTCGCGTAGGCGGCAACGCCGCGGAAAAGCGCTGACCGGAGAGTTGCCGATTTGCCCAGACCGCCCGAGTTCGACATCAAATCGCCGTTTCGGGCACGGGCAGCGGGGTCAGGCCTTCAGTTTGTAGGGGTTCTGTCGCGGATCGCCGTATTGGAGCCACCCATGTCCGCCATATTGGAGCCAGCAACAGGTGGGGTAAACGGGCGTCCCGAGGGGGTTACGCCGGGATGGATTTTGACGGTTTGACGGGACTGGTTT
>NZ_JAYRMO010000040.1:0-48481 GCF_041912635.1 Inhella sp.
TTGAGGCAGCAGCAGCATCTGCTGCGGCTCGTAGGGGAGGTAGGGCGCGGCCATAGCCTCCCAACGCACCTCAGGCCTCACCTGCAGTCAGGGACTTCCCTTCTGCCGCCCAGACTCCTAGGGGCGATCTGTGATGGCGGTGCTTGGGCTCACACTGACACGAGCCCCCATCTGACTCCGACGGGCAGGACAACGAAGGCGCCCGGAGTACCGGTCGTCCCTGGCACCGCAAACCATCACCCTTGGCGCTCCGAAGAACAGACCCCCAATGAGCAATAAACCTCGTCTGCGGATGATTGGGGGTCTGTTCATCGCAGAAAGCCCGTGATGGTTTGCGGTGGTCTAGTCGGCCGGTACTCCGGCCAGACTAGTGCCCGGGTTCTCGCAGGCAGAGAAGGGGTGTGGGAGCCATGTGAACCGGACGTGCAGTCGCGGCCGACCCTAGGTCGGCTGCGTGCATTGGCGCCTTTCTTTGCCCCGCGTTTCTTTGGCGCAGCAAAGAAATGCGGGTCGGGGTTCGGGGGTGAAGCCCCCGAGGGCTCTGGGTAGGGCCACTTCTTGAGGCCAAGTCAAGGCTGGTTGACGGTCAGAGCCAGGCCGCTATGAGAGCGATGCACACTCCTTGCTCTCCCCAGCGCAAATCTGACCCATGACATCTGGCTTCTTTGCGACGCAGTGCGCCGTTACCGAGGAAGAAGGCGTGCTGATCACTGCTCTTGGGGCAGATCCAATTGCCGGACAAGAGCAATACCTGATGCTCCAACACTGCGACGAGTACTCGGAGCAAGACGTCGAGTTGGGCATGGACCGGGTCCACATCGAGTACTGTGGGCAAGGCTGGTCTTGGTATGGTCACATCGATCGCGCTGAACTCACGCGAAACCAGTTGCGTCTTCAGATGAGTCAAGCTGCGGCAGCGCGTATGGGCAATGACGGGAGAATCGAAGTGGGCTTCGCGATAGACGACGGGCTTTTCGAAAGCCTTCGCCGAGCCCTCCGCCGGACCTTTCAAGATCAGTCTTGGTACGTTGAGTTGGATTGAGCATGGCGAAGCCGGCGCTTGATCAGCGGCTTCGAACGCGGAGCCGCTTGATCTGCTTCATCCCCATGCTGCACCGCAGCGAATAAACTCGGCGCCGTTGGTGCTCGCTCCCGCCCTCAAGCGGCAGCAGTTCAACGGGAATCAGGAAGGGCCGGGCCGTACCGGTACCAAGCCCCAACCTGAGCTGCCCCCGCAACGGTAAGCGGACGAAGGCCTGCAACAGCCTTCCGCTCCTGTCGAAGCCACTGGACCTCGCGGTCTGGGAAGGTCACAGGGGTTGTTCCGTCAGCCCGGATACCGGCCAACAGGGTGGCGTGCCCGCAGGGTGCGCCTTGGGTGCGCGGCTGCGGGGAAGCGGCGGCGCACGTGGTTCTCTGTGTGCTTTCCATGTTCTCTCTCCCTTCGGGCCGCCGTGCCCGCCATGCCGCTTTGGCTTCCGTGGCCTTGGCCGCTTCCCTGAGCTGCGCCCCGCTGGCACAGGCCCAGGCTTTGGCCCTGGCCTCGGCCCAACTCGACACCGTGGTGCTCACCACCCAGCGCGCACCGCAGCGGGTGGACCAGGCGCTGGCCCAGGTGACGGTGATCGACCGCTCCGAGATCGAGGCCCAGGCGGGCCGCACGCTGGTGGAGCTGCTGGCCGCGCAGCCCGGCATCCAGTTCTGGTCCAACGGCGGCGCCGGCAAGCTGGCCACGGTGTCGATGCGCGGCCTTGAAGGCCGCCACACCCTGCTGCTGATCGATGGCGTGCGCTATGGCTCGGCCACGGCCGGCATTCCGATTTGGGACAACCTGCCGCTGGATGCGGTGGAGCGCATTGAGATCGTGCGCGGTCCGCTCTCGGCCCTGTATGGCAGCGATGCCGTGGGCGGCGTGGTGCAGATCTTCACGCGCAAGGGTGCGCCGGGCCTGGCCGTGCATGGCCGTGTGTCCGCCGGTTCGCATGGCCAGCGCCAGGCCGCTGCCGGCTTGCGCTGGGCCTCCGGCCCCTGGGATGCCGCGCTGGGCCTGCAGGCTTCGCGCGATGACGGCTTCTCGGCCACCAATGCACGCGCGCAGTTTGGCAACTACAACGCCGACCGCGATGGCTTTGACCAGGACGCGGTGAACCTGCGCCTGGGCCTGCAGCTGGCCGGCGACTGGCGCGTCGAGGCCCTGGCCCTGGACAGCCGCGGCGAGACCCAGTTCGACGACGGCCCCGGCCGCGACGCCCGCGCCAAGCTGCGCAGCCAGGTGCTGAGCCTGCAGGCTTCAGGCAGCGTGGCGGGCAGTTGGCGCCAGCGCCTGCGTGCCGCGCGCGCGCTGGATGAGAACAACACCCTGGTGGGCGCCTTCGGCACCGGCCTGACGGCCAGCACGCAGAAGCAGCTGAGCTGGGAGCACAACCTCGTCACGCCGGCCGGCGAACTGCTCGGGGTGCTGGAGCGCAACGAGCAATCGGTGCAGCGGCCCGGCGCACCCTATGCGGTGACGCAACGCAGCATCACCGGCCTGGGCCTTGGCCTGAACGGCCGGGCCGAGCGCCACCACTGGCAGCTGGCGGCGGGGCGCGACCGCAATTCGCAGTTCGGCGGCCAGACCACCGGCTCGGCCGCCTACGGCCTGGACCTGAACGAGCAGCTGCGCGCCACCGCCTCCTGGGGCAGCAGCTTTGCGGCGCCCAACTTCAACCAGCTCTACTTCCCCAACTTCGGCAACCCCAAGCTGCTGCCCGAAGAGGGCACGCACCGCGAACTGGCGCTGCGCTGGGTGCAGGGCGCCCACCAGGTGCGCGCCACCTGGTTCCAGCACCGCATCCGCGGCTACATCACCTCGGGTCAGAACCCGACCAATGTGCCGCGCGCGGAAATCGAAGGCCTGAGCCTGGGCTGGGAGGCGAGCTGGCAGGGCGGCTGGAGCCTGAACGCCTCGCTCGAAGCCTTGAACCCGCGCAACCTCAGCAATGACAAGCTGCTGGTGCGCCGTGCCAAGGAGCACCTGCGCCTGGCGCTGCAGCGCGACATGGGCGCCTGGATGCTCGCTGCCCAGCTGCGCAGCGTGGGCGACAGCTACGAGAACGCCACCAACACGATGAAGCTGGACGGCTACACCGTGCTGGACCTGCACGCCCAGTGGCGCCTGGCCCCGGAGTGGGCGCTGGGCCTGAAGCTCAACAATGCCGCCGATGTGGCTTATGAAACCACCTACGGTTTCAACCAGCCGCGCCGCGAGTGGCTGCTGACGCTGCGCTACGGCCGCTGACGCGCAAGAAGAAGGGGTTGCCGCATGAGGTTCTGGTTTGCTTGCCTGCTGGGGTTCTGGTGCTTGCTGGCCTCGGCCCAACCCCTGGTGCTGAAGGACGACCGCGGCAACTCCCACGCGCTGAAGGCGCCGCCGCAGCGCATCGTCTCCTTGCTGCCTTCGCTCACCGAGGCGGTGGCGGCGCTGGGCGGCGCGCCCAAGCTGGTGGGGGTGGACCGCTGGTCCAACTGGCCCGCGCCGGCGCTGGCCAGCCTGCCGCGCCTGGGCGGGCTGGACGATGTGCAGATCGAGACCATCGCCCGGCTCAAGCCCGATGTGGTGCTGGCCTCGGTGGCTTCGCGCTCGCTGGATCGGCTCGAAGCCCTGGGCTTCACGGTGATCCGGCTGCGCTCGGAATCGCACGCGGATGTGCGGCGCACGCTCGGGCTGGTGGCCCAACTGTTGGGCCAGCCCGAAGCGGGTGAGCGGCTGTGGGGCGAGGTGCAGCAGCGCATCCAGGCCGCGCAGGCGCGGGTGCCGGCGGGGCTGCGCGGGCAGAGCGTGTACTTCGAGATCGGCGGCGGGCCCTACGCCGCCGGTCGCAGCTCCTTCATCGGCGAGACCCTGACCCTGCTGGGGCTGCAGAACGTGGTGACCCCCGAGCTCGGTCCGTTCCCCAAGCTGAACCCGGAGTTTGTGGTGCGGGCACGGCCGGGGGTGGTGATGGGGGTGGCGAAGGAGGCTGCCGGGTATGGGGCTCGACCCGGGTGGTCGTCCATGCCGGCCTTGCAGTTGCAGCGGGTGTGCGCGTTCCCTAGCGAGGTCTACGAGATGTTGATTCGGCCGGGGCCGCGGTTGGGGGAGGGGGCCGAGGTGGTGGCGGCTTGTTTGGAGCGGTTGCGGTGATTGGGTTCGCTTTTTCGTTGCAGCCCGCAGGGGTCTTCAACCCCTGCACCCCGACCCGCATTTCTTTGTCTTGCCAAAGAAACGCGGGGCAAAGAAAGGCGCCAACCCACACAGTCGCCCTAGGGGCGAACTGTGATGGCGGTGCTTGGGCTCACACTGACACGAGCCCTCATCTGAATTCGAGGGTCAGGACAACGAAGGCGCCCGGAGTACCGGTCGTCCCGGGCAGCGAGGACCATGGCCTCCGCGCTCCGAAGAACAGACCCCCAACTAGCGTATTGGGCCGCCTGATTGCTCGTTGGGGCTCCAGTCATCGCAGAGAGCCCGTGATGGTTTGCGGTGGTCTAGTCGGCCGGTACTCCGGCCAGCTTAGCGGGCAGGTTTTCGCAGTCCCAGAAGGGGTGTGGGAGCCATGTGAACCGGACGTGCAATCGCGCGCCGCCCTAGGCGGCGTGCGTGCATTGGCGCCTTTCTTTGCCCCGCGTTTCTTTGGCGCAGCAAAGAAATGCGGGTCGGGGCTTGGGGGTGAAGCCCCCAAGGGCTCTCACTCAAACACACAAAGGCCATGAACACTCTCGCCATGGCCCTCAGCCCACCCCAAGACCCTGCCAGGCAAAGGCGCCAGCGTCTGAGCATTGCCTTGCTCGCGCTGATCGCACTCGCCCTCATCGCCGGCCTCATGACCGGCTCCAACGGCTTCGCCCCGCTGCAGTTCTGGCAGGAACTCCAAGGCGAGCAGGCCGCCCTGATCCTGGGCGAGATTCGCGCCCCGCGCAGCCTGGGCGCGGCCGCCGTGGGCGCGCTGCTCGGCTTGGGTGGCGCCATCGCGCAAGGCTTGTTCCGCAACCCGCTGGCGGACCCGTACCTGCTGGGCTCGGCCTCGGGCGCCGGCCTCGGTGTGGTGCTGGTGATGGCCGGCGCCACGCTCGGGGGCTTCAGTCTCAGCTTGGCGACGCTCGCCTGGATCGAGCGCGTCGGCCTGGTGGGCGCGGCTTTCGGTGGCGCGCTGGCCGGCGTGGCGCTCACGCTCAGCCTGGCGGCCGGTGCGCTGCACACCCTGCGCCTGCTGCTCGCCGGCGTGGTGGTGGCGGTGCTGCTGGGCGCGGTGTCGGACCTGATCACGCTCGTCTCGCCCGACGCACTGCGCGGCAAGCAGGCCTTTCTGCTCGGCAGCACCAGCTTCCTGGGCTGGCCCTCGCTGGGCCTGATGGCCCTGGGCTGGGGCGTGGCGCTGCTCCTGGCGCTGCGCCTGGCGCGGGCGCTGGATGCGCTCACGCTGGGCGAGGAAAGTGCGGCCAGCCTGGGCCTGAACCTGCCGCGCGTGCGCCTGGGCCTGGTGCTGGCGCTGGCGCTGGCCACGGCGCTGGCGGTGTCGCAGGCGGGGCTGGTGGGCTTTGTGGGCCTGGTGGCGCCGCATCTGGTGCGCCGCCATGCGCCGGGCCCGCATGCCTGGCTGCTGTGGGCCAGCAGCCTGATGGGGGCCTTGCTGCTCTTGGGCGCGGATGTGCTGGCACGGGCGGTGATTGCGCCGCAGGAGCTGCCGGTGGGTGTGGTGACCGCGGTGGTGGGCGGGGCCTATCTGTTCGTGCTGATCCGCAAACGGAGCCTGACATGACGCCGCGCCTGCAAGTGCAAGGCCTGCAGCTGGCCTTGGGCGGCCGCCCGGTGCTGCGCGGGGTGGAGCTGCAGCTGGGCAGTGGCTGGACGGCCATCGTCGGCCCCAATGGCGCGGGCAAATCCACCCTGCTGCGCGCGCTGGCCGGGCTGCTGCCGGCGCAGGCCGGCCAGGTGATGCTGGATGGCCGTCCGCTGCCCAGCTGGACGGCCGGCGAGCGCGCCCGCCGTCTGGCTTGGCTGGCCCAGCTGAGCGACACCACGGGCGAACTGAGCGTGCGCGAGACCGTGGAGCTGGGGCGCATCGCCCACCTGGGCCTGGGCGGCACGCCGGGCCCGCGCGATGCCCAGGCCGTGGCTCAGGCCATGGCGCTGACCGAGTGCCAGGACTGGGCACAGCGCCGCCTGCAGGAGCTCAGCGGCGGCGAGCGCCAGCGCGTGCTGCTGGCGCGTGCCCTGGCCACTGAGGCGCCGCTGCTGCTGCTGGACGAACCCACCACCCACCTGGACGCCCCGCACCAGGTCGCACTGGCGCGCCTGTTCCGCCAGCTGGCCGCGCGGCCCGGCCACGCGGTGGTGACGGTGCTGCACGAACTCTCCATCGCCCTGCAGGCCGACCACCTGGTGGTGATGGCCGCCGGCCGCGTGGTGGCTGAGGGCCCCTGCGCGGACGAACGCGTGCAGCGCGCGCTTGAAGCCGTGTTCGGCCAGGCCATCCGCATCCACCCCGGCCCCTGCGGCCGCCCGCAAGTGGCCCTGAACCTGGACGAGCCCAGCCATGCAGATTGAAGCCCCGCCCAACCACGCCGGCGCCCCCAAGGCGCAGGGCGAGCGCCGTGGCCTGGTGCTGGTGCACACCGGCCCCGGCAAGGGCAAGAGCACGGCCGCCTTCGGCCTGGCGTTGCGCGCCCATGGCCGTGGCAAGCCCGTGCACATCTACCAGTTCATGAAGGTGCCCAGCGCGCGCTTTGGCGAGCACCGCGCCTTTGCGCAGCTGGGCGTGCCCATCGAGGGCCTGGGCGACGGCTTTTCCTGGAAGAGCCGCGACCTGGAGCGCTCGGCCGAGCTGGCGCGCCAGGGCTGGGCCAAGGCCGAGGCCACCATCCGCGCGGGCGAACATTTCCTGGTGGTGCTGGACGAGATCACCTACCCGCTGCGTTACGGCTGGCTGGCGCTGGAGCCCGTGCTGGCCTGCCTGCGTGAGCGCCCGCCTGGGGTGAGCGTGCTGTTGACCGGCCGCGGCGCGCCGGCCGAGCTGATCGAGCTGGCGGACACGGTGACCGAGTTCGGCCTGGTCAAGCACCACCACCAGCAGGGGGTGCCAGCGCAAAGGGGGATCGAGGATTGAAAGCAGCCATTTCCTGGAGCGGCGGCAAGGACTCGATGCTGGCCCTGCTGCATGCGCGCGAGCAAGGCCTGCAGGTTCAGAGCTTTCTGAGCTTTCTGGAGCCCGATGGCCGCAGCAAGAGCCATGACTTGCCCGGCAGCTGGCTGCAGGCCCAGGTGCGCGCCCTGGGCGGGCAGTGGCTGGGCGTGCGCGTGCCGCCAGGCGGCTATGGCGAGGCCTTCAGCACCCAGCTGGCCCTGCTGCGCGCCAGCGGCCACCAGGCCGTGGTGTTTGGCGACATCGACTTGCAGGCCCATCGTGACTGGATCGAACCCCGCTGCGCCGCCGCCGGCCTGCGCGCCGCCTTTCCGCTCTGGGGCCTGGGGCGCCGGCAGCTGGCGCAGGACGTGCTGGCGCGCGGCATCCGCGCCTGGGTGGTGTGCGTGGACCTGGCGCGACTGCCCGCGACGTTTTGCGGCCGCGCCTACGACGCCGCCTTCCTGGCCGAACTGCCCGAGGGCGTGTGCCCGGCCGGCGAGGAGGGCGAGTTCCACAGCTTTGTGTGGGATGGCCCCGGCTTTGCCGCGCCGCTGCCGCTGCGGCCCGGCCCTGTGCGCATCCAACCCAGCCGCCCGCCGCTGCGGCCCACCGAGTTCGCCTTTTGCACCCCGGAGGCGGCATGACGCGCACCCTGATCGTCTGGGGCTGCAGCAGCGGCGCAGGCAAGAGCTTCGTGGCCACGGCCCTGTGCCGCTGGGCGGCGCGGCGGGGCTTGCGCGTGGCGCCCTTCAAGGCGCAGAACATGAGCAACAACGCGCGCGTGGTGCCGCTGGCCGATGGCGGCTGCGGCGAAATCGGCGCGGCGCAGTACTTCCAGGCCCTGGCCGCCGGCGTGGCGCCCACGGTGGACATGAACCCGGTGCTCTTGAAGCCCGAGGCCGACACCGCCAGCCAGGTGGTGCTGCAAGGGCGCGTGGCGCAGGAACTGAGCCGCATGCCCTGGCGCGAGCGCAGCCCTGCGCTGGCCGCGGCCGCGCGCGCCAGCTTCGAGCGCCTGGCGGCGCAGCACGACCTGATCGTGGTGGAGGGCGCGGGCTCGCCGGCCGAGATCAATCTGGCCCCGCAGGACTACGTGAACCTGCACACCGCGCGCTGGGCGCGCGAACTCGGCCCCACCCAGGCCCTGCTGGTGGCCGACATCGACCGCGGCGGCGCCTTTGCGCATTTGCACGGCACCTGGGCCTTGCTGCCCGAAGACCTGCGCCCGCTGCTGCAGGGCTTTGTGTTCAACAAGTTCCGCGGCGACGCCAGCCTGCTCGCTCCCGGGCCCGAACAGCTGCAGGCGCTCACCGGCGTGCCCCTGCGCGCCGTGCTGCCCATGCAGCGCGACCACGGCCTGCCCGAGGAGGACGGCCTCTACGGCAGCGAGCGCCAGGGCAGCGGCCTGCGCATCGCCATCGTGGCCGGGCCGCACATCAGCAATCTGGACGAATTCCACCCCTTGAGCCGCCTGCCTGGCGTGGAGCTGGTGTGGGCGCGCAGTGCCGGGGCGCTGCGCGGGGCCGATTGGGTGGTGCTGCCCGGCTCCAAGCAGGTGCGGGGCGACCTGCGCTGGCTGCGCGCGCAGGGCCTGGAGGCCGAACTGCGTGCCCATGTGCAGGCCGGCCGCCCGGTGCTGGGCATCTGTGGTGGCTTGCAGATGCTGGGCCAGAGCCTGCACGACCCCGAGGGCGTGGACGGCCAGCCCTATGCCGAGGAACCCGGCCTGGGCCTGCTGCCGCTGCGCACGCACTACCGCGCACCCAAGCGCCTGTTGGCCGGCGCGGTGCGCTTTGGCGCGCCGCAAGGCCCCTGGGCGGGGCTGGCCGGCGTGGCGGCGCAGGGCTACGAGATCCGCTGCGGCCACACGCAATCGGAGGTGCCGGCCGTGCTGCACGGCGCCGACGGCCAGGCCATCGGCTGGCAGCAGGGCGCAGTGCTGGGCCTGTACGCGCACGGCCTGTTCGAGGACCCGGCCGTGCTGCGCGCCCTGTTCGGCCAGCGCGTGCCCACGCTGCACCAGGCCTTCGAGCAGCTGGCCGATCTGATCGAGGCGCAGCCGGGGCTGTGCGAGCTGCTGGCCTGAGCGGCTGACCGCGCAAGCTTTCCATAATCGGCGCCACCGTACGCTGCCGCCATGCCCCGCCGCCTGCTGAACCGATTGCGCTCCGGCGCCTCGCTCTGGCCCAGCCTGCTGATGCTGCTGGCGGCCCTGGGTTCGCTGGCGCTGGCCGACTGGCAGGCCCTGCGCCGGCTGGAGTCGGTGTCGGAGATGACCGAGCAGCGCGCGCGGGCGCGCAATGGCCGGCTCTTCCTGGCCCAGACCCTCTCGCTGCACAAGGACCTGGAAACCGGCGTGCGCGGCTTCGTCATCACCGGGCGCGAGGATTTCCTGATTCCCTACATCCAGGCGCTGGCCGACATGCCGGCGCTGCAGTTGCAGCTGCGCGCCAGCCTGAGCCTGCCGCTGCCCGCGGGGCAGGACTGGGATGAGCTGGAGCAGCTCAGCGCGCAGCGCCAGCGCTTGCTCGCCGACACCGTGGCGCTGCGCCGCAGCCGCGGCCTGCATGTGCTGGAGGAGCAGCAGCTGTTCGAGCAGGGCCGGCGGGCGATGGATGCGCTGCGCGAGCGCTTTGCGCGCCTGGACGCGCACCAGCTGGCCCGCATCGAGGCCCTGCATGCCCAGGTGCAGGCCCTGCGCGCCGAGGCCCAGCGCGCCAGCGCCCTGGCCACCAGCCTGAGCCTGCTGCTGGCGGGCGCGGCGCTGGCCCTGCTGTGGCGCGAGCGCCAGCGCCGCCAGCGCGCCCAGGCGGCCCTGCAGCAGGCCAATGTCGAGCTGGATGCGCGCGTGGTGGCCCGCACCGCCGAGCTGGACGCCGCGCGCACCCAGATTACCGCCTTCGCCGCCCAGCAGGACCGCGCCATCGAGGCCGAACGCCGCCGCCTGGCGCGCGAGGTGCACGACCAGATCGGCCAGGTCTTCACCGCCATCAAGCTCATCGTCAGCGGCCTGCCGGCCACGGCCCTGCCGCCGCGCCAGGCGCAGGCGCTGGATCAGGCGCTGCAGCAGGGCGTGACGACCAGCCGGCGCATCACCGCCGAGCTGCGCCCGCCGCTGCTGGATGAGCTGGGCCTGGCCGCGGCGCTGCGCCACCACCTGCAGCAGGTCATCGAACCCGTGGGCCTGGCCACGCAGCTGGCGGTGCAGGACGCCGCCCGCCTCACGTCCGAGCAGGCGCTCAGCCTGTTTCGCATCGCCCAGGAAGCGCTGACCAATGTGCTGCGCCACGCCAGCGCGCGCCAGGTGCAGATTGAGGGCGGCCTGAGCGCCGACGGCCGCCACTACCGCCTGCGCGTGCAGGACGACGGCGTGGGCCTGGGCGCTGGCACCGCCCGCCCTGGCGCCCTGGGCCTGACCGGCATGCGCGAACGCGCGGCCTGGCATGGCGGCACGCTGCAGCTGGGCCCGGGCGCCCAGGGCGGTACCCTCATCACCGTGACCCTGCCGCTGCAAACCCCCGATGAAGTTCCTGCTGATTGAAGACCACCCGATCTTTCGTGTGGGCGTGCAGGCCCTGCTGCAGCAGCGCTGGCCCGATGCCCACTGCGTGGAATGCGGCAGCCTGCAAGACGCCCTGCAGGCCCTGCGCGAACCGCCGGCCGCCACCCTGGCCCTGCTGGACCTGAACCTGCCCGACGCCGGCGGCGTGGAAGGCGTGGCCCGGCTGCTGCGCGCCGCCCCGGGCCTGCCGGTGCTGGTGCTCAGCCTGAACGCCGAGCTGGCCTTTGCCGAGCGCGTGCTGCAACTGGGCGCGGCCGGCTACCTGCCCAAGGACCAGGCCGCGGCCGATCTGGTGCGTGCCATCGAACGCATCCTGCAGGGCGGCCGCTACCTGAGTGCGGACCTGGCCGAGCACCTGATGCAGCGTGTGGGCGGCCAGGCCCAGAGCCTGCCGCACCAGGCCCTGAGCGAGCAGGAGTACCGCGTGCTGCTGCTGCTGGCGCGCGGCGAGCGCGTGGCCGACATCGCCAGCGCCATGCACCTCTCGCCCAAGACCATCAGCACCTACCGCAGCCGCGTGCTCGAAAAGCTCGGCCTGGGCAGCAATGCCGAGCTGGCGCGCTACTGCCTGGAGCATCAGCTGCTTGTAGGCGAAGGCTGACAGACCAATCGGCAAGCGCCGAGGCGCAAATCCGCCGCGGCTGCTGTTGCCGCCCGGGCGTTCGCGTGATCCTTCAGGCCAGAGGGAGCACGACATGAAACTGGCCTTGGTGGAAGACTCGCTGATGATTCGCGAGCAGCTGGAATGGCGCTTCGAGCACCAACCTGCCATTGATCTGGTGGGCTGGGCCGATACCGAAGACAGCGCGGTGGGCCTGGTGCAGGAACAGCAGCCCGATGTGCTGCTGCTGGACCTGGGCCTGCGCCAGGGCCAGGGCCTGAAGGTGCTGGAGCGCGTGCGCGCCGCCGGCTGCGGCGCCCGTGTGCTGGTGCTGACGAACCAGCGCGGCGCCCATCTGCGTGAGGCCTGCCTGGGCCTGGGCGCCTTGGGCTTCTTCGACAAGACGCTGGAGTTCGAGGACTGCCTGCAGCGTCTGCAATCCTGGCTGCCTCCCGTGCCGGAGAACGAACTGCAGCGCCTGGCCGCGCTGCAGGACACCGGCCTGCTGGACAGCAAGCCCCAACCCCTGTTCGACCGTCTGACCCGCCTGGCTGCGTCTCTGACCGACACGCCGATGGCCCTCATCACCCTGCTGGACGAGCGCCGCCAGTGGTTTCTTTCGCGCCAGGGCCTGGACGCACCCAGCACCTCGCGCTCGGTGTCTTTCTGCGCCCACGCCATCCTGCAGCACGAGTTGTTCGAAGTCAGCGATGCGCGCGCCGACCCACGATTCCTGGACAACCCTTTGGTGCGTGGCGCCCCGCATGCACGCTCCTATGCCGGCGTGCCGCTGCGCCTGCCCACGGGGGAGGCCCTGGGCACACTGTGCGTGCTGGACCGTGAGCCGCGCCAGCTCAGCGCCCTGCAGCGCGAGGCGCTGGAAACACTGGCACAAAGCGCCGTCTCCGAAATGGAGCTGCGCCGCCGCCTGCACCATCTGCAGACCGAGGCGCAGCGGCGTGCCCATGCCGAGGCCCATCTGCACCATCTGGCCACGCGCGACCCGCTCACCGGCCTGACCAACCGCACCACGCTGCGTGACCGCCTGGACCAGCAGCTGCGCCTGGCGCAGCGCCACCGCCGCGGCCTGGCGCTGATCGTGCTGGGGTTGGACCGCTTCAAACTCATCAACGACTCGCTCGGCCACGATGTGGGCGATGTGGTGTTGAGCGTCAGCGCCGGCCGCCTGGTGCAGGCCCTGCGCGACAGCGACACCGTGGCCCGCCTGGGTGCGGATGAATTTGCCGTGCTGGTGCACGACCTGGAGCAACCCGAGCAGGCCCTGGCCCTGGCCAGCAAGCTGCTGCAGCAGCTGGCCGAGCCCATCGTCATCGAAGGCCAGCGCCTGCAGGCCGCGGCCAGCGCCGGCGTGGCCCTGTTCCCGCCCCATGGCGAAAGCCCCGAGCTGCTGCTGCGACACGCCGACCTGGCCCTGCTGGAAGCCAAGGCGCGCGGTGGCGCCCAGGCCCTGCTGTACGCCCCACAGTTCGACGACCCCGCCGGGGCCGCGCTGATGCTGGAGCAGGACCTGCACGCCGCCATCGAACGCGACGAGCTGCTGCTGCACTTCCAGCCCCAGCTCTGGGCCGACGGGCGGCTGCGTGCCGTCGAGGCCCTGGTGCGCTGGCAGCACCCGCGCCTGGGCCTGCTGGGGCCCGACCGCTTCATCCCCTTCGCCGAGGAGCGCGGCCTGATCGGTGCCATCGACGACTGGGTGCTGCGCCGCTCCCTTCAGCTGCTGCGCGGTTGGGATGCGCAGGGCCTGCAGGTGCCACGCGTGGCCGTCAACCGCTCCGGCTGCGGCCTGCGCCGCGATCTGGTGGAGCGTGTGGATGCCGCCCTTGCCGAGCAGGGCCTGGACGGTACGCGGCTGGAGATCGAGATCACCGAAACCGCGCTCAGCGCCGATGGCGCCGAGGCCCTGAGCGTGCTGCACGCGCTGCGCGAGCGCCAGGTGTCGATCGCGGTGGACGATTTCGGCGAGGGCTATTCGTCACTGGGCCAGCTGCACCGCCTGCCCATCGACGTGCTGAAGATCGACCGCAGCTTCGTGCGCGACATCGGCGAGCCGCGCGCCACCGCCATGGTGGCCGCCGTGCTGGGCATGGCACGCGCCCTGCACCTGGGCACCCTGGCCGAGGGGGTGGAACAGCTGGCCCAGCAGCAGCTGCTGCTGGAGCTGGGCTGCGAGGCCCTGCAAGGCTATGGCTGCTGCCGCCCGCTGGCCGACGAGGCCTTGCGGGCCTGGCTGCAGCACCGCTGAAGAAAACTCACCGAACTCACAATTTGTCAATCAAGACAAGGAGTTAGTTCAGTTCCTGGAGTGGGTCAAGCGGTTTCGACCCGATGGGTTGAGGTCCCTAGCCCGCCAGCGGGGCCGTCTGGGAAGACTGCGCCTGCCGCCTGCGCCCCACCCTGGCGCCTGGCGCTGCTTCAGCCAGACCACACCCCGGTCTGAACCCTTCGGTGGCAAGCCGCCGGCCTGACCTGGCCGGCAGGCCGTGCGCCCCCCGCCGCGCGGGCCCGACCGCGCGCGGTCCTCCCACCCCTTTGGAGCTTGGACATGCACAACCCCCCTGTGCCACGCCGCCGCGTGGCTGAATGGATGGCCGGCCGCCTTGGCATGGCCGCGCTGACCTTGGCCGCCGGCCTGGGCCCGAGCGCGCCCGCTGCAGCGGCAGCCGAGGCCGCCCCGGCGGCCAACCGGCGTGCCGAGCCGGCCGAGGCCCTGGCCGCCGCCCAGCGCGACTTCCAAGCCTTCGTGCGCCGCAGCCTGGCCAACCATGAAGGCACGCTGCCGGACGGCTTTCCTTTCGAGGTCAACGATCTGCAGGACCTGCAGAACGCCCGCCTGGCCTATGGCTTCGAGGTCCACACCGTCGATCCGCAGGACCTGTTTGACCCCCGTGCCGAGCTGAGCCGGCGCGCCAAGCCCACCGGAACCTGGCGCTTTGTGGTGCAGCTGGAGGGGCGCCCCATCGGCCTGGCCACGGTGCAGCAGCACAACGGCCGCTGGGAGACCGTTTCCTTCGGCGCCACCGTACTGGCCAAGGACGTGGACGCCGTGATGGGCCGCCATGCCAATGGCGCGCGCAGCAATGTGCGCTTCATCCGCGTGTTCCAGGCGCAGTCCGACTTCCTGGAGGTGCAGGACGCACGCGACGGCCGCGCCCGCTTCGCCCCGCTGTTCTCGGCCCGCCAATCCCTGCTGCTGCAGCCGCAGCGCGCCGGTGTGGCGGCCGATCCGGCGGGACTGGCCGAGCAGGCCGATCTGATCGAGCCGCTGCGCGCCGCGGTACGCAAGAACCTGGACGGTTTCCGCTGAAGGAGACGACATGCAAATCACGCTGAACAAGGCCCTGCTCACCGCCGCCCTGCTGCTGGCCGCCCCCCTGGCCCAGGCGCAATGGCGCACGCTGAACGTTCCGCTCACCACGCAGGAGCACAGCCAGTGGTGCTGGTCGGCCTCCAGCAAGGCGGTCATCAATTACTACCGCACACCGCCCAGCCAGTGCCAAATCGTCAACTGGGCCTACGGCATCAACTACGCCTGTGGCAACAGCAGCTTCAACTGGAACAGCTACGCCAACCAGCCCAACGCGCTGTACGGCTCGAACGGCAGCGTGCAGAACATCCTCAGCGCCTGGGGCGTGCCCAACTACGCCTACGGCTACGCCTCGTCCTGGAACACGGTGGTCACCGACATCAACAACAACCGCCCCTTCGTCATGCGTATAGGCTGGCGCAGCGGCGGCGGGCACATCAAGGTGGGCCGTGGCTACGAGACCTACAACGGCACCAACTACGTCTACATCATGGACCCCTGGCCGGGTGAGGGGCAGGTCTACCAGACCTACAGCTATGCGGTGTCGAGCAGCGAGCACAACTGGACGCATACCTTGAGGGTGACGCGCTGAGGGCGCGCTTGCTGAGCCGTTGCTGGTCTGAGTGAGAGCCCGCCGGGATTTCGTCCCGGCAGCCGACCTACTTTCTTGCTCGTGCAAGAAAGTAGGCAAAGAACACGGCCCCGAAGCGCAGCCCCGGCCTGTGGCCGGGGTCCCCTGCGCTGCTCGCTTGCCTGGGCCTGGGCCCGCTCTTCGAGCACCGCAGGGCACCGACCGCCGCAGGCGGGCGGCGCAGGCATCGGGGTCGCCTTTCTCTTGCCTACTTCTCTTTGGCGAAGCAAAGAGAAGTAGGTCGGCTGCCGGGCCGAGACCCGGCGGGCTCTCACGACGGCTGCAGCTGGTGGAAGCTGCGCAAGAGAATTCAACCCAACAACCGCCCCAACGCCACCCCCCACACCAACGCCCCGAACAGCAGCGTGAGCAACACCGCCGCGCTGCCCAGGTCCTTGGCGCGGCCCAGCAGCGGGTGGTGTTCGATCGAGATGGCATCCGCCAGCGCCTCCAGCGCAGAGTTCAACAGCTCCACCACCAGCAGCGCCACCAGCACGCCCCAGAGCGCCACCAGCTCCCAGGCGCCACGCGCCACGAAAGGCGCGGCGATGGCCAGCGGGGTGACGAGCAGCAGCTCTTGGCGGAAGGCGGCTTCGTGGCGCACGGCCGCGCGCAGGCCCTGCAGCGAGTAGCCCAGCGCCTTGCTGATGCGCTGCAGGCCGTTCTTGCTCTTTTGCGGGGCGAGGGGGGTGTCGTCAGCCATGTCCGAGATCCAGTTCGACGATGAAGCCCGAGTCCGTCTCGGGCAGTTGCAGGGTGCCGCCGTGGGCGCGGGCGATCAGGGCGGCCAGGCGCAGGCCCAGGCCGCGCGCGCCGGTTTCGGCGCTGGCGCTGGCCAGGGTGGCGGCCAGGGCGGCGCGCTCGCTGGCCGGCATGCCGGCGCCGTCGTCGCAGATGCGCAGGCGCTGCGCGCCGGCGGGTTCCAGCCAGACGCTGTGCGCGCCGTGGCGCTGGGCGTTGTCAAAGAGGTTGAGCAGCGCAGCGGCCAGCAGCTCGGGGTCGGCGTGCAGGGGCAGGGCGGGGCCGGGGCGCAGCTCCACGCCGGGTGCGGGCAACTGCTCGGCCAGGGCCTGGGCATCCAGGGCTTGGCGTTGCAGCGGGGCCTCGCTGCGGAACAGGCGCAGCAGGGCCAGCACCAGGTGCTGCAACCGGGTGGTGGCGGCGCGCAGGCGCTGCAGGCGCGGCAGGGCCTCGGGCGGGGCTTCCTTCAGCGCCACGGCCAGCTGGGCATCCATGCCCGCCAATGGGGTGCGCAGCAGGTGCGCAGCCTGGGGGGCGAAGGCGGCCTCGAACTCCAGGCGCTCGGCCAGGCGCTCGCCATAGGCCTGTAACGCAGCGTGGATGGAGGCGAGCTCGCGGCGCTCGGGTTCACCCAGGGCCTGTGAGAGCGCGCGCGGGCTGGCGTTGCGCGCCTGGTCGGCCCAGCCCTGCAGGCGCTCGGACAGGCGCGCCAGCGGCAGCAACTCCTGGCGCAGGCGCCAGGCCAGCAGGGGCAGGCCCATCAGGCCCACGGCCAGGCTGGCCAGCACCACCATCCACACCACCTCGGTGCGCGCCTCGCGGCGCTCGGCGCGTGTCTGTGCCACCACCAGCCAGTGGTGGTCGTCCAGCGCCCGGCCATAGACGCGCCAGCGCGGCAGCTTGCTGAAGCCGGCATGGGGTGCGGCCTCGGCCAGGCTCTTGTCCACCCCGCTGGAGCAGCGCAGCACGCGGCCCTGCTCGTCTTCCAGCAGCCAGGCAAAGCGCTCGCCCCCGCCCGCAGAGGCCGGCAGGGCTGGGCCGGCGTCGGGCAATTCGCGCAGCAAGGGCGCCAGGCCCTCGGCGCTGGCGCGCAAGGTGTCGTCCATCAGCTCGTCCACTTCTTCGTGAACGGCCAGCGCCGCGGCGGCGGCCATGCCCAGGGCCCAGGCCAGCACGCCCAGGCCCAGGGTGCGGCGCAGGCGTTGGGCGATGCCGGGGAGCTTGTTCACTTTCATGGGCTGGGCTCCTGCAGCGCGATGCGGTAGCCCAGGCCGCGCTGCGTTTCGATGGCGCCGCGGCCGAGCTTGCGGCGCAGATTGGCCACATGCACTTCCAGGGCGTTGCTGCTGGCGGGCAGGGTGTCGAAACCCAGGGCCAGGCGTTCCAGATCGCTCTTGCTGACCCAGCGGCCGCGGCGGCGCAGCAGGGCTTCGAGCAGGTTCCACTCCCGCGCCGTCAGCTCCACGCTGCCGTTGTCGGTGCGCGCATGGCGGGCGTCCAGGTCAATCCGCGCGCCGCCGGCCAGGGTGCTGCCGTGGCTGGGCAGCTGGCGGCGCAGGCAGGCGCGCAGGCGGGCGGCCAGCTCCTCGGGGGCGAAGGGCTTGACGAGGTAGTCGTCGGCGCCGCCGTCCAGGCCTTCGATGCGGTCGGCCAGGGCCTCACGGGCGGTCAGCATCAGGGCCGGCGTGCGCAGGCCCTGCGCGCGGCGCTCGCGCAGCCAGGCCAGGCCGGAACCATCGGGCAGCTGCCAGTCGAGCAGCCAGGCGTCATAGGGTTCGCCCTGCACGGCCGCGGCAGCCGCGGCCTGTAGCGTGAACCAGTCCACGACATGGCCCTCGGCGCGCAGGAAGTCGCGTAGGCCTTCACCCAGCACCCAGTCGTCTTCGAGGAGCAGCAATCGCATGTCCGTCAGCATAAGCAGCGCACCGGCCGCCCCGCCGGCTTCAGCTTCGCTTCAGCGGCGCTGAGTGCAATGCGAGCATGAACCTGGCCACTCTTGCCTTTCGCCGTGCCCGCGAGGAGCGTGCGGACTCCGCGCGCCCCGAGCTCTCGCCGCAGATCCTGCTGCTGCTGCTGGCCGCCTATTGGTCGCTGTGGGCCAACCGGCCGGTGCTGGGCATGCTGTACCAGCAGTCTGGCGCGCTCACGGTGCTGGCTGGGGCGCTGCTGCTGACGCTGATCCATTACCTGCTCGTCGCGCCTTTTTTGATGGCGGCCTGGACGCGCCTGCTGCTGGCGGTGCTGAGCGTGGTGGCGGTGCTGGGCAGCTACTTCACGCAGAGCCTGGGCACGGTGCTGGACCCGGCGATGTTGCGCAATCTGCTGCACACCCATTGGGGCGAGGCGCGCGAACTGCTCACGCCCGGCCTGCTCTGGCATGGCCTGATCGGCCTGGTGCCGCCGCTGCTGCTGCTGGCCCTGGTGCGCGTGCGCAGCCGCCCCTGGGGCTGGCGCGCGCTGCTGCTGCCGTTGGGCGCCTGGGTGCTGGCGCTGCTGGCGGCGCTGGCCCTGCTGCTGCCGCTGTTCCAGCCGGTGTCTTCGCTGACGCGCAACAACAAGGCGCTGCGCTACCAGATCCTGCCGGCGGCGCCGCTGTGGTCCTTGCCGCGCAGCATCTACCAGGACCTGCGCGAGAAGACGCAGGTGCGTGAACCCATCGGCCTGGACGCCAAGCCCGGCCCGAGCTGGGTGGACGCCCCCAAGCCGCGCGTGCTGGTGTGGGTGGTGGGCGAGACCGTGCGCGCCGCCAACTGGGGCCGCCAGACCCTGCCGGATGGCAGCGAGCGCATCAGCACGCCCAAGACCCTGGCGGATGCCGAGCTGCTGCAGTTCCCAGTGATGCAGACCTGCGGCACCGACACCGAAAGCTCGCTGCCCTGCATGTTCGCGCCGGTGGGCCGGCGCGATTACGACGAGGGGCGCATCCGCCGCCAGCAGTCGCTGCTGCATGTGCTGCAGCGCGCCGGCGTGCAGCTCGATTGGCGCGACGCCCAGTCGGGCTGCAAGGGCGTCTGCCAGGATCTGCCCTTCCAGAAGCTGGACTGCGGCGAGCTCTGCGACCAGCAGCTCTTCGCCGGCCTGGAAGCCTATCTGCGGGACGTCAAGGGCGGCACGCACTTGCTGGTGCTGCACATGCTCGGCAATCACGGCCCGTCTTACTTCCGCCGCCATGGGCCCGAACACGCGGTGTTCCAGCCCGGCTGCGAGCGCGACGACTTCGGGCCCTGCACGCGCGAACAGATCCGCAACAGCTACGACAACGCCCTGCACGCCAGCGACGCCTTGCTGGCCCAGGCCCTGCAGACCCTGCGGGCCGAGGCGAACCGGCTGGACGTGGCCTTCCTGTTCACGCCCGACCATGGCGAGAGCCTGGGCGAGAAGGGCCTCTACCTGCATGGCATGCCCTACGCCATTGCGCCGCGCGAACAGACCGAGGTGCCGGCCCTGATGTGGCTGAGCGAAGGCTGGCGCGCCCAGCGCGGCTGGGGCGCCGACTGCCTGCGCCGCCTGCCCCAGCAGGCCCAGCCGCAGCACGACCACCTGTTCCACACCGTGCTGAACCTGCTGGACGTGCGCACCGGGCTGTATGACCCGGCCTGGGACCTGCTCAAGCCCTGCGCATCATGAGGCTGCTGCTGCTCTTGCTCGGGCCGCTGCTGGGCTGGGAGGTCAGCGGTGGCGACCTGCCGCTGGCGCGCCTGCTGGCGGACGCCGGCGGTTTCCCGGCGCGCCATGCCTGGTGGGCCGAGCGCCTCCTGCACGACGGCCTGCGCGGGCTCATCGGTGCGCTGCTGGCGGCGCAGCTGCTGCTGTGGCTGTGGGCACCGCGCTGGGCCCCGCCGCGGCGTGAGCTGGGCTATGGCCTGCTGGGCTCGGTGCTGGCCATGGGTCTGGTGAGCCTGCTCAAGTCCTTCAGCCACACCAGCTGCCCCTATGAGCTGTCGGAATTCGGCGGCGTGGCGCGCTATGTGCCGCACTGGCTGCTGGCCGTGTGGGACGGCGGGCCGGGGCGCTGCTTCCCCTCCGGCCACGCGGCCGGCGCCTTTGGCCTGCTGGCCGCCGTGGTGCCCTGGTGGGCACATCGCCCGACCGTCGCGCGCGGACTGCTGGCGAGCGTGCTGCTGATCGGCGCGGCGGCCTCGGTGGCGCAGATGGCGCGCGGTGCGCATTACCTGAGCCACTGCCTGTGGGCGGCCTGGCTGTGCGCCCTGTGCGCCTGGCTGCTGGCGCGCTGGCTGGAAAAGAAAAGGGGCCGCCCGCAGGCGGCCCCCCAGTTGGCAGCGGCTGAACTCAGCGCTTGACTTCAACCGGCGGCAACTGGGCCACCGGGGTGTTCTGGCCTTCCACCACCACGGGCTGCAGCTGCACCGTCTGCACGGGCGCGGGGGGAACGGCGGGTTCGTAGGTCAGCACCACAAAGACGCTGATGGCGGTGAGGGCCGCCATGGTGCCCAGGGTCAGGGCGTCGGAGATGCGCGGCAGGTTCATAGGGCCTCCTTGCGGTTCGTCACACAGGATGACGCCTCCATATTGCGCCTGCCGGCGCCGAAAAGCCAGCGTGCCGAAGGGCCTGGCGTGACTTTCCTCAAACGGGCGGGGGCGCGGCCGGCGCGGGCAGGCTAAGCGTGGCGCGCAGGCCGCCGTGGGCGCGGCGCTGCAGGCTCAGGCGGCCGCCGTGGGCCTCGGCAATCTCGCGCGCCAGCGCCAGGCCCAGGCCGGTGCCGCCGCGCTTGGTGGAATAGAAGGGCAGCAGGGCCTGGGCCAGTACGGCGTCGCTGGCGCCGGGGCCGCGGTCGGCCACGCTGAGCTGCCACTCTTCGCCCAGGCGCCGCACCGAGAGGCTGACCTCGGCGGCCGGCCCACCGGCCTCATGGGCGTTCTTCAGCAGGTTCAGCAGGGCTTGCTCCAGCTGCGCGGCGTCGGCCCAGCCGGGTTCGGTTGGCAGTTCGCCCGCGCGCTGGAAGGGCTGCACGGCGGCCAGGCCGTCGAACAGGGCGGCCCAGTCCAGCGCCGCCGGTCGCGGCGCGGGCAGCTTGGCGAACTGGGCATAGCCACTCAGGAAGCTGTGCAGATGGCGGGCGCGTTCGCCGATGCGCTGGAACACGGCGGCCAGCTCGGGCTTTTCGGCGCGCTCGCTCAGCGTGGCGCCGCTGTGCGCCAGCGAGGAGATCGGCGCCAGCGAGTTGTTCAGCTCGTGGCTGAGCACGCGCAGCACACGCTTCCAGCTCTGCACCTCCTGGCGCGCCAGTTCCTGGTGCAGCGGGCGCAGCAGCAGCAGTCGGTGCGGCAGGCCGCGCAGGTCCAGCGCGCGCTGCGACACCAGCCACTGCGTTTCGTCGGCCCCCTGCACCAGGCCTTCACGGCCGCCGCGCAGCAGCTCGGCCAGCGCGGGTGGCGCCTGGGCCAGTAGGGCCTCCCAGCCCAAGCCCTGCACGCGTCGGCCCTGTGCCAGCAGCGCCCGTGCGGCCAGGTTGTCCAGCGCCACGCGGCCTTGGGGGTCGATCAAGAGCAGCGCCAGCGGGGTGTGCTGAACCAGGGTGTCGAGCAGCAGCTCGCGCTGCGCCAGCTGCTGGCGCTGGCCCTGGATGGCGGCGGCCAGCAGCTGGTGCGAATGGGCCAGCTGGCGCAGCTCGGCCGGGTAGGCGGGTTCGGCCACGCGGGCATTGAAGTCGCCCTCGCGCCAGCTCAGCACCAGGCTGTCCAGCGCCGCCAGCAGCTGGCGCAGGGGCTCGAGCAAATGGCTCAGCGCCCAGGCCATCGGCAAGGCCAGCAGGGCCGCCGCCGCCAGCCCGGCCGCGAGCGGCGGCCACCAGCTCAGCAGCAGCTGCTGCAGGCCCAGCAGGGCCAGGGTGGCGGCCAGGGCCAGCAGGCCGAGCAGGGCTCCTAGGCGCAAAAGCGACCTCCCAGGTAGGAGTAGGTTGAACCTTCATGGGGCCACCGCGGAACCGGCTTTGCCGGGCCGCTGGTGGCGCCCCCCTGGGGGGAGGCGGCGAAGCCGCTGCGAGGGGGACTCATAGCCCGTGGTGCTGCATGCGGCGGTAGACGGCTTGGCGCGACAAACCAAACTGGGCGGCCACGCGGCTGACATTGCCACCCGCCGCCTGCAGCGCCGCCTGCAGCGTGGCGCGGCTGGGTTCGTCCAGATTGCGCGGCTCGATGGGCGCCGGCCCCAGGGCCAGGTGCTCGGGCTGGATGGGCTGGCCCTGCGCCAGCAGCAGCGCGCGCTCGATGGCATGGCGTAGCTCGCGCACATTGCCCGGCCAGGCGTGCTGGCGCAGGCGCTCGCGCGCGCCGCTGCTCAAGGTTCCGCGGCCGGCCAGGAACTGCTCGGCCAAGGGCTCGATGTCGTCCAGGCGCTCGGCCAGCGGCGCCAGGCGCAGCTCGATGCCATTGAGCCGGTAGAACAAGTCCTCACGGAACTGGCCGGTGCGGATCAGCGCCGGCAGGTCGGCATTGGTGGCGCTGACCAGGCGCACATCGGCGCGCTGCAGCTTGGCCGAGCCGAGGCGCTGGAACTCGCCGGTTTCCAGCACGCGCAGCAGCTTGGCCTGGCCGCTGAGCGGCAGGTTGCCGATCTCGTCCAGGAACAGCGTGCCGCCGTGGGCGGATTCGACATGGCCGATGCGCGCGCGCTGCGCGCCGGTGTAGGCGCCGGCCTCGGCGCCGAACAGCTCGGCCTCGATCAATTCGCCCGGCAGCGCGCCGCAGTTCAGCGCCACCAGGGGCTTGCCGGCGCGGTTGGAGTTGGCGTGCAGCAGCTGGGCGATGCGCTCCTTGCCGCTGCCGTTCGGGCCGGTCACCAGCACCGGCAGGGCCGAGCGCGCCACCGGCGCGGCCAGCTCCAGCAGGGCCAGCATGGCGGGGGATTCGGCCACCAGGCCGTCCAGCTGCAGCTGCTGCTGCAGGCGCTCGCGGCGCTGGCGCTGCTGGCGCGCCTGCTCGCGCAGCCGGCCCTGGGCCTCGCCCAGCTCCAGCAGGTTCTGCACGGTGGCCAGCAGCTTGGCGTCGTCCCAGGGCTTGGCCAGGTAGTCGGCCGCGCCGGCCTTGACGAGCTCGACGGCCCGCTCTAGCCGCGTCCAGGCCGTCAGCAGGATGACCGGCAGATCGGGCGCACGGGCGCGGATCTGCGCAAACAGCTGCGCGCCCTCGTCGCCGCTGGTGGTGTCCGCGCTGAAATTCATGTCCTGGATCACCAGATCCGCCCGCGGCAGCAGCTGCAGGCCCTGCTGCGGCGTGGTGGCGGTCAGGGCGGCAATGTCGTGCAGCGAGAGCATCAGCTGCAGGGCTTCGCAGACGTCGGGGTTGTCGTCGATGACGAGGACGGTGGGCATCGGGGTTCTTGTGAAATCTGTGGGCTTAGTTTCGATGAGCTTCTTGGTGGGAGCCCGCAGGGGCTTCACCCCCGAACCCGACCCTGTTTCATTGCGGCTCAGCTCAGACCGAGAACATGGCGCCTTCACGGCTTCTCTGGCTGCGGCGGGCAGCACTTCGACGGCACTCTGCTCGTTGGGGCTCCGTTCATCGCAGAAAGCCCGTGATGGTTTGCGGTGGTCTAGTCGGCCGGTACTCCGGCCAGCTTAGCGGGCAGGTTTTCGCAGTCCCAGGAGGGGTGTGGGAGCCATGTGAACCAGCCGTGCAATCGCAGCCGACCCGAGGTCGGCTGCGTGCATTCAGCGCCTTTCTTTGCCCCGCGTTTCTTTGGCGCAGCAAAGAAATGCGGGTCGGGGCGTGGGGGTGAAGCCCCCACGGGCTCTGACGATCAAGCAAGCCAGCAGCGCAGACTCACCCAGCCCGCATCGCCAAAGCCGGCGCCACCCCCGAAGCCCGCTGCGCCGGCGCCAGCACCGCCAGTTGCCCCAGGCCCAGCAGGGCGGCGGCGGCCGGCAGAAGCATCCACAGGGGCAGCACCGGCAGATCCTGCGTGCGCACCAGCCACTGGTTGATGCCAAGCGCCGCGGCCGAACCCAGCACCACGCCCACGCCGCAGAGCAGCAGGTTCTCTTGCTGGAAGTAGCGGCGGATGTCGGCTCGCGTGGCACCCAGGGCGCGGCGGATGCCGATCATGCGGCCGCGCTGCTCCACCCAGAAGCTGGCCAGGCCCACGATGCCCAGTGCGGTGATCAGCAGCAGCGCCACGCACACGCCCACCAGCAGGCCGACCATCGAACGGTCTTGCGCGTAGTGGCGCTCGCGCATCTCGGTCAGCAGGCGGGCGTTGGTCAGCAGGCGGCTGGGCTCGACCTCCTTGAAGATCTGGCGTGCGGCCTTGATGACGGCCTCGGCCTGGCCGGGCTGCACGCGCACCAGGTAGGTGCCGCCGCGGAAGTTCTCGGTGATCGGCAGCATCACCGCCGCACGGTCCTTGGTGTGGCGCGGGTTGGGCGGGCCGAGGTTCTCGACGATGCCGATGATCTGCGAGGGTTGGTTGCCGAACACATAGACCGAGCGGCCCAGCACCGTGAGCGGCGACTGGCCCGGTGCCAGCGCTTCGGCCAGCGCCTGGTTGACGATGACGACCGGCAGCTTGGGTTCGGCTTCGGCCGAGACCTTGGTGTCCAGCTGCACCTCCTCCTTGTTGAAGGCGCGGCCGCCGATCAGGCGCAGGCCCATGGTGGGGAGCAGCTGCTCGTCGCCGCTGTAGGAGAAGGCCTGCACGCGCTGGCCGCGGTTGTCGGGCTCGGTGCTGACGCCGGTGACGTTGACGTTGTCGCCGTAGATCACCTGGTTGGGGATGCTGGCGCTCTTCACGCCGGGCAGGGCGCGCAGGCGGCGCAGGTCCTCGTCGCTCAGGGCGTCGGGGTTGTCCAGGCGGCGGGTGTTGCGCACCTCCAGGTTCAGCAGCTCGGCCTCGGGCAGGCCGCTGTCGGCATTGAGCTGACCCAGGCGCTGGCCGATCACGTGCACGGCGTTGCTGACGATGGCGAAGCTGAGCGCCACCTCCAGCACGATCAGGCCGGCGGCGATGCGGTGGCGGCGCAGCGTGGAGAGGATGGGAAGCAGATGGTTCATGGTGGGTCTCCTCACTGCACCTTGAGTTGGATGGCGGGGTTGAGCTGGGTGGCACGCCACGCCGGCAGCACACCGGCCAGCAGGCTGGCCAGCAGCGAAAGCCCGAGGGTGATGCCGAGCATGGCGCCATCCAGCTGGGCCAGGGCGGCGTAGTCCGTCGGCCCCTGGCGCACCAGCCACAGGCCGGCCTGGGCCAGCAGCACGCCCAGGCCCGCGCCCAGCAGGCCGATCAGGGCGGACTCCACCAGGAACTGCGCGAACACCGTGGCGCGGCCCGCCCCCGGGGGGCGGCCCACGCCGATCTCGCCGCTGCGGCGCAGGGTCTTGGCCAGCTGCAGGCCCACCATGTTCACCAGGCAGACGAGCAGGAAGGCGAAGGCCAGGCCGGTCTGCAGGCGCACATCGGCCGGCAGCACCTCGCGGAAGGCCATCACCTCGGGCACGTTGCGCAGGCGCACATTGGGGGCGCGCTGGAAGCGGCCGGCCTTCTGCTGCTCGGCGCTGTACTGCAGCAGGTAGTTGCGGTACTCCTGCGCCTGGGCGGGGCTGTCCAGCTCCACCCAGTACTGCAGCCAGGCGCAGGGCGTGCCGCGCTCCAGCGGGGATTTGCCGCCGGTGTCACCCCAGCAGTTCATATTGCCGGCGCGGCCCAGCTTCAGGCCGCGGGCGGTGCTGAAGGGCATGAAGAGCATTTCCTTGCGGCCGTAGGCGCCCAGGGTCAGGTCGAACACATAGGGGTCGACCTTCCAGGGCTTGAGCACGCCCACCACGCGCAGCTCGTTGCCGGCCACCTGCACGGACTTGCCGACCGAGTTCGCACCGCCGAACAGGCGCTGGTTGAGCTCGTGCGAGATCACCGCCACGCGGGCCTCGTTCTGGTCGTCCTGCCGGCTCCAGGCCGCGCCCTGGGCGATGGGCGCATTGAACATGGCGAAGAAGTCGGCCGAGGTCTGGCGCAGCGGCAGGATCTCGGGCGGCAGGCGCTCGTCCGGGCCGCGCACGGCCATGAAGGCGCCCGTCATCAGCGCCTGACGCTTGGCCTTGGCGGCGGCCAGCAGGGCCTCGCCGTCATCGCGCGTGAGCTGGAAGGTGGGTTCCTCGCCGGGCTTGTAGCCGATCAGGTTGCCGGCGTCGATCTGCACCTCGTAGAGCTTGTCGCCCTTGCCTGGGATGGGGTCGGCAGTCAGCACGTGGTAGACGGTCAGCGTGGTCATGCAGATGCCAACGCCCAGGCCCAGGGCGCCCACCATCAGGGCGCTGAGGACCGGCGAGCGGCGCAATGAGCGCCAGGCGTTCTTCAAATGTTCAAGCCACATCTCAGGCTCCCTTCAGGGCATGGTTCAGTTGAGTCAGGGCGGCGTCGTCCAGACGGCCGGCCGCGTGCAGGGCTTCGAGCCAGGCCAGCCAGGCTTCCAGCTGCGCCTGCAGGCCCTGGGCGCGCAGTTGGCCGAGGTTCTGGATGGCCAGCAGCACGTCGGTGGTGCTGCGGCTGCCCAGCTCCTGGCCATGGCGCATGGCCTTGAGGGCGGCAGCGGCGGATTGCTTGCCGGCCGTGGCGGCCTCGGCTTGGGCGCGCGCGGCCTGCAGGCGCAGGCGCTGGCTTTCCAGCACGCGGCGTTGCTCGCGCTGCTCGGCTTCCAGCGCCGCCTCGGCCGCCTTCAGGCGCTCGGCGGCGGCGTCGCGGCGGGCGCTGCGGGCGCCGCCGTCCAGCAGGGGCAGGCTCAGTTCCACGCGGGCGCTCTGGTCCCAGCGGCCGGTGCTGCCGGCGCCGTCCAGGCGGCTGGTTTCGGCGCGCAGGCTCAGCGTGGGCAGCGGCGCGGCGCGCTCGGCGCTCAGGGCCTGCTCGCGCGCCTGGCGCTGCAGTTCCAGTGCGCGCAGGCTGGGCGCGTCGCTGGCTTCGGGTTCCTGCTCCAGCGCGGGCGGCAGCTGGCGCGCGGGCAGGGCTTGCAGGGCATTCCATTCGCGCAGGCCGGCATGGGCCAGCAGGCTGGCGCGCGCCTGACCCAAACGGGCCTGGGCGCCCTGGGCGTTGATCTGCGCCAGGCGGTGGAAGGCGCGGCTTTGCTCGGCGTCGACGGCCGCGCTCAGGCCCTCACGCAGGCGCACGCCCATGCGCTCGGCCTCTTGGCCGTAGGCCTGCTCCAGCTCGGCCTGGATCTGCGCCAGGCTTTCCGCCGCGAGGGCCTGCAGGTACAGGCTGGCGGATTGCAGGCGCAGCTCCTGCTCGCTGGCCACCAGGCCTTGTTCCTCGGCGGCCAGCTGGCTGGCCTGGGCGGCAGTGCTGCGCCAGGCCGGCAGGTCCAGCAGGCTCTGGCTGAGCGTGACGCGGCTGCTGCGCTGCGTGGCCTCACCGCGTGCGCGCTGCGGGCCCCAGGCGGCATCGGCCTGCGGCAGCAGCTGGGCGCGGGCTTGGCGCCAGGCGGCTTGCTGCTCGCCCACCCGGGCCTGGCTCTGGCGCAGGCTGGGCGCCTGGGCGCGGGCGCGCTCGTGCAGCTCCAGCAGGTCCAGCGCCAGAGCCGGGCCGGCCAGCGCGGCCAGGGCGAGGGCGATCAGGGTCTGTTTCATGCGACGGCTGCGAGGCTGAGGTGATGGCCGTCGATGACGCGGCCGTCGATCACCTGCACATGGCGCGGTGCGCGTGCGGCCAGCTGCGGGTCGTGGGTCACCATCACCAGGGTGGCGCCGTCGCGGTGCAGCTCTTCCAGCAGCTCCATCACGGCGCGGGCCATCTGGCTGTCCAGGTTGCCGGTGGGCTCGTCGGCCAGCAGGATCTTGGGGCTGCCAGCCAGCGCGCGGGCAATCGCCACGCGCTGCTGCTGGCCGCCGCTGAGCTGGCTGGGCAGGTGGCCGGCGCGGCCGGCCAGGCCCACGCGCTCCAGCGCTTCCATCGAACGACGGCGGCGCTCGGCGGCCTTGAAGCCGCGGTAGTGCAGCGGCACCTCGATGTTCTCCAGCACCGAGAGGTCCGGGATCAGGTTGAAGGCCTGGAAGATGAAGCCGATCTTCTCGTTGCGCAGGCGCGAGCGCTCGGCGTCACTGAGGCGGCTGACGTCCTGGCCGTCCAGCTCGAACAGGCCGCCGGTGGGGGACTCCAGCAGACCGGCGATGGTCAGGAAGGTGGTCTTGCCCGAGCCCGAGGGGCCGGTGACGGCGACGAACTCGCCGGTCTTCACTTCCAGGTGGAAGTCGTTCAGCGCCTGGGTCTCGACCAGTTCGGTGCGATAGACCTTGTGCAGGCCCTTCATCTTCAGCATTGCGTGCTCCTTGATTGATTTCAGTTGACTTGCACAACCGGGGCGTCGGCGACGCCGTCCAGCCCCGAGATCACCACCTGCTCACCGGCCTGCAGGCCGGCGATCACTTCCACCCGCTCCAGGGACTGCGCGCCCAGCCGCACCTCGCGGCGCTCGGCGCGACCATCCTTGAGCACATACACATAGCGGCCGCCGCTCTGCTCGACGAAGCTGCCGCGCGGCAGGCTCAGCACCTGGCTCTTGCGCTCCAGCAGCAAGCGGGAAGAGAGGCGCTGGTTCTGGCGCAGCTCGGGCGGCTGCTGGCCGACGAAGCGCAGGCGTGCCGCCACCTCGCCGTTCACCACCTCGGGCGAGATCGAGATCAGCTTCACCGCCACGGGCTGCCCGGCCACGCGCACCTCGCCGGGCAGGCCCAGGCTCAGCTCGCGCGCCAGGCCTTCGGGCACCTGCACCTGCACGTCCAGCTGGCTCAGGTCCACCAGGGTCAGGAGCTTGGCGTCGCGCGCCACATTGCTGCCGTTGTCCACCAGCAGCGAGCCCACCGCACCGCCATGCGGGGCGCGCAGTTCCAGCGCGGCCAGCTGGCGTTCCAGATCGGTGGCCTGCGACTGCGCACGCGCCGCGGCGGCCTGCTTGGCCTCCAGCTCGTACTGCAGGGCCTGGGTCTTGAGCGTGCGTGCGCTCTCGGCCTGGTTCAGGCTGATGCGCGCCTTTTCCAGCGCGTCCTGTGCCTGTTCCCATTGCAGCCGGGCGCTGGCGCCGGCCTCAAAGGCGGCGCGCTGGCGCTTTTCGGCCGATTGCGCGGCCTGCAGCTCGATGCGCGCGGTGTCCACCGCGGCCTGGGCGCGGCCGCGCTCGCTCTCGGCCTCGGCCTGCGAACGACGGGCCTCGGCGGTGGCCGCGGCTGCGGCGGCGCGTTCCTGCTGCACACGCGCCTGCAGATCGGGCGAGGCGATGCGCGCCAGCAGCTGGCCGGCCTGCACCGTGTCACCCGCCTGCACCTGCCATTGCAGCGTGCCGGCCTGTGGGGCGAAGAGCGTGGGGCTGTTGGCCGCCACCACTTTGCCCTCGGCGGCGACATCGCGCTGCACATCGGCGCGCTGCACCGGGGCAATGCTCAGGCGGCTGAGCTGGAACTGCGGCACGCGCTGGCTCTGCAGCTGGCGCGCCCCCAGGCTGCCCAGGCCACCGAGCAGGGCCAGGGCGGCGACGGCGATCAGCGGCTTGCGCCAGCGGCGCCAGGGGGAGGGGGGCAGGGGGCGGTCCTGCGAGGCGGTGGAGCGGATTGAGGTGTCCATGCCTTGACAGCGCAATCGCCATGCCAGCCGGGCTGCTCCGTGTTTTCATAGGAGAGGGCGGGGCCGGCGGGAGCTGCGGACGGTGTCCGCGGACAGTGTCCGGACGGCCGACCTCGCCCTATTCGAAAGAACACAAGGTGTGAAGAGCCGCACGCACGCGAACGGCGCGGCACTTCCTGGCTCCGGGGCAACCCGCATAAGCTGACAACACACCCACCCGCAAACCCGGCGAAAGCCGGCGACGCAAAGCTACCGGCCTACCGCCTGCCTTCTGGCAGGCCAAGGCAGCGGGGCCGCCAGTCCGAACCCCCGCGGGCTGGCCTCGATCCGAGGCACCCATGCGCAAGACCCCGATTTGTTTGGCGACCGGCACCCTGTTGGCCCTGCTGGTACAGCCCCTGGCCGCGCTGGCCGCGCTGGCCGCGCAACCCCGGCTGGAGCCTGAGATCGGTGCCGAACCCGTCGAAGCCGCCGAACGCTGGGACAGCGCCAGCGACCGCCTCATCGTCAAGTACCGCAGCAGCCAGGCCCAGGAGGGCGTGCGTGCGCGCCTGGCACGTCAGGTGGCCGCCAATCGCCAGGGCGTGAGCCTGGAGGCGCTGCGCCAGACGGCGGCGGGCGCCCAGGTCTACCGCCTGCCGCGCAGCCTGGCGCGGCGTGAGCTGATGGCGATGGCGCAGTCGCTGCGCGATGGCGACCCCGACATCGAGTATGTCGAGCCGGACCTGCGCATGCGTGCCGCCTTCGTGCCCAACGACCCGCAGTGGGCCCAGCAATGGCACCTGCAGCACGCCACCGGCGGCATCCGCGCCCCGACCGCCTGGGACAAAGCGCGCGGGGCGGGTGTCACCATCGCCGTCATCGACACCGGCGTGCGCCCGCATGCCGACCTCAAGGCCCAGCTGCTGCCGGGCTATGACTTCATCACCGACAGCAGGATCGCCGGCGACGGCGATGGGCGGGATGCCGACGCGCTGGACGTGGGCGACTTCACCAGCGCCAACCAATGCGGCACCGGCGAGGCGGCCGAATCCAGCAGCTGGCATGGCACCCATGTGGCGGGCATCGCAGCGGCCAGCGGGAACAACGCACTGGGCGTGAGCGGCGTGGCGATGGCGGCCAAGATCCTGCCGGTGCGTGTGCTCGGGCGCTGCGGCGGCTACAGCTCCGACATCGCCGATGCCATCGTCTGGTCTGCCGGCGGCAGCGTGCCGGGCGTACCCGCCAACCCCAACCCGGCCAAGGTGCTGAACCTCTCGCTGGGCGGGCCGGGCAGCTGCGGCATCACCACCCAGAACGCCATCAACGCTGCCCGCGCCAAGGGCGCCCTGGTGGTGGTGGCGGCCGGCAACGACAAGGCCAATGCTGCCCAGTTCAGCCCCGCCAACTGCAGCGGCGTGGTGGTGGTGGCGGCCACCAACCAGGCCGGCGCCAAGGCCTCGTACTCCAACAGCGGCAGCGTGGTCAGCCTGGCGGCCCCCGGTGGCGATGCGGGCGCCGCCATCCTCTCCACCTACAACAGCGGCAAGACCACCGCGACTGCCGACAGCTACGCCGGGCTGATGGGCACCTCGATGGCCACGCCCGTCGTCAGCGGCGTGGCGGCGCTGATGCTGTCGGCCAACAGCAAGCTCACGCCCGACCAGCTGGCCCAGCTGCTGCGCAGCAGCGCGCGCAGCTTTCCGGGTAGCTGCAGCGGTTGCGGGGCGGGCCTGGTGAATGCCGAGGCCGCCGTGACCGCCGCGCTGGGCGCACCCGCGCCGAGCCCCGCGCCGGCACCAGCGCCCAGCCCGCCCCCCGCGCCTGCCCCCACCCCCGCCCCGGCTCCTGCCCCCAGCCCTGGCGCCGCCGTGGCAGAACGCGAGCCCAACAACACCCTGGCCCAGGCCCAGGTGTTGGGCAGCGCTGCGGTGGTGGTGAGCGGCAGCACGGCCAGCACGAGCGACCAGGACCATTACCGTGTCACAGTCGGCGCCCGACGCAGTCTGACGGCCACCTTGAGCGGCGCCAGCAGCGCCGGCTTTGGTCTTGCCGCGCTGGCCACCAGCGGTCAGGTGCTCGTCGGTCTTTCGGCCGCTCCAGGCCAGAAGCTGCAGTTGACCCTCAGCAACCCGGGCAGCAGCAGCGCCGACCTGGTGTTGCGTGTGGTGCGCAGCAGTGGGACGGCAGGCACCTATAGCTTGGTGCTCAGCCAGTAGAGCTGCGCTGCTGGCAGCGTCGGGCTGCCAGTGCAGCCAGTCGGTTCGCTTGCGGGTGGGCTGTCCTTTGGTAGGGGCCCTGCTCGCTCCTGACTCAGCCTCTTCTCGGCAGGTGCTTGGCGAACCAGGCGACCTGCGGGCCGAGGAACTCCTGCTGCCGCGCCGCGTCAAAGGGGGCGTAATGTCCCCCGGCCAGCTCGACCAGTTGCTTGGGTTCACCGGCCTTGGCAAAGGCCTGCAGCTGCAGGCCCACCGGGGTGATGTCGTCGTCCTTCGCCACCACCATCAGCAAAGGGGTGGGCGCAATGCGGGCGATGGCGGCGGCCGGTTCGTACTGGGCAAAGGCTTCGGTGGTTTCCAGCGTCACACGGTTGACCCAGCGCGGCGCGCGCAGAGCGGCCTGCTCGTACCAGTTGCGCGCCTCTGGCTGGCGGAACACGCCCGTGCCTTCGCCGCCGCTGACGATGGGCAGAACCTCGATCTCGCCGGTCGTCATGCGCATGGCACGGGCCTGGGCCTGCACGGCGCTGAGCTGCTCCAGCGCCTTGGGCGCCAGGTCGGCGTAGAAGGCCTCCCAGGCGTGGGTCATCGGCGTCTGCGCCACCACGCACTGCACGCGGCGGTCGAAAGCGGCCAACTGCAGCACATGGCCGCCGCTGTAGCCCGTGCCCCAGGCGCCCAGGCGGCGTGCGTCCACCTCAGGCTGCAGGCCCAGCCAGGTGAGCGCGTTGCGGTAGTCGGTGATCTGGTCCCACCACAGCAGGGACTGGCGCGGCTCGCCCTCGCTGGCGCCGGTGCAGCGGTAGTCAAACAGCAGCACCGCCAGACCGGCGGCGGCAAAGGCCGTGGCCACGCGGTCGAGCTGCATTTCCTTGAGCGCGCCGTAGTCCGGTGCCATGGCGATGGCGGGACGCCGTTCGCCCGGGTGGTGGTCGCCCGGCAGGTAGTACCAGCCGGCGCAGTGCAGACCCTGGCTCTGGAAGCGCACGTCGCGGCGCTGCACAGCTTGCGCTTGCGCGCCCGCGCCCAGCAGGCTGCCGCCCCAAAGAACGCCCAGTTCGCGTCTGCGCATCGCCACTCCCCCACCTTCTTGTTTGGTGGCGGGCAGGCTAACGCAGGCGCACTCAGCTCAGCAAGGTCTGCAAGCTGCGCTGCACCACCTGGGTCAGGGCGTCCAGGGCCTGGAGCAGGCGTTCGCTGCGTTCGCACAGGTCGCGCAGCGCCGGGCCGCCGCCGCTGCCCTGGCGCAGGCCGCGCAGCAGGCGGTCCCATTCGCGGTCCACGGCGTCGAAGGCGGATTGCAGGCCGGGGCTGTGCAGCGGGGCGTTGCGCAGGGTCTGCAGCGCGCGCAGGAACTCGTCCAAGCCGAGCGCCAGGCGCTGGGGATCGTGGGCGGGGTCCAACTGGGCCACCAGCGCCTCCTTCACCAGACGCTGGCTGAGCAGGCGCTGGCGGGTGCAGAGCACCAGCAGGCGTGGCGGGCGCTCCTGGCCGGCCTCGGTGAGGGCAGCCACCAGGGCCTCGCTGCAATCCAGCAGCTGCTGGGCGGCGGCGTCCTGGCGCGGCAGATCGGCCCGCCTGGGTTCGCCCTGCAGGGCCTGCTGCAGTCGGCCCCAGGCCTGTTGCACGGGGCCCAGCACCTCGCGCAGCGGGCCATGCAGCAGCTCGTGCAGGCGTGCCAGATTGGCCTCGATGCGCGCGGCCGATTCGGCCTGCAGCGCCGCCGCGGCGGCGGGCTCCAGGCCGAGCAGGGCCTGCGCCTGCAGGCGCAGCAGGCGCTGGCTGAGCATGCGCTGGGCGCCGGCGCGCTCCAGCGCCTCGGCGCGTTCGTGCTGCTGCACCAGGTGGCGGGCCAGTTCGCTCAAGCGGGTCTGCGCCTGCATCGCCGCGTCGCGCAGCAGCTTGTAGGCCTGGGCCTCGTCGAGCTGCTGGCATTGCATCAGCACGCCCTTGGCGCGCTCGGTCCAGCGGCGCTCGTCCAGTTGCTGGCGGGCGGCCTGCAGCGCCGCCCATTCCTGGGCGCTGCAGAGCACCCATTCGGTGCCGGTTGGGGCCTCGGCTTGCGCCAGGACGGTGCAGCCGGCGGCCAGCAGGCCCTGTTGCAGGGCGGCGGGGGCGTCGGGCGGCAGGGCCACGCGCAGGGGATGCAGGGCGATGACGGGGCTCATGCCCGCAGCGGTGCAAGAAGCGCGCCTGGCATGGAGCTTGCGCCCTGGGGCACTGTCCAACCCCCCGTGCCCCAAAAATGAGCCTGACCAAAGACTTCCTGCGTGCCGGCCACTGGCCCACGCTGCTGGCCTCCTTCCTCTATTTCGACTTCTGCTTCGCCATCTGGGTGCTGAATGGCGCGATGGCGCCCTTCATCAGCGAGACCTTCGCGCTGACGCCGGCGCAGAAGGGCTTCATGATCTCGGTGCCCATCCTGGCCGGCGCGCTGATGCGCTTCCCGCTTGGCGTGTTGGCGCAGTACATCGGGCGCAAGAACGCGGCCCTGGTGGAGATGGGCCTGATCGTGGCGGCACTGTGTTTCGGCTATGTGTTCGTGGGCAGCTACGACGACGTGCTGGCCATGGGCGTGCTGCTGGGCATTGCGGGCGCGAGCTTCGGCGTGGCGCTCTCGCTCGGCTCGGGCTGGTATCCGGCGCGCTACAAGGGCCTGGCCATGGGCATTGCCGGTGCCGGCAATTCGGGCACCGTGCTGGCCGTGCTGTTCGCGCCACCCTTGGCCACCCAGTTCGGTTGGCAGGCGGTGTACGGCCTAGCGGCCTTCACCATGCTGCTGCCCATGGCCGTGATGGCCCTGGCCGCCAAGGAGCCGCCGGACATCGAGAAGCAGACCCTGCGCGAGCACACCGCCTGCCTGTTCGAGAAGGACGGCTGGGCCTTCAGCCTGATCTACGTCGTCACCTTCGGCGGCTTCATCGGCCTGGCCAGTTTCCTGCCCACCTACTTCTACGACCAGTTCAAGGTCAGCAAGATCGAGGCCGGCCAGCTGACCATGCTGGCCACGCTGATGGGCTCGGCCGTGCGCGTGGTGGGTGGCGCGCTGAGCGACCGCATCGGTGGCGTGAACACGCTCACCGGCGTGCTCGCCATCGCCGCCATCAGCCTGCTGCTGTGTGGCCTGGCCGGGGGCTCGCTGGTGCTCACCACCTTGCTCTTCATGCTGTGCTTTGCGGCCTTCGGCGCCGGCAACGGCGCACTCTTCCAACTGGTGCCCCTGCGCTGGCCGCTGAGCACCGCGGTGGCGGGTTCGATGATTGGCGAGGTCGGCGCGCTGGGCGGCGGCTTCATCCCCAACGCCATGGGCCAGAGCCTGCAGCGCAGCGGCAGCTACTTGTGGGGTTTTGTGGCCATCGCCCTGCTGGCCCTGGCCATGCTGTTCATGCTGCGCGTGGTGCAGATCCGCTGGACCCGCACCTGGGCCGAAAAGGGCGGCCGGGCGCGCGCGAGCGTGACCAGCGACGAAGTGCCGGTTCACTACGCGGAAGCGAAGTGAAGCGGTGCGCCGGCGCCCGGAACGCGCAGCGTTTCGGGGCCCACTTTCGGCGAAGCCAAAAGGGCGGCCGGGCGGGCCAAGCCGCGCCTGCGGCGGAGCAGGAACCGACGAGCTACCAGCCGGCCTGATCAGCCGGCCTGATCAACCCTTCAGCCGGAACACTGCCACCAGCTCGGTCAGCTGCACGGCCTGCTGGCGCAGGCTGTCGGCGGCGGCGGCGGCTTGTTCCACCAGGCTGGCGTTCTGCTGGGTGCTCTGGTCGATCTGCGTCACCGCGTCACCCACCTTGCCGATGCCCTGGGCCTGTTCCTGGCTGGCGCTGTCGATCTCGCCGATCAGGTCGGCCACGCGGCGCACCTGGGCCACGATCTCCTGCATGGTGCTGCCGGCCTCGGCCACCAGGCGGTTGCCTTGGTCCACGCGCGCCACGCTCTGGCCGATCAGGTTCTTGATCTCCTTGGCCGCCTCGGCCGAGCGGCCGGCCAGCGCGCGCACCTCGCTGGCCACCACCGCAAAGCCGCGCCCCTGCTCGCCGGCGCGCGCCGCTTCCACGGCGGCGTTCAGAGCCAGGATGTTGGTCTGGAAGGCGATGCCGTCGATGACACCAATGATGTCGTTGATGCGCCGCGAGCTGGCGCTGATCTCGTCCATGGTGTTGACGACGCGTGCCACCACCTCACCGCCGTTGCGCGCCACCTGGCTGGCGGCGCCGGCCAACTGGCTGGCGGTGCGGGCGATCTCGGCGTTGTGGCGGGTCGATTCGGCCAGGCCGCTCATCGAGTTGGCGGTCTGCTCCAGGTTGGCGGCCTGCTGCTCGGTGCGCTGGGAGAGATCGGCATTGCCCTGTGCGATCTCGGCCGCGCCGGTGGCGATCGAGTCGGCACTCAGGCGCACCGCACCGACGATGCGCTGCAGGCTCTCGTCCATCTGGCTGAGCGCGCGCATCAGCTGGCCCAGTTCGCCCGGGCCCTGGCCGGGCACGTCCTCGCTCAGGTCGCCGGCGGCCACGCGTTCGGTTACCTTCACCGCCAGGTTCAGCGGGCGCAGGATCGAGCGCGAGACTTGCCAGGCCAGCGCCGCCATCACCAGCACGCCGATGACGAGGATCAGCACCAGGCTGCGCTGGGCGCTGCGCGTGCCGGCGTCGTAGGCGCTCATGGCCGCGCCGGCCAGTGCGTTGGCGGCCCGCACGGTCTCGTCCACCGCCGCGCGGTGCGCCAGGTAGAGCGTGTGCACCTCGGCGAGCTGGGCCTTGGCCTTGTCGGGCTCGCCCAGCGCCCCCAGCAGCTGCTGGGCACCCTTCAGAAAGGCCTGCGCGCGCTCGTGCTGGGCGCCCAGCAGCTGGCGCTCCAACCCAAAGGGTGGGTTGGCCGTCCAGTGCTGGACACGGGCCTCGTACTCACCCTGCAGGCGCTGCAACTCCTTCTGTGCCTCGGCCGCCGGCAGGCTGCCTTCCACCGCCTGCGAGAGCACCAGCCGGGTCTCGATCAGGTACATCGGCGGGGGCAGGATGTCGGCCACCACGTCCTTGGCCACGAAGGCTTTTTCGCTGTACCCGGCCAGGGCGCGGGTGCCCAGCAGGCCGACCACCGCACAGGCCAGCACCGCCAGGCTGGCCGCCACCGCCACCAGCATCTGCCGCGTGGCCACCGTCAAATTGCTCAGGAACTGCATGACGGACTCCTTGTCATGCCGACCACCCTGGCGCTCTTGGTCTTGTAAGTCCATCGATTGTGCTGGACAAAGACTTGTCGCGGGGGCTGCCGCCATGCCCTTGTCAGGGGGCTCAGCCCGTGAAGCGGTGCGAGTGCGCGGCGGCGCGGCGCCAGCGGCGCAGCAGCATGCTCAGCAGGGCGGCGCTGAACTGCGCCTGGCCCCAGTTGGGAGCTGGGGCCGGCTGGGTTGGGGGCAGGGGGGCAGGTGGCTGGGTGTGCATGGCGCCAGCTTCGTAGCGCCCGGCGGGGCCTGGATGAGCAGCGTGAAGCGGGGGTGAAGTCTCCGCTGCTCAGCCTCCCAGCCTTTCAACCTCTCAACCCTTAGGCAGCCCCAACAGCCACACCACCAGCAGCAGGTTGAAGAGCAGCGACACCCCGAGCCCGATCTGCCACAGCAGCAGCGGGTTGCGCGTCGCCAGTGGCGTGGTTCGGGGCGGGGGCAGGCTGCGTGCCGCGCCGCGCTCCAGCGCGAGCAGAAACTCGTCGGCCGTCTCGAAGCGTTCCTTCGGGTCCTGGGCAATGGCTTTCAGCACCAGATGGTCCAGCCAGATCGGCAGGTCCGGCCGCAGCCGGCGCAGCGGCTGCGGCGCGCGCGCGTAGCGGGCGCGCTGGAAGGGCTCGATCTCGCCCCAGGGCAGGCGGCCGGCCAGGGCTTGGTAGAGCGTGACGCCGAGCGCGAACAGGTCCGAGCCGGCATCCGGCGCGCGCGGCGGCTCGTCCCATTGCTCGGGGTTGATGTAGCTGGGCGTGCCAGCGTGCAAGCCGCGCAGGGCCTGCGGCGCGCGCGGCGAGAGGGCCACGCCCAGATCGAGCAATCGCCAGTGGCCGTCCTCGGCGCGGTGCAGATTGGCGGGCTTGACGTCGCGGTGCACACAGCCGGCGGCGTGTAGCAGGCTCAAGGCACGGCCGATCTCGCCGGCCATTTGCAGCAGCTCGTTCAGCTCGGGGCGGTTGGGTGTGGCCAGCAACTGCTCCAGCGTCTGGCCGGCGTGCCAGTCGAACACCGCATAGAAGTGGCTGGGCTGGGCCGGGCGGCGCACGGCCACCAGGCCCGAGGCCGGCCCACCGCGGCGTCCGCGTGCGTCTTCGGTCAGGCGCAGGCCCAGCCAGATCTCGTGGGCGAGCAAGGCGCGCTCTTCGGCGTCATGGGCGCGGCTGGGGTGCAGGGTCTTGAGGGCGACCAGCTCGCCGCTGGCGAGTTCGCGCGCCTGCAGCAGGCGGTGCACGCCGTTCTCGGCCACTACGGCGGTGATCTGGTAGCCATCCAGCTGCGCGCCCACCTGCAGCAGGGGCGGGCAGGGCAGCTGCTCGGCGCCGAGCCGCAAATCGTCCAGTTCCGGCCCGGCCAGGCCCTGCACGTCCAGCACTAGCGCGCTGGCGTTGTCGCTGCCACCGGCCTGCAGCGCCGCCTGGCAGAGCGCCGCGGCCGCAGCCTGGGCGCCCGGGGTGTCGCGCAGCAGCTTGGCGATGGCGCGGGCACGCAGCGGGCCGTGCAGGCCGTCGCTGCTGAGCAGCAGGCGGTCGCCCACACGCAGCTCGCCCTGGCTGTGGTCCAGGTGCAGCGCGGGGTCGAGGCCGAGCGCGCGGGTCAGGCCGGCGAAGTCATGGCGCGGCAGGCGGTGGTCTTGCGTCAGCTGCAGCAGTTGGCCCTCGCGCAGCAGCCAGGCGCGGCTGTCGCCCACATGGGCCAGGGCAAAGCGCCGACCCTGCAGGGCCAGGGCGGTGCAGGTGCACAGGGCCTCGCGTGGCTGGCCATCGGGGCCGGGGCGGCGGTTGTGCGCGGCCAGCCAGCTGTTCTGGGCGGCGAGCAGGCGCTCCAGGCGCACGCCCAGGTCCCAATGCGCGGGCGTGGCGTGGAAGTCGGCCAGCAGGGCGCGCACGCTGGTCTGCGCGGCCAGCAAGCCCTCGCCACCCGTGCTGACGCCATCGGCCAACGCGGCCACCAATCCATGGCCAGCGGGCTCGAGCTGCAGGCCGGCGAAGTCTTCATTGCGTTCGCGCGGGCCGCGCAGGCTGGCCACACCGGGGTCGATCTCGAAACGCATGCGCGGGTTTGGGGCGGGTTTGGGGCTTGGACGCCTTGTTTTGGTGCGAACTCACCCCGGCCGGGGCGCGCTGCGCTTCAGCCTAGGGCAGATTTCATCGAAAGCACCAGCCTCTTTGCTGGCACACCCCTTGCACTGCAAGAGGCAGACCAGGCTCAGCGGAGAACGCGATGCGCAAGATGAAGTTGGTGTTGGTGGGCAATGGCATGGCCGGGGTGCGGACCCTGGAGGAACTGCTGAAGCTCGCCCCCGATCTGTACGAGATCACCGTGTTCGGCGCCGAGCCGCACCCGAACTACAACCGCATCCTGCTCAGCCCCGTGCTGGCGGGTGAACAGACGCTGGACGAGATCGTGCTCAACCCGCTGTCTTGGTACGCCGAGCACGGCATCACCCTGCACCTGGGCAAAAAGGTGACGCAGATCGACCGCGTGCGCCGCCGCGTGATTGCCGAGGACGGCACCAGCGCGGAGTACGACCGCCTGCTGCTGGCCACCGGCTCGGTGCCTTTCATCCCGCCCGTTCCTGGCAAAGACCTGGAGGGCGTGATCGCCTACCGCGACATCGCCGACACCGAGGCCATGATCGACGCGGCCACGAAGTACCAGCATGCAGTGGTGATCGGCGGCGGGCTCTTGGGCCTGGAGGCCGCCAACGGCCTGATGCTGCGCGGCATGCAGGTGACGGTGGTGCACCTCTCGGACTGGTTGATGGAGCGCCAGCTCGACAAGACCGCTGCCGACTTGCTCCAGCGCTCGCTGGAGGCGCGCGGGCTGAAGTTCCGTACTGGCACCAGCACGCAGGCCTTGATCGGTGGCAAAGATGGGCGTGTGATGGCCGTGCAGTTCAAGGGCGGCGAAGAGATTCCCGCCGATCTGGTGGTGATGGCCGCCGGCATCCGCCCCAATGTGGCCCTGGCCGAGGCCGCCGGCATCCACTGCCAGCGCGGCATCGTCGTCAGCGACACCCTGCAGACCATCACCGACCCGCGCATCTACGCGCTGGGCGAATGCGCGGCGCACCGCGGCATCGCCTACGGCCTGGTGGCGCCGCTGTTCGAGCAGGGCAAGGTCTGCGCCACGCATCTGGCGCAGTTCGGCATCGGCCGCTACAGCGGCTCGCAGACCAGCACCAAGCTCAAGGTCACCGGCATCGATCTGTACTCGGCCGGCGATTTCATGGGCGGGGAGGGCACGGAGGAGATCGTGATGAGCGACCCCTTCGCCGGCGTCTACAAGAAGCTGGTCATCAAGGGCGACCAGTTGGTGGGTGCGTGCCTGTACGGCGACACCGTCGACGGCTCCTGGTACTTCAAGCTGCTGCGCGAGGGTCGCAAGATTTCCGACATCCGCGACAAGCTGATGTTCGGCGAATCGAACATCGGCGATGTGGGCCACCAAGGCCAGAACAAGGCCGCGGCGATGGCCGACGCCGACGAGGTCTGCGGCTGCAATGGCGTCAGCAAGGGTGCGATCTGCAAGGCCATCAAGGACAAAGGCCTGTTCACGCTGGATGAGGTGCGCAAGCACACCAAGGCGTCCGCCAGTTGCGGTTCCTGCACCGGGCTGGTGGAGCAGCTGATCATGTTCACCGCCGGCGGCGACTACTCCGCCACGCCGAAGAAGAAGGCCATCTGCGCCTGCACCGACGCCAGCCACCAGGACGCGCGCGACGCCATCCTCAAGGGCCACTTGACGAGCAAGGAAGAGGTCTTTCACGCGCTGGACTGGAAGACCCCGAACGGCTGTGCCACCTGCCGCCCGGCCATCAACTACTACCTCATCAGCACCTGGCCCAAGGAGGCTCAGGACGATCCGCAAAGCCGCTACATCAACGAGCGCAGCCACGCCAACATCCAGAAGGACGGCACCTACAGCGTGATCCCGCGCATGTGGGGCGGCGAGACGACAAGCTCCGAGCTGCGCCGCATCGCCGATGTGGTGGACAAGTACCAGATCCCCACCGTCAAGGTGACCGGCGGCCAGCGCATCGACCTGCTGGGTGTGAAGAAGGAAGACCTGCCCGCCGTCTGGAAGGACATCGGCATGCCCAGCGGCCATGCCTACGCCAAGGCCCTGCGCACGGTGAAGACCTGCGTGGGCTCGGAGTGGTGCCGCTTCGGCACGCAGGACAGCACGCAGATGGGCAAGGACCTGGAGCGCGCGCTGTGGCGCATGTATGCGCCGCACAAGGTCAAGATCGCGGTGAGCGGCTGCCCGCGCAACTGCGCCGAGGCCGGCATCAAGGACGTCGGCGTGATCGGCGTCGATTCGGGCTGGGAGATCTACGTCGCCGGCAACGGCGGGATCAAGACCGAGGTGGCCGAGTTCCTCTGCAAGGTCAAGACGGTCGAGGAGGTGCTGGAGGTCAGCGGCGCCTTCCTGCAGCTCTACCGGCTGGAGGGCTGGTACTTGGAGCGCACCGTGCATTACGTCGGTCGCGTCGGTCTCGACTACGTCAAGAAGCGGATCCTGGACGACGCTGAAGGGCGCAAGGCGCTCTGGCAGCAGCTTCAGTTCGCGCTCGATGGTGAACCCGATCCCTGGTTCGACTTCGACCAGGCCAAGGTCGATCTGCGTCAGTTTGAAAAGGTGCCGGCATGACTTGGACGACTGTTTGCTCTATCAAGGACATCCCCGTGCTCGGCTCGCGTCGCGTGGCCCGCGCCACGGGCATGGATGTGGCCCTGTTCCGCAACGCCAGCGATGAGGTCTTTGCTCTGCTGGACCGCTGCCCGCACAAGGGCGGGCCGCTGAGCCAGGGCATCGTGTTCGGCCGTGGCGTGGCCTGCCCCTTGCACAACTGGACGATTGGCCTGGACAGCGGCCAGGCCCAGGCGCCCGATGAAGGCTGCACGCCGGTGTTCCAGGTGCGCGTGGTGGATGGCAGCGTGCAACTGCTGCAGGAGGAGCTGGACACCCACGCGCTGGACCTGGCGCCGCCCGTGGCCGGACCCTGCGCCAAACACATCCCGATTGCGGTGGGCTGAGCATGGAGACCCGCAGCACCTGTCCGTACTGCGGTGTTGGCTGCGGGGTCGTGATCGAACACGACGGCCAGCAGATCACCGGCGTGCGTGGGGATCCGGACCACCCGGCCAACTTCGGCCGGCTCTGCACCAAGGGCGCGAACCTGCACCGCACTGCCAGCCCCGTTGTGATCCAGGGTCAGCGCCTGCGCCAGCCGCAGATCCGCCGCCAACGCGGCGGCGCGCTGCAGCCCATCGGCTGGGAGCAGGCCAACGAGCACCTGGTGGCCGAGCTGCTGCGCATCCATCGCGCGCATGGCCCGCAGGCCATCGGCTTCTACATTTCCGGCCAGCTGCTGACCGAGGATTACTGCGCCTTCAACAAGCTGGCGCGCGGCGTGCTGAAGACGCCGCACATCGACTCCAACTCGCGCCTGTGCATGAGCTCGGCCGTGGTGGGCTACAAGCAGAGCCTCGGCGCTGATGCGCCGCCCTGCAACTACGAGGACGTCGAACAGGCCGACTGCATCCTCATCAGCGGCGCCAACCCGGCCTGGGCGCACCCGGTGCTGTTCCGCCGCCTCGAAGCCGGGCGCGCGAACAAGCCGGGGCAGAAGCTCATCGTCATCGACCCGCGCCGCACCGAAAGCGCCGAGCTGGCCGATCTGCATCTGCAGATCCAGCCCGGCACCGATGTGGCGCTTTGCCATGCGCTGCTGCATGCCTGCATCTGGCAGGGCTGGACGGATGCGCGCTTCATCCGCGAGCACACCGAGGGCTTCGAGTCCTTGAAGGACCTGGTGCGCGAATGGAGCCCGGCACGCGCCGCCACGCTCTGCGGTCTGAAGGAGGCCGAGATCTGGCAGGCGGCCGAGTGGTTCGCCACCGCGCCAGCCGCCTTGAGCCTGTACTGCCAGGGCTTGAACCAGAGCAGCAGCGGCACGGCCAAGAACACGGCGCTGATCAATCTGCACCTGGCCACCGGCCAGATCGGCAAGCCGGGCGCCGGGCCCTTCTCGCTGACCGGCCAGCCCAATGCGATGGGCGGGCGCGAAGCCGGCGGCATGGCCACGCTGCTGCCCGGCCATCGCGACCCGGCGAACCCGGTGCACCGCGCCGAGGTGGCCGCCCTCTGGAGCCTGGGTGCGGATGAAGAGCTGCCGGGCCCCGGCCACACGGCCATGGCAATGTTCGAAGCCGCCGCGCGCGGCGAGATCAAGGCGCTGTGGATCGCCTGCACCAACCCCGCGCAGAGCCTGCCCGACCAGGCCCTGGTGCGCGCCGCGCTGCAGCGCTGTGAGTTCGTCGTGCTGCAGGAGGCCTTTGCCGGCACCGCGACGGCGGGCTTCGCCGACTTGGCTCTGCCCGCCGCGACGTGGGGCGAGAAGGAGGGCACGGTGACGAACAGTGAGCGCCGCATCAGCCGTGTGCGTGCCGCCGTGCCGCCGCCGGGCCAGGCGCGCGCGGACTGGGCCATCGTGCGCGAGGTGGCGCTGCGCCTGGACGCCGCCTTGAACCCGCAGCGCACGCCGCTGTTCGCTGTCACCGACAGCCCCGAGGCTTTGTGGCTGGAGCACCGTGAAAGCACAGCCGGCCGCGACCTCGACATCGGCGGCCTGAGCTACGAGCTGCTGGAGCGCACCGGCCCGCAGCAATGGCCTTATCAAGAGAGCGGCAAGGCCCGGCTCTACACCGACCACCGCTTTGCCACCCCCAGCGGCCGCGCCCGCTTCATCGCCACGCCCTACCGCGCCCCGGCAGAGAGCGCCAGTGCCAAGTTCCCGCTGCAGCTCACCACCAGCCGCCTGCGCGACCAATGGCATGCCATGAGCCGCAGCGGCACCGTGCCGGGCCTGTTCGCGCACGAAGGCGCGCCGGTGCTGAAGCTGCACCCGCAGGACGCCGCGCGCCGCCGCCTGAAGGCGGGCGAGCTGCTGCGCCTGCAGAGCGCGCGCGGCGAGCTCGTCCTGCCGCTGGCCCTGGACGCCGGCGTGGCCCCGGGCCAAGCCGATCTGCCCATGCACTGGGGCTCCGAGTTCCTGGCCGGCGCCGGCATCAATGCGCTGACCAGCGGCGCCCGCTGCCCCGATTCGCAGCAGCCCGAGCTGAAGTTCAGCGCGTTGGCCGTGCAGAGCGCCGGCCTGCCCTGGCGGCTTACGGCCTGCGCCTGGGTGCCCGCGACGGAAGGCGCCGCGCTGCGCGAACGCCTGCGCGCCCTGCTGCCGCGCTTTCCCTTTGCCCACTGCCTGCCGGTGCCGACGGACGACGCCACCCGCCAGGGCTGGGCCTTCGAGGCCGCGCTGGCTGAGCGTCCCGAGCCCCAGCTGATCGACCACCTGACGGCTGCCATCGGCCTGGATGGCCCCGGCGTGCTGCGCTATGCCGATGCCGGCCGCGGCCGTCTGCGCCTGCTGCGCCTGCAGGGCGAGGGCGAAGCGGCGGCGCTGCAGGCCTTTGCACGCGTGGGTGAACAGGACGAGGCCGCCTGGCTGCAGCCGCTGTGGCGGGAGGGCCGGCGCGCCGCCCCGCTGGGCCGCTGGCTGCTCAGCCCCGGCGCGCCTCCGGCCGAGCTCTTGAGCGCGCCGCGCAGCCCGCAGGTCTGCAACTGCTTTGACGTGCGCGAGGACCAGATCCGTGCCTGCCTGGCCGGCGGCGCCGACAGCCTGGACGCGCTGCAGGCCGAGCTGAAGTGCGGCACGCAATGCGGCTCCTGCCTGCCCGCCTTGCGCCGTCTGATGAGTGAAGGAGTGCCCGCATGAACCCCCTCCATCCTGTCGCCCTCGTCGGCGCCGGCCCCGGCGACCCCGAGCTGCTGACCCTGCGCGCACTCAAGCGCATCGAGGCCGCCGACGTGGTGCTGGCCGACGACCTGATCGACCCGCGCGTGCTGGCCTTGGTCAAGGGCCGGCTGCTGCGCGTGGGCAAGCGCGGCGGCTGCATCTCCACCGACCAGCACTTCATCCACGCGCTGATGCTGCGCGAGGCCTCGGCCGGCCAGCGCGTGGTGCGCCTGAAGGGCGGCGACCCCTTCGTGTTCGGCCGTGGCGGCGAGGAGGTCGATGCCCTGCGCGCCGCCGGCCTGGAAGTCGAGGTCGTCAGCGGCCTGACCAGCGGCATCGCCGGCCCGGCGGCGGTGGGCATTCCGGTCACCGACCGGCGCCACAGCCCGGGCGTGATCCTGGTCACCGGCCATGCCGGCGAGGGCTGCCGCGAGCCCGATTGGGCGGCCCTGGCGCGCAGTGGCCTGACCCTGGTGATTTACATGGGCGTGGCGCGCTGCGCCGAGCTGCAGCAGCGCCTGCTGGACGCCGGCCTGGACCGCCGCACGCCGGCCGCCATCGTCAGCGCCGCCCACACCCCGGCGCAGCGCCAGGCGGCCTGCACTCTGGATACCTTGAGCGCCACGCAGCAGCGCGAAGGCCTGGCGAGCCCGGCGCTGCTGGTGATCGGGGCGGTGGCGGCGCGCGCCTCAGAAGTCGTGGCGCAGGTTCAGCCCCACACCGAAGAACTCGCCGTCAGTCGGGCTGCTGGCGGGGCGGTGCGATAGCGTGCCCGTGAGCTGCCAGGCCCGGCTCGGCGTCCAGCGTGCCGCCAGCGTGCGGCTGAGCGGCGGGCTGCTGAAGCCTTCGCCGGCTCGGGTCATTTCGAGCTGCGCGGCGAACTGCCAGTGATTGCTGGCGTTCCAGCGCAACCCCAGGCCGTTCGTGGACTTCAGGCCCGCGCCGCCGCGGGTGTCCGCCAGCAGCTCCCACGCGGGGTGGATTGCATAGGCGTAGGAAAGCGCCCAGTCTTCCGAGCTGCGGCCTTGGCGGGGGCGGGTGTGGCTCAGGCGGCCCTCGAAGCGATGGGCACCGCTCTCGTGGCGCGCGGCCAGGTCGATGCCTAGGCTGCGGTAGCGGAAGCCGTCTGCATCGGCTGAGCCCCCGAACCCGGCCGCAGTGATGTTCGCGCCCAGGGTGACGAGCGTGGCATCCCTGGCGCTGCCCAGCAGGCGCAGCCGGGCACCGAAGCGCGCGTTGTTGGAGTGCCAGGACTCGCTGTCCGAATGGTTCACGGCCAGGCGCAGGTCGAGCCGATCCGTGAGCCCGCAGCCCAGCTCGGTGGTGCCGGTATAGCCCTGCAGCTTCTGGCCCTGCCAGCGGGCCTCGAACTGGCTGATCCAGAGCTCGCTGCGGCAGGCGCCGGCTGCCTGCACCTCGGTGGCGGTGCTGGGAAAGAGCTCGGCGCGGGCCTGGCCCGAGGCGGCCAGCAAGCCGGCCAAGGCCAGCGAGGAGAGTGCAGCGCGGGGGCGCCGCTGCAAGCGGGAAACAACAGACATGGGAACTCCCTGTTTGGTTTGATTCAAAGGCCATGGCGCGGCCTAGCCCCGGGGAAGGGGCCAGTGCGTGACGGGTCTTGAATGCCGCGAGGGGCTTCGCTCAGCCGAAGCTGATGCGCCGCGGTGCAGCGCTTTGCGTGTTCAGCCGGGCGGGGCCTGGGCGGCCAGCCTTGGCGCGGGTGCTTTGCGCATCGCAGGCGCTCCGAGACATTCAAGGAGCCGCGATGGTGGCGATGAACTGTCTTCCGCGCTGCTGAATTGCGACGAAGTGCGAGGGAAGGGGAAGCAAGTGCCGGGCTCAGGACCCGGCACTTGCGGTGTGAAGCTTCAGAACGATTCCCAATCGCCACCCGCCCCAGCGGCCGCCGCAGCGGGCTGCGCGGCCACCCGGGCCGCCGGTGCGGGCTTGGCCGCTGCCGGGCGTGCCGTGGCGGGCGGGCGGGCGCGGGGGGCTGGGGCGGTGGCGCGCTGGGCCTGGGCCTGGGCCTCGCGCAGCTTGAACACGTCCACCACCTCGGCCAGCTTGGCGGCTTGGTGCTTCAGGCTTTCGGCTGCGGCGGCCGATTCCTCCACCAGTGCGGCGTTCTGCTGCGTCACCTGGTCAAGCTGGTTGACGGCCTCGCTGACCTGGCCGATGCCCTTGGCCTGCTCGCCGCTGGCGGCATCGATCTCGCCGATCAGATCCGCCACGCGCCGCACCTGGGCGACGATCTCGCCCATCGTGCTGCCGGCCTCGGCCACCAGGGCCGAGCCGGTGTCCACCTTCTCCACGCTCTGGCTGATCAGGCTCTTGATCTCCTTGGCGGCCTCGGCGCTGCGCTGCGCCAGCACGCGCACCTCGCCGGCCACCACCGCAAAGCCGCGGCCCTGTTCGCCGGCACGCGCCGCTTCCACCGCAGCGTTCAGCGCCAGGATGTTGGTCTGGAAGGCGATGCCATCGATGGTGCCGATGATGTCGACGATCTTTCGCGAGCTGCTAGTGATCTCGTCCATGGTGTTCACTACGCGGCCCACCACCTCGCCGCCTTTGACGGCCACGCCGCTGGCCGAGGTGGCCAGTTGGGTGGCCGTGCGGGCGATGTCGGCGTTTTGCTTCACCGTGGCGCTCATCTCCTCCATCGAGGCTGCCGTCTGCTGCAAGTTCGAGGCCTGCTCCTCGGTGCGCTGCGACAGGTCGGCATTGCCGGTGGCGATCTCGGCCGAACCGGTGGCGATTGAATCGGAGCTGTGACGCACCTGGCCGACGATCTTCACCAGCGACTCATTCATCTGACCCAGGGCGCGCAGCAGCTGGGCGATCTCGTCCCGGCCGCGCACCTCGATCTCGCTGCGCAGGTCGCCGGCCGCCACCTTCTCGGCCAACTCCACCGCGGTCGACACCGGCTGCGTGATCGAGCGCGTGATCCACCAGCCCAGCCAGGCGCCCAGGGCCAGGGCCACCAGAGCGGCAATCAGCGAGGTCCACTCCACCTGGGCCTGCGTCTTGCGCGCCTGGTCGTACTCGCGCTTGGCTTCGTCCACCTGCAGCTTGGTCAGGGCGGCGAGCGTGGCCGCCACCTCAGGGGCCATCTCGCTGACCTTCCCGTCGTACACAGCGCGTGCGGCCTCCATGTCGCCGGCCAGCAGAGCCTTGCGCGTGGGCACCAGGCCTTGCTGGGCGTAGGCCGTGCGTGCCGCCACATAGCGGTCGGCCAGCACCTTCTCTTCCGGTGTCATCTGCGTGGCCATGTAGGCCTTCTGCACCTCGTCGATGGCCTTGATGTTCTCGGACATCTCCTGGGCGTGGCGCTCGATCAGTGCCTTGTCCGGCCGCTGCAGCATCTCGGCCAGCAGGAAGCGGTTGCGCACGGTCAGCCGGCTGATGTCGCCCAGCTGCTGCAAGGGGATGGTGCGGTCCTCGTAGACGGTCTCCAGCCCGTCGCTGACGCGGCCGAGACCGATTCGGCCCAGTACCGCCACCAGCACCAGCAGGGCCAGGATGAGCCCGAAGGCCAGGGCCAGGCGCGGACCGATGCGAATCTGCTTCAACCAATCCATTGCGGGCTCCCTAGGAGTCTGGGCGGCAGACGGCTTTCGAGGGCACAGCGCACGCGGCTGAGTGCCGCAGTTCCCGGTCAATGAAGCGTCGCGAAGTTCAAAAAGCTGCGTTTCGATCTGAAGCCGGGCTCCCAC
>NZ_JAYRMO010000041.1:0-46480 GCF_041912635.1 Inhella sp.
AAGGCGGCCATGAATTCGGGCAAGGACATGCCAGGCTGAAATTGGATGGAATTGACCGTCATGGCCTGAGCTCCGCTGTGCAACGGAGGTCAGACTACGGGCCAGGTGGCTCATGGCGTGGGCCTGCCGAGGCTCATTACTAATCAGGACGCCGAATGGTTGACGGGCACCCTGGATGGCACCGTGCTGCCGGCCCGCGAGACGTGCACAGGCCTGTACTGGGCCCGCCCCTCCGAGAAAGCGCCTGCGCAGCTGGCCCTGTGGCAACTCGCCAACCAGGCGCGCGGCCAACTGCAGATCGAGTTCTGCTACTGCTCGGTGTTCGATGAATGCTGGCAAGAGCGCTTTGGTGCAGGCCCGGCGCGGCCGGTGCCACGCTGCGAAGCGCCCGCCGCGCCCGCGGCCTCAGCACCGACCCCATGAGCTTGCGCCTGCTGCTGCCCGCGCTGCTCGCAGACGATCTGGCCAGCGCCCAGGCCGACGGCGCCAGCTGGCCCTGCTGCAACAGGTAGACCTGCTGATCGCCTGAGGACACGCCGACGTAAAGTGCATTCGCGTAGGTGCGGTAGCGGTAGGGCGCCAGATCCTGCGACAGCGCTGGCGGCTGCAGCAGTGTGGGGTAGCTGCGCTCGCCCCAGTCGAGCAGGCATTCGATCGCCGTCGTGCCCTGGCTCAGGGCCTGGGCCCAGCGCAGGCTGCGGTTGCCGCGGTCGACGATCAGCAGCCGGCCGGCCGGCCGTCCGCCCCGGCCGCCACGTCCTTGGGGTTAAAGAAGCGCGCCGCGCTGCCCACGCCATCGGCGCGGCCGAGCTGCTGGCCCAGCGGGCTGCTGACCTCGCCCGTGGCGCTGACATGGCGCAGGCGCTGGTTGTCGGTGTCGGCCACCCACAGGCCGCCATCGCTGGCCGGCGCCAGGCCGGAAGGGAACTGGAAGCGTGCGCTGCGGCCGCTGCCATCGGCCAGGCCGGCGCTGCCGCTGCCGGCCAGGGTGCTGAGCTGGCCGGCGCCATCGAGCACGCGCACGGCGTGGTTGCTGCGGTCCAGCACATAGACCTTGCCATCGCCCCCCACCGCCACATCGACCGGCGAGCGCAGACGCGCCGCGCCGGTGGCCGCGCCATCCACGAAGCCGCCCTGGCCGGCGCTGCCCGCCACGGTGCTGACCTGGCCGGTGGCCGTGACGCGGCGCAGGGTGTGGCTGCCGAAGTCGGCCACGTAGAGCGCGCCATCGGGCGCCAGCGCCAGGCCCATGGGCTCGTTGAACTGGGCCGCGCTGCCCGCACCGTCGCGGCTGCCGCGTTCACCGTTGCCGGCCAGGGTGCTGACCTGGCCATCGGGTGCGATTCGCCGCACCGCGTGGTTGCCGCTGTCGGCCACGTAGAGCGTGCCATCGGCCGCCACCGCCAGGCCGGCGGGCTTGCGAAAGCGCGCCAGCGTGGCCGCGCCATCGGCAAAGCCGTAGCTGCCGGGCCGGCCGGCCCAGACGCTGCTGCGGCCGCTCCGGTCCACGCGGCGGATGGCGTGGTCGGCCGCATCGGCCACGTAGAGATTGCCGGCGGCATCCTGCGCAAAGCCGCGCGGTTCGTTGAAGGCGGCGGCCGTGCCCTGGCCATCGGCATGGCGCGAACCGCCCGCGCCCTGGCCACCGCCGGCCAGCGTGCTGACCCGGCCATCCGCTGCCACATGCCGGATGCGGCCGTTGTTGCTGTCCAGCACCCACACGCCGCCCTGGGGCGCGGGCAGCACACCGCTGGGCTCATTGAACAGCGCGCTGCTGCCGACGCCATCGGCAAAACCGGTCTGGCCGAGCTGGCCGGCCAAGGTGCTGACCTGGCCATCGGCGGCAATGCGGCGGATCAGCTGGTTGCCGGTATCGGCCACCCAGACGGCGCCCTGCGCATCCACCACCGCCTGGCGCGGCGCACGGAACACGGCAGCCAGGCGCGGGCCGTCCACGGCTGTCTGCAGGCCACTCGGGCTGCCGGCCAGGGTGCCGGCGTAATGGGGCTCGGGGGCCGCGGCGGCAAGCTGGGCCAGCAGGGCGGCAAGACAGAACAGGCGGCGCATGCACGCTCCCGGTCAGTGGGAGCGGCCACTGTGGGCCGTCGCCCACGTCGGGTCAAGCCGGACCGGCGGCCAGCCCTTCCACCAACTCGTGCTTCGCCAGCACCGTGCTGTGCCCGGCCTGCCAGCGGCTGACCTGGTAGCCATTGGTGTAGACCAGGCTGCCGTCGGGCGCGAGGTCGAAGCCGGCCACATGGCGGGCCAGCACCTCGGTGGCGTGGCCGGGGCGCAGGCGCACCAGCTGCCAGCTGGCCGGCACCAGATTGCCGGCGTACTGCGGGTCGTCGCGCACTTTGCGCAGCTCAATCATGCGGCCGTGCAGCCAGAGCTTGCCCAGGTCCTGGTCCAGCTCCGGGCTGCGCGGGCCGCCGGCGCTGCGCAGCGGTTCCTTCCCATAAATCATGCTGAAGAAGTTCAGGTAGCCGAACACTGCCTTGAGCAGCCGCACCGGCATCAGCAGCATGTCCATCAGCGCGTTGCCGGCGCGTTCGTGCACGGGCTTCTCGACCGGGCGGCGGATCGCGTAGATCGTGCCGTCGGCCGCCTGGCGCGGCGCGATGTGGTCGTAGCGGGCGTCGTCCACCAGGATGCAGAGCGCGCCGCTACGGTAGTCGAGCTGGCACAGCGTGGCGTGCGCCACCGCGGTGAGGTGGCCCTGCTCCGGGTGGCGCGCCACGCCGCTGCTCTGGTAGACCACGCTGGCCGCACTGCCGGGCACCAGGGAGGGGGCGGCGTCGATGCTGTCGCCGCCGGTGATGGCACCCTTGAGCGTGCCCTCCTCGTCGTAGACCTCCAGCTGGGCCGTGCCGTCGTGCAGGCGCACCGACAGGATCAGGCGCCGATCGGCCGGGTTCCAGGCCAGGCCCTGCACGGCCAGCGCATTGCGGTGGAACAGGCGCACCTCGCGGTCTTCGCTCAGGTGCAGGCGAAACAGGCCGGTGGACTCGCCCACGCGCAGCAGGTAGTAGAGGGTGTCGGCGTCCGGCCCGAAGCAGGCGTACAGAAAGCGCGGCGGTGCCAACGGTGCGCCCTGTTGGCGGCCCCAGAGCGTCTGGCTGGGGATCATGCCGGTCTGCTGCTCGGGTTCGCGCGGCGCATGCTTCCAGCTGCTGTTGCGGCGGCTGCGCTCGTCGCGCTCCTGCACCTCGCGTGCGAAGGCGCTGGTGATCTGGCGTGGCGCCGCACCCTCGCGGTGCAACCACAGCTCGCCCTTGGCGATGACGACGGTCTGCACAGTCTTTCCTCCCCGGCCCTGTGAAGCGGCGCATCGTAGGCGCGCCGCACCGGGCAGCGGCCCCTCAATAGAGGGTCTGGCGCTGGCGCTCCTCGAGTGCGCCGTCATAGCCCGCCGCATCGAAGCCGGCGCTGAAGGCGGCGATCAGGCTGCCGGTGGAAGGCAGGCTGTTGCGCGCCACCTGCGCGGCCGGGTCCCACAGCCCGCCGCGCTGGGCGGCGCGGGCGCATTGGAAGAAGACCTTGTGAACCGCAATCACCAGCACGCTACGCGGCAGCTTGTCGCCGGCCGCGAAGCGTTCACACAGCTGCGGCTGGGCGCTGATGCGGGCGCGGCCCTGCACGCGGATGGCCTCGCCCACGCCGGGGATCAGGAAGAGCAGGCCGATCGCCGGGTCGGCGGCCAGGTTGCGCAGGCTGTCGATGCGGTTGTTGCCACGCCGGTCGGGCAGCAGCAGGGTGCGCCCCTCGTCCACCACCTCGATCAGGCGCTCGCCCCGGCCATCGCCGCGCGGCGAGAGATCGAGCGCGCCGCTGCCGGCGTTGCGCGTGGCCAGCACGCACCAGGGCGCGGCCTCGATGAAGCGCTGGTAGAGCGGGTGGATGTAGTCGCACTCCTTGTCCAGCGTGGCTGCGGCGGCGGGGCGCAGCGGCTCGGGGTACAGGGCGCGCAGGTCCGCCAGGGTGCGCAGGTCGTGGGTGTCGTCGTGCCAGCAGTGCATCGGGCTATTCTGGCGGGCGAGTTTCGCCAGAAGCGGAACTCGGGGGCTTGGCAGCCTAAGCGGCCGCGTGTCACCCAGCACTGAAGCGGCGTCTCGTTCAAGTCTGAATTCCAGCCAGCGTATTCCCCAGCTGGCGAGTTCCCTTTGGCATGACCCAAAAGGAACCAAAAGGTCAAGCCCCGATACGCAGCCCGAACAGCCAATAGCCGGGAAACGGAGAGCTATTTGCAGTCCGGGCTATTCGGTGTTCGGCTGTTGGCTGTTTGGAGTTCCCCCTATGCCAAGCCGAGGAGCACAGAAGAGCGGGTCCGCGCGCGTGAGCGCGCTTCGTGCTCTGACCAGGCGCAACTGTCTGAGCGGAGTGAGTAGCGCGAACGCAGCGAGTTTTGCGCCGGGCCCGCTCTTCGAGCACCGCAGGGCGCCGACCGCCGCAGGCGGGCGGCGCAGGCATCGGGGTCGCTTTTCTCTTGCCTACTACTCTTTGGCGAAGCAAAGAGAAGTAGGTCGCCTGCCGGGGCGACATCCCGGCGGGCTCTCACGGAGGGATCAAGCCCCCATCCATCGAGTCGAAGAACGGAGGGCAAGACTCTTCTCAACGGGCGGATCGACGCTCAGTTCTTCGCCGCCGCCTCCTTTAGGCCCGGCACATGCTCGGCACCCTGCACGATCTGCGCGGTGCTCTGGCGAACGGTCTCGCCCAGGGGCTCCACGCGACCGCCCAGGCAGTTGCCCAGGAAGGCCTCGGTGATGGCGTTGAAGCCGATGCGGTTGTTGGGCTTGCGGAAGCCGTGGCCCTCATCCGGGTAGAGCACGTAGCTGACCGGGATGTTCTTGGCCTGCATGGCCGTGACGATCTGGTCGCTCTCGGCCTGCTTGACGCGTGGGTCGTTGGCGCCCTGACCGATCAGCAGCGGGCGCACGATCTGGTCGGCCTTGTAGAGCGGCGAGGCGGCGCGCAGGATGGCCTTGCCCTCGTCGGTCGTCGGGTCGCCCATGCGGCTGTACATCTGCTTCTTGCCGGCTTCCCAGTAGGGCGGGATGGTGCCGAGCAGGGTCTCCAGATTGGAGGGGCCGACGATGTCCACCGCGCAGGCGAAGGTAGTGGGCGTGAAGGCCACGCCGGCCAGGGCCGCATAGCCGCCGTAGCTGCCGCCCATGATGGCGACCTTGTCCTTGCTCGTCACGCCCTGTTTGACGGCCCAGTCGACGGCGTCGAGCAGGTCGTCGTGCATGGCCAGGCCCCACTGCTTGTTGCCGGCGTTGAGGAACTTCTTGCCGAAGCCGGTGGAGGCGCGGAAGTTCACCGACAGCACCGCATAACCGCGGTTGGCCAGCCACTGGTGGGTGCCGTTGTAGCCGTAGTCGTCACGCGCCCAGGGGCCGCCGTGCACCAGCAGCACCAGCGGCGTGGGCTTGTCGGCCTTGCCGTCGCCATTGGTGTCGGCGCCGGCCGGCAGGGTCAGGTAGCTGGGCAGGGTCAGGCCGTCGCGGGCCTTGATCTCGACCGCGTGCATGGGCTGCAGCGGGGCGTTCTGCAGTTCGGGGCGGGCCACGTAGAGCGCGCTCAGCTTCTTGGCCTTGCGGTCGTACAGATAGGTGGCGGCCACCTTGGAGACAGGGTCGATGCCGACGATCCACTTGTCATCGGCGCGCGTGCGGCTGGCCACATAGACCTCGCCCTTGCCGAGCTGCTTCTGCAGCCAGTCGAAGTCGGCCTTCAGGCTCTTGTCGATGAACTGCCACTCGTTGGTGAGGTAGTTCACCGCATAGGCCTGGATCTCGCCCGTCACCGGGTGGCGCAGGGTGTCGCCGAGGTCGGCGCGGGCATCGCGCGCGATCAGCTTGCGCTGGCCACTGGCCATGTCTTCGGCGAACACCGCGGTGGTGTCGCCATCGCGCGAGTCCATCCAGTACAGGGTCTTGCCGTCGGCGGTGAAGCCGAGCGGGCTGGTGGCGTTGTCTTCCAGGCCGGTGCTGAGCAGCGGCTTCTCGGCCAGCGCGTCGCCTTCCACTTTGAAGAAGTCCATGCCGCCGGCGGCATTGGGCTTGGCGGCCAGGCGCAGGTTCAGATCGTCGTCGGCCTGGAAGCCGGCCACGCCGTCGGCCTTCATCACCAGCTTGAGCTCGCCGGTCTTGAGGTTCAGCAGGTGCACGTCATGCCAGCGCGGGTCGCGGTTGTTGATGCCGACCAGCACCTCGTCCAGGCGCTTGCGCGAGCCCCCCATCATGCGCACGCGCACCTTGTCGAAGGGGGTGTAGTCGCGCTGCTGGCCGCTGCTGACGTCCACGCCGTAGAGGCGGAAGTTCTCGTCGCCGGCCTTGTCCTGCACGAACAGGATCTGCTCGCCGTTGCCGCTCCAGAAATGGCCAGGAATCGGGCGGTCCTTCGACTCGGTGACGGGCTTGGCGGCTTCGGGCTTGGCGGCCGGGGCCACCCAGACGTTCATGACGCCGTTCACCGGCGCCATCCACGACAGCCACTTGCCGTTCGGGCTGAGCTGCGCCCCCGCCTTGACGGGGTTGCCGAACAGCGCGGCGCGCGGGATCAGCGGGGTGTCGCCCACCGTGATCGAGGCCGCCGCGGCGGGCAGTGCGGTGGCCAGCGCCAGGGCGCTGAGCAGGAAGGGGGCGCGACGGATGACAGCAGATGCAAGGGACATGAAGGCCTCTAAGGGTTGGAAGGTCGCGCAGCATAGTCAAGCCCAAAGCCCGCCCGGCAGGGGCCGGACAGAAGGTGCTGCGAGCCGACTGGCCTGCAGAAACTGGCGCATGAATGGTGACCGTTCGCGCCAGCGTGCCGCCATTCAGCGGCGCAGGCGCTCGTTCATCGCAGAGCCCTGGGATGGACGCGCGCGGCTTTGCACCATGCACGCCTCACCACCCCCCCCACACGGAGCTCTCCATGCACACCGACCTGAACGCCGACGACCTGCAACGCCTGGCCAAGAAGCGCGTCGAACAGAAGATGGGTTTTCTGACCCATCTGCTGGTGTTCGTCCTGGTCAACAGCGGCCTGTACCTGCTGAACCTGCTGCGCGGCGGCGCCGACTGGCAGATCTTCCCGCTCTGGGGCTGGGGCCTGGGCCTGACGATCCACGGCATCGTGACCCTGCTGAGCCTGCAGGGTCAGGACCTGCGCGAACGCCTGCTGCAGGCCGAGCTGCGCACGCTGCGCGAGCGCGCCGGGCGCTGAGCGTTCAGACGATGGTGTTTTCCACCGCCGGCCCCCGCGTGGTGGCCGGCACGGCCAGGGCCTTGCCGGCCTTGGCGCGCGCCAGGCTGCCGCTGATGGGCAGCACCCAGCGCGCCTGCAGATCGCGCACCAGATCCTCCAGCGCCTGGCGCTGACCGATCTTCGCGGCGTGGCGGCGCAGCACCGACATCGCCATGTCGATCAGCTTGGCATTGCGCGTGCTCTCGCCCTGCTCAGCCAGCAGGTGCACGGCCTGCTCGGGCCGGCCGCGCAGGGACAGGGTCAGCGCTTGCTCGGCAATCTCGAACACGCGGTCGTGCGCGCCGCGCAGCAGCTCGGCCACGGTGCGGTCACCCTCGGCCATGGCCACCAGCACCTCGGTGCTGGCCTTGTTGACGCAGTAGCGCAGCGCCAGGCGCTGCACCACCGCCTCGGCCTCGCCCAACGGGCCGCCGGCATCCTGCACGCGCCGCCACAGCGCGATCACCAGGACGCCGACCTCCAGGTCGGCATCGGGCTGCTCCAGCGCGCGCGCCAGGCGCTGTGCCTGCTCCTGGGCCTCGCCCAGCCGGTTCTCGCGCAGCGCCAGCAAGGCCTGCACGGCCCAGCGCTGGCGCGTCAGGCGTGGGGAGTCGGGGTGCTGGAACAGCAGGTGGTCGAAGGTCTCGAGCAGCTGGCGCAACTTCTTGGTCTCGCCCTCGTCGAAGTGGATCAAGGCCAGCAGTACCAGGCTGAAGTAGTCGAACAGGCGCGAGCGCAGCCCGCTGGCGGCCGCGCCCTCCAACAGGCGCGTGGCCTCGGCCCGGTGGCCGGCGTAAAAGGCCAGGGTGCCGGCGCGCTGGGCGCGCAGCAGGCAGCCGGGTGTGAGCGTGAGCGCCTGCTGGTAGGTGCGCAGGGCCTCGTCGAGATGGCCTTCGTCCATCTGCACGCGACCCAGCACGTCCCAGCCGTCGGCGTAGTCGGGCATCTCGCCCACCAGCAGCTCCAGGGTCTGGCGCGCCTGCTGCAGCTGGCCGGCGGCGTACTCGGCGCGCGCCACGCCCAGCTTGGCCCAGGGCACGGTGCGGGCCGCGATGATGGCCTCGTAGAGCTCGCGCGCCTCGGCATTGCGCTTCTGGCGCAGCAGCAGTTCGGCGCCGATGCGCGCGGCCGACAGGAAATATTCGCCGCGCTGCGCAAAGCGCTGCAGGCACAGCGTGCAGGCACGCTCGTAGTCCTCGGCCGCCATGGCTTCGAAGATGGGGCGCAGTACCTGCTTGCGGTGGCGCGCCTGCTGCAGGCGCTCGGAAAAGCTCGCCAGCGTGTAGGGCTTGAGCAGGTAGACGTCCAGCGCCGCCTCGGCCGCGCCGGCCACGGCGGCGTAGCTGGCGTCCGTCGTCACCATGATGAAGACAGTGGACTGCGGCAGCACCTGCTCGCGGCGCAGTTCGTCCAGCAGGGCCTGCCCGCTTTCCTCGTCCTCGCCGAAGTCGTTGTCGCAGACCACGATGTCGTAGCTGGTCGCCTCCAGCGCCAGCCGGGCCTCGCGGCTGCGCGTGACGGCGCGCACCGTGCCCACCCCCAGCTCGCGCAGATGCGCCACGATCAGCATGCGCGCGTTGTGGTTGGCGTCGATGACCAGCGCCTTGGCCTGCTGAAGACTCTCGACCATGGGCTGGGACTATGGCAGCGTCGCGCCGCCGCGGGGGCTCACGAGATGGCCAAACGCTGGCAGATGTCGCGATACGCCGCATCCATCAGGGCCTGCAGCGCCTGCGGCGGCGGCAGCCGGCCCGGGCGCAACTTCACATGGCGCATGAAGCGGCCGCTGCCTTCGAGCAGTCCGGTGGGGTCCGGCAGGGCCGTGCCGTGAAAGAAGCCCAAATTCACATGCGCTCGGAAGGCATTGACGTAGGCAAAGGCCGCACCGCCCACGCAGGCCGTCGGGTGGCCGTCGTGCTGCAGCTCGGTGACATCGGCGCCGCAGGCGCGCAAGCTGGCAAAGTGCTGGCGCGCCAGCTGCCCCAGCTCGCCCGGGCAGGCCTGCAGCCAGGCCTGCACCGCCGGGTGTTGCGGCAGCGCACCCGGCAGCAGGAACAGGCGATGCGGGGTAAGGTCAGGGCGCACGGAGGAGCACGGCATGGCCAGCAACAAGCCCCTGATTCTGTTTCACTACCCGCTCTCGCCCTTCTCCGAAAAGATGCGCGCCATGCTGGCCTGGGCCGGCCTGCCCTGGCACTCGGTGCGGGTACGCGAGATGCCGCCGCGCCCGCTGCTGCAGCGCTTGGCCGGCGGCTACCGCAAGGTGCCGGTGGCGCAGATCGGTGCGGATGTGTTTTGCGACACACGCTGCATTGCCGCCGAGATCGCGCGGCGCGCGCACCGGCCGCTGCTGGCGCTGGAGGCCGGCAGCGCCGAGGCGCAGGACTTCGTGGCCCGCGCCGATGGCGAGCTCTTCATAGCCTGCGCGCTGAGCGCCAACACCCTGGCCATGGGCCAGCGCGTGCTGCGCTCGATGTCCCTGCCCGATCTGGCCCGCTTCGCCTGGGACCGCATGCAGATCGGCCGCAAAACCAGCCTGGGCGCGGCGCCGCTGCGCCAGCCACGCCAGCGCGTGCGCGCCCATCTGCGGGAGCTGGAGCAGCGCCTGGCTGGGCAGGACTTCCTGTTCGGTGCGCAGCCCCAGCATGCCGACTTCTCGGCCTTTCACGGCCTGTGGTTCCTGCACGACCTGGCGCGCGCGCCGCTGCTGGATGGGCACCCGCGCGTGCTGGCCTGGATGGCACGCATCCGCGCCTTCGGCCACGGCCGCTGCACGCCCATGGCGGGCGAGCAGGCGCTGGAGTGGGCGCGATCCAGCCGGCCGCGCCGCCTGGAGCCCGGCAGCCGCCTGAGCGCGCCACAGCGGGTCGCCATCGGCCCGGCCGACTACGCACAGGACCAGAGCGAGGGCCTGCTGGTGGCCGCCACACCCACACGCTGGGTGCTGGCGCGCGAGGAGCCCGGCCTGGGCCGCCTGCACGTGCACTTCCCGCGCCAGGGCTACCGGTTACTGCCGCTGGACTGAACGATCTCCAGCAGACGCTGCCCCACCGCCGCGCTGCCCAGCAGTTCGATGTGGCCGAGGCCCTCGAACACATGCTGGTGCGCGGCCGGGAAGTTCAGGCACAGGGCCGGGTTGCGGTGCAGGCCCAGGGCGCTGTTCAGCGGCACCAGGCCATCGCCCAACAGCCGGGTCTTGGCGGCGGCGCGCGCACCCAGGGTGCCGGCCAGCGCGTGGCAGGTCACGCCGGGCGGCAGGGGCACGGCGGCGCGCGGGGCGCGGTCCACCGGGCCGCTGTCGAGCAGGCGGCCGTGGCGCAGGTCGGTGATGCCGGCGCTGCGCACCTTGCCCAGGCGCGCCAAGGGGGCGGCGTAGGGCGCCGCGCCGAGCAGCAGGTCCACGCCGCGGCCGGCGCGCTCCAGCGGCGCACCGAGGTGCGGGCTGCCCAGGCAGAGCAGATGGCTGACGGCGCGCGTCCAGGCCGCGCCCTGGGCCTGGTACAGCGCGCTGCGCAGCAGCAGGCCGCCCATGCTGTGGCCCAGCAGCACCAGGCGCTGCTGCGGCGCGCGGGCATGCAGCTGCGCCAGCAGCCCGGCCAGTTCACGCGCGTTGGCCGCGATCGGCAGGCCGGTGTTGTAGTGCAGGTAGAGCGGCTGCAGGCCCAGGGCCTGGGCCAGCTGGGCGCCGTGGTCCTGTTCGCCCTGCTGCCATTGCAGGTCGTTCATGCACAGGCCATGCACCAGCAGCAGTAGGCCCGCGCCCGGCTGCAGCGGCAGCTCGTCCGGCAGCAAGCGCTGGCTCTGGCCGGCGGCACGCAGGCGCATGGGGATGGCCAGCGGGTTGGCGCTGCGCTGCAGGTGGTCGCCCAGCACGCCGTTCAGCGCGGCCAGCCATGCCTCGCGCGGCGGCTGCAGCTCGGGCCCGGGCGCGGCCGGCAGGCGGGCCAGCAGCAGGTCCAGGCCCTTGCCCACGCCGCGGGTGACGCCGCGCACCGCGCCGTAGACCTGGCGCGTCAGCCCGGCGGTGCGGCCGCTGGCGCCCGCCGGCAGCAGGGGCGGGGAAGCGATGCGCGCATGCATGGCCTCGACGATGTCGGTCACGCCCAGCGTGGCCTCGGTCAGCAGGCGCGTCAAGCCCGGCAGGTCCTGCGCATGCAAGGGCAGGGGCTTGGGTGCTCGGGCCATCGCGGCTCCCCGGGGAAAAGGGGCCGAGTGTGCGCCAGGTTCAGTGACCCGCAGCGCGCACCGTCGCCATCCAGTCGTCCAGCGCGCCGTAGTCCAGCACCTGGCCGCCGGTCAGCGCCGGCCCCAGCAGGTAGAGCCGGCCGTTGGCCGCGCCGATGTAGTTTTGCGCCGCCGGGTAGTGGCGGACGTAGTAGCCGCTCAGCACCGAGCTGGACACGTAGGCCGGGAAGAACTGCGGGTAGAAGCGCTCGGCAAAGCTGAACACGCGGTCGGCGCGCGCGTCCACGTTCACCAGCGCCCCCACGGCATTGCCGCGCGGCGCGCCCAGGCGGTCGTAGGCGGCCTGGCTGGGGTGGGCGATGGCCATGCCCAGCAGCGGGCTGCCGGCGCGCGGGGCCAGGGCGTCAAGGAGGCTGGCGCTCAGGCGCGCGGTGCTGCTCGCATCCACGCTGCCGCCCACGATGGGCGCGCTGCCGCCGGGGAAGCGCGAGGCCGGGCCTTCGCTGAGCGGCGAGCAGGCCGCGAGCGGCAGCGCCTGGCCGCCGTTCCACCAGTAGTTGGCGTTGAAGCTGATGGGGGCCGTGCCGCCGTTCGCGTTCAGCGGGCAGGGCACGACGGCGCCGCCGCCGCGGCCGAAGCTGCCGCCCTCGGCGCTGAAGAGGTTGTTGACGACCGTGAGGTTGGCATTGCGCAGCACACGGTTGATGGGTGCGGGCGCGTTGGCGCCCACGCCCCAGCAGGGGTCGACGGTGACGTAGTCCTGCGCGCTCTCGTCCCAGGTCTGGCAGTCGCTGCCGGCGCCATCCGCCGCGCCGAGCACGCGGCTGTCGTGGGCGCGGATGGCGTCGCCGCCGAACACCTCGCCGCCCGCGCTGGGCGCCTGGTAGGCGGCCGTGAAGACGATGCTGTTGCCCACCGCCACGCAGTCCTGACAGCCGCTGAATTCCAGCGCGGCCTCGCGCGGGTCGACGATCAGGTTGTTGCGCGCCACGGTGCGCAGGGCCTCGTAGTCCCAGCGGCCGTCGGCGCTCATGTAGTAGGTCGCGTCGGTGTCCTCGCCGCCCAGCTCGACGCGGCGCACGCGGTAGAAGGTGTTGCTCTCATAGAGCACGTCCACCGAGCCGCCCTTGGCCTCGATCCCCAAGCCGCCGCCGCTTTGCGCCACGAAGTTGCGGCAGAAGGCGGCACGGTGCACGCCGACGTTGTCGATGCCATGCCGCGTGGTCTGGCGCACGCTGCTGTCCAGCACCCAGAGGTCGGTCACCTGGTTGAACTTCATGCCGTCCATGTTCTGGCTCTCGCTGGTCTCGCCATCGCGCTCGTCGCGGCCGAACAGGTTCTGGATCGTCACGCGCCGCACCAGGATGTGGTGCGCGGGCTCGAACTGGCCGTACACCGCGGTGTTCAGCACGCCGCCCTGGTTGGCGTTCGTGCGGCCGCTCTTTGCCGCGCCGGCCACGTGGACGCCGGCGGCCGCCTGCAGCGGCTGCGGATCGGCGTGCGCGCTGCCGTTCCAGGCGCCCACAGTTTCGGGGCCAATGGTCAGACCCTCGATGGCAAGGTAGGAAACCCCCAACAGGTTGATGCCGTGGTTCAGCACCGTGGCGTTGGGGCGTGGGTCGGTGGCGACCAGCCAGATCGGACCGCTGGCGCTGCGCAGCAGGCGCTGGGCGTAGATCTCGCTGCCCAGGTTGTCGGCATAGCTTCCCGGCGCCAGGCGGATGCGCACCGGCTGCGTGGGGTGCTGGCTCTGGGCCTGGCGCAGCGCGTCGCGCACGCCGCGCGTGCCCTGGGCCGGGGTGACGTCCAGGTTGACCCAGGCAGCTTCGGCGATCGTGTCCACGAAAGCCGTGTCGGTGCAGGTGGCGGCGGGGCTGGCCGCGCTCAGGGTCAGGGCGAGGGCAGCAAACAACAGGCGCATCGAGGGCTCCTCCGGCAGGGCGGGTCCGCGCGATGATGGCAGAGGGAGCAGGCTGCCGGCAGTGCCCACAAGAACAAGAGACCGCGCGGCATCTTGGAGTTGCGCTCATGAAGCTCAAGGCCCTGCTGCTCGCGCTGTGCATCGGCCAGGCCTATGGAACGAATTGCACCCAGTTGGTGTTCTCGGCCAATCCGAACTACCCGCCCTTCCATTGGTCCGAGCGCGGGCAACTGGTCGGCGCCAGCATCGAGCTGACCGAGCGCATCTTCAAGGAACTGGGCGTGCGCGCCGAGCCGCGCTACCTCGGCCCCTGGAACCGCGTGCTGCGCGCGGCCGAAGAGGGCCAGCTGGACCTGGTCGTCGCACTGAAGATCACGCCCGAGCGCGAGGCCTTTCTAGCCTTCACGCCAGCGCGCTTCTCCAGCAACCCGATGGCGGTGTTCGTGCGCAGCGAGCACCGCTTCGCCTACCGCGGCTGGGACGACCTGATTGGCCGCACCGGCCTGGTGGCGCGCGGCGACCGTTTCGGCGAGGGCTTCGACGAGTTCCTGCGCAGCCACCTGAAGGTGCTCACCAGCCACAGCATGGAGGACGGCTTCGCCAACCTGTTGCGCCGGCACGGCGACTACCTGGTGACCGGCTACTTTCCCGGCCGCGCCTACCTGGCGGGCAAGGGGTTGGAAGGCCAGCTCGAAGCCCTGAGCCCGATGGTCAACCAGGGCTCGGTGCACCATGGCTTCGTGCGCCGCTCGCCCTGTGCGGCATTGCTGGACGCCGTGTCCGAACGCCTGCGCGCTTACGAAGCCGACGGCAGCACCGAACGCCTGCTGCTGCAGTACCTGGACCGCTGGCGCGCGACGGCGGCGTCGCGGGTGGAGTGAGGCCGCTCAAGCTCGCCTCATTCACCCAAGTGGAGGGGCCGGCGGCGCAGGCCGTCTCCGCACAATCCTGCCCATGATGAACAAGCCAACCCACGTCACCCGCCGCCTCGCCCTCTTCACCCCACTGGCCCTGGGCCTGGCCGCCTGCAGCAGCGTGCCCCCGCAAGCCGAATTGCCCCCGGAGCTGGCACAGACTACCGCGCTGGACGTCAGTGGCCGGCAGGGCTGGTTGCCGGACCGGCAGCCGCTGCGCTTTGGCGAATTCCAGACCAGCGGGCGCGCAGCGCGGGCGGACCTGCAGCGGCGCCCTTGCCCGCAGGGCTGCAGCCGCTTTGACTTCGGCGTGCTGCACACCCGCTTCGAAAGTTATCGCGAGCAAGCCCGCCAGAGCCTGCGCTTCCTGCAGGAGGCCCCGGGCGTGGCGCCGCTGGCGGTGTCGGGCTTCCAGGCCCAGGAACGCGAGCTGCGCGAATGGACCTGGCAGCTGTTCGGCGCCCGCCTGCGCGGGCGGCAGGGGCGCGAGGTCGAGACGCCCTTCACCGGCACCTTGCTGCCCGAGGGGGCTGCGCCGGCCTGGCGCCTGGTGCTGGGCGACGCGCCGCTGCTCGTGGGCCCCCTGCCGGAGCAGCTCGGCTGGGCCGAGAGCGAGGACGGCCAGCGCATCGAGCTGCGCCCCTTGTTCGGCCGCGCCCAGCCCAGCAGCGGCGGCGCGCAGCGCCTGGCGCTGGGCTATGTGCTGGAGTCCGGGGGCCGCGCGCTGGCGGCCGTGGCGGTGCAGGGCCTGGGCCAGGGCCGGGTGTGGCTGGCGCCGGATCTGAGCGCCGAACGGCGCCAGCTGATGGCCGCGTTCAGCACCTTGTTGCTGCTGCGGCCGGCCTAGGGAGCGACTGCCTCCCCAGCTCAGCGCACAAGCCGGCGCTCGAAGAAGTTCAGCGCATCGCCGATGGCACGCGCGCCCTGGCCGGGGTTGGACTTCAAGCTGACCATGCCGCCGCGGCCGAAGTGGCTGTAGGGATCGATCACCACCACCTCGGGCTCCAGGGGCTCGAAGCCGTGGAAGGCGTTGGCATAGGCCTGCACCTGCTGACCCGAGCTGTCCAGGCGCAGCGCCAGTGCCTGGCAGGCGGCGCTGCCCTCGTCGTCGTCCTTCTCACCGACGCCGATCTGGAGCGGGCCGTACACCTGGTTCAGCTCGTAGCCGGGCACGCGGTTGTAGGCCCAGCACAGCGGGTACATGGCACGGAAGGCGGCAAAGCGCGGCTCGCCGGGCTGCGGCGGCGTGCGCGCGGCCCGCATCGTCTGCACGCCGCCCCAGGAAAAGCCCAGCACGCCGATGCGGTCGGCGCGTACCTCGGGCCGCCCGGCCAAGTAGCGCGGCGGGCAGGTTGGGTACCGGCGTGGCCAGCGCCAGCGGCGCAAAGCTCACGTAATGGTGATTGCCCTGGGCAAACCATTCATCCAGCACGCGCGGGCCGGCATGCGCGCTCGCGCTGTCGGGCTCGGCCGGGGCGGGAGCGGTGCCGGCCAGCAGCGTCGCCAGCAGGGACAGATACGGCAGGAGTCGTGAAGTGTTCATCGCACGCGGGAGGTTGCGGTTCATCCAGGGGCCGGCCCAGCACGGGCGGCGGCTGACGGAGGCGGCACCTTCGCGAGGTTCAGCCGCAGGTATGTGAGCAGCTGTTGCTTACTCGATCAACGCCGCCACCACCAAGGGCAGCGCGGCCACGCGCAGCTGGGCGCCTTCGGGCAGGCGCTCCCAGCGCAGTTGCACCACGGCATGCTCGCGGTCGGCCTCGCCCGGGTAGAGCGGGCCGGGGGTGGCGGCCAGGGGGATGGACGCATCGGCCGGCTGCAGGCTCAGGCCCGGCTGCGTGCCGCGTGGGAAGGCCAGGCTCACGCCCACGCAGCGCTTGCCCTCAAAGCGCGCGGGCTCGATCTGTTGCCTCACGGCCAGCACCTGGGCGCAGGCGGCACGCAGTTCGCTCAGCGCGTACAGGCCGTCGGGCCGGGGGCTGATGGACAGGCGCACGCGGAAGGCGAAGGCGGTGGCCGGGCGGTTCAGGCGCAGCGCGGCGTTGTCGTCGAAGGCGGACTTGAGCAGCGGCACCTGGGCGTGCAGCGCGGCATCCAGCGGCAGCTCCAGCGCGGTGCGGGCGCCCTGCAGGCTCAGGCGCAGGCCTTCCGTGGCCGTGCCGGGCGCGCGCGGCTGCACCTGCAGGCGTTGCTGGATGAGGTGCTTGGGCGTGCCCAGCTTGTCAAAGCGCACCAGCGCGCGGTAGGCCTCGCGGTAGCTCCACCAGGCGCCCTCCTCCGCGGTCTGCGCAGGGCTCTGCAGGGGGGCTGCCAGGCAGACCACCGCAAGGGCCAGGGTGCGCAGGAGGGAGTTCATGCGGCCACGTTCAGAAGCGGTAGACCAGCGCGGCGGACAGGCTGGTGGCGCCGGCACGCTCCACCAGCGGGCTGCGCGCGGCCGGGCCCTGCAGGCGCTTGAACTCGACGGCCGTGCTCAGCACCCAGTCGGGCTGCAGCAGCCAGTTCCAGCGCAGCTGCGCGTGCGCATCCTGCAGGCCGCCGCCGGGGCGGTAGACGGGGTTGCGACTGCGTGCCGATTCGAGCTCGGCCACGCCGAAATAGCGCTGCGTGAAGCGCGCATTGGCCCAGCTGAGCCCGGCCGAGACCGTGAGGCTGTGCTGGCTGGCGCGCAGCGGCAGCAGCCACTGCAGATCGGCCCCCCAGCGCAGGCCGCCGCTGCAGGCGCCGGTGCCACCCAGCAGGCTTTGCGTGAGGCGCCAGGACGCCGCAGCGCGCAGATTGAAGAAGCCCCCGAGTTCCGCGCAGGCATCGAGTTCGTCCATGCCCAGCAGGCGGTTGCCACGTTGCCCCACGGCAATGCCGGGGTCGATGGCGCTGGTGTTCAGGGGCCCGAGCGAATCGGCGAACCAGCTGCGCCCTTCGCTGCCGCGCGGCGGCTGCAGGTTCAGCAGCGGCCCCCATTCCACGCGCGGCCAGGCGGGGGCCAGGGCGTCGCCCAGGTGCCAGCCGGCCTGCAGACCGGAGATGAACAGGCCGTTGCTCCAGCTCGCTTGCACCAGGGCCTCGGCACGCAGGCGTTGTTCGTGCGCGCCCTCGTAGCGCGGGCGGTAGCCGGCGCCCAGGCCGAGAAAGACGTCCTGGCTGCCCTCGGGCATGGGTTCAAACACGGGCGCCTGCGCGGCAGCCCCGCCGCACAGGCTGAGCAGGGTGAGAGCGGAGAGGAGTGGCTTCATGGGCTGGGGGCGGCCACCACGCGGGGCGGGGGTCGCAGGCACCCCCAACGCCGTCATGCGCAGGCCGGGCCATTCTCCCCAGTGCCCCTCAAGGCGCCTGCCTGAGTTCGTCCTGGAATTGTCATGAATTTGTCCGGGCCCCCAGGCACACCAGGGGGTCTTCCTAGAATTTCGGGAAGGAGACGAGCGATGTGGCGCGTGATGCTGGTGGAGGACGATGAGCGGCTGGCCAGCCTCGTGAGCGAGTACCTGGGCGGCTACGAGTTCCAGGTCGACGTGGTGCCGCGCGGCGACTTGGCGCTGGCGCATTTCCAGGCCACCGAGCCGCAGCTGGTGGTGCTGGACCTGAGCCTGCCCGGCGTCGACGGCCTGGTGGTGTGCCGGCAGATCCGCGAGCGCAGCGCGGTGCCCATCCTGATCCTGACCGCGCGCGAGGACGCCTTCGACGAGGTCTCCGGCCTGGAACAGGGTGCGGACGACTTCGTCAACAAGCCGGTGCAGCCGCGCGTGCTGCTGGCGCGGCTGCGCGCGCTGGCGCGGCGGGGCGCGGCGGCCGTACCGACCAGCGCGTCGAGCGACTTGGTCATCGGCCGGCTGCGCATCTCGCGCGAGAACCATGCGGTGTTCTGGGGCGACGAACCCGTGGCGCTGAACCAGCCCGAATACAAGCTGCTGCTGGCGCTGAGCGAATCCGCCGGCCAGGTGATGAGCCGCAACGACCTGCTGCTGCGCATGCGCGGGCTGGAGTTCGACGGGCTGGACCGCTCGATCGACAACGGCGTCTCGCGCCTGCGCCGCAAGTTCGACGACGCCCGCGGCGAGAAGATCAAGACGGTCTGGGGCGAGGGCTATCTGCTGAGCCCGTCGGCCTGGGAATGAAGCCCCGATGAACCGCCTGTTCTGGCGGCTGCTGCCCCTCACCCTGCTGGCCCTGCTGGCGGCCAGCGCGGTGCTGTACCTGCTGTTCAGCCGCCTGTATGGCGACCCGCTGGAGGACATCGCGCGGCGCCAGGCGGCCGCGCAGCTCTTCGTGCTGGAGCACTACATCGACGCCGCCCCGCGCGACGAATGGCTGGAGCGGCTGAACAAGGTGCGCGAGGTCTCGCCGCAGCACTACGAGCTGCTGCCGCTGGACGAGGCCCTGCAGGGTTTGGGCAGCGCCCAGCAGCAGCGCCTGCAGGCGGGCACGGTGGTGCTGGACGTGGCCGGGCGCCGCCTGCTGCGCCGTGTGGACCTGCAGGGCGAGCGCTATGTGGACAGCGAGCGCGAGGTGCTGCGCATCAGCGGCCTGCCGATCGACGTGGCCCAGGCGCTGCGCCAGGAGGCGCTGCGCTGGGGCGTGGTGGCGCTGGTCCTACTGGTGCCGCTGGCACTGTGGTCGCGCCTGCACTGGCGTGGGTTGCTGGCACTTTCCAGCACGGCCGAGGCCTGGGGCGCGGGTCATTTGAGCGCGCGCGCCGAAACCCCCGCCAGCACCAGCCTGCGTCCGCTGGCCCAGGGCATGAACCAGATGGCCGAGCGCCTGGCCGGGTTGCTCGAAGGGCGGCGGCATCTGCTGCACGCGGTCTCGCACGAGCTGCGCACACCGATCGCCCGCATGGGCTTCGATTTGGAGTTGCTGCGCGACACCGACAGCCCGGCTGAACGCCATGCTCGCATCGACGCACTGGAGCGCGACCTGGCCCAGCTGCAGGCCCTGGTGACCGAGCTGCTGAGCTACAGCCGCCTGGAGCAGGCGCAGCTGCAGGCCGAACCTTTTGACCTGGACGCGCTGCTGCGCCAATGCCTTGGCGCGCAGGAGCTGGAGGGCACGGCACGCGCGCTGCAGGTGCAGATCGCACCCGACATCGGCCGCATGTGCGGCGACGCGCATCTGGTGGCGCGCGTGGTGGGCAATCTGCTCGGCAACGCCTTGAAGTACGCCCGCCACCAGGTGCGCTTCAGCGCCCGCGCCCTGCCTGCGGCGCAATGGGAACTGCGCGTGGAAGACGACGGCCCCGGCATCCCCGAAGGCGAGCGCCAGCGCGTGTTCGAACCCTTCGTCCGTCTGCCGCAGACCGGCAACCTGCCGGGCCACGGCCTGGGTCTGGCAATCGCCGCGCGCGGCGTGGCCCTGCACGGTGGGGCGATCCAGATTGAAAAAAGCGCCCTCGGGGGCGCTTGCTTGGTGGTGCGCTGGCCGCGCGGCGGCCAGGCCTGAGCAGGTCCACCGTGGCGGGCGGGGGCCAGCCCCGCCCGCCCGGGGCCTACTTCTCCTCCGCGATCTCTTTCACCACCAGGGGCAGTTCGCTCTTGGGCACCACCAGCAGCCACACCGGGTTCCACACATAGGCCGCGCACATCACGCCGGGCGGGGCCGGGCGGGTCTGCACCGTCACTTGCAGGCTGCCGTTCACCGGCGCCACGTCCAGCACGTTCGCCGAGGCACAGGGGCTCAGCGCGGGCCAGACGATGGCCAGCACCATGTGGCGCTCGAAGTCGATGACGTCGTCGGACTGCGGCTCGGCCGGCACGAAGCGCGACTTCTTCCACTCGGCCCAGGCCGCCTCGCTGCGGATCACCGTCTGCTCGGGCTTCAGGCCCACGGGCTGCAGCGGCAGCGCGATATGGCTCAGGCTCTGGAAGGACGCCACGCGCACCGTGAAGCTCAGGTTCACGTTCGGGAAGTCGTCGCGCTGCGCGCGCAGCGTGTAGACCCCAGGCTTGGCCGGCGCGGTGTACTCGCCGTCCAGGGTGACGCTGCCGCCGTCGGCATCCAGCACCTTCCAGCTCACCGGCGGGCGGATGTAGGCGTAGCCGGGCTGGTAGTTGAAGCGGGCATGGAACCAGTGCTTCTGGCCGGGCATCAGCACCACGGCGGAGTCGCTCGGCTCGATGGCCAGGCGTGGTTCAAAGGCTGTGACTTGCACGGTGACGGTGGCGCTGACCTGCGCGAAGTCGTCGCGCTGCACCTTCAGGTGGTAGGTGCCGGCCTGGTTGGGCGCGGTGTAGGTCCAGCCCTGGCCTTCATTGCGCAGCGTGCCGCCGTCGGTCTCCACCACGCTCCAGCTCAGCGGCGGGCGGATGTAGCGCACATTGGGGGGGTAGTTCAGATCCGCCACCAGGGGCAGGGACTCGCCCACGCTCAGGCTCAAGGTGCTGCTGCGCACGTACAGCTCGGGCTTGAAGGGCTGCGGGTCGGGCAGCGGGCCCTTGGTGGCCAGCAGCTGGTTCAGGGCGGCGAACTTGTCGGCCGGCAGGCGTTCCTGCAGGCGGTCCAGCACCTGGTCGTGCGGGTCGCTCGAGGCCGCACCGGGCTGCGCCGCCTTCAGCGGGCTGCGCACGAAGCTGGCAATGCCGCTCGCATCCACCGTACCGTTGAGCAGGCTCACCACCTGGCTCTGCGCGGCGGCCAGCGCATCGGGCTTGAGGCTGGCGGCCAGCTGCGGCGAGAAGCCGTCGAACACCTGCGCGGCGGGCAGCTGCGCGGCGCGCGTCAGCAGCAGCTCGGTCAGCGGGGTGATGTTGGCCACGGCGGTGTTGCCCTGGTCCTGCGTGACGGTGTGCAGCTGCAGGCCGGCGGCATTGCGCACGCGCAGCACGCAGGGCAGCTGGGCACCGGTGAGCTGCAGGCTGTAGCTGCCGTCGGCGGCCGTCTGCGTCTGGCCGGTACCGGCCAGGCATTTGGCCTGCACGGTGGCATTGCCGAGCGCCGTGCCCACGGCGGCGGTGCCGCTGATGGCCAGCGGCCGCGAGACCGCGGGGGCGCCGGCTTCGGCGGCGCCACCACCGCCACAGGCGGCCAGCAGGGCCGCACTACCGCCCAGCGCCAGGCCAGCGGCCCAGCGCGAAAGCAAGGGGTATTGCATAGGGGTTGCTCCACAAGAGGGGCGTCTAGGCGCCCCGTTCAAGCCTCCCTCGTGGAGCAGTCAAGCCGCATCCCGAGGACTGGCCGGAATCCTATGAAGCGTGCCCTTCCCAGGCATCCGCGGACTGTCGGGGATTTGTCTTGAATTTGTAGCGACGTGCGCCGGCCTCAAAGACCCATGCGTTCGGTTTCAGCCCAGGCGCTCTCCAGCGCCGGCAGATCCAAGGCCTGGTTGCGCGCCTGGCCGATCGTCTGGTCGTACAGCAGCTCCGCGGGCGGCGGTGCCCAGCTCACCGAGGGCAGAGTCTCGGAGAAGGCAAAGCTCATGGACAGGGCGTGCGAACGGCTGTCGTCGGCGCTGGAACGGGCAAGCAGGCGATGGGGCATGGTGGCTTTTCTGGGGGTGTTGCAAGAGCGGCGCAAGGCTATCCAGGGCCTGGCGCGGCCGCCATACGGGGCCACCCCGCGCGGCGTGATGCGGATCACGGCGGGCTGCAAATCCTGCGCCGCGGGGGCGGCACGGACAATGCCGGCCCATGGACAACGAACACGACGAACCGGCGCTGGTGCAGGAAGCGCGCCGCTGGCGCGACAAGGGCTGGACGGCCCAGGTCATCAAGAACGAGGACGACGAGGGTTGGGCCGTGGCCATGTACCTGGACGGCCAGTCCGAACCCGCGCTGGTGGGGCCCTGGACCATGGGCCGCGACAAAAAGAACCCCAAGCCGCTGGACAGCAGCGCCTTCAACACCCTGGTGAAGACCGCCAGTGAAGTGATCCAGCGCCACGAGCAGCAGCTCAAGGCGCAGCTGCACAAATCGCTCTACGTGGCGCAAGACGGCGAGTGGCTGAAGATCAGCCTGGAGATCGTGCCGCTAGAGGACGAGCCCTACGCGCTGCTGCGCGCCGAAGACGGCGCCGGCAAGCAGCTGGCCGAAGTGCGCGTGCCGGCCGAGTTCCGCTTCACCAAGGCCGCAGCCGAGGCCTGGGTGGCGAACGGGTTCGAGCGGCCGCGCTGAGCGGGCTCTACAAGCGGGCCTGCAACCACGCTTCCAACTCCGCCGCCGGCATCGGCCGCGCCAGCCAGTAGCCCTGGAAGGCGTCGCAACCCAGCTCGCGCAGCACGCGGGCCTGGGCCTCGGTCTCCACGCCCTCGGCCACCAGCTGCAGCCGGCAGCCGCGCGCGATGGTGACGAGTGCGGCCACCAGGGCGCGGTCTTCGGGGCGCTTGGCCAGTTCGTGGATGAAGCTGCGGTCGATCTTCAGCTCCGAAATGGGCAGGCGGCGCAGATAGCCCAGGCAGGAGTAGCCGGTGCCGAAGTCGTCGATGGACACGCCCACGCCGAGCGCGCGCAGCTGGCTGAGCTGGTCGACCGCGCGGCGGTCCTGGCGCTCGTCCAGCATCAGGCGCTCGGTCACTTCCAGGGTCAGGGCCGTGGGCGGCAGGCCGGTCTGCGCCAGCAGGCGCTGCACCTGCTCCTGCAAATCGCCATGCAGCAGGCGCGGCGGCGAGAGGTTCACCGCCAGGCTGGGCAGGGCCAGGCCCTGGGCATGCCAGCGCGCCAGCTGCTGCACCGCAGCCTCCAGCACCCAGGCGTCGAGGGCGACGATGAGGCCGCATTCCTCGGCCACCGGGATGAAGCGGTCGGGCGGAATCAAGCCGCGCTGCGGGTGCGGCCAGCGCAGCAGCACCTCCGCACCGAGCACGCGGCCGTCCTGCAGGCTGCACTGGGGCTGGAAGTGCAGGGTGAAGCCGCCGTGGGCCAGGGCCTCGCGCAGCTCGCCTTCCATCCAGGCCTTTTCCTGCAGGGCCTGGGCCTGTTCCTCATTGAAGCCGCGTGCGGTGTTGCGGCCGCTGAGCTTGGCGGCGTTGAGCGCGATGTCGGCGTGCTTGAGCAAGGCGTCGAGCGTCTGGCCATCGTGCGGGAACAGGCTGAAACCCACGCTCAGGCCCAGGCGCAGCTGCTGGCCGCGCTCCAGCACCAGGGGCTCGGCCGCCAGCGCGCACAAGCGCAGGGCCTCGCGTTCGGCGGCGGCGCGGTCGGCGCCGGGCAGCAGCACGACGAATTCGTCATCACCCAGGCGCGCCAGCGTGTCCAGGCCCGGCAGGGCCTGCGCCAGCCGCGCGCCGATGCGGCGCAGCACCTCGTTGCCCACCGCATGACCCTGCAGTTCGTTGACGGCCTTGAAGCGATCCAGGTCCATCAGCAACAGGGCGCCACCCTGGGCCGCCGCAGCTGGCGCACGCAGCACGGCCTCGGCACGCTGCGTGAAGCGGGCGCGGTTGGGCAGGCCGGTGATGTCGTCGCCATAGGCCAGCTGCTCGATGCGACGCTCGCGCTCGTCGTGCTTCAGGGCCACGCGCACCATCTGGCTGCAAGCCTGCACCAGGTGGCGGTGGTAGTCGGCCACCGGCACTTCCTCGCGGTAGTAGAGCGCGAAGGTGGCGCCCACGCGCCCCCACGTGTCCATCAGCACCGGGGTGGACCAGCAGGCCGCCAGGCCGATGGGCAGGGCCAGCTGCTTGTAGGGCGCCCACAGCGGGTCGGTGGCGATGGAGCGCACATCCACGGGCTCGCGGCGCCAGGCGGCGGTGCCGCAGCTGCCCACGGCGGGGCCGATGGCCAGGCCTTCCAGCGCCTGCGTGTAAGCGGCGGGCAGGCTGGGGCCGGCCAGGGGGTGCAGCCGGCCTTCGGCGTCGACCGCCAGCACGCTGCACACCAGCTCGGGTGCCAGGGCTTCGACCTCGCGGCACAGCAGGTCCATCACCGCGCGCAGGGGCTCGCCGCCGGCCACGGCACCGAGCACGGAGCGCTGCAGCGCGTCGATGGCCAGGCGCTCGGCCACCGGCAGGCTGCCCAGCAGGCTGAGCATGCACAGGCCGTCAGGCGCCGGATCGGCCTGCACCTGCACCACCAGCGGTTCGCCGCCCGGCGCGCCCAGCTCCAGCGACAGCACGTCGGCAAAGCCCTCGGCCTTCCAGCGCGCCCAGCGCGCCGGAGTCAAGGCAGGCAGCAGCTGCTCCAGGCGCTCGGGTTGGGCCTCGCCCAGCCAGCCGCGCAGCGTGGCGTTGAACGAGAGCAGATCGCCATCCGCGCCCACCCAGGCCAGGCCGACTTCGCGATGCAGGGTCTCTCGCGCGCTCATCTCCCCTCCGCTCTGCGCTGCCGCCCTGGGAATCAGGCCGGGGCCTGCAGGGGCAGCGGAGCCCAGGATAGCGCGCCCCTTCCCCGCTTCAGGCCCACCGCCGTCAGACGGGCTTGCCCGCCCCCCGGCAGCGGCGGATGGCCTGATCCAGTGGCGCGGCCAGCTGGCGCGGGTCGGACTTCGCCAGGTAGAAGCCGGAGCGCCGCGGCTTGCCCTCGCTCACCTGGTGGCCGGCGGGCCAGATGGCCTTCATGTCCTCGAACAGCGAACGCGGCAGGATGACGGCATCCACCATGTCGCGCACCAGCAGCTTGGCGAGTTCCTCGTAAGTCACGGCGCCCACCACGCGGGCGTAGCCCAGGCCCTGGTGGTCGTCGTGCTGGGGCGAGCCCAGACGGGCGCCCAGGCGCAGGCGTTTGTCTTGCACCTGGATGGGCTTGAGCGAGACCCAGACGTCCGGGTTGTCCCAGCCGGGTTCGCTTTGCAGCAGGCGCGCGGCGCGCTCCTCGTTGAAGCCCATCGGGAAGGCCAGGTCCAGCTGCTGCTCCGCCACCATCTGCAGCACGCGCCGCGTGGGGTAGGCGGACCAGACGATGTGCACATTCAGGGCCTGCTCGACGCATTGCAGCAGCGCGGCCTTCTGCGGCGACTCGACGCGCAGCTCGCCATGCGGGCCCAGCTCATAGCCGGGCAGGCCTTCAGGGGTGCCGCCGCGCAGCAGGGTCTGGCCCGCGGCCGGGCCCATCAGCGCCGCCAACAGCGCGCCGCACCCCCACCAGGAAACACGCATGCCAAGCTCCGCTCGCGCGGCTCAGGCCGCCTGCTCTGTGTCTCCCCGTGGCCCGTTTGTAACCAAGCCGGCACCGGGCGCACAACGGGGGAAGCGCGAAGGGGGCGCTACAGCGCCAGTTCCTTGTGCACATTGGGCAGGCCGGTGGCCGGCCCGCGCGTCTGGCCGCTGAGCGCGCAGTCGAACAGCTTGACGACCCAGTCGATGAACACGCGCAGGCGCGCGGGCACATGGCGGTTGGGCGGGTAGACGAGGTAGAGCGGCGAGACGCCGGCCGACCATTCGGGCAACACGATCTGCAGGCTGCCGGCCGCCACATAGGGGGCGGCCATGAAGGCGCCGGTGCGCGCGATGCCCAGCCCCGCCAGGCCGGCAGCCAGCATGGCCGAGCTGTCGTTTACCGCGATGCCGGACTTGGGGTGCACCTCCACGCGCTCCTTGCCGCGCTCCATCACGTAGGTGAGCCGCTCGCTGCCATGCGCGAAGTAGCTGATGACGCGGTGCGTCTCGTCCTCCAGATCGGAGGGGTGCCGGGGCATGCCATGGCGCCGCAGGTACTCGGGCGAGGCGCAGGCCACGCGGCGGATCTCGCCCAGGCGGCGCGCGATCAGCGAGGGGTCGGTGATGGTGCCGCCGCGGATCGCGCAATCCACCCGCTCGGCCACCAGGTCCACCACGCGGTCGCTGATGCCCAGGTCGATTTGGATGTCGGGGTATTGGGCGCAGAACTCGTGCAGGGCCGGCAGCAACACCAGGGTGGCAGCGGGCGAGGGCACGTCCACCCGCAGGCGGCCGCGCGGGTTGGCCTTGGCGTGGGAGAGGCTGGACTCCAGCTCCTCCACATCGTCCAGCACGCTCACCGCGCGCTCGTAATAGGCCGCGCCCTCGGCGGTGGCGGTGACGCGGCGCGTGGTGCGGTTCAGCAGCAGGGTGCGCAGCTCCTGCTCCAGGGCCTGCACCTGCCGCGTCACTTGCGCCTTGGGCACGCCCAGGGCCTCGGCGGCGCGGGTGAAGCTGCCGGCCTCGACCACGCGCACGAAGGCCCTCATCGCGCTGAACTTGTCCACGTTCGCTCCGGTACGGGGGCGCTAGGCCCCAGGGAGATCGATTGTGCGAGCGCCAGCCGGCGCCGTGATCAGGGCGCGGTCGCGGTCAACGTTTCGCCGCGGGCCTGGGCGATGGCCTGCACGCGCGCCGCGAACTCGGGCGACTGGCGCAAGGCACGGTAGCGGTTCAGGGCGACGCGGTAGCGTTCGCCGCGGAACATCTGCAGGTCGTCCTGCTCGATGGCACGCAGGCCCGAACGCTGGTAGATCTCCAGATCGGCCAGCACCTCGGCGCGGCTCAGCGCCTGCGACTCGCTGCTGGTCTGGGCCATGGCGGCGGTGCTGCCGAGCAGAGCGGTGGCAAGAACAAGGATGCGGGGAGTGGACATGGGAACTCCTGATTTCAAGTCTTGGGACACCCGGCAACCGTGAGGCCTTGGCCTGGGTGAGTGGTTGAAATTCTGGAGATCGGGGCGTTGCAGAAAAAGATGGCGCGCTGCAATCCGTTGTTGCCCGGAATGCAACAAAAGCCGGGCCGGCAGGGTGGAGAGAATGCGCCACCCTGCGTTGGGACAGCGCGGGCTGAACGTCTCCATCTCCAAGGAACACCGATGTCGAGCTATGTCGAGGGCGCGCTGGTCAAAGGCGAAACCATCCTGCACGAAGGCCACCTCAGCCTGTGGGGCCTGGCGCACCTGATCGCGCTGGGCCTCGTCACGCTGCCGCTGTTCGGCCTGGGCCTGGTATTCCTGGTGGCGGCCTACATCCGCTACAAGTCCACCGAGCTGGCGGTCACGACCAAGCGCATCATCGTCAAGCACGGCTTCATCAGCCGCCAGACGATCGAGATCAATCTGAACAAGGCCGAGAGCATCCAGGTCGATCAGGGCGTGCTGGGCCGCCTGTTCGACTTCGGCACCCTGGTCATCTCGGGCACCGGCACCTCCCACGCGCCGCTGGCCGGCATCGCCGAGCCGATGGCCTTTCGCAAGGCCTTCATCGAGGCGCAGGACAGCGGCAGCCGGCGCGAAGTCTGACCCGGCCGCGCCAAGTGCGCCAATCCCTAACGAGCCGTCTGCGCCGCCTGCAGCTGCTGCAGCGCCCAGGCCTGCACCGCTGCGCCATCGTGCATGCGACCCGGGTAGCGGCGCTGCGGCACAAAGGGCTGCTGCGCCGCCTGCTCGCTGACGAAGAAGGCCGAGGGCAGGCGCAGCGTGCCCTGGCCGCTGGGTAGCGGCAGGGGCGCAATCTCGCCGTAGGGCGAGTAGCCCAGCGTGGCCTCGCCCAGCACCAGGGTGTCCGCCGGGCCCTGCAGCATCTGCAGGAAGGCCATGCAGGAACTGAAGCAGCCGCGGTCGATCAGCGCCGCCAGGCGTGGGCCGCCCGGGCGCTGGCGCACCTGGGCACGTAGCGCGTCACGGGCAGCGGGCGGCGCCACCGGACTCAGCGTGGCCACGCGCTCGCCGCGTTGCTGAGCGCCTTCCAGTGCCTGCAGGGCCTCGCGCACCTGGCCGAGCATGTCAGCGGGCAGGTCCGAGCGTGCGGCCAGGCCGCGCAGCATCTGCAGAGTGTCCGGGTGCGCGACAGCCTGTTTGCCGTTGTAGGGCAGCTCAGCCAGTTGGCCACCGTAGGCCTCGCCGTACAAGGCCTTCAGCGCCCGGCCCCCCGGGCTGGAGGCGCCGCCGCCGTTGCCGCGCAGGTCAAACACCACCCACTGCGCCTTTGGCCCCTGCTGGGCCAGCTGGCTGATCAAGGTGTCCAGCGCCTGCGCGGTTGGGGGGTCACCCAGATTCAGGCTGCTGATGGCGGCCCAGAGCACGCCTGGCGCCGGCTGCGTCAGCCCGACAGGCAGGGGTGTGAAGCTGGTCTGCGCGAGCGCGCGGTCCAGCCGCTCCTCGGGCCAGCTGGCGCTGAAGGGCCGCGCCGGCAGCGCCCATTCGCGCAGTGGGCCGTCGGCCAGGCGGAAGCGGCAGCTCCCGGGGGCCCAGCCGAGGTCGTTGTCGAACATCACGCGGCGGGCGAGCTGGCTCAGGCCGCTGGGCATCTCCAAACCCTCCGTCACGCCGGGGGCAACCCGGGCCTTCAGGTAGCTGCCGATCCAGACGCCGTCGCAGTCCAGCAGCTCACTACCCACCGGCGGCAGGTCGGCATCGGGCTCGGCGTGCACCACCTCGAAGCGGCCGTCGACCGCATCGATCAGCAGGCCGTTCCAGCCCTTGAGCTTGCCCACCGTCTGCAGGCCCAGGTGCGGGTCGCCAAAGCCGGCCACGAAGCGGCGCAGCAGCGCGCGATGGTCCGCGGCGCTGCGCACCAGGGGCAGGTCAGCGCGCGCTTGGCGCAGGCCGCGTTCGAGCTGGTTCAGGATGTGCGCATGCCCCAGCACCGCGCCGGCATGGCGCTCGGCAATGGCCTGGGCGGCGAAGTCCAGATCGGTGCGCGCCTGCTCGCGCCAGTCGGGCTCCGCGGCCGCGGCGTGAAGGGCAAGCCCGAGCAGGGCCAGGGTGGCGAAGGGTTTGGCAAGCAGCATGGCGGGAAAGAATCGGAAACCGAGGCGGCATCGTCGGCGCAAATGCCCGGACGGGCGCGGGGCTTGCGATGAAGCGCAGGGGGCGCGGATTGAAGGGCGCCAGTTTCGAGACACTCCGACCCAGCCCGCAGCGCGCGGGCGCGCAACGCAGAACACCTCAAATGGGAGCTCCCTTGATCGTCTACAAATTCGGTTACCCCGCCGGCCACGGCACGCCCGACATCAGTCCCTTCGTCATCAAGCTCGAGACCTGGCTGCGCCTGTCCGGCATCCCCTACGAAGGCCGCACCGGCGACCGCAAGGTGATGCCCAAGGCCAAGCTGCCGGTGGCGGAGATCGAAGGGCGCTTGATCCCGGATTCCGCGGCCATCGTGGCGCACCTGCAGGCGCGCGACCCGCGCGCCCTGCGCGACGCGCACCTGAGCCGGGCCCAGCAGGCGCAGAGCCTGGCCATCCAGGCCCTGCTGGAAGACCGGCTGTATTGGGTCGGGCTCTACCTGCGCTGGTGCGTGCCGGCCAATGTCGAGCGCTACAAGCCGCTGCTGATGGATTACGCGCTGCGCGCCGTGCCGGGCTGGCAGCGCCCGCTCGTCAAGGCCCTGGCCGCGCCAATCGTCAGCGGCCTGGCCAAGCGCATGCGCCAGCAGGCCTGGCAGCAGGGCATCGGCCGGCATGGCCCGGACGAGGTGGTGGCTCAGGGCCTGCAGGGCTGGCAGGCGCTGGCCACCCTGCTGGGCGATCAAACCTATCTGTTCGGCGCCCAGCCCAGCACGGTGGACGCGACGCTGTTCGCCTGGGTCCACACCCTCGCCCGCCACCCCTTCCAAAGCCCGGTGCAGGACTTCGTCAAGGCGCAGCCAAACCTGATGGCCTTTCACGACCGGATCTGGGCACAGCACTGGGCATGAGCAGCAACGCCACCATGATTCGCATCGCCTGCTTCCTCGCCCTGTTCCTGCCCGGCATGGTGGCCCAGGCCATCGAGCAGCCGATCGATCGCCTGATCGAGCAGGCAGCCGGCCCGCACCCGGTGGGCTTTCGCGTGCAGCAGCAGGCGGAGGGCCGCAAGCCCCAGCAGATCCTGAGCTGGTATCCGGCCGCAGCAGCGGGCCGGACGCTGCGCTATGCCGACTACCTCGCCACCCGCCTGACAGCCCTGCGCAACGACCGCAGCGCCGACGAGCTGCAGACCCTGCGCCGCCAGCAGGCCAACCGGCTGGCACAGCGCCTGGGCCCGGCCGCGCAAACCCTGCTGGAGGCACCGATGCAAGCCAGCTGGAACGCACCCCCCGCTGCGGGTGCGTTCCCCGTCATCGTCTACGCGCCCGGTGTGGGTGGCCCGGCAGACGAGAACGCGGAGCTATTGGAATACCTCGCCAGCCACGGCTATGTGGTGCTCTCCAGCGTCGGCATGGGAGCCGATGGCAAGGACGTGGAAGACAACCTGGCCAGCGTGGAGCCGCAGGTGGCGGACCTCCGCGCCTTGATCCGCTTGGCAGAAGCCAACCCGCAGGCCGACGCCCGGCGCCTGGCCCTGCTGGGCTGGAGCTGGGGCGGCATGACGCATCTGTTTGCGGCGACGCAGGAAGCTCAGGTGCAGGCCCTCATCAGCCTGGACGGCACGCGCGAGCCCGCGCTCACCCAGCTCATCGACGTCAAACGCCTGACCGCCCCCTGGCTCTATGTCTCGCGCACGCCGGACACGATCACCCAGCTCAACCGCCGCGGCATCGACACCCGCTTCAGCCTGCTCAACGAAGCCCGGCACAGCCCCGTCACCCAGCTCATCGCCTACCCGCTGCGGCATGAAGACTTCGTCTCGCGCCGCCTGCGCGAGGCGCCGCCCACCGCCTACGACGAGTACAGCCAGGCCGAGGTGCGCCAGGCCTTCGGCATGGTGGCGCTGTACGTGCGCCACTTCCTGGATGCCCACCTCAAGCGCGCGGCGGCCAGCGCCGCCTTTTTGGCGCGCAAGCCGGTGGAAAACGGTGCACAGCCGCACAGCTTGCGGCTTGAGCTCAACGGCAGCCTTGCGCCGCAACCCTGAGAGCGCCCCTAGAGGGCTGCAATGGCCAGGGTTCCCATCAGGGCCCAGGCCGGCATCGTCCACACCAGTGCCGCCACAAGCACCCGCAGCGCAATTCCATGACCCCGCAGTGAGCGGTAGACGAGCCAAGGCACGAGCGTCCAGGCCAGCACGCCCAGCACGCCAATGGCGACCAGGGTGTAAATGAAGCCGTCGGTGAAGTTGCCCATGTCTGCCAGGGCCTCGCTGGAAAGCAGCAGGCCGGGCGCCAGACCGAGCCAGCGGGTCATCAGGTGAAAGCGCCTGCCGGCGGGCCGCACAACCTGCGGCCCCAGGTGGTCCGGTCGGATTGGTAATCGCATCTCCTGGCCGCCTGAATCCGCTGCTGCCGCCGTCTTGGCAGCGCGCATGCCCCACGCGAGCCTGATGCCATGTCGTCCCACTGTGTTCCCCCCTGATGCAAGGGCGCGACCTTAGCGAGCTTCAGGCCGCCCCGCGTGAGCAGCTGTTTCAAGCGCCGGCGCACCCGGCGGCACGCGCAGGAAGAATGCAGACCCGCCTACGGCCCCAGCACCCCCATGCCCCCCACCACCCCCTACCCCATCGGCACCCCTGGCCTACCCTGGGGCGCCGCCGAACGCGCCGCCTGGCTGGCGCGCCAGAGCGTGCAACGCCGCTACGCCGACGACGTGCTGGCGCCACTGCAGGCGCACTGCCCCGCGGGCGCTGAATGCTTTCAATACGGCGAGCTGGACTACCAGGCGCTGGGCCAGGGGCGCTACCCGCTGATGGCGGTGCGCAGCCGTGCGTGGTTGGCCGGCCGGCCCACCGTGCTCGTCACCGGCGGCGTGCATGGCTACGAGACCAGCGGCGTGCAAGGCGCGCTGCTGTGGCTGCGGCGCGATTTCGAGCGTTACGCCCAGGCCGTCAATGTGCTGGTGCTGCCCGCCATCAGCCCCTGGGCCTACGAGACCATCAACCGCTGGAACCCGCTGGCCCTGGACCCGAACCGCCTGTTCAAGGCCGACAGCCCCGCACCCGAAGCGCGCCTGGCGATGGCCTGCGTAGCGGCCCAGGCCCCGCAGGTGGACCTGCATGTGGACCTGCACGAAACCACCGACAGCGACAACAGCGAGTTCGGCCCGGCCCGCGCGGCGCGCGACGGCAAGGCTTTCGAGTGGCACGAGATTCCCGACGGCTTCTACCTGGTGGCCGACAGCGCCCGCCCGGTGCCGGACTTCCAGCGCGCGCTGATCGAGGCGGTAGCCCGTGTGACGCACATTGCCGAGCCCGACCCGCAGGGCTGCATCATTGGCGAGCCCTTGCAGCAGCTCGGTGTCATCCACTACGACATGGGGCCGCTGGGCCTGTGCGGCGCGATGACCGGGGCTCGCCTGCACACCACCACCGAGGTCTACCCCGACAGCCCGCGCAGCACGCCCGCGCAGTGCAACGAAGCCCAGGCGGTCACGGTCAGCCGCGCCATCGATTACCTGCTGGGAAACTGAAAGAAGCGCGCCGCGGCCTCGCGCTGGGCGGGCCGCTCCAGCGCATCGCCCGGGCGGTTGCCATAGGCCACCAGCGCGCCGTGGTACCGCATGCCCATGTAGTCCGCCGTGAGGCGCAGGGTCTGCAGCAGGGGCTCGGCCAGCGCCGGGTCGTCGTCGCTCAGGCAGGTGATCACGGACAGGGTCTTGGCCGCCATGCGGGCGCGGAAATCCACCCCCGGCACGCGCAGCCAGGCGCTCCAGTGGTCGAGGTAGCGCTTGGCGTCAGCCGGCAGGCTGTACCAATAGACCGGCACCACGAACACCAGATGGTCGGCCGCCAGGGTGTGCGCGAGCAGCTCGGCCTCGGGCCCGAGCGGCGCCGCAAACACGGCCCCGGGTTCGTGGCGACGGTCCTCGAAAGGCGGCAGGGGGTGCTGGCGCAGCGACAACCACTCGATCGGCGTGGCCGCAGGCAGATGCGCAGCCGCATGGCGGGCCAGCCGTTCGGCATTGCCGCCCTGGCGTGCGCTACCGAGGATGAAGAGATGGCGCGGAGCGCCCGATGACGGTTTGGACGACATGGGGGTCAGCATCGCGAGGCCGCAGAGGCGCCCCGCTTAAGCGGCAGCAGCTGGGGCGGAATCGGTGCCTGCGCCGACTCCGCTGCCCACAGCACACTGGCAATCCACCAGCGCCGACCATCGTGGAACAGCTCCAGGCTGTTGCTGGTGGAGAGCGTGCTGGCCGACGCAGGCCCCGCACGACCAGCCGGTCCCACCCCCAGCCCCGCCTGGCGGCGCCTGGCCCGCGCCCTGGAGGAGCGCCTGGCCACGGGCTTTGACGAGGTGCTGAGCCTGGAGCACCTGGCTCGGGACTGCGGCACCTCGCCCTTCCATGCCAGCCGCGTGTACCGGTGCATCACCGGCAGCAGCCTGCACCGCCAGCTCAACCGCCTGCGCCTGCGCGAGGCCCTGTTCCGCCTGCCGGACATGCGCGGCCGGCTGACGGAACTGGCCCTGGAGCTGGGCTTTTCCTCACACAGCCATTTCAGCAGCGCGTTCCGGGCCGAGTACGGGCAGGCACCTTCGACGCTGGGCTGAGGCTGCGACAGCGCTGCGCCGCACGGGCGCAGGCACCACTCACTGATGGGCAATGATCTTGGCCATCGCCGCGTAGGTCTCGCATTCCGGCACGCCGCGTGCGCGGTTGCCCTTCACCAGCTTCTCCACGCGCTCGATCAGCTCGCGCGCGCCCTGCTTGTCCTTCTCGGTCTTGAGCGGCGTGGACTTCATGGTGTCCAGCATGGCGTCGGTCAGGTTGCGGCACTGCGCCTCGGTGGGGCCCTTGGACTGGGCGCTGGCTCCAGCGGCCAGCACGGCCAGGCACAGGCCTGCGATCAATGGATGTCCTTGCATGGGATGCCTCGTGGAAGTGGAGCGGCCATGATTCACGAGCGGGCGCTCCAGCGGGAGGCCTGGGCGCCGGCAGGCGATCCAAAAAACATCCAATTCAGCTTAAAAGGTGTGACAAAGCCGCCGATCCCGCGGTATTCAGCGACGCAGCAGCACCCAGGTGAAGCCGGCGATCGCACCGATGAGCACCATGACGAGCACCACCACACCCATGCCCAGCTGGGCGCGCCATTGGGCCGAGGGGCGCAGACCGGGTTCGTCAAAGATCTGCCCCACGGCCCAGGTCTGATAACTGGTGCTGATGATCACGCCGGCCAACCAGGCCGGGCCCACCGCAGCTTGGGCCTTGGGGCCAAGATGCGCCAGCACCCAGAGCAGCGGAAACAGGGGGATGACCATCAGCAAGGTGGTTAGCGCGTTCACAAAGGCGATGGCAACCATGTGCTCGGCCAGATTCCGGCGCCCGCGGCGGAAGAACAGCCAGTTGCCCCATGCCTGCAGTGGCACGATGACCAGCAGCAGCAGCGACATGAAGCGCGTGGCCCATTGCAGTGGGTCAAGGCCGGCGGCTTGCAGACGCGTACCGGTCATGCGACTGATCAGAGGCAGAAAGTCCGCCCGGCTGTAGCAGGCCACGTACAAGCCGACGCACAGCACCAGCAGGGTCAGCGGGTTGAAGTAGCGCACCCGTTGACCGTCCAGGTAGTTGCGCACCGTCTCGCCGGGTGCGCGCAGCAGGCCCAGCAGGGTCGGCCACAGGCCACGGTCCAGATGGAACACCGCATGCGGAATGTCGTGCAACAAGCCCGCGATCGAATAGGGATGCACGGCGCCGGACTGGCCGCATTGACCACAGTAGGGCGCGCTCAGCGGCGCACCGCAGTTCAAGCAACTCGGGCTCATGGCACCGGCCTTCCTGGCAAAAAGGCGCGGATTGTGCGGCAGTGATGGGGCCCCCCAGAGCCTGCGTGGGCCTCCCGTGGCCCTTCTCAGACTCGCCGATGGCCCGTTTGGCCCATGCGCGCAACACGGTCAATTTTTAGAGTGCCTGGCATCGTCACCAAGGACTTTGCAATGCACTCCCGACTGGGCCGCTGGGCCTCCACCACACTGCTGGCCGCCGCCATGGCGGCCGCCCTGAGCGCCTGCGGCGGCGGCGATGAGCGCGCCGAACTGACCCCGGCCGCCGCCGCGCCCACCGCACAGGCCGCCGCCAGCGCCCTGGCCACCGCCGGCAGCGCCCGCCGCCAGGCGCTCGCATCCACCGCCACCACGGCCGACGCCCCGCCCAGCCTGGTGCTCCACGACCCACTGGCCGCTGCCAATCAGTTGATGGACTTCGCCGTCGCCAACTTCCCGCAGTACTTCGCGGGGCCAGCGGCCACCAACTGGCTGGCGCCGTTCGCCTTCCGCCACTACCCGAACACGGGCGTCTACCTGGGCGTCGTGCTGCAAGACGGCCCTTACGTGCGCAATGGCGTCTACGTGATGGGCGGCGCCTTCGGCAACAACCCGGTGCATGTGGGTGCGGTGAGCGACTTCATCAGCCCCAACACCGCCGGCGCGCGCAGCACGCCCGCCGCCGACAAGCTGCAGCTGGTGCAGGGCAGCAGCACCACGCTGCGCGTCAATGTCGAGCGCCTGAGCGGCTTCAGCGGCCCGGTGCAGCTGGCGCTGTCCGGCCTGCCGGAAGGTGTGAGCGCGGCGCCGGTCAGCGTCGCGGCGGAGGCATCTTTTGCCGAGTTCACCCTGGTCGCGCAGCCTGCCGCCCCTCACACCCTGCCCACCGCCATCCAACTGACCGCCCGTGCCACCTTTGGCGGGCCGGTCACCACCGGGGCCACCACCGGCGCGCTGGAGGCCATGGCCAGCACCCCCCTCACGCTGACCGTGCGCGGCGTGGCCGGCGCGGTCGACACCTCGTTCGGCGGCGGCACGCAGATCACGCCAGTGGCCAGCAGCGAGGACTATGCGCATGCCGTGGCGCTCCAATCGGACGGCAAGATCCTCACGGTCGGCACCACCGCCATCAACACCGGCACGGTCGTCGCCCTGACACGCCACCTGCGCGACGGCGGCCTTGACCCCAGCTTCGGTAACGGTGGCAAGGTCATCACCCAGGTCGGCGCGCGTGGCGACAGCGCCCGCGCCGTGGCGGTGCAGGCCGACGGCAAGATCGTCGTCGCCGGCTGGACCGATGCCACCGGTACCGACGCCAATTTCCTGGTGCTGCGCTACCGCACCGACGGCACGCTCGACCCGGGCTTTGCCGACGCCGGCCGCTTCATCCTGCCGACCTTCACCAACGCCGGCGCCGGCAACGGCACCGACCGCGCACACGCCGTCGCCATCCAGGCGGACGGCAAGATCGTCGCCGCCGGCACCACGCTCACCAGCACCAGCACCACTGGCCAGGACTTCGCGCTCATCCGCCTGAACGCCGACGGCACGCTCGACGCCAGCTTCGGCAACGGCGGCAAGGTCGTCACGCCGATGGCGCCGAGCAGCGGCGGCGACATCGTCTACGCGCTCGCCCTGCCGGTCATCGACGGCCAGCAGCGCATCCTCGCCGTGGGCGGCGAAGGCGATTTCCTGGCCGCCCGCTACCTGCCCAACGGCACGCTGGACGCCAGCTTCGGCAATGGCGGCAAGGTGGTCGGCCTGTTCGGCCGCAACATCGGCGCCGCGCGCTCGGTGGCGCTGCTGCCCGGCGGGCAGATGGTGCTGGCCGGCGGCATCTACAACGACTTCGCCGCCGCCCAGCTCACGCCAGCCGGCACGCTGGACGCCAGCTTCGGCCAGGGCGGCCTCGTCACCGTGCCGGTGAACCCGGCCAACTGGGACAACGCCACCGCCGTGGCGCGCCAGGCCGACGGCAAGCTGCTGCTGGGTGGCTGGAGCTACCGCGACAACAGCTCGGCCGGCGACTTCGTGGCCCTGCGCCTGCTGCCCAGCGGCGCGCTCGACACCCAGTTCGGCGAAAACGGCATCGCCATCCGCCCGGTAGCGGCTGGCACGCGCGGCGACAACGCCCGCGGCATGGTGCTGCAGAGCGACGAGCGCGTGCCCACGGTGCGCGCCATCCTGGGCGGCGAGGTGAGCGGCAGCAACAACGACTTCGGGCTGCTGCGTTTGTGGTTGTGAACGGCCCTAGAGTGCCCGCACCTGCATTCGCACCGCCCCTCCATGCCTGAGCTTGCCCGCCCCAACCCCCGCACCCCCCTGAGCCCTGATGGCCGGTGGCTGCCCGAGGCCAGGGCGCGCCTCGTGAGTCGTTGGCACGGGCCTGCCACCCTGCTGGCCCTGGCCGCACCGCTGCTGGCGTTGGCCGATACGACGGCCTCGGTCTCCGTCTGCCCCATCCAGCCGGGGAAGGCCCTGCGCCAGGTGACCGTGTTCGACGGCCCGCCGGAGGAACTGGCCTCGCTGGTGCCCGAACCCGATGCGCAGGGCCGCGACAGCTGGCCGCTGGCCTACGTCTACCAGGCCGGCCGCCAGGTCTGGGTGCACTGCCAGTACCAGGGCGAGGCCCGGCGCGTGCTGCAACTGCCCGAGCCCGTGCGGCACTGCCACTTCCTGCCCAAGCGGCGCGGCCAGGCCGAGGCCCAGCTGCGCTGCACGCCGGTGGTGGCGGTGGTGGAGCGCAAGGCCGAGTAGGTCCGGGCAAGCTCTGGGGCCCGCGGCGGTGCGACCTTATGCCGCCTTCCCGCCCCAGCGCGCGCGGTGAACCAGCGGCCCACGCGCAAGCAGAACTAAGCTGGCAGCCCTCGCCCTGCCTGCCGCCTGCGTCATGGACTTGCCCTTCTCGCTGCCCGCCCTGTCTCTGCTCCTGCTGCTGCCGGTCCTGGCCCTGCTGCTGCTGGTCCTGCGCAGTGCCTGGGTGCTGAGCCGCCGCTTCGACAGCCGCCTGCTGCGCGTGCAGCCGCAGCCGCTCTGGGATGGCGCCGCCACCCAGGCCGACCCCGCCCTGCTCGCCGCGCTGCAGCACTGGTGCCAGGAAGGCGCCGGCCCGGCCAACCGCCCCTGGTGGCGGCCCTGGGGAGCGACGGCCTTGCAGCGGCCGCTGGCGGTGGGCCTGTGGCTGGACCCGGAAGCCCGCCATGCCGCCACGCTGGAGGCCGCCTGCCGCAGCCTGGACGGCACGCCGCGGCTGCAAGCGCTCAGCGGAGCGGCCGGTCTGGGGCTGCGCCTGCGCGTCAAGCTGAACGACCTGTGCTGGTGGCGCAGCCACCAGGCCGACGACCCCTGGGACTGCGGTTACCTCAACTACAGCCCCGAGCACCGCGCCCTGCTGCGCGCCTTTCAGCCCCGCCGTGCCACGCTGATCGTGTTCGACCCGCTGCTGTCCGTCGCCCTGCCTGAACTCGTGGCCGTGCTGCTGGAACAGGCCCCGCGCACCCAGGCGCTGCGCCTGCTGGTGCAGGGCCCGATGGAGTGGGAAGCCCCGCTGGTGCGCGCCTGCCAGGCCGCCGGCCTGCCCTTGCAGGTGTTCTGGCCCGGCCCCACCGACTCCCAACCCGAGACGTTCACCGACCCCGCCCAACTGCTGGACGACGACGCCGACTACGAAGCGCGCGCGCGCGGCTTTGCACCGACCGTGCCGGCGGGGTTCGACGAGACCGCGCCCGGCTCGGGGCCGGGGTTTGCGCCGACGCAGCCGGCTGAGCTCTGAACCGTCCGATCCAGATGCCCAGGCCCCTGCAGCTGCCCGTGAGCCGGGCGGCACCCGCGTGGCTAGGAGCCTTGCTGTTGGCCGCCACCCCATTCGTGCAGGCGCACGAATCCTGCCGGGCACTGAACCTGCGCGCCGCGCAAGACTGGGGAGAAGCGGTGCCCTGCTACTGCGGCGCCAGCCTGTCCCGAGTGCGCGCCAGCCTGCCCGGCACGCTCAAGGTGGTGGCTGCCTGCCGGATGACCTGGGACCAGGGGCCCGAAAAGGGGCGCGTGCTTCGGCCTGCGGTGGATGCACTGGACCTCGATCGCTACGACGCGCACGGCAACTACCCCGAGGGGCTGGTGTTCCTGCGCGGACAGGTCCAGCTGGAAGGCGTGGTGCGTTTCACCGACGAGAGCGCCTCGTTCTCAGCACCGGACCAGGTTCGAGAGGGCGGTGGCCGCTCCGTGCTGGCCAACAACTACCTGTATCGCAGCCTCTACTTTACGGCCGAACAGGAAGGGCAGCTCAAGCCCCCACGGCCCCGCCCCGGCGAAGCCTGGTGCCAGACCCGCCGCGCCACGCTGCGCTTCACGGACTTCCGCATTCGCATCGTCGACACCGACGCCGATGGCAGCACGCCGGGCCGGGTGGAGGTGCTGCGCCTGGGGCCGCTGCGGCCCTGCAAGGACGCTCATTGAGCCCGTCTGCGTTCAGAGCGCAGGGCCGGCTGGAGGGGGTGGCAGCAGATGGGCGGGCGGCCCCCGCCCAGCGCCTCAACCCGGCGCGCGCGTGAACAGCTTGGCGGCGCGGCCCTTGAGTTCCAGCAGCTCGCTGGCGGTGATGGAGTAGCGGCCGCTGACGGCATCGGCCTCGACGCGGAATTCCACCTCGCGCGAGCCGTTGCTCAGGATGCCAACGGTGAACTCGTAGTCCTCGTGCGCGGCGGGCACGCCCTGGGTGGCCACGTCGTAGTCCTCGTAGCGCACGTTGCGGATCTCGCCGCAGGCCAGGTCCAGCTCGCCGCTGGCGCGCACCTCGCCGTCGCTGAGTTCGTCAATGATTTGGATGGGAAGCTTCAGGTCCATGGCCGTATTCGCGTCAGTTGGGGGGATGGGGGCCAAGACTTGGCGGGGGCGCATTCTCGGGGAAGTGCCGGGTGAGGCCCGAGTGCCGTGGCGGCAGCAGAGCCGGGCGCGCAAGTCGGCTTGCGAAAATCGCCACTTTTCCGCCCCCAGCACCCGCGCACCATGCCCAAGACCCATCACAAACCCTTCGTCATCGGTGTCGCCGGGGGCAGCGGCAGCGGCAAGTCCACGGTGACGCGCCAGGTGCTGGCCGCCATCGGGCCGGAGAAGGTGGCGGTGGTGATGCAGGACGACTACTACCGCGACCAATCCCATATGCCGCCGGAAGACCGGCGCAAGCAGAACTACGACCACCCGGATGCCTTCGACTGGCCGCTGATGGCCCAGCACCTGGCCGCGCTGCGCAAGGGCGAGGCCATCGAGATGCCGGTGTACGACTTCGCGGCCGACAACCGCTCGCACGAGACCATCACCGTCAAGCCCGCGCCCATCATCGTGGTGGAGGGCCTTTTCGCGCTGTACGACACCAAGCTGCGCAACATGATGTCGCTGAAGATCTACGTGGACACGGCCTCGGACGTGCGCTTCATCCGCCGCCTGCAGCGCGATATTTCCGAGCGCGGCCGCAGCACCGAATCGGTGGTGAACCAGTACCTGGAAACCGTGCGCCCGATGCACAAGCAGTTCATCGAGCCGACCAAGCGCAACGCCGATGTGATCCTGCCGCACGGCGCCAACGGCCCGGCGGTGGACATCATCACCACCAAGGTGATGAGCTTGTTGCGGGAGATGGGGCAGGGCTGAGCCCTCGGCCCGGCGGGCGCGCTTCAGGAGTAAGCGCTCTGTACGCCGCCCGGCGATGCGGGCAGACTTCTCCGGAGCCCCAGCCGGTGTCTGGGGTCACTAGGCCTGCCGATGCCCATCGCCCTCTGGCGCAGAAGAGTCTGCGCAGGTTTGCTGGCCATGCCGCTTTGGGGGCCGTGCGCGCACGCCGCCGAGACGCAGAGCAGCGCCCGCCTGCCGGTGTCCGATGCCCCCACGCTCGTGCATCCCGAATTCGCACGGGTCACCTTCCTCGAAGGGCTGCGCATGTCCATGTCCGGAACCACCGTGGTGCCTGGCATGGACGGGCGGCAGCATCTCTTTGTCTTTCCCACGCTTTTCACCAGCCCGACCCTGTTGCCCGGGCTGGAGTTCGTTTCCGGTGCGGAGGGGCGCTTCGAGTTCTCCCGCTTCCTGGACTCGATGCGCCTCGGGCTGGCCCGTGCCCAGGCGCGCGTGAATGCCAAGGCGAGCGGGCAGCGCCAGTTCGTGCTGGTGGACCATGGCCCCGAAGTCGGGCCCGACCCGGGAACCTGGACCCATGGCTATGTCTGGCTGGCCACCGATGCGGGGCAGGGCTTCCAGTTTCAGAACCTGTCCAACTACCGGGCCTTCAACCATTCGGTGGTGGTCAAGGACATCACCGGCGACGGCCTGGACGACATCGTGGTGGGCACCATGGGCGACCGGGCCGATCACCAGGTCTGGCCGCAGCGGCAGATGGCCGCCTACCAGCAGACCCCCGGCGGGGGCTTCGTGCAGCAGCTGAACTTTGCGCCGGCGGCGGGTTGGGACGGCACCGGCGCGGTGGGGGTGGCCGACCTGGATGGCGACGGCCGGCCGGAGGTGATTCAGGCCGCTTACATCAAGCCCGGCGATCCGCGCTGGGACTGGGGCGCGCTGCGCGTCATGCAGAAGGACGCCGCGGGCCTCTACAGCCAGGGCCAGGTGATGGCCCGGGAGGGGCTCTTTGACACCATGGGCGTCACCGAAGTCCACGCTCTCGACTACGACCAGGACGGCCTGGTCGACCTGGTGCTGCGCTTCGAGGGCCCGGTCTGCGGGCCGGACGGCAGCTGCATGGGCGGTACGGGCCTGGAGATCTACCGCAACCTGGGCGGCCTGCGCCTGCAGCGGATGACCGACACGCTGCTGCCCGTGTACGCCTGGCCGAACGACACGCTGCAGGTGATCGCCCTCGCGGTGGCGGACGTCAATGTGGATGGCTATCCGGATCTGGTGCTGCAGGTGGCCGGCGGCAGCAAGGTCCTGGACGGACGCAAGATCCACGCGGCGGGCTTGCTGCTGCTGAATGACGGCGGGGCCGGCTTTGCGGCGCTGGGCGCAGCACCCAGCACGGAGCTCAGCGTGGCCTCGGATGAGCAGGCGCCCGAGTACCTGCGCTTCATGGGCTCGGACAACGGCCTGACGCGCTGGGTGGGCTTCACCAGGAACTTCGCCCCCGTGGTGGTCGAGATCGGCCTACCCGCCGCGCAAGGCGGTGCCGACTGCGTCTTCGGCTGGGCCGAGCGCAACTACCCGCAGCTGTTCTCCGCCCCCAAGCCCGTGCCCGGCCTGTACCAGTCCTACTACTACCGCTACTACGAAACCACCCAGAGCTACCTGGCGCAGTCCCTCACCGACCACCACCTGTACTACCTGGCGCCGGGAACGGGGGGCGCGATCGTGGATGTGGGCCCGCAGGGCAAATGGAAGCGCCTGGCCGGGTGTTAGATGGGAAGGGATTGAGGGGAAGTGGTCAGATGCCGCCTTTGAAGGGGGTCGGACTCAAGCCTCCTGCCGCCCCACCCACTCAGGACTCCCCATGAACCCAGACTTCGACCTGATCGTCTTCGGCGCCACCGGCTTCACTGGCCGCCTGGTGGCCGAGTACCTGCAAGCCCGCGGCACCACCCGCTGGGCCATGGCGGGCCGCAACGCCGCCAAGCTGGCCGCCGTGCGCGACGAGCTGGGCCTGCCCAAGGACCTGCCCCTGCTGCAGGCCGATGCCGGCGATGCGGCCGCGCTTCGGGCCCTGGTGGCGCGCACCCGGGTCGTGATCAGCACCGTCGGGCCGTACCAGCTGCATGGCGAGCCCTTGGTCACCGCCTGCGCCGAGGCCGGCACCGACTACGTGGACCTCTGCGGCGAGCCGCTGTGGATGGCCCGGATGATCGACAAGCTCAGCCCGCTGGCGCAGCAGAGCGGCGCGCGCATCGTGTTCTCGTGCGGCTTCGACTCCATCCCCTTCGACCTCGGTGTGGTCTACCTGCAGGCCCAGGCGCAGGAGCGCTTCGGCACCCCGTTGCGCGAGGTGCGCGCGCGCGTGGCGCGCATGAAAGGCGCGGCCTCGGGCGGCACGCTGGCCAGCATGATGGAAACCTTCGAGGCCATCCGCCGCGAACCCGCGCTGGGCCAGCAGATGAGCGACCCCTTTGCCCTGACGCCCGGGTTCAAGGGCCCCGCCCAGCCCGACGACCAGGGCGCCGCCCTGGACGATTGGGCCGACCGTTGGACCGGGCCCTTCGTGATGGCCGCCATCAACACCAAGAACGTGCACCGCAGCAACGCCCTGCGCGGCCACCCCTGGGGCCAGGACTTTGTGTACAGCGAAAAGATGCTCACCGGCCGCCCCGGCGCGGCCGACAAAGGCGCCAAGAAGGCCCAGGCGCTGGCCCGCATGACCCGCTGGCAAAACCGCGTGCTGGGCTTCGGCCCCGCGCGCGCCCTGCTGCGCCGCTTCGTGCTGACGAAACCGGGCGATGGCCCCGACAAGGCCGCCCGCGAGGCCGGCCACTACGAGGTTTGGTTCAGCGGCAAGAGCGCCTCGGGCAAGCTGCTGCGCGCCGTCGTCAAAGGCGACCGCGACCCCGGCTACGGCTCCACCTGCAAACTCATCAGCGAAGCCGCGCTGTGCCTGGTGGAGGACATCCCGCGCAGCGCCACCCCCGGTGGCGTCTGGACCCCGGGCAGCGCCATGGGCCTGGCGCTGGTGCGGCGGCTGCATGAGCGGGCCGGGCTGACGTTTGAGATGGCCGCGTAGGGCCAGCAAGGCGCCGAGCGGATGGGTAGGGCGGGGTGAAGGGCAGCCCCCGAAGCTCACGGCGCGCCTCACGCAGAATTCGCTCGCCCATCCCCCTCGGAGCCGACTGCCATGAGTGCGACCCGCCGCCAAGTTTTCAGCCGTGGCCTGGCGCTGGGCACCGCCGCGGCCACCCTGCCCGCCGCGGCCGCGTCCGCTCGCCGCCTGCACTGGGTGCTGGTGCACGGGGCCTGGCATGGCGGCTGGTGCTGGCGCAAGCTCGTGCCGCTGCTGGAGGCGCAGGGTCATCGGGTCTGGACCCCGACGCTGACCGGTCTGGGCGAGCGCGCCCACCTGCTCAGCGCGGACGTGGACCTGCAGACCCATGTGCTCGACGTCAGCGCCCTGCTGGAGATGGAGGATCTGAACAACGTCGTGCTGGTCGGCCACAGCTATGCCGGCATGGTGATCACCGGAGTAGCCGACCGCCTACCCGAGCGTCTGATGGGGCTGATCTACCTGGACGCGTTCCTGCCCGACGCCGGCAAGGCGCTGCGCGACTACACGCCGGCCCGTGCGCCGGCCGCGCCCGCGGCCAGTGACGTGCCGCCACCGGTGCGGGACTGGCGCGTGCCGCCGCGGCAAACGGCGAAGGAGTTCGGCATTCAGGACGAGGCCGAGGCCGCCTGGGTGCAGGCCCGGCTGCGGCCGCAGTCGGCGAAGACCTTCGTGCAGCCGCTGCCGCTGCGCGACGGCTTCCCGCACGGCATCCGCCGCGCCTACATCCGCTGCACCGACGACGCCTGGTTCATCGAAGCGGCGCAGCGTGCCGGGCGGCAGGGCGCCACGGTGCGCGAACTGCTCGGCCATGGCCACGACGCGATGTGGACCGCCCCCGCGGCATTGGCGCGGCTTCTGAGCGAACTTAGCGCGGCCTAAACCGCTTCTCCATCCGCGCGAGGGGGAACCGACAAGGCGAGAGGGGACGAGAAGGGGCGCGAGCCTTTAGCTTGAAGCCCTTCAAACCAGAGGCCTGACTCTGGCGTCCGTGCAGCGCGCCGTGCCCCAAAGCGCCGGACGCTTGTGACTGCGTGTGAGCCAGGGGCTGGGCTACGGGGTCTTGCCTGTTGCCCTGCTCCCCTCGGCATCTGAAGGTGACGCCGACCCAGCCGCCTCTACCCCCACCAGGCTCTCGTAGTACCTGAACTCGTGGCAGCTTCGGGCCCAGTGCCGGTTGGTGTTCGGCCGCGTGCCTACCCCAATCAGCCGGCGCCCGGCGGCCTTGATCTTCTGGGCCAGCGGCATGAAGTCGCTGTCGCCGCCAATGACGATGACGGTGCCGATATGCGCGAAGCGGGCGAGGTCCTCGGTGGCGTCCAGGCACAGGCGAATGTCGGCGCCGTTCTTGGTGGACGCCCCCGGCGGGAAGAGCTGGATCAGCTCGATGGCGTTTTGCAGCAAGGCATCGCGATAGCGGCTGAAGTACTGCCAGTTGCCGAACGCCCGGTTGATGGCGATGGGTCCGAAGGAGCTGGCCAGATCGACCAGCGCCTGCACATCGACCAGCGGCTCCTGCGGCCTGAAGCGGATGTCGGGGTTGGCATAAGCGCCCTCGCCCTGCTTGGCCTCCAAGAGGCCGGCGTGCAGATTCTCGAAGTCCCAGTAGAGGGCGACCGAGCGGCCGGTGTCGTCGTGGATCAAGCGGGGCTCCCGGCCTGGTGTTTTGACCATGCTACGGGGTTCGGGCTGGCGGGCTTGAATCAGGGCGCTGCGGTCAAGGGGCACGGAGGGGCGCCGTGGCCTTTGGTTTGAAGGAGTTCGGATTTAAGGCCTGCCCGCCGCAGCCCTTGTGCCGAGGCCAATGCAGTTCATGGCTTCAAAGTTGCGCGCATGAAAGCAGGATATGCACGCAAGATTTTCAAACGCGTAATGCCGCAAATATCTCTCAACGACTGCTTGTCGTCGTCGCGACACGTAACTGTCAGGAAAATTTCTGCGCTATCAGCCTTGCGTGGAACTTTTACAGCCTTCAAGCCCGTCTTTAGTGACTCGGTCGGATTGTAGGTTTCTATGATTGTCTCTGTGGCGACTTGTATTTTCATGTCAGCGTTTTCGCTGATAAATATCTGGGTTATAGAAAAGGCTTTCTGGCATTCTGATTTTGTTTGGCATGCAAATTTGGCGTTTTGGGCCGCAGTTTCGAGTTCGGTCAAGAGTTGAACACGTTGCCGCTCCGCCTCGGCTCGCGCATCCGATTCTCGCTTCTGCTTTTCAGCGAAAAGACGATCTTGCTCTTTGCGAGCTTGGTCCATCCGTTCTTGCTCCTCTGCGGCAAGTTGCTCGCGCTCCTTGCGCGCGGCTTCTAGTGCCGCTTCTCCGTTCGCGGCTACCCAGTCCAGGTTTTCTTTGGCTCTTAGATAATCCGCTGGTGACGCAACGACTTTGAACATTGCCAATCGCTCTCGTTCATACCGCAGGCCTGCTTCGTTTCCATGTTCTGAAATGGTTTTCAGTAGGTTTTCCTTGGAGAATGTTTTGAGGCCCGCCATCAAGATGTGTTGGTGTCGATTCACTAAAGCCAGAGATTGCGCCTTGTCAGCTTCATTCTTTGAAACAAACCCATCCTCAAGAAATCTATATGCGGCATCCCAGTCCTGACGAGAGATGGCGGACTCGCCATTTTTGATATAGAGCACTGCAGTAGGCGCCTTCGTTGCGCAACCAGGCAAGAGCGAGGCAAACAAAACAGCCGATAGCACCGACAGTGGCTTCACTCGAAGTGAGTATTTCTTATGCACTCTGGTTCGCCTTCCTAATGACTATTAAAAATAGATGATTCCTTATCTGGCGGCAGCAGCTTTTCAACCAGCGGCTTAGTCGTCACACGGCTAGGTTGTAATTAGTCGGCCCTGAACAACTCAGTTCGCGCCGACTGGCACCATTGGGTCGGGCGCTAATCGCGAGCTGAGCAGGCACTCGGCCAGTGTCACGACGCTGAACAAGGCCAGCAAAAGCACCCGCAGGTGCGCCAGGATCAGCCGCAGGTTGTGCCCGGCACCGCACAACAGCGCGTGCATCGCGTCGCCCAGGCTGCCCTTGAGCCAGTTCCGGCGCAGCAACCCG
>NZ_JAYRMO010000042.1:0-44080 GCF_041912635.1 Inhella sp.
GCCGATGATAGTGCGGATTGCCCGTGTGAAAGTAGGACATCGTCAGGCTATTAATACCCAAAACCCCCCCGCAGGTAACTGCGGGGGGTTTTGCTTTTGGGACTTGCTGCAAGAATGCTCACGCTAAAGCGTAGAAGCTAATTTGGCGTAGCTCGGCCTGTACCGACCCAAATCGACAGCAACGGAGTTGTGATCAATGAAAGACTCGCTAGGTTCGGATGCGCAGCCCCCCGCCCAAACGGCGGTGGTGAAGGACGGAGCAGCAGCAGGAGTCCTTCTCAAGGAGCTTTTCCCGGCGCTCTTCTCCGGCGCAGCTATGCCGCTCAAGCTCCGCATTCAAACGGATATCGAGTTGCGCGCCCCCGGACGATTTAGCCGCTCGGCTCTATCTGCCTTCTTGCGCCGCTACACCGCTACGACTGCGTACCTTATCGCCATTACGAAAGCGACACATCGCTTCGATTTGGACGGCCAGCCAGTGGCCGAACTCAGCCTCGAGCACAAGACCGCAGCACGTGAGGCGCTTGCTGAGCGCAAGGCACGGCTTCGTGCGCGAGAGACAGAGATGGAAGCGGCTCGCCGTTGGCGAGCGGAGTTCTTGCGAGATTGGTCAGGCACCAACCTGTCGCGGGCCAATTTCTGCACCCTGAAGGGCATCGCAGAAGAGGCCCTTGAAGCGCTCTTAGAACAGGCCAAGACAGAGGCGAGCGCTGTGCAAAAGACGCCTCCTCATCCGGCCCACCGTCCTTTGAGGCAGCGGGAGCGGGCCAAAAGATCCGCGACGTCCCCCTCAAAACCCCGCTGATTAGCGGCTATCGCAACCGGGATTGCAGACTCGTTCGTTGCGGCCAAGAACCTTCAAACTCCGCAGGTTACTTGGTAAGCGATGTTTCCCGCATTTGAAGCAGGACCGCATGTGGCCACTGCCGAAAAACGGAGATCCACCAACCTTCGACTCGTAACGCAAACCGTCATCGCGCACGGCCGTTTGGGTGTCCTGGAGCATGGGGCGTCTGCTTGGCAGTTGGGACGCCGGAATACTAGGCGCCGAAAATGACGGTGCCACTACCGATTTGCCCGTGTACCGCACGATCCGATTCCGGGCGCCGAAATAGAAGCGCCCTCGACTGAGGGCGCTCTCTTTTGTGCTGAACCAAAAAGCGTTAGGGCTTTTTGGCTGCCAGTTGTTCTTCGAGCTCCTTGCAAGAAGGTGCGCAAACCGGTTGACTCTTGCCAAGCAGCTTTCGTGACTTCAACATCGCCCGAGGACGATGCTTGCCGCACAAGAAGCACGACATTGTTGCGGCACCGAAGGATGAGGTCGCCGCAAACGGCGAGCCCGGGGCTTTGGACTTGTAGCGTAGGCCATCGGCCTCGATCAAGGTTTTGGTGGTTTCCTTCGCCACGCTGTTCCTGCCTGTAGTCTGGTTCGTTGGTAGGGTGCCGCAGATCTGCACCGCGGCGAAGCGGCAATTGTCGCTCAAGCTGCCGCACGAGGGCTAGCCGTAAACAGCCGTTGAACCCGAAGAGGAGTCACGAACCTTCGAAGCAAGGGGGGCGTTTCTCTGCCCAGGCCCGAAGGCCCTCAAGCAAATCGCTGGATTGAAGGCAGCGCTGTTGATCGGCCAACAGCTCCCCAAGCACTAACGTGTCAGCGGCAATCCGATTCAGGTGACGCTTCATCCCGCGAAGCGCCAGAGGTGCCAAAGCCGCAACCTCCTGGCTTCTTTGTGCTGTCAATTCCCGTAGAGCGGGCTCATCGGCAACCAGTTCATCCAGGAAACCGATACGCGACATCTCTTCGGCGCCCAGGGTTTGGCCGCCCAAAAGAAGCCGCTTGGCGGGGCCCAATCCGAGTCGGGTGACCAAGCGGCGCATCCCCCCGAGGTGGTAATGCAGGCCCAGGCGGGCGGCTGGCACGGCCATCACGCAACGGCGTGTGCCAAAGCGGATGTCGCTCGACAAAGCAAGATCGGTGGCGCCGCCCCATATCCCGGCATGCAAGGCCGCCATGGTGATCTGCGGCAAGCTCTCCCAGGCATCGCACAGTCGCTCAAAAATGGCAGGAGCGTCGACACCGGGCACTGCATCGATGTGAAAGCCGCTGCAGAAGTGCCGGCCCATGGCTTGAAGCACCACAACGCGCACCTCATCAGCCCCGCGAAGCGTTTGCATGTGCGCCTCCAGGGTGGCGAGGTCGCCCAACTCCAGGCGGTTGGCCTGGTGGGGTCTTCGCAGTGTGATGGTGGCCAGGGGCCCATCCACCCGAAGATCAGGAGATTCAGAAGGCTGCATAGGGAAGCATTCTCGGCGCCCTAGAATCCTGCGCTCCACCGATCAGGCTTGCCCTGATACTGTCAATTCGCGGCTTCCGCCGCTCATGGAACGAGTCCCCCAGTGCTGATTTCCAACGCCTTTGCCCAGGCCGCCGCGCCCGCCGCCACGCCCGAATCGAGCCTGATGAGCCTGCTGCCCCTGGTGGCGATGTTCGTGGTCCTTTACTTCATCATGATCCGCCCCCAGATGAAGCGTCAGAAGGAGCACAAGGCCATGATCGAAGCCCTCGCCAAAGGCGACGAAGTGGTGACCGCTGGCGGTCTGCTGGGCCGCGTGGCCAAGATGGGCGACAGCACCATTCACGTGGAACTGGCGACCGGTGTCGAGGTGCAGATGCAGCGCTCGGCGGTTGTGCAAGTGCTGCCCAAGGGCACGCTGAAGTAAACCGGCCGGCCCCGCTGCTGGGGCTAGCACTTTGCCGCGGGCGCCCCTGGGCCATTTTCATCCCCCGGGGGGGCCCCGGGGGGGGGGCCTCGCTGTGGGGGGGGGGGCGGGGGGGCCCCCCCCCGCCCCTGGGAGGGGCCATGAATCGTTATCCGTTCTGGAAGTACCTGGTGCTGGTGGCGGCACTGATGATCGGGGTCATCTATACCCTGCCCAATTGGTTTGGTGAGGCGCCGGCCGTCCAGATTTCGAGCGGACGAGCCACGGTCAAGGTGACCGAAGAAGTGCGTGCACGCGTTGCGCAGGCGCTCAGTTCCGCCGGGATCGCGTCGGACTTTGTGCAGTTCGAGGGCAACTCGGTGCGCGCACGCTTCAACGACACCGATGTGCAGATCAAGGCCAAGGACGCCATCGCCAAGGCTCTGAATCCCGACCCGGCCAACCCCGACTTCGTGGTAGCGCTGAACCTGATCTCCAGGTCGCCGCAATGGCTTGCCAAGCTGCATGCCTTCCCGATGTACCTCGGCCTGGACCTGCGCGGAGGTGTCCATTTCCTCATGGAAGTGGACATGAAGGCGGCATTGGCCAAGAAGAACGATGCCTTGGTCGGGGACGTGCGCACGCTGCTGCGCGATAAGGGCATCCGGCATGCGGGCGTCAGCAAGGACGGCGAGCGCTTGCAAGTCGCGTTTCGCGACGGTGCAACCCTGGAGGCGGCACGCAACCATCTGCTCGAAAAGCTGGCGGACCTGGAGTGGCAGACCACCGGCAGCGGCACTGAGCTCCAACTCGTGGGTCAGCTCAAGCCCGCGGCCCGCATTGCGGTGCAGGAGGGCGCGCTCAAGCAGAACATCAACACGCTGCACAACCGCATCAACGAGCTGGGCGTTGCCGAACCGGTGATTCAGCAGCAGGGTTTGAACCGTGTGGTGGTGCAACTGCCGGGTGTGCAAGACACCGCCAAGGCCAAAGACATCATTGGCCGCACTGCAACCTTGGAGGTCCGGCTGGTCGACGACAGTGCCGAGGCCCTGGCGGCCTTGAGTGGCTCCGGCCCGGTGCCCTTCGGGACGGAGCGCTTCCAGGAGCGTGGCGGCCAGGCCTTGATCGTCAAGCGCCAGGCGGTGCTGACGGGTGAGAACCTCAACGATGCTCAGGCCGGGTTTGACGATCAGCACAGCCCAGCCGTCCACCTCACGCTGGATGCCCGTGGCGCACGCATCTTCAAGGATGTGACGCGCGAGAACATCAACAAGCGCATGGCCATCATCCTGTTCGAAAAGGGCAAGGGTGAGGTGGTGACCGCGCCGGTGATCCGAGGCGAGATTGGCGGCGGGCGCGTCCAGATTTCGGGTGCGATGACTTCGACCGAGGCGGCAGATACCGCGCTGCTGCTGCGCGCCGGTTCGCTGGCGGCACCCATGGAGATCATCGAGGAGCGCACGATCGGTCCGACGCTGGGCAAGGAGAACATTGACCGGGGCTTCCAGTCGGTGCTGTGGGGCTTTGCCGCGGTAGCGGGCTTCATGTGCGTGTACTACATGCTCTTTGGTCTGTTCTCATCACTGGCCCTGGGCTTCAATCTGCTGATGCTGGTGGCGGTGTTGTCCATGCTGCAGGCCACCTTGAGTCTGCCCGGCATGGCGGCCATTGCCCTGGTGCTTGGCATGGCGATTGACTCGAACGTGCTGATCAACGAGCGCATCCGCGAGGAGTTGCGCGGGGGTGTTGCACCTCAGACGGCCATCCACCTGGGTTACGAGCGCGCCTTCGCCACCATCTTGGATTCAAACGTCACGACCCTGATCGCCGGTCTGGCCCTGCTGGCCTTCGGCACCGGGCCGGTCAAAGGCTTTGCCGTGGTGCACTGCCTGGGCATCATGACCTCGATGTTCTCGTCCGTGATGTTCTCGCGTGCGCTCGTGAACCTTTGGTATGGGCGCAAGCGCAAGTTGCAGACGGTGGCGATCGGCCAGGTTTGGCGCCAACAGGCCGCGGCACCGGCCGACGCGCAATAAGGGGAGCCCGAAATGGAATTCTTCCGAATCAAGCGGGACATCCCGTTCATGAAGCACGCGTTGATCTTCAACGTCGTGTCCTTTCTCACCTTCGCCGCTGCCGTGTTCTTCTTGGTCACCCGTGGCTTGAACTACTCGATCGAGTTCACCGGGGGCACGGTGATGGAGATCGAATACGGCCACGCGGCCGACGTCCAGCATGTGCGCGAACTGATCGAGCCGATGGGCTTTGGCGAAATCCAAGTGCAGAAGTTCGGCAGTTCACATGACGTCATGCTGCGGCTGCCGGTGCGCCCGGGCAAGAAGCAAACCGAGGTCGTGGACGAGGTGTTCGGCGTGCTCTGCAAGGCCGAAGCGGGGCAGTTGCAGCAGAAGTCCTATGTCAGCGACAAGGGCGAGGCGGTCACTAAGACGGTCTGCGTGAACGCGCAGGCCGCTGAACCCTTGAAGCTCACGCGCAGCGAGGTGGTGGGCCCCTCGGTGGGCGCCGAACTGGCAGCCGATGCAGCGAAGGCGCTAGCCTTCACTGTCTTGGGCATCATGGTCTACTTGGCGTTCCGATTCGAATGGAAGTTTTCGGTGGCCGGCATCATTGCCAACCTGCATGATGTGGTCATCATCCTGGGCTTCTTTGCCTACTTCCAGTGGGAGTTCTCGCTGTCTGTGCTGGCGGCCGTGCTGGCAGTGCTCGGCTACTCCGTGAACGAGTCGGTGGTGATCTTTGATCGCGTGCGCGAGGCCTTCCGCAAGTACCGCAAGCTCAGCACGCACGAGGTCATTGACCACGCCATCACCTCCACCATGAGCCGTACTGTCATCACGCACGGAAGCACGCAGCTGATGGTGCTTTCCATGCTGGTCTTTGGTGGGCCCACGCTGAAGTATTTCGCTGTGGCGCTGACCATCGGCATCCTGTTCGGCATCTACTCATCGGTCTTTGTGGCGGCGGCCATTGCCATGTGGTTGGGAGTCAAGCGCGAAGACTTGGTGAAGGTCGCGGCCAAGACCGAGGATCCCGACGACCCGAACGCTGGAGCGGTGGTGTAAGGTCCATCCCACCGTCCATGGCCTGCCGCGCTTCTCTTCCATGACTTCTCCTTCCGCTGCCCCAGCGTTGGCCCAGGCCGCGCGGCGCGTGTATGTGGAGGCCTTGGTCAAAGGGTCGGCGGCAGTGCCGGCGGCCCTGGTGGAGGCGTTGCAGCAGCGTCTCTTGAAGCCGGCGGAACCACTGAAGATCCGCGCTTGGCGCGACACGTTGGCTGCGCTGCAGCAGCACGGTGCCACCTGGCAAATGGGCGTGATCACGCGCCTGCGCCGGCTGAGCAAGTCCCAGGACCCACTGGGGCCGCCAACTGCCGGTCGACCGGCCAAGCCGTTAAGCCTGGTTGAGGATGACACCATCGAGCGGGAGATCCTGGCCTCACGACTGGCCTTGTCGATCCAGGGCGATGCCCAGTGGCAGCTGACCGACATGCGCACTCGCATGCAGGTTCTGGAAGGGCACCCCGATCTCGATCCGGAGGACAAGCTCCACCCCGCCGTGATGGCACGGCTCTGGGTGGATGCCTGGCGCGAGGCCGACCTCGGTCATGTCGATTGGCAGCAACTGCAGGATGTACTGCACCATGAATTCGGACACTGGATGGGCAGTGCCTACCATCTCACGAATCGTTGGTTGCTGGAGCAGGGCGTGTTGCCGGATGTGGACCTGCGGCCATTCATCGTGCGGTCGGTCGGTATCAACACCGGTGTTCAGCTGGGCGGGAGCTTTCTGGAGTCGACGAACCGCCGAACCCCCGAGTTCGAATCGGGGGGCGCGGCGCAGCTGAGCGCAAGCAGGCCAGGCAGCGGGCCCGGAAAGCTGCACGCCAGCGCCAGCACGCCCCAGCGGGCAGCGGGTGCCGGCAGTCCGCAGAGCCAGCAGGCCTTCCAGGTGCTGGAGCAGTTGCATGAGGTGCTCCAGCGCCAGATGCCGAGTTTGGCGCAGGTGATGGCGCAGCCCGTGCCCGCAGGCGGGCCTGAAGTGACGCCCCCGCCGACTGCCGCCAGCCTGACGCCCCGGCTGCAGGCCGTAATCCAGCGTGCCCAAGGGGCCTTGCAGCGGCCGCCCAGTGCGGAAGGGTCGGGCACGGCGGTGCTGGAAGAAATGCGCGCGCGCAGCCAAGCCTTCAAGCAGGTCTTGAAGCAGGCCGCAGGCACGCCGGAGGAACGCGCCACGATCGAAATCGTGGCCATGATGTTCCAAAGCATCCTTCAGGATGACCGGCTGCCAGCGACGGTGCGGGTCTGGTTCGCACGCTTGCAGATGCCGGTGCTTCGCGTGGCCGTTGCCGAGCCGGACTTCTTTGCCGCCAACGACCATCCTGCGCGACTCTTGATCGACCGCATGGGCGCCTGCGTGCTCGGGTTTGACAGTGCGGACGCTGTTGGTGACGTGCTGGAGCGAGAGATCAAGCGCGTGGTTCAGGTGGTGGAGGCCTACCCAGACACCGGTCGACGTGTGTTCCAGACGGTGTTGACCGAGTTTGAGCAGTTCCTCTCCAACTTTTTTGAGAAGGAGAACCCGCTCAGCCGCAAGGGTGTGTCCCTGGCGCAGCAGGTGGAGCAGCGTGAAACCTTGGCCATCCAGTACACGATCGAGTTGCGCAAGATGCTCGCCGACATGCCTGTCGATGAAAGTCTGCGCGACTTCCTGTTCCAGGTCTGGGCCGATGTGCTGGCCGTGACGGCGGTCCGCGAAGGCAGCCAGGCCGAGGTTACGCGGTTGATGAAGCGCGCCGCAGCCGATCTGATTTGGTCGGCGGGAGCGAAGGGCTCACCGGAAGAGCGGGCCGAGGTCATCCGGCGCTTGCCGGTCTTGCTCAAGACCCTGCGTGATGGCATGAGTCATGCCGGTATCGCGCCCAAGAAGCAGGATGAACACATCCGGCGTCTGAACAACACGCTGGCGGCCGCCTTCACGGCCAAGGCGGCGCCGATTCCGCGCGAGCGTCTGGAAGAGCTGATGGATCGTTTGCAGACGCTGGAATCGATGCTGCCCGGCTTGAGCGATATTGATCTGGACGAGGGGCTGCTGCGCGACATCTCCGGCCACGAGACCGAGGGGCTCGAAGTGGTGGGAGAGGGCGGTTCACCGCCGTCGCCGGCGATGCTGGCCTGGGCGCGCGAGCTGCCGGTGGGCAGTTGGTACCGACTGCAATTCAGGGGGCGCTCGGAAACCGTGCAATTGGCCTGGGCCGGTGCCCGCCATCAATTGCTGCTATTTGTGTCGCCTCAGGGGCGTGCCGTGCTCTTTCCCTTGCAGCGTCTGGCGGCCTTCCTGCAGGCCAGCCTGATGCAGCCGGCGCAAGATGAATCCGTGACGGTCAAGGCCACGCGTGATGCCCTCGCCCGACTGGAGAGTGATCCGGAGCAGCTGCTGCGCTGAAGGCTTGCCAATGACGACGGCTGCGAGCCGTTTAGTGGATTAGGCGTTCTTCAGGAGCGACGAAGAGCTCGTCCAGGATCAGGGCGTCCGGCTCTTCGCCCAGGCTCCAGAACACCATCAGCACGATGATCTTCAGGTCTTCAAGGTCGACCGGCCCGCCTTCGATGGCCATGGCTCGATCCAGCACGACCTCGCGCATCGGGGGCGGCAGGACACCCGCGCTGGCCAGGAAGCTGATGAACTCAATCGAGGCAGGGCCCAATTGAGCCAGCTCATCGGTTGTGTAGACCCGCAGGCTGTGCGCTTGCGTCTGCTCCCCCACCGACTGGGCTGCGGCCGCCAAGCCATCGAGCCAGTTGAGCGCGTCGCGAATGTCATCGCGCTCGAAACCCACAGCCGACAGCTTGCGGTGCAGCTGGGCTGCGTCCGGGCAGGCGTCGGGGCGCCAGTAGGTCTCGTAGAGGTAGACGAGCACATCAAACATGCGATCGATGATAGCCGAGGGGCCTCGGGCCACCGGCTCCGAATCAGGGGGGCTGCGACCCCGCATTCGTGCGCACAAAGCGCTCACCGGGTAGGCGTTGCACCTGGCCCTGCAATTCAAGCTGGAATATCTGCGTCAGCACTTCGGCAATGCCCCAGCCCAGGCGCTGCTGCAGACGGTCCAGTCCAACGGGCTCGAGCCCCAAAGCTTGCAACAGGGGGTCCGCGGGCTCAGCGTCGGGCGCGGAAAGTGGCGCCTGCGACGGCGCCGGGGGAGAAGGCGCGGGCAGCTCGTCCAGGATGTCCTGAAGGCTTTGCACCAGCTTGGCACCCTGCTGGATCAGCTGATGGCAGCCCTGTGCCTGCAGGGATCGAATCGGGCCGGGCACCGCGAACACCTCGCGGCCGGCTTCGCTGGCCAATCTTGCGGTGATCAGCGAGCCCGAACGCAGCGCGGCCTCGACCACGAGACAGCCCTGACTCAGACCGGCAATGATGCGGTTGCGGACTGGGAAGTTGGCGGGCAGGGGCGGTTCGCCCGGCGCGTGCTCACTGATCAGCAGGCCTTGCTCGCGGATCCGCGCCGCCAGGCTGCGATGCCGGGGCGGGTAAATCTGATCCAGGCCGCAACCCAGCACAGCCCAGGTACTGCCCCGCTGCAATGCGGCGGCATGAGCGGCGCCGTCAATGCCCAGTGCCAATCCGGACACGACCACCCAACCCGCTTGAGCGATGTCCTCGGCAAATTGCCGAGCCAGCTCCAGCCCGCTGGGCGTGGGGTGTCGGGTGCCGACGATGGCCAATGCGGGGTGCGAGAGCTGCTCGCGACGTCCGTCCAGGAACAAGGCGAGCGGGGGGTCCGGACTGTTCAGCAGTTGCTGCGGGTAGTCGGCATCGCCGAGCTTGAGCAGGCTATGGCCGGGTTCTTCCAGCCAAGCCAGCGCCTGTTCGAGGCGCCGCTGCTGCTCCGCCGAGGGAACGGACAAATGGGCCTGGGCGCGCCGGGCATCGCAAGCGCAGGCCTGCAGCAGCCGGCGTGCCTGGGCGCGCCCCATTTCGCCGCTCAGTCGCAGCCAGGCTCCCAGTTCCAGCTGGTCAGCTCTGGCAGGCACGGTCAGCGCGGTTCGCTGAAGCGGTCCCCGGTGCTGACCGGCTCCTTGACGGAGATGATCAACGCATAGGACACCCGCTTGAAGGTCTGGAACACGAACAGCACGCCGTGGGCCTCGTCCGGCAGCTGCACGGCTTCATTGCGATCGTCGGTACGGTCCTTCACCACGCGGCCGGCGCGCCACAGGCTGAGCACATGGCCGCGCTCCAGTCCATCGGCGCTGCCCCGGTTCAGGGCCACGATCTGGTTTTGCCCGGCGGTGATGGCGTCGCCGTACACGGAAATGATGCGTCCGCCGATCGGCTTGCCCGGGGCATGGGGCACGTAGCGGGAGTAACTGCGCGCCGGCACGGGCGCCAGGCGGTCACCGACACCGATCTCCTGCCGCATCTGGCGGATGGTGATGGTGGCCGGTACCTCCAGTTTGTCTCCCTGGTTCAGCGTCTCGCCGCCCAGTCGGGTCAGGTCGGCGGTGCCGAGGTAGACCGACTCATAGCCCAGGACTTCTTGGGTATCAATGTCACGCAGCGGCTTGGCGCTGCGGAACACACGGTAGCTGGACATCGGCTGCTGAATGCCGCGCACGTAGGCCGTCTCACCCTGGGACAACATTACCCGGCCTTCTTGCGCAGCGACGATGCGTGGCGACGTCGCCAGCTCGTCGCTGTCCAGCACGATAGCCTCGTTCAAGAAGGGCTCGATCAGGTGCTGCGGGATGGCCGCCACCGGGTTGTCGGCTAGGTCGGAAGTGCGCACGCGTGGCGTCAGCACGACGTCGCCGTTCTCGCCTGTCATGGCGGCCGCAGCGGTCTCACCCGGGCTCATTTGCAGCGTGGCACGGCCATCGCGCTTGACCAGGTACAGCGTTTGCCCCGGGTAGATCAGATGCGGGTTGGCGATCTGCTGCTTGTTCATGCCCCAGAGCTCTGGCCAGCGCCAGGGGCTCTTGAGGAAGATCGACGAAATGGCCCAAAGCGTGTCGCCCCGCTTGACGGTGTGGCTGTCCGGTGCGTTCGGGGCCAGCTCATCCAGCGGCACACCAGCCTGGGCCACGCGTTCGGCGGTGGCGCGCTGGTCCTCCGTGATGGGATAGGGATTGGCGCCAGCCGGCAGGGCATAGGCACAGGCCAGGGCGGCGGCGGTCAGACTCAGGCGTAGGCTCTTCAACAGGTTCTCCCGGTGCGCGCGCCGGCATGGCCTGGGCGCCGACAAGGTCCATGGGGCTGGGAGACAATCCGCGCCCCTGGGCTGCTTGGCATTCTGCCGTCATCGCCACGCATTGCCGCGATCCGTCTGCCGGGGCACACCTGGGGCAGACCCGCGCCACGTTGCGCACCGCCCACAGCCCTCCTGCATCGTCACACCCGTACACAGTCTCTATGGCCCGCCTGAACATCCTGCGATTCCCCGATCCTCGCCTGCACACCGTTGCCAAACCGGTCGCTGCCGTGGATGAGCGCATCCGTCAGCTGGTCGATGACATGCTGGACACCATGTATGCGGCCGAAGGCGTGGGCCTGGCGGCTACCCAGGTGGATGTGCATGAGCGCGTGGTGGTGATCGATGTCTCCGAAGACCGCAAGCAGCCGCGCGTGTTGATCAACCCGGAAATCATCGCCACCAGCGCCGAGATGTGCGAGGGCGAGGAGGGCTGCCTGTCGGTGCCGCAGACCTACGACAAGGTGATGCGCCACAAGCAGGTCACCGTGCGGGCGCTGAACCGCGAGGGCCAGACCTACGAGTTCGAGGCCGATGGCCTGCTGGCCGTCTGCGTGCAGCACGAGCTGGATCACCTGATGGGCAAGGTCTTCGTCGAGTACCTGAGCCCGCTCAAGCGCGATCGCATCAAGACCAAGATGCTGAAGAAGGCCCGCGAGGAACAGCAGCAGGTGCCTCGGCGCGCCTTCTGAAGGCGGGCCGGCGATGCGTCTGGTCTTTGCGGGTACCCCGGAGTTCGCTGCGCGGGCGTTGGACGCGCTGCTGGCGACCGGCCACGAGGTGGCGGGCGTGCTGACCCAGCCCGACCGCCCGGCGGGCCGCGGCATGAAGCTGCAGGCCTCGCCGGTCAAGCAGCGCGCCTTGGCGGCTGGCATCCCCGTGGCGCAGCCCCAGGGCCTGCGCCTGGATGGGCGTTATGCCGAAGACGCCGCGGCAGCCCGGCAGCAATTGCTGGCCTGGGCGCCCGAGTTGATGGTGGTGGCCGCCTACGGCCTGATCCTGCCGCGCTGGGTGCTGCAGTTGCCGGCGCGCGGCTGTTTGAACATCCATGCCTCGCTGCTGCCGCGCTGGCGCGGCGCGGCACCCATCCAGCGCTGCATCGAGGCCGGCGATGTGCAGACCGGCGTGACCATCATGCAGATGGACGAAGGCCTGGACACCGGGGCCATGCGCCTGATCGAGAGTCTTGAACTGGCCGCCGACGAGACCGCCGCCAGCCTGCACGACCGCCTGGCCGAGCAAGGCGCGCGGCTGATCGTGCAGTCCCTGGCACAGCTGGACGATCTGCCGCTGCGGGCCCAGCCCGAAGCGGGCGTCACTTACGCGGCCAAGATCGAAAAGCGCGAGGCCTTGATTGACTGGCGCCAGGACGCCACCCAGATTGAGCGCCGGCTGCGCGCCTTCGACCCCTTCCCGGGCGGCCAGACCAGCTGGCAGGGCGAGATCCTGAAGGTCTGGCGCGGCCGCGCCGAGCAGGGCCAGGGCGAGCCCGGCACGGTGCTGGCCCTGCACCCGGACGGCCCGGAAGTGGCTTGCGGCCAGGGCAGCCTGGTGCTGACCGAGCTGCAGCGGCCGGGCGGGCGCCGTTCCCCGGGGGCCAGCCTGGGCCTGCAGGCCGGTCAGCAGCTCGGGCAGACTTGAAGTCCGGCCCTGCGCGCCCATCTGGCGCTTGAATCCACTCTCTCCGGAGGACTGCTGCCATGTTCAATCTGATGAAGACCGCCATCCTGATGGCGGCCATCACCGCGCTCTTCATGGTGTGCGGCCAATTGCTTGGCGGGCAGAACGGCATGATCCTGGCGCTGCTGTTCGCGCTGGCGATGAACTTCTTCAGCTACTGGTTCTCCGACAAGCTGGTGCTGAAGATGTACAACGCGCAGGAGGTGGATGCCCGCTCCGCGCCGCGCTTCTACGCCATGGTGCAGGAACTGGCCGCCACGGCCCAACTGCCCATGCCGCGCGTCTACCTCATCGATGAACAGGCCCCCAACGCCTTCGCCACCGGCCGCAACCCCAGCCACGCGGCGGTGGCGGCCACCACCGGCATCCTGCGCGTGCTGAGCGAGCGCGAGCTGCGCGGCGTGATGGCGCATGAACTGGCCCATGTGAAGCACCGCGACATCCTGATCAGCACCATCAGCGCCACCATGGCCGGTGCCATCTCGGCCCTGGCCAATTTCGCCATGATCTTCGGGGGTCGCGACGAAGACGGGCGGCCAGTCAACCCGATTGCCGCCATCGCCGTGGCCATCCTGGCCCCCCTGGCCGCCAGCCTGATCCAGATGGCCATCAGCCGCTCGCGCGAGTTCGAGGCCGATCGCGGCGGTGCCGAGATCAGTGGCGACCCCGAGGCCCTGGCCAGCGCGCTCGACAAGATCCACCGCTATGCCAGCGGCATCCCGCTGCCCGCCGCCGAGGCCCACCCCGAGACGGCGCAGATGATGATCATGAACCCGCTCTCCGGCGGCGGCCTGCGCGGCCTGTTCAGCACCCACCCCAGCACCGAGGAGCGCATCGAGCGCTTGCTGGCCATGGCCCGAACTGGGCGCTGAAGCCGGCGCTGTTCCCGCTCAAGTGCGCGCCCCGCGCTCCGAAATGAAGGCCATGCGTCTTGTCATCTTGACCCTGCTGATCGCGCTCACCGGCTGTGAGCAGTTGGGCATTGAGGACCCGGCCAAGGTGGCGGCGGTCAAAGAGGCCGAGGGCAAGGCCATCGGCAGCGCCTGCCGCCATGCCATGCGCGCCATCGAGGACTGCTACACCCTGAACCCCAAGGCCAGCAAGGCCGCGGTGTACGCCGGCTGGCGCGAGATGGACGAGTACATGCGCGAGAACAAGCTCGAAGGCGTGGCGCCCGCGCTACCACGCGCCGAGCCCAAGAAGGCCAAGCCGGCCGACGAGGAAGAGGAGCCGGCTTCGGCGCCTGCGCCCAAGAAGGGCGGCAAGGCAGCCTCGGCCTGAAGCAGTTCGGCAGCGCCGAATCGCGCTTCGTCGCAGCGAGCTTGGTGGGCAGCCCGGGGCTGCGGGACGATGAATTCCATCGACAACCCCTTTGGAGCCCCACCATGAGCCTGGTCCGCCGCAGTCTTCTCACCGCCACTCTTGCAGCCGCCGCGGCCGCCACCCTCAGTGCTGGTGCGCTGGCCTGGGGCCAGGAACAGGTCAGGGGCGACGGCAAGATCGTCAAGGAGGCCCGTCAGCTGGATGGCTTTGACGGCATTGCCCTGGCGGGCCCCTTCGAGCTGAAGCTGCGCCAAGCCGATACACAGCGCGTGGAGCTGGAAGCCGACAGCAATCTGCTGCCTCTGGTGGAGACCCGCATCGTCTCGGGCTCCAAGGGCAAGACCCTGGAGGTGCAGGTCAAAAAGGGCTACTCGGTCTACTCCAAGCAGCCGCTGCGCATTGCCGTGGATGCCGCCACGCTGCGCCGCCTGGCCATTGCCGGTTCGGGCAAGGCCGAGATCGAGGCGCTGAAGACCGACAAGGTGGACTTCAGCGTGGCCGGGGCCGGCACCGTGCTGGCGCCGCAGCTGGATGCCGGCTCGGTCAAGATGAGCGTGGCCGGTGCGGGCGACATCCGTGCCGGCGGCAAGGCCGCCGAGCTGGAGGTGTCGATCGCCGGCAGCGGCGATGTCAAGGCCTTTGAGTTGGCGGGCGACGAGGTCAAGGTCTCGATCGCTGGCAGCGGCGACGCGCAGGTCCAGGCCAACAAGACGCTCAAGGTCTCGATCGCCGGCAGCGGCGATGTGGTCTACACCGGCAGTGCGGAGCCTTCGACCTCGATCGCCGGTAGCGGCAGCGTCAAGCGTCGCTGATCCACACGCGAACCCTGGGCCGGTGAGAATGCCGGCCCTGTGAAGTCTTCGCTGACCGCGCTGTCGCGCGACCCAGAATTTCGGCGCGGGGCCCGCGAGATGTCGGGCCCCGCGCTCGGCATTGCGGCCTGGGGTCTGGTGACGGGTGTGGCGATGGTCAAGAGCGGCCTGACGCTGGCTCAAGCTCTGGGCATGACCCTGCTGGTGTTTGCCGGTAGCGCCCAGCTGGCGGCCATGCCGTTGATGGCGGCTGGCGCACCGCTGTGGGTGCTGCTGGCCACGGCCTTTTGCGTCAACCTGCGCTTCGTCATCTTCAGCGCGCAGTGGCGTCACTATTTCGGCCACCTGCCACGCCGCCAGCGCCTGGCGCTGGGCTACTTCGCGGGTGACCTGAACTTCGTCTACTTCGTTCAGCGCTTTCCCGAGCCGCAGCCCGCACCCGGCCAGCTCGCCTATTTCCTGGGCACGGTGGCGGTGAACTGGACTTCCTGGCAGCTCGCCTCCATCGTCGGCATCCTGGCCGCGCATGCCATTCCCACGCAGTGGGGCCTGGGCTTTGCCGGCGTGCTGGCGCTGCTGGGCCTGAGTTACTCGCTGCTGAACGAGCGCCGCCTCTGGTGGACCGCACTGGTGGCGGGGCTGGTGTCGATCGCCGCCTATCAGCTGCCGCTGCGCCTGCACATCGTGGCGGCCATCGCGGCGGCCGGGCTGTTCGCGTGGCTGCTCAAACGTCTGGCGGCGCGATGAGCGAGGCGCAGATCTGGCTCGCCATCGCCGGCCTGGCCGGCATCTCGGTGCTGGCGCGCGGTTTCTTCATGCTGAGCGACAAGCCCTGGCCGATGCCCGAGTGGCTGCGCGAGCTGCTCAAGGTCGCGCCCTTGGCGGCGCTGGTGGCGGTGATCGCCCCCGAGGTGCTGATGAGTCAGGGCGAACTGATCCAGACCTGGCGCGACCCGCGCTGGCCGGCGGTGCTGGCCGCCACGGCCTACTTCTTCTGGCAGCGCAGCATCCTGGGCACCATCCTGGTCGGCATGGCCGTGCTGCTGGGCCTGCGTCTGGGCCTCGGTTGGTAAGCTGAATCCATTCCCTCTCCCTTTTCCCACAAGACCATGAAAGTTCTTCGCTTCTCCGACCTCATTGCGCAAGGCCAGGTGGCCGGCAAGCGCGTGTTCATCCGCGCCGACCTGAACGTGCCGCAGGACGACGCTGGCCGCATCACCGAGGACACGCGCATCCGCGCCTCGCTGCCCGCCATCCGCATGGCACTCGATGCCGGCGCGGCGGTGATGGTCACCTCGCACCTGGGCCGCCCCACCGAGGGCGAGTTCAAGCCCGAGGACTCGCTCGCCCCCGTGGCCGCGCGCATGGCCGAACTGCTGGGCCGCGAGGTGAAGCTGGTGGCCAACTGGGTCGATGGCGTGCAGGTGGCGCCGGGCGAGCTGGTGCTGCTGGAGAACTGCCGCGTCAACAAGGGCGAGAAGAAGAACAGCGAGGAGCTGGCGAAGAAGCTGGCCGCGCTGTGCGACATCTTTGTGCACGACGCCTTCGGCACGGCCCACCGCGCCGAGGGCACGACCTACGGCATCGCCCAGTTCGCGCCCATCGCCTGCGCCGGTCCGCTGCTGGCGGCCGAGATCGACGCCCTCACCAAGGCCTTGGCGACGCCGAAGCGCCCGCTGGTGGCCATCGTGGCCGGCTCCAAGGTCAGCACCAAGCTCACCATCCTGCAGGCGCTGGCCAGCAAGGTGGACGGCCTGATCGTCGGCGGCGGCATTGCCAACACCTTCATGCTTGCGGCCGGCCTGAAGATCGGCAAGAGCCTGGCCGAGCCCGATCTGCTGGGCGAGGCCAAGGCCGTGATCGAGGCTATGAAGGCGCGCGGCGCGGCCGTGCCCATCCCGGTGGACGTGGTGTGCGCCAAGGCCTTCGCGGCCGACGCCCCGGCCACCGTCAAGGCCGCCACCGAGGTGGCCGACGACGACCTGATCCTCGACATCGGCCCGCAGACTGCGGCGCAGCTCGCCGCCCAGCTCAAGGCCGCTGGCACCATCGTCTGGAACGGCCCGGTGGGCGTGTTCGAGTTCGACGCCTTCGCCAAGGGCACCGAGACCCTGGCGCGCGCGATTGCCGAATCGGACGCCTTCTCGATCGCCGGCGGCGGCGACACCCTGGCGGCGATTGCCAAGTACGGCATCACCGATCAGGTTGGCTACATCAGCACCGGCGGCGGCGCCTTCCTCGAAGTGCTGGAGGGCAAGACCCTGCCGGCCTTCGAAATCCTGAGCCGCCGCGCGGCCGGCTGAAACCGGGCTGTTCCCAGGCGCGGCTCTGTAACCGTATCATCCGCAGATCAAGTAATCGAGTTACATCCATGAGCCGTGCCACCAAGATCGTCGCCACCCTCGGCCCCGCCTCCAACACGCCTGAAATCCTGGAGCGCATGATTCGCGCCGGGGTCGATGTGGTGCGCCTGAACTTCAGCCATGGCAAGGCGCAGGACCACATCGACCGCGCGCAGATGGTGCGCGAGGCCGCGCTGCGGGCCGGCAAGGCGGTGGCCATCATGGCCGACCTGCAGGGCCCGAAGATCCGCGTCGGCAAGTTCGAGGGTGGCAAGGTGCAGCTGGAAAACGGCATGCCCTTCGTGCTGGATGCCGACCGCACCGAGCTCGGTACGGTGGAGGCCGTGGGCCTGGACTACAAGGAGCTGCCGCGCGACGTGAAGCCCGGCGACACCCTGCTGCTGAACGACGGCATGATCGTGCTGACGGTGGACGCGGTGCGTGGCAGCGCGGTGTTCACCACCGTCAAGGTCGGCGGTGAACTGAGCAACAACAAGGGCATCAACAAGCAGGGCGGCGGCCTCACCGCCCCGGCCCTGACCGGCAAGGACATGGAAGACATCAAGACTGCGATGTCCTTCCAGTGCGAATACCTGGCGGTGAGCTTCCCCAAGAGCGCCACCGACATGGAGCTGGCGCGCCAGCTGGCCAATGTGGCCGGCGAGCCCTACCGCCACAAGCCCGGGCTGATCGCCAAGATCGAGCGCAGCGAGGCGATCCCGCAGCTCGAAGCCATCCTCAAGGCCAGCGACGGCATCATGGTGGCGCGCGGTGACCTGGCCGTGGAAGTGGGCAACGCGGCCGTGCCGGCGCTGCAAAAGCGCATGATCAAGATGGCGCTGGAGATGGACAAGCTGACCATCACGGCCACGCAAATGATGGAATCCATGATCGTCAACCCGGTGCCCACGCGCGCCGAGGTGAGCGACGTGGCCAACGCCGTGCTGGACGGCACCGACGCCGTGATGCTGAGCGCCGAGACCGCAGCCGGCAAGTTCCCGGTCGAGACCATCGAACAGATGGCCGCCATTGCGCTCGAAGCCGAGCGCGCCGAGTTCGTCAGCCTGGAAACCGACTTCGCCGACCGCCGCTTCGCGCGCATCGACCAGTCCATCGCCATGGGCGCGCTGTTCACCGCCCACCACCTCGGCTGCAAGGCCATCGTGGCGCTGACCGAGTCGGGCTCCACCGCGCTGTGGATGAGCCGGCACCGCATCCATGTGCCGATCTATGCGCTCACCACCCAGGCCATCAGCCAGCGCAAGATGGGCCTGTACCGCAACGTCTACCCGCTGCTGATGCCGCGCATGGACGACCGCGACACCGCGCTTCTGGCAGCCGAGAAGCTGTTGGTCGACAAGGGCGTGCTGATGCCGGGCGACACCTATGCCATCACCTGCGGCGAGCCGATGGGCTACCCGGGCGGCACCAACATGCTGAAGGTCTGCCGGGTCGGCTGAGCCTTTCCGCCGCGGCGCCAGGGGTGTCCAATTCCTTGGTGCGCCCCGTCACCGCCCTGAACCGCCGCCGTCTGATGTTGCTGACGGCCGGCGGGATGTTGACGTCTGTGTGGGCGCGCACCCGTGTGCCGCTGGCGGTGGGTGACCACGGCGGCCACCAGCACTGGATGCCGCTGTTCGAGCTGCTGGCCCGCGCCGTGACCCTGGAGTGGGAGCTGCGCCCGATGCCCTGGCCGCGCGCACAGGCCTTTGCCGAGCAGGGTGACGGCCTGATGTTCGGCCTGGCCCGCACCCCCGCACGCGAGGCCCGTTTTGCGTTCAGCCGCCCGGTGGCTGTGATGCGCAGTTGGGCCGTGGTGCGTGAAGGCGAGGCGCACGCGCTGGGCCGGCCGGGCGGGCTGGCCGAACGCCAAGTGTGTATGGCGCGAGGCTCGTCCTACCCCGACACCTTGCGGGCTCAAGGTGTGCCGATTGGTCACTGGCTGGAGTCGGACCAAGGCGACCCCGGCGCCCTGCGCATGCTGGCGGCGGGCCGCTGCGATGCGGCGGTGCTCACCCTGCCGGGGGCCACGGCTGAGCTGGCCACCCAGCATCTCGCCGCCATCGGCGTTCCCACGGCGGGCCTGGAGCTGCTGTCACAGCATCTGCAGCAAACGCCGCTGCACTTTGTGACCGGGCGCCGCAGCCGCTGGCGCTGGGTGCTGGTCCGCCTGGACGACACACTGCAGCGCGACCGCCGCCTGCAAGAGACCCTTCAGCGGCTGAGCGGTTGAGCCGGGTTACGCTGGGGCCATGAGCCCCGCCCAACTCGCCCAAGAGCAGCTGATTGCCTACAACGAGCGCAATCTGGACCGCTTCCTCGCCTGCTACGCCGAAGACTTCGCGCTCTACCGCCCACCCGCCGCAGAGCCCGTGATGCGCGGCAAGGCCGCGCTGGCCGCGCACTACGCCAACAACCGCTTCAACCTGCCCGGCCTGCATGCCGAACTGCTCGGCCGGCTGGTGGTGGGCAGCAAGGTGTTCGACCACGAGCGCGTGCATGGCGTGCGGCCCGAGCCCTTCGAGGTGGTGGCCAGCTACGAGGTGCGTGATGGCCTGATCGTGGCGGCCTATTTCTTCGACGCCTGAAGGAGACCCGCATGAGTTCCTTTGCTGGCACCCGTGCCGCCGATGAAGCCTGGCTTGATCTGCCCGCGCTCGAAGCCTTGCTGCGGCGTGAGCTGCCGGGCTTCGAGGGGCCGCTGAGCGCCGAGCGCTTCAATGGCGGCCAGAGCAACCCGACCTTCAAGCTGCTGACCCCTGGCCGCGCCTATGTGATGCGCTGCAAGCCCGGCCCGGTGGCGCAGCTGCTGCCCTCGGCCCATGCCATCGAGCGCGAGGTGCGCGTGCAGCGGGCGCTGGCGGGCAGCGCCGTGCCGGTGCCGCGCATTCATCTGTTGCACGAGGACGAAGCCCTGCTGGGTCGCGCCTTCTACGTGATGGAGATGCTGGACGGCGAGGTGCACTGGGATCCGCGCCTCAAAGACCATGACCCCGCGCAGCGGGCGGCGATCTTCGACGCCATGAACGCCACCATCGCGGCCATCCACGGCGTCAACCTCGATGCCCAGGGCCTGCGCGACTACGGCGCCGCCGGCAATTACTACGACCGCGGCATCGGCCGCTGGGCCAAGCAGTACCGCGCCTCCGAGTTCAAGGAGACGCCCATCGAGGCCATGGAGCGCCTGATTGAGTGGCTGCCCGCCAACGCCCCGCCGCCCGAAACCGTGCAGACCCGCCTGGTGCACGGCGACTTCCGGCTCGACAACCTGGTGTTCGAACGCGGCAGCGCGCGCGTCATCGGCGTGCTCGACTGGGAGCTCTCCACCCTGGGCGACCCGCTGGCCGACTTTGCGTACCACGCCCTGGCCTGGGTGGCACCGCCGGGGCCGATGCGCGGCCTGGCCGGCGTGGATCTGGCTGCCGCCGGCATCCCCAGCCTGGCCGACTACTGCGCGCGCTACGAGCAGCGCAGCGGCCTGAAGGTGGACGGGCGCTGGAACTTCTACTTCGCCTACAACCTCTTTCGCCTGGCCGCCATCATGCAGGGCGTGGCCGCCCGCGCCCGCCAGGGCACCGCCAGCAGCGCCCAGGCCGTGGCCCAAGGCGCGCTGGCGCCGCAGGTGGCGGCGCTGGGTTGGCAGCTCGCACAACAAGGACTGAATCCATGAACTTCGACACCACCCCGCGCGGCCGTGAACTCTGGGCCCGCGTGGACGCTTTCATGCGCGAACGCATCGAACCCCAGGAGCAGGCCGCGCGCGAGGAACTAGCCGCCAACACCGCCGCTGGGCGCCGCTGGACGCCACTGCAAACGATTCAGAACCTGAAGCAGCAGGCCAAGGCCGAAGGCTTGTGGAACCTGTTCCTGCCGGACAGCGACCAAGGCGCCGGCCTGACCAACTTCGAGTACGCCCCGCTGGCCGAGCGCATGGGCCATGTGCTCTGGGCCTCCGAGGTCTTCAACTGCAGCGCCCCCGACACCGGCAACATGGAAGTGCTGGCCCGCTACGGCACGCCCGAGCAGCAGGATCGCTGGCTCAAGCCCCTTCTGGCCGGCGAGATCCGCTCCGGCTTTGCGATGACCGAGCCCGAGGTGGCCAGCAGCGACGCCACCAACATCGCCACCCGCATCGAGCGCGATGGCGACGAGTACGTCATCAATGGCCGCAAGTGGTGGACCAGCGGCGCCGGCGACCCGCGCTGCGCGGTCTACATCGTCATGGGCCGCTCCAACCCCGAGGCGGGCAAGCACGAGCAGCAATCGATGATCCTGGTGCCGGCGGACGCACCGGGCGTCAAGGTGATCCGCGCGCTGCCCGTGTTCGGCAATGACGACGCCCCGCACGGCCATTGCGAAATGCTGTTCGAGAACGTGCGCGTGCCCGCCAGCAATCTGCTGCTCGGCGAGGGCCGCGGCTTCGAGATCGCCCAGGGCCGCCTGGGCCCCGGCCGCATCCACCACTGCATGCGCCTGATCGGCATGAGCGAGCGCGCGCTGCGCCTGATGTGCGAGCGCCTGTCCAGCCGCGTCGCCTTCGGCAAGCCGCTGGCCACGCAGGGCGTGTGGCACGAACGCATCGCGCAGAGCCGCATCCTGATCGACCAGGCACGCCTGCTAACCCTGAACGCCGCCCACATGATGGATACCGTGGGCAACAAGGTGGCCAAGCAGGAGATCGCCATGATCAAGGTGGTGGCGCCCAACGTCGCCACCCAGGTCATCGACTGGGCCATCCAGGCCTGGGGCGGGGCGGGTGTCAGCGATGTGACCCCGCTGGCCGAGCTGTACGGCGCGGCGCGCACGCTGCGTCTGGCCGATGGGCCGGATGAGGTGCATCGGGTGTCGATTGCGAAGCAGGAGTTGGGGCGGTACGCAGCCGCTCGATGAGTCGTTTTCGGTTTGCCGCGGCGCTGGTCGCGGCTTTGGGCCTGTTGGTCCTATGGGTTGGGTTGCGTCAGGCGCCAAAGGAGCCCCAACCGACTGCTGCGGCTGCGCCTACAGCCGAGCCTGCCGAACGACCTGCTTCCTTGTCAGCAGGGCAACAGCTGGCGCAGCCTCCACACCTGGCATCGCCCGTCATGCCCGGGGCCGACCCCAGGCTGGCGCCGGATTGGGAGACCTCCGTAGCAGGCCTGCTGGAAAGCCGCGAGTGGTGCACCCAGGCCGTGCGCCGGGCGCGTGGAGAAGAGGAGGCCCAGCGGCGTGCCGAACTGCAGCCGGGGCGGCCACAGCCGGATCCTGAACCTGATACGGTGATGGAGCGGGCGCAGGAGCGCGTGGTGCTGCGCTGGGCGAGGCAGTTGCAGGCCGAGGGCGATGAGGCGGCTCTGGCCTTGGCGGATTTCCTGCTGACGGGCGCCCCAACGGAGCAGGTCGGCGCTCGCGAGCGCCTGGTGGAGCGTGCGCAGCGCAGCTCGCAGGGTTTCGTGATCAGCCTGGCCTTGCAGCGCTGCGCGCTGGACAGCGTGTGCAATTCGTTGGCGCGACGCTGGACGCAGCAGGAGCCGGACAACGCGGCCGCCTGGCTCCACAGCGGCGGTGTGCTGACGCCGGCCGAGGTGTTGAGAGGCGTGCAAGCGGCGACACGTGCACAGGATTACCGGCTGACCCTGGCAGCGCGCCTGCTCGGCCTGGCGCAGGCGCCCTCGGTTGGCTTGCGCGATGCAGCCGAGCTGCAGCTGATGTTTGGCATGTCCGCGGCCTGGGCCTTGCCCCGCTGGGCGCCGCTGCTCAAGCACTGCCGGGCGCTCCCTCAGGCCTCAGAGTGCGTGGGCAGTGCGGATCGGCTCTGGCGCCTGGAAGACCCTCAGCTCATCAATCGAATACTGAGCATCAAGCTGGCCGGAGAGCAGGCGCGCCAATCGCCCGAATGGCATGCCAGAGCGGCGGAAGCGGAGGCCATTTCGCAATGGAGCCTGGAGCGCAGCGAGTTGGAGCTGGCGGCTTGGCACTCGGTCGATAGCTGTGACCCAAGCCAGGGCTTCGGCGCCTGGCTGCGCGTCCGTCTGGCGCAAGGGGAATGGCCGCGCTTGGTGGCGGACATGCGGGAACAACGCCAGAGCGTGGCCGAGTTGGCCGAACGCCGCCGTCTGCGGACGGGCCGCAGCCTGCTGGATCCACCCAAACCCTGAGTGCGCCGGATTCACCCCGTTTGCGCTGCTCGGGCGTACAAGCCCTGCAACCGCCCTCCGGCGGACCTCACGGAGACCTTCCATGCAGCGATTCAACCCCTGGCGCCAGGCCCTGGGCCTGCTGACCGCCAGCCTGCTCTGGGCCTGCAGCGCCCCCGGCTCCCAACCCGAAGGCCCTACCAGCCCGCCCCCGGCCCGGCAAGAAGTGGCGGCCCAGCCGGTGCTGGAGTCGGTACCCATGGTCAGCGCGGCACCCGTGCCTGCCGCCCCTCTGCCGCGGGCCGACCTCGGCAAATCCGCGCTGGCCGACGCCCCGCGCGCCCAGGAGCTGCGGCCAGCGCCGCCCCCTGCTGCTCCCGCCAAGCTGATGGCCCAGGGCAGCCATGCGCTGATGGCGCCGCGCCCATTCATGCCCCAGCCCCAGTCTGATACCGCCCAGTACACCGGCTTCAAGGACAACCCCTGGCAGCGGGTGACCGAGCAGCCGGTCTCGACCTTCAGCGCCAGCGTGGACACCGGCTCTTACGCCAATGTGCGGCGCTTCCTGAACCGCGGCCAGTTGCCGCCGCGCGATGCGGTGCGGGTGGAGGAGCTGGTGAACTACTTCGGCTATGCCGACCCGCTGCCGGCAGCGGGCGATGCCCTGCCGCTGCGCGTGACCCTGCAGCAATCGCGCTCGCCCTGGCATCCGGAGCGCGGCCTGTTGCGCATCGGCATCCAGGGCCGCGACACCGCGCGTGCCACCTTGCCGCCGGCGAATCTGGTCTTCCTGGTTGATGTGTCGGGCTCGATGGGCCCGCCGGATCGGCTGCCGCTGGTGCGCTCCTCCTTGCAACTGCTGGCGCAGCAGCTGCGTCCGCAGGACCGCGTCAGCCTGGTCAGCTACGCCAACGGCACCCAGGTGGTGCTGCCGGCCACGGCGGGTGATCAGCAGGAGGCCATCCGCGCTGCCATCCAGCAGCTGGCCGCAGGCGGCGGCACCTACGGTGAGGCCGGCATCCGCCTGGCTTATGCGCAGGCGCGCGCCGGCTTCATCAAGGGCGGCATCAACCGCGTGCTGCTGGCGACGGATGGCGACTTGAACATCGGCGTCACCGACCCCGCCGCGCTCAAGGCCCTGGTGGAGGAGCAGCGCCAGGCCGGCATCGGCCTGACCACCCTGGGCGTGGGCGACAGCAATTACAACGAGGCCCTGATGAAGAAGCTGGCCGATGCCGGTGACGGCAGCTACCACTACCTCGATTCGCTGCAGGAGGCGCACAAGGTGCTGGTGCAGCAGATGCGCTCGACGCTGGAGGTGATTGCGAAGGACCTGAAGCTGCAGATCGAGTTCAACCCCGCGGTGGCCGATGAATACCGTCTGATCGGCTACGAGCTGCACCAGCTGCAGCGTGAGGACTTCAACAACGACCGGGTCGACGCCGGCGAGATCGGCGCCGGCCATCGCGTCACCGCGCTGTACGAGTGGGTGCCCAAGGGCGGCGCGGGCACGGTGGACCCGCTGCGCTACCAAGGCGAGAAGAAGGCCGGCGGCCCGGCCCACGAATTGGCCTGGTTGAAGTTGCGCTTCAAGTACCCGGGCCAGAGCGAGAGCGTGCTGCACCAGCTGCCAGTACCCGTGCGGGCCCTGGTGCCGGCGCAGCAGGCTGATGCCGAACTGCGCTGGGCTGCGGCCGTGGCGGGCTGGGGCCAATGGCTGCGCGGCAGCACCCAGATCGGTGATTTCGACGGCCAGCAGGCCCTGAGCCTGGCGCGCACGGCGGTGGGAGAGGATGCCTATGGTCACCGTGCCGAGGCGTTGCGCCTGATGACGCTGTCGACGGCCCTGAAAACCAGCGCCCCCAAGCCCTAGACTGCCCCCGCGTCGCCTGATGCGGCGTGGGAGAGCAGGTCAGGATGAATACCGCAACCCGCACGCTCGGCACCCTGGTGGTGCTGGGCGTTTTTGCTGCCGCGCTGTTCTGGGCGCTGCGCGATGGCAAGGTCGAAAAGCAAGCCGCGCAGGAGCAGGCCGAGATCGCCTCGGCCGAGCCGCTGAAGGGCCTGATCGCCGTCGACGCCGAGCCCTTCTTCAAGGACGAGCGCGTGCAGAAGGTGCTGGCCGCCCACAAGCTGCCAGTGCAGGTGGCGCGCGTGGGCAGCCGCGACATGGCGAGCAAGGTTACGGCCAGCGGCGGGCCGGACTTTTTCTTCTCCAGCGGCGTGGTAGCGGCCAACATGATCCTGGACGCGGCGCGCCGCACCAAGATCAATGCCACGCAGAGCTCGCCCTTCCACACCCCGCTGGTGGTGGCGAGCTGGGAGCCGATTGCCAAGATTTTGGTGGCCAACCAGATGGCCAAGCCCAACGCCGCCGGCTATTACGAGCTGGACATGGCCGCGCTGACCAAGGCCATGCTGGCCAAGCAGCGCTGGAAGGACCTGAAAGGCAGTGCGGCCTACGACGTCTCGCGCAGCGTGCTGGTCTCGACCACCGACATCCGGCGCTCCAACTCGGCGGCCATGTACCTCGCGCTGACCTCCCAGGCCCTGAGCGGCGAGGTGGTGACCGACCGCAACGCCGCCCAGCAGCAGGCCGCGCAGCTGGCCGAACTGTTCAAGCGCCAGGGCTACCAGGAGAACTACGTCAACGGCGCGTTTGACGACTACCTCTCCATCGGCATGGGCAAGACGCCGATGGCCTTCATTTACGAGAACCAGATGCTGGCGCACGCGCTGAAGAACGGCGTTCGCAAGGACATGGTGCTGCTGGTGCCCCAGCCCACCATCGTCAACAAGGTGGTGTGGGTGGCCATGAACGAGCGCGCCAAGCGCCTGGGCGAGCTGCTGGCCACGAACAAGGAACTGCAGGCGGTGGCCCTGGAGCTGGGCTTCCGCACCGGTGATCCGACGGCCTTTGCCGCCGCCGCCCAGCGCGCCGGGCTGGCGGTGGATCAGCAGCTCAACAACGTGGTGGACCCACCCAGCTTTGAGCTGATGTTCGAAATGATCGACGTGGTGAGCCGGGAGATGAACCAATGAAGCCGATGCGCCGCATCCTCTGTGTGATGGGTCTGGGCCTGCTGCTGTCCGCCTGCAGCAAGGAGGAGCCCGCCGCGCCGGCTGCGCCGGCCGTGGTGGACACCACCCCACCGCTGCAGATTCTGGCCACCAGCGATCTGAAGGACTTGGAGCCCCTGGTGCCGCTGATCCGCGAGGCCACCGGCGTGAACGTCAAGTTCCGCTTCGGCGGCACGATGGAGAGCACGCAGGAGGTGCTGGGCGGCGAGAGCAAGGCCGATGCCGCCTGGTTTGCCAACGCCAAGTACCTGCTGAGCGACCGCATCGGGCAGTCGCGCGTCAAGGTGCAAGAAAAGATCATGCTGTCGCCCATCGCCATCGGCGTGAGCGAGTCCGACGCCAAGAAGTACGGCTGGGTCGGCAAGCAGATGACCTGGGCTGACATCACCGCCGCGGCCAAGGCGGGGCGGCTGACCTATGCGCTTTCTAACCCCGCCACCAGCAACCAGGGCTTCATGGCCCTGCTGGGCGTGGTGGCTGCGGCCAGCGGCAGCCCCGAGGCGCTGACGGCCGCCGATGTGGACCGCGGCGCGATTGCCGACTTCCTCAAGGGCTACAAGATCGTTGGCGACAACTCCACCTACCTGGCCGAGCAGTTCGCCAAGTACCAGGGCACGCGGGCCAACGCCTTCATCAACTACGAGAGCTGGCTGCTGACCTTGAACAACAGCGGCAAGCTGCGCGAGAAGCTGCACCTGATCTACCCGCACGAGGGTGTCAGCACGGCCGACTACCCGCTGATGCTGCTGAACGAGGCGCGCCGCGCCGACTACGTCAAGGTGGTGGAGTACCTGAAGGGCGACAAGGCCCAGCTATGGCTGGCGCGCCAGACCCTGCGCCGCCCCATCAAGGCCGAACTGGCCCAGCAGGTCGAGGACCTGCTACCGGCGCGCGGCATGCAGGTGGAGCTGCCCTTCTCGCCCGAGCGCCAGCTGGCCGACGGCCTGATCGATGCCTACCTGAACGAGTTCCGTCGCCCGATCGCCAGCGCCTTTGTGCTGGACACCAGTGGCAGCATGCACAAGGAAGGCCGCCGCCAGCAGCTGATCGAGGCCATCCACTACCTAGCCGGGGCCGACAACAGCCTCACCGGCCGTGTGGCCAAGCTCACCAACCGTGAGCGGCTCTGGTTCGTGCCCTTCTCCGGCACGGTGGGCAAGCCCGAGCTGTTCGAGATCCCGGCCGGCTCGCCGATGAAGAAGGGCGTGGCCCTGCAGGCCGACACCGAGGCCAAGCTGGCCGAACTGCGGCGTGTGCGCGATGCGGCCGATGCCCTGCACATGGACGGCGGCACGGCGCTCTACGACGCCGTGTACGAGGCCCTCAAGCACCTGATGCAGGAGCGCAAGCGCAACCCCGAGTACCAGTATTCGGTAGTCGCCTTCACCGATGGCATGAACAACAACGGCCGCAACCTCGAGCGCTTCAAGCGCGATTACGAGGCCCTGCCCGAGGACGTCAAGGCCATCCCGGTCTTCATGGTGCTGTTCGGTGAGGCCGCCGAGGGCGAGCTCAAGGCTGTCGTCGAACTCACCGGCGGCAAGGTTTTCGACGCCCGCAAGACGCCGCTGTACGCGGTCTTCAAGGACATCCGCGCGTACCAGTGATGCAAGGACTTTTCCGCTGGTTGAACGCACCAGCCAATTGGCTGGGCTTTGGCGCCGCCACCCTGGTGCTGGTGCTCAAGGCGCTCGGTTTTCTGGGTAGCTTGGGTATCGGCGTGGCGGCCATCGGTTATGGGGCTGGCTTGGTGGTTGGGGGGCTGTGGTGGGGCTGGCCCAGCACGCGTGAGGCCCCGTTCGAGGCCCTGGTCTTCAAGGACGAGGGCGATGCCCGCGAGGCCATGGGCCGTGCGCTGAGCGGCGTGCGCCGCCTGACCGAGCACAACCCCGGTCAGCGCATTCCGCCGCCGCTGCGCCAGCGCATCCTCTCGCTGTGCGACTCGCTCGAAGCCCTGCTGGACCAATGGGAGCGCAGCCGCGGCCAGCTCTCGCTGCAGGAGACCTTCCATGCCCGCCACATCGCCATCAGCTACCTGCCCGAGGCCCTGAACACCTATCTGAGCATCCCGGCTCAGTTCGCCACCACCAAGTTGCTCGGCAATGGCAAAACCGCCCAGGCCACCTTCGAGGGGGTGCTAGGTGAGCTGGAGGCCAAGGTGGTGCAGCTCGGTGACGACCTGGCCGGGCAGGACGCCCAAGCCTTCCTGACGCACAGCGAATTCCTGAAGCAGAAGTTCGGTCAGGCGACCGAACGCATCAAATCCTGAACCCACCCCTGGGGAGCCCCATGAGCGAAACCAAAACTGCTGTCAAACCCGTCTTCACGCTGGAGCCGCCCGAGGTCATCACCCCGGTGCAGCCCGAGGCCGCCACCGAAGTCGTGCCCCTCAAGCCCGAGGTGGCCGACAAGGTGGACGAGCAGGTGCAGCGCTTCATCGAGGCGCTGGAGCAGGAGGACCTGCACAGCGAGCCCTTCAAGCAGCGGCTCGACTCTGCCTTCCAGCTCGGCCGCCAGGAGATCAGCGTGGCCGCCAGCCTGATGCAGAGCAGCCTGATGCAGCGCAACTTCGTTGGCGCCGAGGACACGCCGGCCTACAAGGCCATCTCGGCCATCCGTGCGCAGCTCGACGATCTCAACCCTGGCAAGGAAGGTGATCTGTTCCAGCCGCGCAAGCTGCTCGGCCTGATCCCCTTCGGTAACAAGCTCGAAGCCTATTTCCGCAAGTTCGAGAGCGCGGCCTCGCAGCTGCAGACCTCGATGACCCAGCTCTACGCGGCCAAGGACGGTATCCAGAAGGATGTGATCGACATCGAGGCCACGCGCGGCAAGCTGTGGGAGGCGATGCAGTCGCTCGCCGCCGCGGCGCGCTTCGCCAAGGTGCTGGACCAGCGCCTGGAAGAGCGCGTCAATGCCCTCAAGCCCACCGACCCGATGAAGGCCAAGGCGCTGGAGCAGGAGGTGCTGTTCTACGCGCGCCAGAACCTCACCGACATCCAGACCCAGCAGGCCGTGTGCGTGAACGGCTACCTGGCGCTCGACGTGCTGAAGAAGACCGGGCGTGAAATGATGAACGGCTGCGACCGCGTGGCCACCACCGGCATGAGCGCCCTGGCCGTGGCCCAGACGGTGGCACGTGCCACTGGCAACCAGATCCAGGTGATGCAGATGCTGCAAGGCGTCAACGCCACCATCGGCAATCTGATCCAGGAAACCGGCCGCCAGCTGAACCAGCATGTCGACCAGACGGCCGAGTTCGCCGCCAACCCCATGCTGGGCATCGAGCAGATCCAGTCGATGTTCGACCAGACCTTCCAGGCCATGGACGCGATGGACAACTTCCGCTCCAAGGCCATCGAGACCATGGGCCAGAACAACAAGCTGATCGCCGAACAGCTGCAGCGCTCCGAGGCCTACATCGACCGCGTGCGCCAGCAGCAGGCCAAGGACGCGGTGGCGGGCAGCGTCAGCGGACCGGTCAAGCTCTGACTGTGCAAGGCCCTCGCGCTCTGCGGGGGCCGCGCAGGCAATAAAAAAGCCACCCGAAGGTGGCTTTTTGCTTCAGATCCGGGAGGATCAGAAGTTGTGGCGCACGCCCATGGCCAGCGAGCTGAACTCGTTGTCGGCCGCGGAGGTGTTCTTGTTCAGGTCGTTCTTCGTGTAGAAGGCGTAGACCTTGGTGCGCTTGCTCAGGTTGTAGTTGTAGCCCAGGGTCCACTGGTCCTGCTTGGGCGACAGCACGGTGGCGCCGCTCTTGGCTTGGCTGGCACGTCCCATGTTCACGTGGAACTCGCTGGCGCCCACGGCGTACATGGCAGCCAGACGCCACACGTCACGGGTGTCGGCGCCGAGGTCGTCCTTCTGGTAGTAACCACCCACCACCACGGGGCCGGCTTCCACCAGGGCGCGCACGGCCCACTGGTTCATCTCGCCCTGCTTGCTGTAGCCGAAGCCGCCATGGAAGGGGCCAGCGTCGTAGTTCATGGCGAAATCGGTGCCATTCTTCTCGACCTTCTCGCCAGCGGTACCGGCGATCGAGGCGCTGAAGCCGCCCACGGTCGGGGTCATGTACATGACCTTGTTCTTGTTCAGGAAGGGACCGCCGTACAGCGCATCGCTCGAGGTGCCCGTGTCATGGTTGTGCATGCTCACGTAGTCGGCGGTGGCGAAGTACGACTCGGGGGTGATGTTGCCCAGGCGGATGGCACCGAAGGAGCCAGCCAGCTGCACCCAGGCCTCACGGCCCCAGAAGGTGGCGTTGGCAGCACCGGTGTCCGACGCGAAGCCATGCTCCAGCTGGAAGCTGGCCTTCAGACCGCCGCCCATGTCTTCGGTACCCTTGAAGCCGATACGCGAAGAGTTGTTCTGCACCACCCACTTGCGGGCCTGGTTGTTCACCTTCTGGTTTTCGACCGTGGTGTTCAGGCGGCCGTACAGGGTGACCGAGCTTTGAGCGAACGCCGGGGCTGCGACAGCAGCAGCCACCAGAGCGATGGCGGACAGAGTGAATTTCTTCATCATTGGCCTTACGTTTGGGGTTGAGAGGGTGCTCCGGAATGGGGCACCTGATTCAAGGTCGGGGCAGTATAGGCAGCGGGTTTTCGCGCATTCCCGCCTTCGACGCGTAATTGCAACACCGTGACTTCGGCCAGCTTCCGGGCCGTCAAAGCGTCTCCCACAACACGGGGAAATTTTTGTTTGCGGCCCGCTGCAAGAGCTCCCGCAGGGGCCAGGCGCGCTGGCGCAACTGCGGGTCGGGCAAGCCTTCGTTTGCCTCGCCCTCGTCCGGTTCGGCGTCAGGTACGGGCAATTGTTCTGCGCGGTCCAGGCTGTGCAGCGCGGCGGCAATCTGCTCGGGCAGGAAGATGCCCTGGGGCGCCGGTTCGCGCCCGAGCGCGCGCAACACCCGGTCGGCATGCGCGGCGAGCATCAGCACATCGGCGCCCGCCTTGGAGTGGAAGCGCAGCATCGGGCCTCAGGCGTCCAGGGGGCTGGCTTCGCTGGCGTGGAAGTAATAGGCGAAGCGGGCCCGCGGGCGCAGGTAGAGCGTCGCGGCACGCGGCAGATCGGCCGATTTGAGGCTGCGCCGGATGCCCAGCGTAGGGCTCTCTTCCAGATTGAGCGACAGCGCCTGGTCAGATGGCACATGGGCGTCATAGACCATCACACGCGGTTTGAGAGGCCGGCTGGAGTTCACCGCCACCACCAGGGCGTAGCGGTCGTCGGTCAGTTGCACGATGGAGCCGGGCGGGTAGACACCCATCATGCGGATGAAGGCGTTCAGCATGGTGGCGTCGAAACGGCTGCGGCCCTGGGCAAACATCAGCGACAGGGCCTCGTGAGGAGTCAGGCTCTTGGAGCTGACGGCCGGATTGCACAAGCCGTCGAAGCGGTTCACCAGGGCCACCACGCGCGCCAGCGGGTGCATGCGCTCGCCACTGAGCTTCTGCGGGAAGCCGGTGCCATCGGCGTGCTCATGATGCTGGGCGATCACCGCCAGCGCATCGGGCCCCAGCAGCATGTTCTGCGCCAGCTTGACGCCCTTGGCCACATGCTCCTGGTAGGCCAGCAGCTCGATCGAGTTGAACTGCTCGCCGCGGTGGCGGAAGCGGCTCTCCACCTCGAGCTTGCCCACATCGTGCAGCAGCGCGCCGGTGCCCAGGGCCAGCAGTTCTTCTTCACCCAGGCCGCAGGCGCGGCCCAGAAGCAGGGCCACCAAGCTCACGTTCAGGGCGTGCGCGGTGGCGCGGTCACCGGCCGCCTCGTTGAGCAGGCGCAGGTTCAGATCGCCGGCCACCAGCATCTTGTCGAGCAGGCTGCGCGTGAGCAGCATCGCCTGCTGACCGGCCGCGCGCGGATCGGAGAACACCAGGCCCATCAGTTCGGTCAGGGCCTGGGCGGCTTCACCGTACTGGGCTTCGCACTGGGCCAGCTGATCCTGCTGGGCCTTGAGCGCGGCGCGGCGCGCCTGGGCCACCTGCTCGGCGGGGTCCGGCGGCGCTTCTTCGTTCACGGCTGAAGCGGTCGGGGCGGCTTCGGGTGCTGCGGGGGCCGGCTCTTCCAGCAGGCTCTTTGCGGGGCTCCAGCGCACCTGCTTCAGACCGAGACGGCGCAACACCACCAGCTGGTCTTCCGAGCTGATGCGGAAGCTGGAGAGCGGGAAGGGATGCCGCATCCAGCCCACGTCCAGGTGGATGAACATGCCTACTTTGAGCTGCGCGATGTCGATCAGTTCTTCGCTGGCCATGCGCGTGAACGAGGGGAGTCGGGAGGGAAGTATCACCCGTCCCAACCACAATGGCGGCACTCTGGAGAACCCAATGACCCAAGCCTATCTCTGTGAGGCCCTGCGAACGCCCATCGGGCGCTATGCGGGGGCTCTGTCTGCCGTGCGTGCTGATGACCTGGCGGCCCATGTATTGCGGGCCCTGCGCGAGCGTCAGCCGAACCTGGATTGGTCGGCCGTGGACGATGTGATCCTGGGCTGCGCCAACCAGGCCGGCGAGGACAACCGCAACGTCGCCCGCATGGCCAGCCTGCTGGCGGGCCTGCCGCTGGATGTGCCCGGCACCACCGTGAACCGGCTCTGCGGCTCGGGCCTGGATGCCGTGGGCCTGGCGGCCCGTTCCATCAGAGCCGGCGACGCCGACCTGATGATTGCTGGCGGCGTGGAGAGCATGAGCCGCGCCCCGTTCGTGATGCCCAAGGCGACCGAGGCCTTCGCGCGCAGCAATGCGGTCTACGACACGACGATCGGCTGGCGCTTCGTCAACCCCTTGATGAAGGCGCAGTTCGGCGTCGACGCCATGCCCGAGACGGCCGAGAACGTCGCCACGGACTTTGGCATCTCCCGCCAGGACCAGGACCGCTTCGCGCTGGCCAGCCAGAACAAGACCCTGGCGGCACGCGAGCGCGGCTTCTTCGCCCGCGAGATCGTGCCCGTCAGCATTCCGCAGAAGAAGGGCGACGCGATCCGGGTAGACCAGGACGAGCATCCGCGCGCCACCAGCCTGGAGGCGCTGGCCAAGCTCAAGCCCATCGTGCGCCCGGACGGCACGGTGACGGCCGGCAATGCCAGCGGCGTCAACGATGGCGCCTGCGCGCTGATCCTGGCCAGCGAGACCGCGGCCCGCATCCACGGCCTGACGCCGCGCGCCCGTGTGCTGGGCATGGCCACGGCCGGCGTGGCGCCGCGCATCATGGGCATCGGCCCGGTGCCGGCCACGCGCAAGCTGCTGGCACGCCTGGGCCTGACGCTCGGTGATTTCGACCTCATCGAGCTCAACGAGGCCTTCGCCGCCCAGGGCCTGGCGGTGCTGCGCCAACTGGAGATTGCCGACGACGACCCGCGCGTCAACCCGAACGGCGGCGCCATCGCGCTCGGCCATCCGCTGGGCATGAGCGGTGCCCGGCTGGTGACCACGGCGCTGAACCAGCTGGAGGCCACGGGCGGCCGGCGCGCGCTGTGCACCATGTGCATCGGCGTGGGTCAGGGCATTGCGCTCGCCATCGAGCGGCTGTGAGCCCCGCGCCGCGCGCCGGCCTGCGCCAGCTCTTTGAGGCGGCGGTGGCCGCCGCGCAGCCGGCGCGCGTGTTGCCTGCCGCGCTGCCACCGCCACCGCGCGGGCGCACCGTGGTGCTGGGTCTGGGCAAGGGGGCCTGGGCCATGGGCGCGGCGCTCGAAGCCGCCTGGCCGGCGGAACGCCCCTTGAGCGGCGTGCTGGTGGCGCCGCGCGGCAGCCCGCGCCCGGCCTTGCAGCGCCTGCAGGCGCTGGAGGGCGCGCACCCGGTGCCCGATGCCAGCAGCCTGGCCGCCGCCCAGGCCCTGCTGACGGCCACCCAGGGCCTGGGCCCGGACGATCTGGTGATCGCGCTGCTCTCGGGCGGCGCCTCGGCCCTGGCCACGCTGCCGCTGCCGGGCCTGAGCCTGGCCGATCTGCAGGCTGTGAACCGCGCCTTGCTTGCCAGCGGCGCGCCCATCGACGCCATGAACACCTTGCGCAAGCACCTATGCGCGCTCAAGGGCGGCCGTCTGGCCGCGACCTGCGTCAGCGCGCCGCTGCTGACGCTGGCGATCTCCGACATTCCGGGTGACCGGCTGGACCTGATCGGTTCGGGCCCCACGCTGGCTGACCCCAGCACCTGTGCCGACGCCCTGGATGTGGCGCAGACCTATGGCATCCCGCTAACTGGGGCGGCCCTGCAGGGCCTGCGCAGCGGCGCCTTCGAAACCCCGAAGGGGTTGCCGGCCGCGCATCGCGTGCAGCTGCTGGCCTCGCCGGCCCTGGCGCTGCAGGCTGCCGCGAAGCTCGCGCAAGGCTGGGGCCTGCGCGTCGAGCTGCTGGGCGATGCCTTGCAGGGCGAGGCGCGCGAACTGGGCCACGCGCTGGCCCAGCGCTGTCAGGCGCCCGGCCTCTACTTAAGTGGGGGCGAAACCACTGTGACGCTGCGCCACGCCCAACCCGGCCAGGGCGGGCGCAATGCCGAATGCCTGCTGGCCGCGCTGCTGACCTGGCACGGCCGCCCCGGCGTGCACGCCTTGATGGCCGACACCGATGGGATCGACGGCGCCAGCCCCTGGGCCGGCGCCACTTGCGGGCCCAAGACCTGGGCGCGGGCGCAGGCCCAGGGCCTGGATCTGGCCGCTGCCCTGGAACGCCACGACGCCGGTGGCGCCTTCCATGCGCTGGGCGAAAGCCTGCTCACCGGCCCGACCGGGACCAATGTCAATGACTTCCGGGCCATCTGGGTGGGCTGAGCGCCGCACCCCAGCCCGGGATTAGCGCGACTTGTCCAACCAGTAGCGCTGCCGCAAGTAGGGACTGACGCGGTAGCGCTCGCTGCGCGTGTGTTCCCACAGCCGGTCCAACAACTGACAAACCGGCGGCACCCCCAGCAGCTTCAGCCACTCGAAAGGGCCGGCCGGGTAGTTGACGCCGAGCTTCATGGCGGTGTCGGCGCCGGCCTCATTGCAGACGCCCTGCCAGACCGCATCGGCGCCCTCGTTGACGAGCATCGCCAGCGTGCGCGCCACCAGCAGGCCGGGGGTGTCGCGCAGCGGCACGGCCAAGAAGCCGGCGGCGGCCAGGGCCTCCTGGGCGGCGCTCTGGGCGCCGGCCTGCACATGGGGCCCGTAGGCCAGCGCCAGGGCGGTGCCGGCCTGGCCGGGCAGGCACCAGTCCAGCACGGCCATGGGCTTGCTGTGGCCGGCCGCGCGCTCCACGGCGCAGCGGCCATCGGTCAGCATCAGGTCGATGACGCCGTCGCCCACGCGCAGCCCAGACCACTCGCTGTCGCCCCGGCGCGCCACGCCGGGCAGGCGCTGGGCCAGGGCGTCCACCGCGGCACCGCGGCCATGGAGCATGAGTGCGGGCACATGCGCGGGCGCGCTCGGGGCGGGCAGGCGCTCCGGCTCGCCCACATAAAAGCCCTTGCCGACCTTGCGACCCAGGCGGCCGCCGTCCACCAGGGCTTGCTGCACGGTGCTCGGCTGGTAGCGGCGGTCGCCGAAGTTCGCCTCCCAGACCGAGCGGGTGACGAGGTTGTTGGTGTCCTGGCCGATCAGGTCCATCAGTTCGCAGGGCCCCATGCGAAAGCCCGCGGCGCGCAGACAGGCGTCCAGCTGGGCCGGGCTGCCGGCCTGTTCCTGCAGCAGGGCCAGGGTCTCGGCGTAATAGGGCCGGGCGATGCGGTTGACGATGAAGCCCGGCGTCGATGCTGCGCGCACCGGCACCTTGCCCCAGGCGCGCGCCAAGTCTTCGGTGGCCGCGGCCACGGCGGGGTTTGTCTCCAGGCCGGACACCACCTCGACCAGCTTCATCAGCGGCACCGGGTTGAAGAAGTGCATGCCCACGAGGCGCTCGGGGTGGGCCAGCCCATTGCCCAGCGCCGTGATGCTGATCGACGAGGTGTTGGAGGCCAGGATGGCGCCGGGCGGCAGCAGGGCGTCGAGCTCGCGCAGCAGCGCCCGCTTGGGTTCGAGCAGTTCGACGATGACTTCCACCACCAGCGCGCAGTCGGCCAGATCGGCCACGCCGCCCACGGGCTGCAGGCGCGCCAGCGCGGCCGTGCGCGCGTCGGCTTCCAGCTTGCCCTTGGCGACCAGGCCGGCCAGGGTTTCGCTTAAGCGGGCGATGCTGCTGGCCGCAAAGCCCTCGCGGGCATCCAGCAGTTTGACCGGATGGCCGGCCAGCGCGGCGATCTGGGCGATGCCGATGCCCATGACCCCGGCGCCGACGATGCCGACGCAGGCGCCGGCGGGAACGTGAACTTCACTCATGGCTGGATGCTCCAGGTGGCGGGGCGCTTGTCGGTGAAGGCGGCAAAGCCTTCGCGCGCCTCCGGGGTGGCGCGCACGCGGGCGATGGTGGCGGCGGTGAGCGCTTGCGCCTCGGGCCCGAAGTCCCCCGGGCGCAGCTGGGCGAACAGGGCCTTGATCTCGGCTTGTGCCTGCGGGCCGCTGGCCAGCAGCTCGGTCAGCGTGGCCTCCACAGCGATGTCGAGCTCGGCGGCCGGCACGGTCTGCTGCACCAGGCCCAGGCGCAGGGCCTCGGCGGCGCCGATGCGGTGCGCCATCAGCGCCAGGCGTTGCGCCTGGCGTGGGCCGGCAGCGCGAATGACATAGGGGCCGATGACGGCGGGCAGGATGCCGAAGCGTGCCTCGCTGACGGCGAACTGAGCGTCTTCGGTGGCGATGGCGATGTCGCAGGCGCAGGCCAGGCCCACGCCGCCACCCAGGGCCAGGCCTTGCACGCGCGCGACGGTGGGTTTGGGGCAGGCGGCCAGCGCGGCGAGCATGGCGGCAAAGGCCTGGGCGTCGGCGCGGTTCACGTCTTCGGGCGCGGCGGCGGCGCGGCGCATCCAGCCGATGTCCGCACCGGCGCTGAAGTGCTTGCCGGCGCCGGCAAGCACCAGCACGCGCACGGCGGGGGCGGCGGCGCAGGCCTGCACGGCCTGGTGCAGGGCGGAGATCAGCGCTTCGTCAAAGGCATTGAAGCGCTCGGGCCGGTGCATCGTCAGCGTGGCGACGCCGCGCGCATCGGTTTGGACTTGCAGGGATTCATGGGCTTGCATCCCTGCAGTATCGATTTCAAAGCCGATCAGAGCCGGATCGGCAGCTGGCGGATCCTGCGGCCGGTGAGCGTGGCCAGGGCGTTGCAGACGGCCGGGGCAATCGGCGGGGTGCCGGGTTCGCCCACGCCGCCGGGCGGCGCCGTGCTGGGCACCAGGTGCACGTCGATCTGCGGCGTCTCGGCCAGGCTCAGCAAGGGCTGGTCGGGGAAGTTGCGCTGCTGCACGGCGCCGTTCGCAATCGTGATCTCGCCATGCAGTGCCGCCGTCAGGCCGAACAGGATCGAGCCTTCCATCTGCGCCCGCACCGTGTCCGGGTGCACGAGGGTGCCAGCGTCGAGTGCGCAGACCACGCGGTGCACGCGCGGGCGCCCGGCCTCGATCGAGACCTCGGCCACCTGGGCACAGATCGAGCCGAAGCTCTCGTGCAGGGCGATGCCGCGCGCCCGGCCGGCGGGCAGCGCGCTGCCCCAGCCCGCCTGGGTGGTTGCCAGGCGCAGCACGGCGAGCTGGCGCGGGTGCCGCGCCAGCAATGCCTCGCGGTAGCGCAAGGGGTCCTGCCCGGCGGCCTGGGCCAGTTCATCCAGAAAGCACTCGGTGAAGAAGGCGTTCAGGCTGTGGCCCACGCTGCGCCAGCTGCCCACCGGCACGCCCAGGGGCACGCGCAACTGGCGCACGCGCAGATGGGGAATGGCGTAGGGCAGCTCGAACGCCCCCTCGATGTGGTTCTTGTCGGGGAGATCGGCCGCCAAGCCGGGCAGCAGGCGCGCCACCGTGTCGGTCCCAACCGAGGGCCCGGCGACCTGGTTCAGCCAGGCCAGCGGCAGGCCGTCGGAGCCCAGCGCGGCCTCGAAGCGCGCCATCGCCATGGGGCGGTAGACATCGTGGGTGAAGTCCTCCTCACGGTTCCACAGCAGCTTGACCGGCGCGCCGCCGCAGCGCAGCGCAATGGCGACCGCCTGTTCGATGGCGTCGGTTTCCAGGCGCCGGCCGAAGCCGCCACCGAGGTAGGTCGTCTCCACCGTCACCCGCTCCTGTGCCACGCCGGCCACCTGCGCCGCCTTCCAGCGCGCTAGCGAGGCGACCTGCGTCGGGCACCAGACATGCACCTGGCCGTCCTTCACCTGGGCCGTGCAGTTCAGCGGTTCCAGCGCCGCATGGGCCAGGAAGGGGGCTTCGTACTCGGCGCGCAGCACCGCTGCGGCCCGCGCCAGCACGGCGCGCGCGTCGCCTTCGTTGCGAAAACCGGTGCCGCTGTGCTGGTCGAGCGCGCGCTGCAGGGTCTGGCGCATGCCAGCCGTGTCCAGCCCGGCGCGCGGGCCCGCATGGAAGCGTGGGGGATGGGCCTTGAGCGCGGCTTCGGCGCGCCACCAGCTGTCGGCCACGACGACGGCAGTGCCTTCGTTCAGCAGGAAGGCGTCGAACACGCCGCGCCGCTGCCGGATCGCTTCGACCTCGAAACGCACCACGCTGCCGCCAAAGCTCGGCGCCTGGCGCAGGGCTGCATGGCGCAGCCCGGGTAACTGCACGTCGATGCCGTAGCGGGCCAGCCCCTGCACCTTGGCGGGCAGGTCGAGCCGCGGAGGGCTGCGGCCGATCAGGCTCCAGTCCTCGCGGCGCTTGAGCGGCAGTTCGTGCGCCGGGCTGAGTTGCGCCGCCTCGGCGGCGAGCTCGCCGTAGCCCAGGCGGCGCTCGCCGTGCAGCACGAAGCCGCCCGCCGTCTTCAACTCGGCCAGGGGGCGCTGCCAGCGCGCCGCGGCGGCCTGCAGCAGCAGGTTGCGGGCCGCGGCGCCGGCCAGGCGCAGCGGCTCCCAGGCATCGCGCACGCTGCTGCTGCCGCCGGTGACCTGCAGGCCCAGGCTGTAGCCCAGGCGCTGCGCGGCGCCCCGAGCGAAGCGGGCGAGCGCGCCGTCGTCATCGGGCTGCAGGGGCAGCACATTCAGCAGCAAGGCCGCGTTGGCATAGACGGGAGCCCCGGTGGCGTCATGCACGCCCACCTGCGCCCAGTCCGCTTCCAGCTCCTCGGCCAGCAATTGCGCCAGCGCGGTGTGCACGCCCTGGCCCATTTCGGCTCGCGGTACGGCCACGCTGACCCGCCCATCGCGGCCGATCTGGACCCAGGCGTTCAGCGCCACGCCATCGCCCTGCGGAGGCTGCGGCGCGCCGCGGCCCATCCCGAGCCGGCTGCGGGCGTCGGGCGGCTGCAGGCCCACCCCCACGAGCAGGGCGCCACCGGCTGCCGCCGCACCGGCAATCAGAAAGCCGCGCCGCTTCATGGGAGCTGAGCGCGCCGCAGGGCACGGCGGATGCGCGGGTAGGTGCCGCAGCGGCAGAGATTGCTCATGGCCGCTTCGATCTGCGCTTCGCTCGGCTGCGGGTGCCGGCGCAGCAAGGCGTGCGCTGCCATCAGCATGCCGCTCTGGCAGTAGCCGCATTGCGGCACCTGCTCGGCCAGCCAGGCGGCCTGCAGGCGCTGCATCAGCGCGTCGTCGCGCAAACCTTCCAGCGTGGTGACTTGCCGGCCCTGCAGGCCGCCCAGCGGCAGCATGCAGCTGCGGGCGGCTTCGCCGTCCAGGTGCACGGTGCAGGCGCCGCAGGCGGCGACGCCGCAGCCGAACTTGGTGGCCGTCAGGCCCAGTTCGTCGCGCAGCGCCCAGAGCAGGGGCATGTCGGGTTCCAGGTTCAGATCCTGGGTGTGGCGATTGATTTCAAGGACGGGCATGGGCGCACCTTACGCCGCGGCGCCGCAGGCGCCGTGGCAGGAAAACCGCGAGCGTAGGATTAAAGCCGGCTTGAAGGTCAAGGGGGGGGATCGATGCGCATCGGTGAATTGGCGGCCGCCGTGGGCATCCGCGCCTCGGCCATTCGCTTCTATGAGGCCAGTGGTCTGCTGCCCGAGGGGCGGCGCGGCGCGAATGGGTACCGCGACTATGACGATGCTGCGCTCAAGCGCCTGCAGATGATCCAACTCGCGCAGCGCCTGGGCTTTTCGCTCGAAACCCTGCGTGGGCTGTTCGCCGCCGCCCGGCCGGGCGTGCTGCCGAAGGAAGACATCCTGCGTGAACTGCAGCGCCGTCGCGACGAGATTGCGGCGCTGCGCGAACACTTGGACGCTCAGGAGCGCGAGCTGCTGGGGCTGATGGCAGCCTGCGAGACCCAGTGGACCTCGGGCGCCTGCCTGGACCTGACCCGGGTGGCGCCGGCCGAGGCGGTGCAGCGCTCCCGCTAGCGCGGCCAGGCTCGGGTTGCCGGCCTTGCCAGACGAAGGTTCTTGGCCGACGCTTGCCGGGCTGCAAATCCGCGCCATCCGCCGTGACCGTGAGCAAGCCCGATCCGCTTCAGGCCGCGCTGGCGGCCGCCGTGCATCAGTTGCACGCGGCCGACGAAGTCTGGAAGCTCGCCCTGGAGGCCAGCGGCGATGGCGTGTGGGACTGGTACATCCAGGCCGGCGTCGAGCTGTACTCGGCCGGCTTCCTGCAGATCTACGGTTACAGCCCTGACGATTTGGAGGCGAACCCGGCCATCATCGATTCGCTCACCCACCCCGACGACCGCGAGCAGATGAGCCGCGACCGCCAGGCCCACTTCGACGGGCTGACGCCGGTCTACAGCAACGAGCACCGGGTGCGCTGCAAGGACGGCAGCTGGAAGTGGGTGCAGACCCGCGGCATGGTGATCGCGCGCGACGAGCGGGGGCGGCCCTTGCGCATGGTGGGCACCCACACCGACATCACGGAGCGCAAGCGGGTCGAGGCGTTGACCTGGCGACAGGCCAACTACGACGCCCTCACCGACCTGCCCAACCGGCGCCTGTTGGCCGAGCGCCTGGGCAACGAGATGAAGAAGGCACGGCGCGAGGGCCGCCACCTGGCGCTGCTGGCGCTGGACTTGGACCGCTTCAAAGAAGTGAACGACCGTCTCGGACATGACGCCGGGGACGAACTGCTGCGCCAGGCGGCCCGGCGCATCGCCGGCTGCATCCGTGAAGTGGACATGGTGGCGCGCCTGGGGGGCGACGAATTCATCGTGCTGCTGGCCGATCTGCAGGGCGAGCCCAGCAGCGTGGAGCGCGTGGCCAATGCCCTGGTGAACAGTCTTGCGCAGCCCTTCGCGCTGGCCGAAAGCCAGCATACGGTGTCGGTCAGCGTGGGCATCGCCCTCTTTCCGGCGGACGCGGACGATGCCCAACACCTGTTCAAGCGCGCCGATCAGGCCCTCTATGCCGCCAAGCATGCCGGGCGCAGTGGCTACCGCTTTGCGGGGCGGGCCGTGCATGAGGCTGCCCAGGCACGCAGCCGGCTTGGCGCCGAACTGCGACTAGCGCTGGAGCGCCAGGAGTTCTGCCTTCATTTCCAGCCGGTGCTGCCGGCCAACGGCGGGGCCTGCACCCAGGCCGAGGTGTTGCTGCGCTGGCGCCACCCGGTGCTGGGCCTGCTGGGCCCGGGCTCGTTTCTCGCGCTGGCCGAGAGCAGCGGTCTGATCTGCGAGATTGGCGCCTGGGTGCTGCAGGACGCGGCGGCGCAGCTCAAGGCCTGGCGGCGGGAGCTGCAACCCGAGCTCAGCCTGGCCGTGAACCTGTCCGGCACGCAGCTGCGCGAGTGGGGCTGCAGCGTCACGGACTGGGCGGCGCGCTTGCTGCGCCTGGGTGTGCCGGGCTCCGGCCTGGTGCTGGATCTGCGCGAAGCCCAGTTGCGCGACCCGCAGATCCGCGGGCTCATGCAGCTGCCCGCGCTGCGCGCCGCCGGAATCGGCCTGGCTCTGGACGACTTCGGCGCCGGCGACAGCATGCTGCACAGCCTGCGCCATCCTGGCCTGAGCCAGCTCAAGTTCTCGCGTGAGCTCCTGGCCGATCTGCGGCCGGGCACCCGCGAGGCCGATTGGCTGGCCGCCCTGGTGCAGCTGGCCGGAACCTGCGGACTGAACACTGTGGCCAAAGGGGTGGAGACCCCGGTGCAGGCGCGCATGCTGATCGATCTGGGTGTGGGCGCCCTGCAAGGGCACCACCTGGCTCCTGCCATGCCGGCCAGTGAATTTCGGGCCTGGCTGGACCGGCACAAGAACCAATTGCCGCCCGGCGCCGCGCCGGGCTAGGCTGCCGGCATGAGCACACGCCTGAACTTCGACCACTTCACGCAATGGATCACCGCCGCGGCGCGCGAGCATTCGCACCAGCTGGCAGACCATGTGGTCGAACGAACGGGCGCGAGCCGGCGCGCTGCCCAAGCCATGCTCAAGCGCCTGGTGGATGCCGGCTGGCTGCAGCGCGAGGGCGGCTTCAGCCGGCCGGTCTACAGCCCGGGCGCGCTGCGCCAGGTGGTACGCAGCTATCCCCTGTACGGGCTGCAGGAAGACTTGCCCTGGCAGCGCGACTACGCCCCCAACTTCAACCTGCCAGCGCATGTCGGCCGCATGGTTCAGCACGCCTTCACCGAGTTGCTGAACAACGCGATTGATCACAGCGGAGGAACTTCGGTCACCGTCAGCTTGCGTCAGACCCCCACCCATGTGCAGCTGCTGGTCAGCGATGACGGCTGTGGCGTCTTCCAAAAGATCGCTGGCACCTACGACATCGCAGACCCCAGCCTGGCCATGCTGGAGCTCAGCAAGGGCCGCCTGACCACGGCGCCGCAGGAGCACACCGGCCGTGGCCTGTTCTTCAGCAGCCAGCTGGCCGACGTATTTGATCTGCACGCCAACGGCACGGCCTACCAGCGCCGCGCCTGGGACAGCAGCGGCTGGCGTCCTGGCAAGGCGCTGCCGCGCCAAGGCACCAGCATCTACTTTGCGGTGGCGCTCGACACCACGCGCACTTTGGATCAGGTGCTGGGTGCCTGGAGTTTGGACGGCAGCGGCATTGCTTTCGACCGCACGGTCATCAGCTTGCGCCTGCTGGCCGGCCCCGGCCAGGCGCTCGACAGCCGGGCGCAGGCGCGCCGCGTCACCGCGCGCCTGGAGCGCTTCAAGCGCGCAGAGATTGACTTCGATGGCGTGCCCGACATCGGACATGCCTTTGCCGACGAGCTCTTTCGCGTGTTCGGCATGAATCACCGCAGCGTGGAGCTGGTGCCCTTGAATGCCAATCGCCGCATCCTGGCGCTGATCGACAACGCGCGATCGGGCTGAAGGCGGCGTGCTTGCTTACATAGAAGCGTGATCGTTCGTGCTCGGCGCAAGCCTGAGTCTGTCGAATCGCCCCACGCTGGACTTGCCCGTGCAAGAGAGGGGCTCACCCTGAGCCAGGACCTCCTCACGGACCCTGAAGCCGGGCTTTTGGGTGCAGCCCTCGAAGAGCGCTTGCGCCGTTCTCAAAATCCTTGCTATAGTGGCGGGCTTCGCTGAACGAAACGCCGTAGGGCAACCCCTGGTGCGGTTCGGTTAGTGAAGGATGTTGAGTTTGGGTTGCGAAGAAATTTTCGATCCAGGTGTTGACAGGCGGTTTGAAGTTTTGCAACAATATCTGGCTCGGCTGCTGATTTATATCGCGGTCGAGAACAAAAGATCAGTAAAACGATCTTTGCGAGAAGTTGGCGCTGAGTTTGAAGAGGTTTTCAAGAATTTCTTCGCAAAGTGTTGACAAGCGGAACGAAACGCTGCAACAATCTCGCTTCTGCGCTGCTGACAAGTCAGTGGCGACGCAAGAAAGATCAAGCGATTGATCGTTTTGCGCAAGTTCTTTAACAA
>NZ_JAYRMO010000043.1:0-36702 GCF_041912635.1 Inhella sp.
TCCCGCACCCAGTACCGCCTTGGTTCGCGCCATGCCGAGCTCCACAGAGTAGGTGGCGCTCATTGTGGGCGAAAATCACCTAACCGAACAGTATTGGGCCAGGCCTTTAGTTTTAAGGGCCCGGATCTGTGAATGTCTTGCCAATTCACATTCGAAGCGGGCTCAGCGCTCGATTTCTGCCCGCACCGCCAAAAACCGCTCCCTCAACGCCCCATCCCCCTCCCGCCGCCACGCCGCAAACACCGCCGAAGGCTCCAACTCCTCCGCCAGCGGCTTGAACACCGCCCCCTGAATGCCCGCCCGTGCAAAGGCCGCCGGCACGATGGACACGCCCAGGCCCTGGGCGACCAGCGACACGACGGACAGCCAATGCCGCCCCTCGTGCTGCAGGCGCGGGTAGAAGCCGTGCTGGCGGCAGATATCGACGATGCGGGCGTGGTAGTCCGGTGAGCCCTTGCGGGAAAAGAGGATGAAGGGCTGGTCGGCCAGGCTCTCCAGCGCCACCTGGCGGCGGCGGGCCGCCGGGTGGCTCGCGGGCAGGCAGGCCATGAAGGGTTCGCGGTAGAGCGGCTGGCAGGCCAGCGCGGGGGGCAGGCGGTCGGTGTGCACCAGGCCGAGGTCCAGCTCCTCCTTCAGCAGGGCCTCGATCTGGTCTTGCGAATTCAGCTCCACCACCACCACCTCCACGCGCGGGTGGGCCTTGGCGAAGGCCTGCAGCCAGTCCGCCAGTCCGTGCTGCAGGGTGGAGCCCACAAAACCCAGGCGCAGGCGGCCGCGCTCACCTGCTTGCACCTCTCTGGCCAGGGCGCAGGCGGCTTCGGCGCGCTCCAGCAGGGCGGTGGCGCTTGCGCGGAAGGCGCTGCCGGCGGGCGTCAGGCGCACGCCTTTGCTGTCGCGCTCAAAGAGGCGCGCGCCCACCAGGGCTTCGAGCTGCTGGATGGCAACCGAGAGCGGCGGCTGCGAGATGGCCAGGCGCTGCGCGGCGCGGCCGAAGTGCAGTTCCTCGGCCAGGGCGGCGAAGCAGCGCAGGTGGCGGAACTCCAGCGCGCGGGTGGGGGTGTTCATTTGCGCAGCCTATCGGTGCAGTGGTTTTCTGAATTGGACACGAATCGTGGCGGGCGGCAATACTGGCGGCCTTTGCGCCTGCACCCGCGCTAGGCGCCACCCCATTCAAGGAACCCACCATGGCCACCAAGGCAAGCTTTCACTGGGACGACCCGCTGCTGCTGAACAGCCAGCTCACCGACGACGAGCGCATGGTGCGCGACGCGGCCGCCGCCTACTGCCAGGAACGCCTGGCGCCGCGCGTGCTGGAGGCCTTCCGCCACGAGAAGACCGATGCCGCGATCTTTCGCGAGATGGGCGAGCTGGGCCTGCTGGGCCCCACCATCCCCACCGAGTACGGCGGCGCCGGCCTGAACTACGTGTGCTACGGGCTGGTGGCGCGCGAGGTGGAGCGCATTGACTCCGGCTACCGCTCGATGATGAGCGTGCAGTCCTCGCTGGTGATGGTGCCGATCAACGAATTCGGTAACGAAGCCACGAAGCGCAAGTACCTGCCCAAGCTCGCCACCGGCGAGTGGATCGGCTGCTTTGGCCTGACCGAACCGAACCATGGCTCGGACCCGGGCTCGATGGTGACCCGCGCCCGCAAGGTGGACGGCGGCTACGAGCTGACGGGCTCGAAGATGTGGATCACCAACAGCCCGATCGCCGATGTGTTCGTGGTCTGGGCCAAGGACGACGGCGGCCAGATTCGCGGCTTTGTGCTGGAAAAGGGCTGGAAGGGCCTGAGCGCCCCGGCCATCCACGGCAAGGTGGGCCTGCGCGCCAGCATCACCGGCGAGATCGTCATGGACGCCGTGTTCTGCCCCGAAGAAAACGCCTTCCCCGAGGTGCGCGGCCTCAAGGGCCCCTTCACCTGCCTGAACAGCGCCCGCTACGGCATTGCCTGGGGCGCGCTGGGTGCGGCCGAGGCCTGCTGGCACACCGCGCGCCAGTACACCCTGGACCGCAAGCAGTTCGGCAAGCCGCTGGCCGCCAACCAGCTGGTGCAAAAGAAGCTGGCCGACATGCAGACCGAGATCACCCTCGGCCTGCAAGGCTGCCTGCGCTTAGGGCGAATGAAGGACGAGGGCACGGCTGCCGTGGAGATCACCTCCATCATGAAGCGCAACAGCTGCGGCAAGGCCCTGGACATCGCCCGCATGGCGCGCGACATGCTGGGCGGCAATGGCATCAGCGATGAGTTCGGCATTGCCCGCCATCTGGTGAACCTGGAGGTGGTGAACACCTACGAAGGCACACATGACATCCATGCCCTGATCCTCGGCCGCGCGCAAACGGGCATCGCTGCCTTTTGACCCCCCCGAAGCGGCCTCCAGCCGCCTCCCCCCAGGGGGCGGCACCAGTGGACCGGCAGAGCCGGATCCACGGTGCCACGTGATCTCGGAGCGTTGAACGTGGGTACGCGCATTGCCCTTCTAGGTGCCGGCCGAACGGCGGCGCATCTGGGCCTGGCGCTGGCGGCCGTGGGCCAGCCGGTGCAGGTGCTGGGGGCCCGGGATGCCGACAAGGCGCGGCCCCTGGCCGCTGCGCTGGGACTGCCCGTGCTGAGTCCGGCCGCGGCCGCGGCGGCGGCCGATTGGGTGTTTCTGTGCGTGCGCGATGCCGCCATCGAGCCCCTGTGCGCGCAGCTGCCGTGGCGCGCTAGCCAGCTGGTGCTGCATTGCAGCGGTGCCACCGAATTGAATGCGCTGGATGCGGCCCGGCTTGCTGGCGCGGCAGTGGCGGGCTTCCACCCGCTGCAGCTGATGGCCGACCCGCTGCCGAGTAGCGCTGAGGCGCTGCGCGCGTTTGAGGGCATTCGCATCGGCATCGAGGCCGAGAGCCCTTGGCGCACCGAACTGGATGCCCTGGCACTGGCGCTCGGCGCCACGCCGCTGCACCTGCAGGCCGGCCAGCGAGCTCGCTACCACGCGGCAGCCAATGCCGCGGCCTCGGCCCTGCTGGCGCCGCTGGACCTGGCGGCGCGCCAGGCCGCGCAAGCCCTGAGTTGCAGCACCGAACAGGCCTGGGAGGCGCTGGCGCCGCTGGCCGAGGGCACGCTGCGCGCGGCGCGCGCGCGCGGGCTGGCGGGGGCGCTTTCGGGCCCGCTGGCGCGGGGCGATGCGGCGGTGCTGGCGGCGCATCTGCAGGCCTTGCAGGGGCGAGATGCCGAGCTGTACCGCAGCCTGATGCAGGCGCTGCTGCCGCTGGCGGCGCAGCGGCTGGAGCCCGACGCGCTGGAGCCCTTGATCAGGGTTTTAGATCGCGCCGCTGACCCGAGCTGAGGCCCAGCGAAAACTCCTGCGCGAAGGCGGGGCTGCGGCGCACCTTCTCGATCGCGTCCCACACCGTTTGCGCCAGCGCCGGTTCGCGTTCGGCCAGCGTGGCGTTGAAGGGCAGGAAGTAGGGCCGGGTGGCCAGGGCGGGGCCGCCGAGTTCGAAGTTGCGCGCCCACTGCGCTTCTGACAGCAGCTGGGCCGCGTGTTCCTGGTTCAGCAGCGCGCCCTGCACGCGCTGCAGACGCAAGCTGTCGAGCAGGGCGGTGATGTTGTTGCGCTCCTCCACATGGGCGCCGCGTTCGCGCGCGAACTGCACCACCGAATAGCCGCGCTCGGCGCCCAGGCTTTCACCCGCGCGCGGGCCGGTGCCGCTGAAGGTCTGGCCGTCCCACTGCACGGCCGTGCCCTTGCGGCGCAGCAGGGCGTAGCCGATCTGGAACAGGCGCTTGTGCTCGTCGGGCTCGCCCTGGGGGCTGAGCGGGTAGCGCAGGTGCAGCGCACGCTCATGCGTGTGGCTGGCGGAGAGCACGGCGTCGAAGCGGCCCTGGCCGGCTTCCTGCAGGCACCGTGCCCAGGGCAGGGGGCTGAACTGGAAGCGCAGCTGCGGCAGCAGTTCCTGCACGCGCCGCATCATCAAGTAGGGCGTGGCATCGCCCTCGGGCGGGCCCAGGGCGGCGTTGGCGCAGACGCGCAGCAGGCGGGGTTCGGCGGCGGCCGTGCCGAGTGCCGCGGCAAGCGGGCTCAGCAGCAGCGTGCGCCGCAGCAGCGAGGCCATCAGCTGCCGCGGCTGTGCGTGGTGAGCGAGGCCAGGGGCGTGGCCAGGCTCACGCCGGGGGCGGTGGCGCGCGCGGCGCGGGTGGGCGGGGCGGCGGGTTCGTCCAGCGTGGCCAGGGCTTCCGGGGCGCCGCCGCGGCGCATGGCCAGGCCCACGGCCAGGATGTCGATGACCAGCAGGTGCAGGATGCGGCCCACCATCGGCAGCTGGGTGCTGGGGTCTTCGGCGTGGTCCACCAGCAGGGCCACATCGGCCTTGCGGGCCAGCGGGCTCTGGTTGGCGGTGATGGCGATGACCTTGGCCCCGCGCAGGCGCGCCTGCTCGGCCACGTCCAGCAGCTCGGGCAGGCGGCCGGCGGCGCTGATGAGCAGGGCCACATCGCCCGGGCCCAGCACGCGCGCGGCCAGGTGCTGCAGGCGCGGTTCGGTGTGGCTACTGGCGGGCACGCCGAAGCGCAGGAACTTGAACTGGGCGTCCGCCGCCACGACGCTGTAGTGACCGCTGGCGAAGCATTCGATGCGCTTGGCCTGCACCAGCAGGTCGGTGGCGCGGTCGATGGTTTCGCGGTTGATCTGGCTGCGCACCTGCAGGATGGCGCTGGCGGTGTTGCCCAGCACCTTGGAGCCGAGCTCGACCATGCTGTCGTCCTCCGTCACCTGGGTATGGGTGACGGGCACGGTGCCGGTGAGGCTGGAGGCCAGGCGCAGCTTGAAGTCTGAAAGGCCCTCGCAGCCCAGGCTGCGGCAGAAGCGGATGACGGTGGGCTGGCTGACGCCGGCGGCCTTGGCGATCTCGGCGATCGGGTCGGAGAGCAGGGCGCGCGGGCGCGCCAGCACCTGCTCGGCCACGCGCTGCTCGGCCGGGGTGAGCTGGGGCTTGGCGCGGCGCACCTGGGCCAGGATGGTGTCGGCGCTGCCGTGCAGCTTTTTGAGCTGCGCTTCCAGGATGGCCGAGGCGCCCTTGAAGGTGGCTTCCTCGGCGGTGATCACATAGGTGGGGATGGCGGCCACGTACTCGCTGAAGCGGCCGCGTTCCTCGAAGCGGCGGCGGAAGGGCGAGCGCTCGAAGTAGCTGCCCAGCCGCGGCACGATGCCGCCGCCCACGAAGATGCCGCCGGTGGCGCCGAGCGTCACCGCCAGGTTGCCGGCCGCGGTGCCCAGCAGCGCGCAGAAGACCTCCAGCGTTTCCAGGCACAGCGGGTCGTTCTCTTCCAGGGCAGCCTGGGTGATCTCGGGCGCCTGGCGCGGCGGCGCTGCCTGGCCGTGCAGCTCGGCCAGCGCGCGGTAGATCAGGGCCATGCCGGTGCCCGAGCACAGGCGCTCGAATGAGACATGCGCGTGCTCGCGCCAGGCGTGGCGCAGGATGGCGATCTCGCGCTCGTCGCGCGGCGAGAAGCTGGTGTGGCCGCCCTCCGTGCCCAGGGCAATCCAGCCGTCGCCGCTGGGGATCAGGCCGGAAACACCGAGGCCGGTGCCCGAACCCAGCAGGCCGACCACGCTGTTGGGCACGGCCTGGCCGCCGCCGATCTGGTGCTTGTCCTCGCGGCGCAGGCGCGGCAGGGCCATGGCCAGGGCGGTGAAGTCGTTCACCACCACCAGGGTGTCGAAACCCAGGCGCTGGCGCATCTCCTCGATGGAGAACTGCCAGTGGTAGTTCGTCATGCGCACCCGGTCGCCTTCCACCGGGTTGGCGATGGCGACGGCCGCGTGGGCGATCTCGCCGGTGCCGGGTGGCAGGCCATCCAGGTAGCTGCGCACGGCGGCGTGGAAGTCGGGATGGTCCGCGCAGCGCAGCGAAACCATCTGCTCGAAATGGCCAGCTTCGGTTTCCAGCGCAAAGCGGGCGAAGGTGCCGCCGATGTCGGCCAGCAGACGGGGACTGTCGAAGCTCATGCGCGAAGGAATCCAGGGAACGACGGACGCAAAACCGGCCGATTATGAAAGCCCCGGCGCTCCCCCGTCGGAAGGGTTTGACCGGGGCGACTGTAGGCAAACTACATACATTGGCGCCAGGGTGACGCACCGATTTGGTGCCTGATGCCTTGATTCACAAGGTTTTTCTTTCTTGAGGGTCGCTGCGCATTGCCGAGGGAATGTAGTTTTGCTACCGTGCTGGCTTTGTAGCGGCCCTTCCAAGCCAATCCATGTCTTCAATCCCGGCCTCCCTGACCGCCCCCTTCCCCTGGCTGCTGGCCGATGTGGGAGGCAGCAACGCGCGTTTTGCCTGGGTGGCCGCGGCCGATCAGGCGCCGCAGCACATCCGCACCCTGGCGGTGGCCGAGTACCCCAGCCTGCTGGACGCGGCGCGCGCCTACCTGGCCGGCCTGAGCCTGGGCACCCTGCCGGCCGGGGCGGCTAGCCAGCCGCGCAGCGCGGCCCTGGCCCTGGCCACGCCGGTGACGGGCGACCAGGTGCGTTTCACCAACAGCGCCTGGAGCTTTTCGCAGGCTGAGCTGAGCGCCGCGCTGGGACTGGAGCGCCTGTGCGTGCTGAATGATTTCGAAGCCCTGGCCCTTTCGCTGCCGCGCCTGCGTGCCGGCCAGTGGCAACCGCTGGGTGGCGGCGCGCCGCGCTGGGACTTGCCGGTGGCGGTGGTGGGCCCAGGCACCGGCCTGGGCGTGGGCGGCTTGCTGCCCAACGCGGCAGCCGGCAAGGGCTGGCTGGCGCTGGCGGGCGAGGGCGGCCACGCCACCCTGGCCGCGGCCGATGACTTCGAGGCCGACCTGCTGCGCGTGGCACGCCGCACGCACGCCCATGTCTCGGCCGAGCGTTTTCTCTCCGGCATCGGCCTGCCGCTGCTGTACCAATGCGTGGCCGAGGTGCAAGGCCAGCGCGCCGTGGCCGATGTCGACGCCCCCTGGATCCTGGAGCGCGCCCTGGCCGACGACGACGCCGTGGCGGCGCGCAGCATCGAGACCTTCTGCGCCATGCTGGGCAGCTTTGCCGGCTCCGTGGCCTTGACCTTTGGCGCGCGCGGCGGCCTCTTCATCGGCGGCGGCATCGTGCCCCGCCTGGGCGCCCGCTTCGAGCGTTCGCAGTTCCGCGAGCGCTTCGAGGCCAAGGGCCGCTACCGCGACTACCTGGCGGCGATTCCCACGCCCCTGATCACCGACACGCTGGCGGCGCTCGACGGCGCCGCCCAAGCCCTCAGCCAATCGTAAAAAGGCTGGCAGCCGCCGTAGCGAGCGGGTGCAGGGTGGGTCTGAGGCGCAGAGCCGTACTCCCGTACGGCGAGCACCGCAGGCCCGACATGCGCCCGCGCAGTAGGCGGATGCCGGCCTTTTTTACCAGCGGCCGGAGCGGACGGTGAGCTCCCACTGACCCTTGCGCATCTGATAGATGCCCACCGCCCCGCTGCGCTGCTCGCCGTCCTCGTTCATGCGCATCATGCTGGTGACGGGCGCATTGCCTTCGAAGGTCTTGAGGCGCTCCAGCAGCTTGGTGCGGTCGAGGTTGCCGTTGCGGCTGAGGGCGTCGGCCACCAGGTGCACGGCGTCGAAGGCGTAGTGGGCGGCGTAGTAGGGCTCGCCACCAAAGCGCTCACGGTAGGCGGCCAGGAACTCCTTGCCGCCCAGGAACTCCTGGGCCGCCACGATGGGCGTGCTGGCGTAGAGCGCGCGGTTGCCGAGCTCGGCGCTTTGCAGGCGCGGGGTCTTGATGGTGTCGCTGCCCAGCACGGGCAGGTCGGGCAGGCCGGCGGCGCTGAGCTGCTGGATCAGGGCCTCGACCTGGAAGTCGGCCACCGTGGTGATCAGCAGGTCGGGCTTGGCCTGCACGAAGGCCGCCACGGCGGCCTTGAAGTCGGTGGTCTTGTCGTCCACCACCTGCTGGGCGATGGCGCCGGTGCCGGAGCGGATCAGCGAGTTGGCCACTGCGTCGATCAGGCCCTTGCCGTAGGGCGTGCCGTCGTGCAGGGTGACGATGCGCTTGGCGCCGAGCTTTTCGCGCGCGAACTGGGCCAGTGCCAGGGCCTGCATGTCGTCGTTGGCCACCAGGCGCAGCGTGGTGGGCAGGCCCAGCTGGGTGTACTGCGGCTTGGTGGAGATGGCCAGCTGCACCACGCCGGCCTTGGCGTAGATGGGCGCAGCGGCAATGCTCACGCCCGAGTTCAGGTGGGCGATGGCGGCCAGCACCTGCCGGCTGACGAGCTGCTGCGCGGCGGCCTCACCGGCCTTGGCATCGGCCTTGTCGTCGGCGCTGAAGATCTCGATCGGGATGCGCTTGTCGCCCACCTTCACGCCACCGGCCTTGTTGATCTGCTCGGCCGCCAGCTGCGCGCCCTGCAGCATGTCCTTGCCCAGGGCGGCCAGCGGGCCGCTGAGCGGCTGGCCCACGCCGATGCGGATGCTCTTGGCCGAACTGGGCATCAGGAAATACGCCCCCACGCCGGCCAGGCCGAGCAGGCCGGCGCCCACCACCAGGTTGCGGCGCGTGTTGGAGGTTTGGGTGGGGGTCGTTTGCGGCATGGCGTGTCCTCGGTTGGATGGGCTCTTGGGGTTCGCGGGGTCTGGGGTCTTACTCGCCCAGATAGGCGGCGCGGACCTTGGGGTCGGTCAGCAGGTCCTGGCCGGAGCCGGTCATGCTGACGAGGCCGGATTCCATCACGTAGCCGCGGTTGGCCAGTTGCAAGGCGCGACTGGCGTTCTGCTCCACGAGCAAAACAGTTACACCTTGGCTGTGAATCTCGTTCACGACCTCGAAGATCTTGTCCACCATGATGGGCGAGAGGCCCATCGAGGGCTCGTCCAGCAGCAGCACCTTGGGGCGGGCCATCAGCGCGCGGCCCATGGCCAGCATCTGCTGCTCGCCGCCGGACATGGTGCCGGCCAGCTGGTCGCGCCGCTCCAGCAGGCGCGGGAAGAAGGCGAACACGCGCTCCATGTCGGCGGCAATGCCGTCCTTGTCATTGCGGGTGTAGGCGCCCATCTGCAGGTTCTCGACGATGGTCATGCGCGTGAAGGTGCCGCGGCCCTCGGGCACCATCACCAGGCCCTGCTTGGCCAGTTCCCAGGGGCCCTGGCCACGGATGCTGCGGCCCAGGTACTTGACGTCGCCATCGGCGATCGACTGCAGGCCGGTGACGGCCTTGAGTGTCGTCGTCTTGCCGGCGCCGTTGGCCCCGATCAGCGAGACCAGCTCGCCTTCGCGCACTTCAAAGCTCACGCCCTTGACGGCCTGGATGCCGCCGTAGGCGACCTTGAGCTTTTCGACTTGGAGGAGGGTGTTACTCATCAGGATTCCTTTTGCTGCTGCGCCATGCTGGGCAAAGCACAAACCATCAAGTGGCCGCCGTGGAACCGGCTTTGCCGGGCCACTGGCGGCGCCCCCTTGAGGGGGAGGCGGCGAAGCCGCTTCGGGGGTGGGTCAATGCCCCGCGCCCAGATAGGCCTCGATGACTTTGGGATTGCGTTGGACTTCGGCGGGCGTGCCCTCCGCGATCGGCTTGCCGTAATCCAGCACGGTGACGCGGTCGCACAGGCCCATCACCAGCTTCACGTCGTGCTCGATCAAGAGGATGGTGCGGCCGTCCTTGCGGATGCGGTCGATCAGCTCGCGCAGCACCACCTTCTCGGTCTGGTTCATGCCGGCGGCCGGCTCGTCCAGGGCAATGAGCTTGGGGTCGGTGGCCAGGGCGCGGGCGATTTCCAGACGGCGCTGGTCGCCATAGCTCAGCGTGCGGGCGCGGAAGTCGGCATGGCGGCCGATGCCCACGTAATCCAGCAGCTCGCGGGCACGCGCCTCGATGGCCTTCTCCTCGGCCTTGAAGGCGGGCGTGCGGAACACGGCGCCGAGCAGGCCGCTGTGCGTGCGCACATGGCGGCCCACCATGACGTTCTCGACCGCCGTCATCTCGGGGAAGAGGCGGATGTTCTGGAAGGTGCGGGCGATGCCGGCCTTGGCCACCAGATGCACCGCGGCCGGCTTGTAGGCCGTGCCGCCGAGCTCGAAGCTGCCGGTGTCGGGCACGTAGAGGCCGGTGATGACGTTGAAGAAGGTGGTCTTGCCGGCGCCGTTGGGGCCGATCAGGCCGACCACCTGGCCTTTCTCGATGGTGATGCCGACGTCCGACAGGGCCTGCACGCCGCCGAAGCGCTTGCTCGCACCCTGCACCTTGAGGATGGTGTTGCTGTTCATGGAGAGTCCTTAGCGGGTGGCGGTGGCGATGGCGGCGTTGGCCTCGGTGGCCTTGCCCGGCTCGGCGCTCTTGGGCGCCGGCTTGCCATGCTCGGGTGCGGGCCACAGGCCGCGCGGGCGCATCAGCATGATGACGATCATGGCCAGGGCCACCAGGGCCTGGCGCAGGATGGCGGCGTCGATGCGGCCGTCCGTCAGGGTCTGGATGTCACCGGCCACATAGCGCAGCACCTCGGGCAGGGCGGCCAGCAGCAGGGCGCCCAGCACCACGCCGGGCAGATGGCCCATGCCACCCAGCACCACCATGGCGACGATCAGCACCGACTCCTGCAGGCTGAAGGACTCGGGGCTCACGAAGCCCTGGAAGCCCGCAAACATGGCGCCGGCCACGCCGCCGAAGGTGGCTCCCATGCCGAAGGCCAAGAGCTTGAGGTTGCGGGTGTTGATGCCCATGGCCTTGGCGGCGATCTCGTCTTCGCGGATGGCCATCCAGGCGCGGCCGATGCGCGAGTTCTCCAGGCGCCAGCAGATCAGCACCGAAGCCACGACGAGCGCCAGGAACAGGTAGTAGTGCAGGGTCACGCCGGGCAGCTCGATGCCGAACAGCGAGGTCTTCTGCGAGAGCGCGACGCCGAACACCGAGATCGAGTCGATCTGGCCGATGCCCCGGGGCCCGTTGGTCAGGTTGACCGGGTGCTCCAGGTTGTTCATGAAGACGCGGATGATTTCGCCGAAGCCCAGGGTCACGATGGCCAGGTAGTCACCGCGCAGCTTCAGCGTGGGCGCGCCCAGCACCACCCCGGCCAGCGCGGCCAGGCCGGCGCCGAGCGGGATCACCACATAGAGCGGCATGTGCAGGCCGTTCGGGAACATCGCCGCGATGGCGGGGAAGTTCTCGGCCAGATGCGGGCTGGAGAGCAGGGCGAACATGTAGGCGCCCACCGCGTAGAAGGCCACATAGCCCAGGTCCAGCAGGCCGGCATAGCCCACCACGATGTTCAGGCCCAGGGCCAGCATCACGTAGAGCAGGGCGGTGTCGAGGATGCGCACCGGGCCGGAACCGAATTGCTGCGCGATCAGCGGCAGCACCAGCAGCGCGACGGCGCTAGAGAGAAAGACGGCAAGTTTCTTGTTCATGTTGGAGACCTCAAGCACGGTCGGCGACACGTTCGCCCAGCAGGCCGGAGGGGCGCAGCGTGAGGACGAGGATCAGCGCCACGAAGGCAAAGATGTCGGCGTAGTGGCTGCCCAGCACGCCGCCGGTCAGTTCACCCAGGTAGCCCGCGCCGATGGCTTCAATGAGGCCGAGCAGGATGCCGCCCACCATCGCCCCGGCCAGATTGCCGATGCCACCCAGCACCGCGGCCGTGAAGGCCTTCAGGCCGGGCATGAAGCCCATGGTGTGCTGCGCGGTGCCGTAGTTGGCGGCCCACATCAGGCCGGCCACGGCGGCCAGCGCCGCACCGATGACGAAGGTGGCCGAGATCACGAAGTCGGGCTTGACGCCCATCAGCGAGGCGACCTTGGGGTTCTCGGCCGTGGCGCGCATGGCGCGGCCGAGCTTGGTCTTGTTCACCAGCCACATCAGGGCGGCCAGCAGGATGCCGGTGGTGGCCAGGATCAGCACCTGGGTCACCGAGATCACCGGGCCGCCCAGATTGAAGGGCTCGGTGGGCAGCAGCAGCGGGAAGGGCTTGGGGTTCGGCTTCCAGATCACCATGGCCAGCGTTTGCAGCAGCAGGCTCATGCCCATGGCGGTGATCAGGGGCGCCAGGCGCGGCGCGCTACGCAACGGCCGGTAGGCGATCTTCTCGATCGTGAAGTTGACAGCGCAGCAGACCACGATGGCGCAGCACAGGGCCACGATCATCAGGGCCCAGCCGGGCAGGCCCGAGCCGGCTAGCGCGCCGATGACGGTCCAGCTCGTCAGCGCACCAATCATCAGGATCTCGCCGTGGGCGAAATTGATGAGGTTGATGATGCCGTAGACCATCGTGTAGCCCAGGGCGACGAGCGCGTACATGCTCCCCAGCACCAGGCCATTGATCAGTTGTTGGATAAAGACTTCCATGGTTTCAAGGCTTCCACCCGCCACCGGGCATGTGATGTGCTTCTGCATTGCAGATTGCGTGCCAACCCGAAACCTCCGCTCACAGCCCTTCTCTCCATGGGAGGCGCGTCGCGGCGTTGCCGCCAGCGGTGCGGGAAGCCACACTCGACCCCTCCGGACCGTGTGAGCCACCGCCTGCGTAATAACCCTAGATGAGCCACGGCACCCTGCGTCCCTTTTCCCGTCTGCTGCTGGCCAACGTGGTGGCACTGGCCACCGCGGCCACGCTGGCACTGGCGGCGCTCGGGTTTTCCCTGAGCTACCGCCTGAGCGAGCGCGCCGGCCTGGAGCGCCTGGCCGAGCTGGCCGTGGAGCGCCTGGAGCTGTACGCCGGCACGCTGGAGGGCGAGCTGGGCCGGCTGGCGCAGCTGCCCGCGCTGGTGAGCCTGAACGACGAGGTGATGGCCGCCTTCCAGAGCGACCACCCGGAGCTGCTGCAGCGCGCGCAGCGCCGGCTGGCGCAGATCAATGCGCGTGCCGGCTCGCTGCTGATCTATCTGGTGGATGCCGACGGCCACTGGCGCCTGGGCAGTGCCGCGCTGCCGCTGGAGGTGCTGGAGCGCGAGCGCCTGGAGCGCATTGCCGCCGCCCTGCGCGCCGGCCGCCCCGGCTTCTTTGCCGCCGGCGATGGCAGCGGCACCACCGACTTCTTCCACGCCAGCACCGTGCAGCGCGGCGGCAAGACCCTGGGCCAGGTGGTGGTGCGCATCAATCTGGCGCCGCTGGAGGCCACCTGGGTGGACCTGGGCGTGCGCTCGCGCAGCGAAAAGCTGCTGGTGCTGGATGCCAACGACGTACTCATCATGAGCTCGGTGCCGCAGTGGAAGTACCTGCGCCTGGTGCAGGGGCTGGACCGTGCCAGCTGGCCGCGCCTGGCGCCCGAGGACACCCTGCATTACCCCGCCAAGGCGCTGCAGACCCTGCGCTGGGCCGAGCGCGAGGGCGCGGTGCGCGGCGGCCAGCTGCTGCGCCTGCAGCCGCCCGAGGACGAGCGCCCCGGCCAGCACTGGCTGGCGCAGGACCGCCCGGTGATGGCCCTGGGCCTGCGCCTGATGACGCTCTCCGACCCTTCCGAGGTGCAGCGCGAGGCCGGCCGCGCGGCCTGGGGCGGAGCGGCCCTGGGGGGGCTGATCGGCCTGCTGGCCACCTACTATCTGTACCGGCGCCGGGCGGTGGCCCAGCTGCTGCGCGCCCGCAACGAGCTGCAGCGCGCCCGCGACGAGCTGGAGCAGCAGGTGTGGGACCGCACCGCCGAGCTGCGCGCCGCCAATGCCGAGCTCAAGCGCGAGTTCGAGCAGCGCGTGCGCGCCGAGGACGAACTGGTGCAGGCCGGCAAGATGGCCGTGCTGGGCCAGCTCTCGGCCGGCATCGCCCACGAGGTGAACCAGCCGCTCACCGCCTTGCGCGCGCTTTCGGGCAACACCGTGCGCCTGATGGACGCCGGCCGCCTGGACGACGCGCGCCGCAACCTCGGCAACATCGAAGGCGCGGTGGAGCGCATGGCGCGCATCACCAGCCAGCTCAAGAGCTTTGCGCGCCGCGCCAGCGGCCAGGGCGAGGTGGTGCGCCTGGCCCATGCGGTAGGCAATGCCCAGCTGCTGCTGGAGCACCGCATCCGCGAGGCCGGCGTAGAGCTGCAGCTGCAGATCTCCGAGCGCCTGAACGTGCGCTGCGACGGCACGCGGCTGGAGCAGGTGCTGGTCAACCTGATGGGCAATGCCATCGACGCCATGGACGCCCTGCAGAACCGCGCCGAGCGCCGCCTGCAGGTGCGGGCCTGGGCCGAGGACACGCGCATCCACGTGGCCGTGCGCGACACCGGCCCGGGCCTGAGCCCCGAGGCGCAGGAGCGCCTGTTCGAGCCCTTCTTCACCACCAAGCCGGCCGGGCAGGGCCTGGGCCTGGGCCTGGTGATCTCGGCGCAGATCGTGCGCGAGTTCGGCGGCAATCTGCAGGCCAGCTCCAGCCCCGAAGGCACCGAGTTCCGTTTTGATTTGGAAGCCGCGCCCGCCGCGGCGGAGGAAAAGAACCATGTTTGAAGGCTTCGAGGTTCTCTATGTGGAGGACGACCCCCAGGTGCGCGAGAGCCTGGTGCAGACCCTGGAGTTGGCCGGGCTGAACGTGCGCGCCTTCGAGTCGGCCGAGGCCCTGTTGGCCGCCTTCGTGCCGGGCCAGCCCTCGGTGGTGGTGAGCGATGTGCGCCTGCCCGGCATGGACGGCGTGGCCCTGCTGGAACGCCTGCTGCTGCTGGACGCGACCCTGCCGGTGGTGCTGGTGACGGGGCATGGCGACGTGGCGATGGCGGTGCGCGCGATGCGCATCGGCGCCTACGACTTCATCGAGAAGCCGTTCTCGCCCGAGCGCTTCGTGGACACGGTGCAGCGCGCGATCGAAAAGCGCCTGCTGCGCGCCGCGGTGGACGACCTGCGCGAGCAGCTGCAGGCCAAGAGCGGCATCGAGGCCGTGCTGCTGGGCCGCAGCCCGGCGATGGAGCAGGTGAGGGCGCGCATCCTGCGCCTGGCCAATACCAATGCGGACGTGATGATCCTGGGCGAGACCGGCACCGGCAAGGAGCTGGTGGCGCGCTGCCTGCACGACCACAGCAAGCGCCGCGATCGGCACTTCGTCGCCATCAACTGCGGCGGTCTGCCCGAGACCCTGTTCGAGAGCGAGCTGCTGGGCCACGAGAGCGGCGCCTTCACCTCGGCCGCCAAGCGTCGCATCGGCAAGCTGGAGCACGCCAATGGCGGCACCCTGCTGCTGGATGAGATCGAGACCATGCCGATCACGCTGCAGATCAAGCTGCTGCGCGTGCTGCAGGAACGCAAGCTGGAGCGCCTGGGCTCGAACGAGGAAGTGAAGCTGGACGTGCGTGTGGTGGCGGCCACCAAGTCCGACCTGCTGGCGCTCAGCGACGAGGGCAAGTTCCGGGCCGACCTGTACTACCGCCTCAATGTGGCCGTGCTGGAGCTGCCGCCACTGCGCCAGCGCCGCGAGGACATCCCGCTGCTGTTCGAGCACTTCTGCGTGCAGGCCGCCGAACGCTACGGCTGCGAACGCCCCGAGCTGCACCCGGCCAAGCTGCGCGAACTGATGGCGCACGACTGGCCCGGCAATGTGCGCGAGATCCGCAACGCCGCCGACCGCTATGTGCTGGAGGGCGGCAGCGAGGTCGTCATACCCGGCGCGCCCGAGAACGGCGCACTCTCGCTGGCGCAGCAGGTGGAGTTGGTGGAGAAGGCTTTGATCGAACAGGCGCTGACACGCCAGGGCGGCAATGTGCAGCGCGTCATCGAGACCCTGGGCGTGCCCAAGAAGACGCTGTACGACAAGCTGCACCGGCATGGCATTGCGCTGGAGCGCTTTCGCAGCGGGGGCAACTGAAAGCGATGGAAAACCTCGGCTTCGCCCACTACAACCTGCGCGCCGAATGGTCCGTGCTGGAGCAGCTGCGCGACTTCTATGTCGAGGTGGTCGGCCTGCAGGCGGGGCCCCGGCCGCCCTTCGCGAGCCGCGGCTTCTGGCTCTATGCCGCGGGGCAGGATGTGCTGCACCTCAGCGAGGCGCGGCCCGGCGAGCGGCGTGAGCCGCATGCCAGCGGCAGCTTCGACCATGTGGCTTTTCGCTGCCGCGGGCTGGCGGCCTGCGAGCAGCGCCTGGCCGGGCGCGGCATCGCCGTGCGGCGCTCGGGCGTGCCGGGTACCGGCATCGTCCAGCTCTTCCTGCGCGACCCGGTGGGCAACGGGGTGGAGCTGCAATTCGAAGAAGCGCCTTAGCAGGCGCTACTCCACCGTGTAGTAGTGCCCCGCTTTGTTGAGCCCGCGCACTTCTTCCCAGCTGGCCCCCAGGCCGATGTAGACCAGGGTGCCCACCAGGCCGGAGAGGTCCAGCCCGTTGGTGACGGTCAGGCTCACGCGGCCGCTCAGGGGCACGGTGAGGCTCTGCACGGGCTGCATGGGTTCGGTCATCGGCACCCAGCCGGCGGCGGTCTGCATGTACTGCCGGCCATCGGGGGTGACGGCCCAGGAGTAGAGATGGCGCGGCTGGCCGCGATCTTCATCGAGCGGGTCGACGCTGGCCGTGAGGGTGCGCGCGTTGAGCGGGCCGCTGGCCGTGCCGGTGTAGCGCTGCAGCGTGGCGGCGGTCTGCACGGTGGGGCATTGGGTGACGCCGCTGAGCTGGTCGCCGGTGGCGATGGGGCGCATCAGCACCTGGCCCTTGGCCGAGAGCTCGGGGATGGTGACGCCCACGCAGATGATGGCGTTGCTGGCCACCAGCGGGTCGGTCACGTCGCTGCCGTACACGGGCAGCTGGGAGCCGGCCGTGAGCGGGCCGGCCAGGCTGGGCTGGGCGGTGGTGCTGGGGCCGCTTTGCTTGATGCCGCCGCGCGTGAACACCACCGGGGCCATGCCGGGCGCGGCGTCGGCCCGGCGGCGCGGCTGGCCCGGGCGGGCGGATGCGGCGCGCCGTGTGGGAGCGGCGGCCACGCTGGCCCGGGGCAGCAGGGCGCTGAAGTAGACCTCGCCGGGCACGCCGATGGCGCGCGGGTCGGTCAGCAGGGCGCTCAGGCCTTGGGCGTTGCGGATGGCGCGCAGCAGCACCAGCGTGGGGTCGCTGGAGGGTTGCGAGCCGCTGGCGCGTTTGAGGTTGAGCCAGCCGGTGGCGCGCTCGTCCAGCACGAAGCCGGGACGCATGGCGTTGGCCAGGCTGCCGTCGCCCAGCTGGCCGTGGCTGTTGGAGCCGCCCATCAGCAGCAGGCCGTCCTGCAGCAAGAAGGCGCTGACGGCATCCCCTGCAGTCAAGGCGGCCACGTTGCTGGCGCCGCGCAGCAGGCGCGGGGTCCGGCCCAGCTGATCCTGGGAGGAACCCAATTCCCCGAACAGGTCGTAGCCCCAGAACCAGCCGAGCAAGCCGCCATCGGCGCGACGCGCCACGGCATGCTGGGATCCGATGGCCAGCTCCACCACCTGGTTCAGGCCCGGCACCGGCGTGGGCCGCAGGCGGCGGGTCTGGCTGCCGTCGCCCAACTGGCCGCGTTCGTTGTCGCCCCAGGCCCAGACGCTGCCGTCGCCCTTGAGCGCCCAGCTGCTGCGGCCGCGCGCGGCCAGCGCCACCACGCCGCTGAGGCCCGCAACGGCCACCGGGGCACTCCGTGCGTCCAGCTTGCCGTCGCCCAGTTGGCCGGCGGCGTTGTCGCCCATCGCGGCCACGGTGCCGTCCGCCCGCAGCAGCAGCACATGGGCATCGCCCGCCGCCAGGGCCAGGCCGCCCTGGCCGGCGCCGAGCAATTGCGCGGGCTCCGCGAGGTTGCCGGTGGTGGGGAAGGGCAAGCCGCTGCCCCAGCCCCACAGGCTGCCGTCCTTCTTCAGTGCCAAGGTGTAGAAGTCGCCGGCGAACACGCTGCGTACGTCGCTGATGCCGGCCAATTGCTCGGGTTGGCCGATGTCAGCCCAGCTCGCATTGCCCAGTTGGGCGTAGCTGTTGCCGCCCCAGGCCCAGAGCCGGCCGGCCGCATCCAGCGCCATGCTGTGGTCCCAGCCGGCCGAGACCTGGCTGATGACGGGCAGCCCGGCCACCTGGGCCGGCACGGAGCGGTGCAGGAAGCGGCCGCGCCCGAGCTGCCCGGAGGCATCCAGCCCCCAGCTGTAGACGCGGCCATTGGCGCCCAGTGCCAAGCCGTACCAGGTGCCCGAGGCCACCTGCACGAGGCCCGCGATGTCGACCACCGGGGCGGGTTCCTCGCGGTAGGTGGTGGTGCCGTCGCCCAGGCTGCCGAAGCCGTTGCCGTTGAGGGCGCCAAAGCCGAGCGCCGTGCCGTCGCTCTTGAGTAGGAAGCCCTGTCCGTAGCCGCGCGCGGCGCCGCTCAGCGTGCCCACCGCGGCCTGCAGTTGCGCGCTGGTGCCCGGCACCCATTGCCACCAGCGTGTCGGGTCCACGCCAATCGCCACCGCATAGACCGAGCCGGCCGCCACCTTGGCGGCGCCGCTGATGCCCGGTACCTGCACCGGGCTCAGGCGCGCCGGCGGGCGCGGGCTGGCGAAGGGGTTCGACTCTCCCCACTCCCACACCGTGCCATCGGTGCGCACGGCGTAGCTGCGTTCCTGCGCTGCGGCAAGCATGCGCACATTGGTCAGACCGGGCACCGGGGTTGGGCTGGCGCGGTCGGATGCATGGCCCAGGCCCAGGGCGCCGAACTCGTTGCGCCCCCAGGCCAATACAGTGCCGTCGGCTTTGAGCGCCAGCGCATGCCGGTCGCCGCAGGCCAGTTGGGTGACACCTTGCAGGCCCGCCACCGGGGCGGGGGTGCCGTTTTCGGGGCGCTCGCCTTCGCCCAGCGTGAGGTAGTAGCTGGAGCCCCAGCCCCACACGCTGCCATCGGCCCGGCGCGCCAGGGCGTACTCAGGGCCGGCACAGATTTCCTGCACTTGGTCCAGCCCAGGCACGCGGCCCGGGGTGGCACGGTCGGGGCGGCTGCCGTCGCCGAGCTGGCCGGCGCCATTGCTGCCCCAGGTCCAGACCCTGCCGTCGCGCCCCAGCGCGAGCGAGAAGTAGCCGCCCGATGCGATGGCGGCGATGTTCCCGAGGTTCAGTACCAGGCCGGGGCGCGGCTCGTAGGGCCGGGTGCCGCTGCCGAGCTGGCCGTTCTGGTCCGAGCCCCAGGCCAGCACCTTGCCATCGGCGCTCAACGCCAGGGCATGCGGGCCGCGCACCGAGACCATCGGCGCGCCATCGGCCGCCAGCGCGGTGCAAGGCAGCGCGCTCGCCACAAGGGCCATCCACGCCATCCAAGCTGCGCACTTGCCGTCCGATGGGTTCATGCGGGCTCCCGCTCCGATGCGATGGCGTGAGAGTAGCGTCCGCCGAGCCGGCTTACTGCACCGTGGTGTGCTGCCCGGCCTTGTTCAGGTCGCGCACCTCTGCCCAGCTGCTGCCTACGCCGATGAAAACCAAGGTGCCCTCCAGTCCGCTGAGGTCGAGCTCGCGCGTGACTTCGAGCCGGTAGCTGCCCGTACTCGGCAGGGTGACGGTGGCGACCGGGCGCATGGGTTCGGTCATGGCTTCCCAGACGTTCGGGGCGGTCTGCATGTACTGGCGGCCGTCGGGGGTGACGGCCCAGGAGAACACCTGGCGCAGCTGGCCGCGCTCCTCGTCGAGCGGGGTCACTTCGGCCACGATGGTGCGTGCGGTGATGGGGCCGCTGCTCTGCGCGCGGAAGCGCGCCAGCGTGGCGGCCGTCTGCACCGGCGGGCACTGCACCACCCCCTGCACGGCGCTGCCGGTGGCGATGGGCCGCATCAGCACCTGGCCTTTGGCCGAGAGCTCGGGAATGGTGACGCCCATGCAGATGACGGCGGTGCTGTCCGCCAGGGGGTTGCTGAGGCCGGTGAGGACCGAGAGCTCGTTGGCGCGGCCCAGGTCGCCGTTGTAGGCCACGTCGGCCTGTGTGCCGCTGCTGCCACTGGTCTGCTTGAAGCCGCCGCGGGAGATGACGCCGGCCACCGTGGCAGGGGCGGCGCCTTCTGCCAGCGGGCGCGTACTGCGCAAGGCCGTGAGAGGCCCACGCTGCGGCCCGCGGGAGGGCGCCGCGACACCCGGGCTGCAGTGGCTGGTGCAGCCGGTCAGCGGCGAGTTGGCCGGCGCGAGCACGCTGAAGTACACATCGCCCAGCAGGCCGGCGGCGCGCAGGTCGGTCAGGCTGGCCTTGAGGTCATAGCCCTGGGTTTGCAGCTTCAGCAGATAGGCCAGCAGTTCGGGGCCGGCAGTGCCGCTCGGGGCGGCCAGGCGCAGCAGGCCGGTGGCCTGCTCGTTGACGACGCTGAGCGGCCGCGCGCTGGCGGCGATGGTGCCGTCGCCCAACTGCCCGGTGGTGTTGAGCCCCCAGATCCACAAGCTGCCGTCGCGTCGCAGCGCCAGCGTGTGAGCGGCGGTGGGGCCGCTGAACACATCGACGAAGTCTTCACCGAGCTTGGCCGGCGTGGCGCGGTTGCGGCGTTCGCCATCGCCCAGCTGGTTGAACCGTCCATCGCCCCACATCCACAGCGATCCATCGGCCTGCAGGGCGGCGACATGGTTCTGACCTGCTACCACCTTCACGTAGCCGCTGCCCACCCGTCGGGGGCTGCTGGCGTCGGTGAAATCGCCCAGACCCAGTTGGCCGGACCCGTTTGCTCCCCAGGCCCAGAGGGTGCCATCGATCTTGAGCGCCATGCTGAAGCGTGTGCCGGCCAGCACGGTGCTGAAGCCCGTGCCCACGCGCACAGGCTCGGCGCGCGGGTTGCGGTCGCCCAGGCCGAGCTGGCCGGCGTCGTTGGCGCCCCAGGCCCACAGGCTGGTGTCGGGCTGCAGGCCCAGGCTGTGCGAATGACCGGCGGCGATTGCCGCCCAGACCGTGCTGCCGAGCTGGCGCGGGGTCCACTCGACTTCGCTGTTGTGGCCCAGCTGACCTTCCACGTTGCTGCCCCAGGTCCAGAGCGTGCCGTCGGTCTTGAGCGCCAGGCTGTGCGCATTGCCGGCCGCCACGCTGGCAAACCCGCTGCCAACCTGGCGCGGTAGCCGCTGATGACCGACCACACCCAGTCCCAGCGGCGCATTGCCCTGGCCCCAGGCCCAGAGCGTGCCGTCGGGCTTCAGAGCGAGGTTGTGGCCGAGCCCCATGGCGACGCTGCGAAAGCCGCTGGCCAGCACGGTCGGGGTGGTCTTGCTTTCGGGCGGGCCATTGCCCAGCTGGCCCTCGTAATCGTCGCCCCAGGCCCAGACCGACCCATCGTTCTGGAGACCGACATTGAACAGCGACCCCGCCGCCAGAGCCGCCCAGCCGGTACCGATGGCAATGGGGTTGAAGCGTGTGCTGGTGCTGCCATCGCCCAGTTGGCCGAAGCGGTTGTCGCCCCAGGCATTCAGCTGCCCGCCGGAACGCAGCGCCAGGCCGTGATAGAAGCCGACGCTCATGGTGCTGACGCCGCTGAGGATCTGGGTCGGCGTGGGTTGGATGCCGCCGCGCCCGTCTTCGGTGCTCCGATAGCCCCAGATCCATAAGGTGCCGTCGGTTTTCAGGCCCAGGCTGCTGTAGCCGGTGGCGGCGATGGCCGCATAGCCGGTGCCGATGCGGCGCGGCGTGCTGGCATCGGTCCGGGTGCCATCGCCCAACTGGCCGTAGTAGTTGTCGCCCCAGGCCCAGAGGCTGCCGTCGGTCTGCAGCGCCAGGCTGTGCTCGCTGCCGGCCGCCACCACCTGGGCGGTGAGCTCGATGGCCGTGGGCAGGTTCACGCTGACTGTGCTGGTGGTGCCGTTGCCGAGCTGACCGGACTGGTTGCGGCCCCACGTCCACACGCGGCCGTCCGCCTGGATGGCCAGACTGTGGGTAAAGCCTGCGGCGGCGGCCACATAGCCTGAGCCCACCTGCACCGGTTTGCGCCGATCGGTGAGCACGCCGTCGCCGATCAGGCCAAAGAGGCCGCTGCCCCAGGCCCAGAGCGAGCCATCGCTTTTGAGGCCCAGGCTGTGGTTGACGCCCGTCGACACCAGGCTGAAGCCGGAACCCACCCGCACCGGGTTGGCGCGCGGCACCACGCTGCCGTCGCCCAGCTGCCCTTGGCTGTTGTTGCCCCAGGCCCAGAGCGTGCCCTGCACATCGATGGCGAAGCCCTGGCTGCCGCCGGCAAACACCTTGGCTGCCGCTACCGGCAACTGCACGCGCTGTGGTGCCAGCGCGCCGGCCACCACCTGGCGGCCCCAGACGCGCAATACGCCGCTGTCGTCGACGGTGGCGCTGCTGGTCCAGGACGCCGCGCCGGCGGGCGGCGCGGCCTCACAGGGCATGACTGCAAGCAGCGCGCCCAGCGCGCTTGCCATCAGCCCCGCGCATCTGGCAAGGGTTTCACCGGTCAAGATCGAGAGTCTGCGTTCGACTGACATCGGGATCCCCCTGGAAAGGCCGAGGCGCAGCGCCGACTCTAGGCCGCGGCGGCGCCGATCGAAAGCCTGCAAGTCGAGGCCTGCAAGCTGTGGCGGCTTGGACGCGCTGGCGCTTGCCCCGCTTGGCGAAGCCAGAGGCTGCGGCTACCCTGCCGCGGCCTTTTCACTGCAGCAGGGGACTTCATGAAGACCAAGTGCGCACTTCTTCTGGCGATTGCCTTGGGCCCTGCGGCCTGGGCAGATGACGCGACGACGCTGACGGTGGGTCTGCGGGCCTGGTCCAACACCTGGAGCACCTGGGACGTTTACCCGCCCACGGTGGTGGGCAATGCGACCATCCCCGGTGCGTCCGAGAACTTCAGCAGCCAGGACAAGGCGGCGTTGATCCCTTCCGTTTCCCTGCGCCACGGCGATTGGCTGCTGTCGGCCAGCCGCTTCGTCAAGACCCGCTACAGCTTCGATGGCAACGCGGGCCCCTTTTCTTCCAAGCGCGAGGAAACCGACTTCCATGCCGGCTACTACGTGCTGCCCACGTTGGCGGTCTCACTGGGTCACAAGAGCGTCAAGCAGGAGTTCACGGGCGGCACCGAGTTCAAGTACAGCGGCCCGATCCTGGGCGTGCTGGGCTCGGCGCCGCTGACGCGCGGCTTCAGCCTGTACGGCAATGTCGGCTACGGCCGCGTGAAGGGCCGCTTCCCGGTGGCGGATGCCAGCGGCCGGTCCAAGTTCAATGCCGACTACTGGCTGGGCGAGGCCGGCTTGGCCTATTCCTTCGAGGGCGTAGGGGCGGCCAAGGCCATGACCCTGACCCTGGGGTATCGCAGCCAGGTGTTGGCCACTGATGGCTTCCGCATCGCCCTGAGCCCGACAACCAATCGCCCCACCGAGCTGCGCGACACCACCGAAGGCCTGGCCCTGGGTTTGAGCCTGTCCTTCTGAGCAGGTTCTGAGCGAGTTCGGCGCTTGCGCGCCTGCTGCGCAAGCGCTTCAATCCAGCGCAAGGCCGGACGGCGAAGGCGGGGTGCAGCGGTGAAGGCTTGGCTTTGGGGCGGACTGGGCTGCATCCTGGCGGCGGCGCTGCAGCAGGAGGCTGCGGCACAAGACGAACGCTCTGCGCGGGCGGCCGTGGCGGCACCTGCAGCGGCCGCGGCCTTGGCGCCTGAGGTGGGGCGGCGCACGGCGCTGGTGATCGGTAACGCGCAGTACAAGCACCTCTCGGCGTTGAAAAACCCGGTCAATGACAGCCGCGCCATCTGCGACAAGCTGCGTGGCCTGCGCTTCGATGTGGAGTGCGCCGAGAACCTGCCTGACCCCAAGAGCATGCGCCGGGTGGTGGCGGCCTTCGTCAAACGCCTGCAACCGAACGACACGGCGCTGTTCTATTACGCCGGCCACGGCATCGAGGTGGGGGGCGAGAACTACTTGGTGCCCACCGAGGCCGAGGTCAGCAGCGAGTCCTATGTGCCGGACGAGACCTTCCGGCTCTCCTTCCTGTTCGACGAGCTGCGTGCCTCGGGCGTGCGCCTCTCTATCCTCATCCTCGATGCCTGCCGCGAGAACCCCTTTGCGCAAAGCCGCTCGGCCTCCGGGGCAGGCGGCGGCCTGGCGCTGCCCAATGCCCCGGCCGGCAGCATCGTCATCTACCCCACGGCACCGGGGCGCGTGGCCTACGACGGCCTCGGCCGCAACGGGCTCTTCACCGCGCACCTGCTCAAGCACCTGGACAGCCCGGGCCTGAACATCGAGGAGATGTTCAAGCGCGTCATCGACGGCGTGCGCACCGACTCCACGCCCTTCGGCCAGCCCCAGGTGCCCTGGATCAACTTCTCCTTCACCGGCGAGTTCTGCTTCGTGGGCTGCGGCACGCGCGTCAGCACCGCGCAGTACCAGGCCCTGGTGCGCGAGAAGGAGCAGATGCAGCAGCTCACCGAGCAGCAGCGCGCCGCCATTGCTGCCATGCGTACCGACTTCGAGGCGCGTGAGCAGGAGGTGCAGACCCTGAAGCAGCGCATGGCCACGCTGCAGGAGGACATGCGCGTCAGTTCGATGAACAAGCAGATGTCTCAGCAGGCACTGGCGCAGCTGGAAGCCGAGCGCGAGACGCTCGCTGGCTCGGCCCGCCTGCTGGCGCAACGCGACCGTGAACTGCAGCAGGCGCGGACCCAGCTGCAGCAGCTGGAGGCGGCCCAAGCCGAAACCACGAAGCAGCAGCAGGTGGTGGCCGGCCAGCTGGAGCGCATCCGCGAGCTGGAGGAGCAGCTGGCGCAGGCCGGCCAGGCCCAGCGCTCCGCGGCGGATGTGAACCGCCTCAAGGCGGAACGCGATGAACTGCTGGCCAGGAACGCTGCCGTGACGCAGGAGCTGCGCGCGGCGCGCGTGGCGCAGTCCGAGCTGGAGGAACTGCGCAAGCGCTTGGCCCGTTTTGCGCAGACGCAGTCCGAGTTGAATGCCACCAAAGGCCGGTTGGAAAACTCGGAGCGCGCCTACCAGGCGCTGGTGCAGGAAAAGGCGCAGATCCAGCGCCTGGCCGGCGAGCAGCAGCAGGCCATCCAGGGGCTGAAGCAGGACCTGGAGGCGCGCGAGAAGGAATTGGCGGCGGTGCGGACGCGCATGGCCCGGCTGCAAGACGAGATCCAGGTCGGCACGCAGGAGAAGAAGCTCTCGCAGTCGGCGCTGAACCAGTTGCAGCAGGAGCGCGACCGCCTCGCCCAGTCGGCCCAGGTGCTGGCCGAACGCGATAAGGAGCTGCAGCAGACGCGCACCCGCCTGCAGCAGTACGAGACCCGGCAGGTCGAGCTGGTGCGTGACCGCGCGTTGTCCGAGCAGCAGCAGGCGCGCATCCGCGAGCTCGAAGCCCAATTGCACCAGGTGGGCAAGGACGCCCCCACGGCGGCCAGCCTGGCCCGGCTGCGCGAGGAACGCGACCAACTGCAGGCCCAGAACGCGCAGATCGCCGACAAGCTGCGCGCCAGCCAGGGCGCGCAGCAGGAACTGGAGGAGCTGCGCCGCCAGGTGGCCCGCCACCAGAGCCAGCAAGCCGAGCTGGATACCTACCGGCTGCGCATGGAAACGGCCGAGAAGCAGCTGAAGGACGCCATGGCCGCGGCGGTGAAGAAGGCGGCGGTGGTGGCGCCGGCCTTGTAGGGAGGCCGCGCGCCGGGTGCGCGTTGCCGCTCAGTAAGCGAGCGCACGGTAGCTCCGGTAGCTGCGCAGCACGCGGTCGGGTGGGTCGGCATTGCGGAAGGAGACCGGCACGCCGACATAGGGGTAGATCGCCTCGCCCTGCACCACCATGAAGTGCAGATGCGGGTAGCCGGCATAGCCGGAGCGCCCGGTCACGCCAAGGACCTGGCCCTGGGCCACCGTTTCACCCTCTTGCACCAGGATGCCACCGCGCGGGCTGTGCAGGTACAGGCCCGAGGTGCCGTCCCCATGTTCGATGACAACGTAGTTGCCGGTGCTGCCGCCGCCTCCGCTGCTGGGCTCGGTGTTGACCACAGTCTTGACGCGGCCGCCGCGCGCGGCGACGAAGGGGCTGCCCTCATCGAAGTCAAAGTCAAAGGCGAACTGGTCCGGCCGGCCGGCCGAGTGGAAGGAGCTGGAGCAGTTGGCCAGGCCGGTGCGCACGGTCTTTCCCGCAGCCCAGGGCAACACGTAGAGCGAGTGCGCGGGGTCGGGGTACTGGGCCGGGCAGCCGGCGGCGGCCTGATTGCCCGGCCCGGCCTCACCGGAACCACCGTTCGAGCCACCGCCGCAGCCGCCGAGCAGCAGCAGTGCCAGCAAGGCACAGCGGGCCCTGGCGGCCTTACTGGATGCGCAGACGGCCATCGTCGATCACCAGGGTGACGGAACCTTCGACATCGAGCGCGCCCACGCCCACCACGACGATGCGACATTTGACGCACACGCCGCCTTGGGTGGTGCTGGCACCGATCGAGCTGCGCTGCGTGCTGGCGCCTTCCTCGATCTCGATCTCGTAGCGGCGACTGTCCTTGTTGACGAGGTCCACCGCCAGGGCCTGTGGCAGGGCCAGGGTGCTGGCGCTCAGGGCCAGGGCTTTCAGAAGGGTTTGAAGCGTCATTGCGGGGTCCATGGGAGGCTGGGGCTTCGCAGCCTGCCTGCCCGCCGCATCCGCATCCAGGTGGCGGTGACCAGCCGGGCCATCCCGGGGTGCAAGCCCGGTAAGCCGGGACGAATGCACCCGCCGATGGGATGAATGCGTCAGCCGAACAGCGCCCGCACCGCCTCCAGATGGCGGTCGCTGACCGGCACTTCGGCGCCGGACTTCAGCTGCAGGCTGAAGGACCCAGGCCCGCTCGCCTTCAGCGCCGCCACCGCGCTGCGGCGCACCAGGGCGGTGCGGTGCACGCGAAGGAACTCGGCCGGCGGCAGGCGCTCTTCCATGCCAGCCAGGGTGGCGCGGTGCAGCACCACGCGCTGGGGCAGCTGCAGGCGCACGTAATTGCCGGCCCCGCCCACCCATTCGATGTCGGCCACCTCGATGCGTTCGACCACGCCGATCGAGCGCACCGTCAGGCTGCGCAGCGGCGGTGCTGGCTGGCCGGCTTCCAGGGCCTGGCGCTCGGCAAAGTAGGCGCCCATGGCGCTGGCGCAGGCGGCGGTCTGCTTCAGGTTCAGCACCTCTTCGGCGCGCTTGAGCATGCTGGCGAAACGCGCGCCGTCGAAGGGCTTGAGCAGGTAGTCGAGCGCGTAGACATCGAAGGCGCTGAGCGCATGCTGGTCGTAGGCGGTAACGAACACCACCAGCGGCGGCTGCGGCAGCGTGCACAGCTCGGCCGCCCAGGCCAGGCCGTTCTGGCCCGGCATCTTGATGTCCAGCAGGATCAAGTCCACCGCCTGCTGCTGCAGCGCGACGCGGGCGGCCACGGTGTTGTGGCAGCTGCCGGCGCAAGCCCAGCCGGGGTGGGCCTCCAGCGCCAGCTGCAAGTTGCTGCGCGCCAGCGCCTCGTCATCCACGATCAGGGCGGTCCAGGGCGTCATAGGGCGTGCGACGGCAGGCTGAGGGTGAGGCGGAATTCGTCGGCGCTGCGTTCGGTTTGCAGGCAGGCCTGCCCGCCGTACAGCAGCGCCAGGCGTTCGCGCGTGCTGGCCAGGCCCAGGCCATGGCCGCTGTTGTCGCTACCCTGCTCAGGCAGGGAATTGCTCAGCTGCAGCTGCAGGCGCTCCTGGGGAAGCAGGCGCAGTGCGATGTGCAGCCGGCCATTGCCGCCCTGTGCCTCCAGACCATGGTGGATGGCGTTTTCCACCAGCGGCTGCAGCAGCAGCGGTGGCAGGGCCAGGCTGCTCCAGTCGTGCTCTTCGACATCCCAGCTCAGCTGCAATGCGCCGCCGAAGCGCAGGCTTTGCAGTTCCAGGTAGTCGCGCACGAAGTCCAGTTCCTCGGCCACCGAGACCCAGTCGCTGCGGCTGGCGCGCAGCGCATAGCGGAGCAAATCGGCCAGGCGGGCCAGCGCGCTCAGCGCCGCCTCAGGCTGCTGGCCGCGCACCAGGGCCGAGACGCTGTTCAGGCTGTTGAAGAGGAAGTGCGGCTCCAGCTGGCCCTGCAGCAGGCTCAAGCGCAGGCCCAGCAGCTCGTGCTCGGTCTGCTGCAGCTGCTGTTCGCGCTGGCGGCTGCGCTGCCAGGCGCTCAGTGCCATCTGCACGGTGTAGGCGCCGCCCAGCAGCACCGTGTCCATCCACCAGCTGTAGGCGGGCTGACGCGTCAGCAGCTCCCATAGCGGCCCGGCCGCCTTGCCATGCCACGCGGCTTCGACGAGTTCCTGGTAGACCATGTACGGCGGCATGAAGGCCAGGGCCAGCAACACAAACACCCCCAGCGCGCGCGCGGGCCGCGCCAGCGCCGGGCCATGGCGGGCGAACAGCCGGTGCAGGAACAGGCTGAGCGCCATCAGCGGCAAATAGATCGGCAGATTGCGCAGCCACAGACGTGTGAAGTCCACCGTCTGGCCCTGGCGGTGCACATCGCTGTAGATGGCCACGCACATGGCGGTCAGGATCAGGGTCCAGACCAGCACGCTGGCCAGCAGCGGGCGCAGCGCCGCCGGTACGCGGTGGCTCAAGGGGGTGGCAGGGCTGGGCATGGCAGGCCCGTGCGGGGCCGGGAGGGCAGGGGGCGCGGAAATTATGGAAGCCGCGCCAAAGGCATTGGTGGCACGGATTGCCCAGTTCGTCCCTTGCTGGGGTGGGCGTGGCGGCCGGGCCCCTAGGGTGCGGCCCTGTTCCGTCTGACCCGAGGCCCCGATGCATTGGACCCCCCCGCCGCGACTGCTGATCCTCAGCTTGGGCCTGCTGCTCACCGCCGCGCCGCTGCGCGCCGAACCGCCGCCCTGGCGCCCGCTGATTGAACGCGACGCGCTGGAAGCCCTGCGCGCCCAGGTGGGCGAGCCGCCCGACCCGGCCTGGCTGCAGGGCACGCCCGGCGCCAGCCCCTTGATCCTGGCCGTGCAGGCCGGCGCCACCCGCAGCGCCCAATGGCTGCTGCGGCAGGGCGCGCCCGTGGATGCGCGTACCGCGCGCGGCAGCAGCGCCTTGGCGTTAGCCAGCGCGCGCGGCGACGTGGCCATGGTGCGCACCCTGGCCCTGGCCGGCGCGCAGCTGGGGCTGAAGTCGCCCAACGGCTACCAGCCGCTCGACTGGGCGCTGGAGTACGGCCACCTGGGCGCCGTGCAGGCCCTGCTGGAGCTTTGGGAACAGCGCGCGGGAGCGGACGCCGGGTCACTGCCCCTGCTGCGCGCCGTGGCCGCGCAGGACCTGGGCCGGCTGAACGCCCTGCTGCGCGCCGGGCATGACCCCACCCAGCCCAACCCCAGCGGCTTCGCGCCGCTGGCGCTGGCGGCGCGCATCGGCCCGCTGCCGCTGCTGCAGAGCCTGCTGGCGCACGGCGCCGACCCGCGCGTGGGCGGCCACCCCGGGCATGACGTGGCCGGCGCGCTGAACCAGGCCGCGCGCGGCCTGCAGGTGGAGCTGGCACGGGTGCTGATCGATGCCGGCGCCGAGGTCAACCGCGGCAATGCCAAGGGCTTCACGCCCCTGCACCTGGCCGCCTTCACCGACCGCGAGCAGGGCGCCTTGACCACCCTGCTGCTGGCCCGCGGGGCTGCGCCGCGACAGCGCGCCGCCGATGGCTACGACGCCCTCGACGTGGCGGTGGAGCAGCGCAACCGCCTCTTCATGCGCCTGGCCCTGCGGCGGCTGGCGGCCGGGCCCGATGCCACGCCAACGCTCAAGCTCAGCCTGGCCGTGCTGGACGGCGACGCCGCCGAACTGCAGCGCCTGCTGGCTGCCGGCGCGCCGCCCGATGGTCCCAACCCCGCCGGCCACGGCCCGCTGGCCCTGGCCGCCGCCTGGGGCGAACTGGAACTGGCCCAGGCCCTGCTGGCCGCCGGTGCCCGGGTGGATGCCACAGGCGAAAACCGCTACCGCAGCACGCCGCTGATGGAGGCTACGCGCGACGGCCGCACCGCCATGGCCGGCCTGCTGCTGGCCCAGGGCGCACCCGTCAACCAGCTGGACCGCAACCAGGACCATGCCTTGAACTGGGCCGCCTTCTTCGGCCACGCCGAGCTGGTGGCACTGCTGCTCGCCCACGGGGCGGACCCGGCACAGGCCGGCCGCGACAGCGGCGACAACGCCCTGGCCATCGCGCAGCGCCGCCAGTTCCCAACCGTGCAGGCCGTGCTGCAGGCGGCCGTGAAGGCGCCGTAGCCGCAGGGGTGGCGGCCAACTGGGCCGACACTCGCGGCCATGCTGTTGAACCGTCTTGCCGCGCGCTTCGAGCGCCTTGTCGACCCATACCCCACCGCCCACCCCAGCCAGCCCCCGGCGAGCTTCTTTGCCTTCCTGTGGCGCTGCGCCGAAGGGGTGCGGCCGCACCTGCTCGCCGTCACCCTGCTGACGGCCGGCATTGCCGCCGCCGAGGCCCTGCTGTTCAGCCTGATGGCCTCGCTGGTGGACTGGCTCTCCGGCATGAAGCCCGAGGCGCTTTGGAGCCAGCCCCAGCCGGTGTTGTGGACCCTGGGCGCCGTGCTGCTGGCCAGCGTGCTGCTGGCCTGTGGGCAGGCGCTCACCAAATACCAAGGCGTGTTCGGCAACTTCCCGATGCGCCTGCGCTGGATCTTCCACCGCCGCATGCTGGAGCAAAGCCTGGCTTTCTTCGGCGACGAGTTCGCCGGCCGCATTGCCACCAAGGTGATGCAGACCGCGCTGGCGGTGCGCGACACCTGGCTGATCGTGGTCGACATCCTGGTCTACGTGCTCGTCTACTTCGGCACCCTGGTCGGCATCGTCGCCAGCTTCGACGCCTGGCTGATGCTGCCCTTTGCGGCCTGGCTGCTGCTCTACCTGGGCTGCCTGCGCTTCTTCGTACCGCGGCTCGGCAAGATCGCCCAGGCCCAGGCCGATGCGCGCAGCCTGATGACCGGCCGGGTGACGGACGCCTACACCAACATCGCCACCGTCAAGCTCTTCGCCCATGGCCGCCGCGAGGCCAGCTACGCCAAGGAGGCGATGCAGGAATTCATGACCACGGCCTACGGGCAGATGCGGCTGGTGACGGCCTTCGAGGTTGTCAACACCTTGCTCTCGGCCCTGCTGGTGGGCAGCACCGCGCTGCTGGCGCTCTGGCTCTGGGGCGGCAGCCTGATCGGCGTGGGCGCGGTGGCCGCGGCCACGGCGATGGCGATGCGCCTGAACGGCATCAGCCACTGGGTGATGTGGGAGATGGCCAGCCTGTTCGAGCACATCGGCACCGTGCAGGACGGGCTCAAGACCCTGAGCAGGCCCGCCACCGTGAACGACGCCCCGAACGCCACCGAGCTTCAGGTGCCGCGCGGCGAGATCCGCTTCGAGCAGTTGCGCTTCGGCTATGGCCAGGCACGGCCGGTGATCGACGGCCTGGATCTGGTGATCCGCCCGGGCGAAAAGATCGGCCTGGTGGGCCGCAGCGGCGCCGGCAAGAGCACGCTGGTGAACCTGCTGCTGCGCCTCTACGACCTGCCGGAAGGCGGCGGCGCGATCCGCATCGACGGCGAGGACATCGCCACGGTGACGCAGGACTCGCTGCGCCGCGCCATCGGCATGGTCACGCAGGACACCTCGCTGCTGCACCGCTCGGTGCGCGACAACATCCTATACGGCCGCCCTGATGCCAGCGAGGAAGACCTGCGCCGCGCCGCCGAGCGCGCCCACGCCAGCGAGTTCATTGCCCAGCTCAGCGACCCCAAGGGCCGCAGCGGTTTCGACGCCCATGTGGGCGAGCGCGGCGTCAAGCTCAGCGGTGGCCAGCGCCAGCGCATCGCCATCGCGCGCGTGATGCTGAAAGACGCCCCCATCCTGCTGCTGGACGAAGCCACCAGCGCGCTCGACAGCGAGGTCGAGGCCGCGATCCAGGAATCGCTCTACCAGCTGATGGAAGGAAAGACCGTGGTGGCGATTGCCCACCGCCTGTCCACCATCGCCGCAATGGACCGGCTGATCGTGATGGAGCAGGGCCGCGTGGTGGAGACCGGCACGCATGCCGAGCTGCTGGCGCAGGGGGGCATCTACGCGCGGTTGTGGGCGCACCAGAGCGGCGGCTTTCTGGGCGAGGACTGAGCGGCCTGGTCGCTCGGCCGGGTTGGCGCGTGGATCTGGATAGCATCGCAGCTTCCCACCGGAGTCCGCATGCGCTTCGATGATGTGAGCGCCAGCCTGACGCGCCAGATCGGCTGGCGCCTGGCGCTGTTGATGACCGCCATCCTGCTGGCGCTGGCTCTGCTGGCCTACGCCACGGTGCAGCGCCTGGTGCGCGACAGCGCCGCCGACAACCTGCAGCGCCAGGTGCAGGCCCAGGTGGAAGGCCTGGGGCAACCGCTGCGTGCCGGGCAGACCAGCGTGGCGCGGCTGCATGCCGAATGGCTGCGCCGCGCGCAGGCCAGCGACGCGCAGCAGCTGGCCAAGCGTTTCGATGCCCTGTTTGCTCGCGACCCCGACGGCGTGTGGCGGCTGCGGCCGGCCTGGCTGGACCCGGAGACCCGCCCCACCTTCTACCTGCAACATGGGCCGCAAGGCCCCTCCGAGGACGCGCGCTTTCGCGCTGTGCTGAGCTACGAGCTGCTCAGCGAGCAGGGGCCGGCGATGGTGCCGCCGCACTTTTCGGCCTACGTGGATTTCGTCGAGAAGGGTCTGATGGTGTTCTCGCGCGGCATCGACTGGGGCCGGGGCGCCACGCCGCAGACGGACAACTTCGACTACCCGACCATGCAGGGCTCGGCGCCCGCCCGCAACCCACTGCGCCAGCCCTTCTGGACGCCGGTGTATTTCGACAGCGAGGCCAAGGTCTGGATGGTGTCGGTGATCCAGCCATTGGACTGGCGTGGGCGCTGGGTGGGCACGGTGGGGCACGACCTGACCGTGGACGCGCTGCTGCAGGAAGTGGGGCGCGGCGCCGCCCCCGACGCCACCGCCCTGGTGGTGAGCCCTGCGGGTGAGCTGATCGCCCACCCGAAGCTGCGCGAGCGCATTGCCCAGGCGCAGGGGCAGCTCAGCCTGGCGAAATTGAACGACCCGGTGCTGAACGCGATGTGGAATTCGCTGCGCGACTACAACGGCATGCCGCCGGTCGCGCAGCTCAGCGCCGATGGCCAGCATCTTGTGGCCTGGGCGCGTGTGCCCGGGCCCGGCTGGTGGGCGGTCCAGCTTTTGCCGCTGAGCACGCTGGATGACAAAGTGCGCCGCGTGGCGCTGGGCATCGTGTTGGGCGGCATGCTGGGCATGGCACTGGCCCTGTTTGGCCTGCGCCGGGTGCTGCAGCGCAAACTGGCCGTGCCGCTGGCGCGCCTGGAGGGCGCCGTGCGCACCCTGGGTGAAGGGGAAGTGCCGGGGCCGGTGGGGCTGCAGGGGCGGGATGAGTTGGCGCAGCTGGCCCGCGCCTTCGACCAGATGGCGCGCCAGTTGCTCGCGCAGCGCGAGGCCGAGCAAGCCCATGCGCGCGACCTGCAGACCCTGAACGAAACCCTGGAGGCGCGCGTGCAGGCGCGCACGCAGGACCTGAGCCAGGCCAACCAGCGCCTGCAGGACTCGCTGAGCCAGCTGCAGCAGGCGCAGCAAGAGCTGGTGCAGAAGGAGACGCTGGCCGGGCTGGGCGCTCTGGTGGCGGGCGTGGCCCACGAACTGAACACGCCGCTGGGCAATGCCTTGATGGCCACCGACACCGCGCGCGATCGCGGCCGATCCGTGCGGGCCCTGCTGGAGCGCCCGCCCGTGCGCCGCGGGGAGCTGGTGGCGTTGATGGCCGAGCAGGCCGAGGCGCTGACGCTGGCGCTGGGCAATGTGGAGCGCGCCGCCGGGCTGGTGACCGGCTTCAAACAGGTGGCGGTGGACCGGGCCGGCCTGGTGCGGCGCCGCTTCAAGGTGCGCGCGGTGGTGGAGGAGGTGGTGGCCCTGCTGAGCCTGTCGCTCAAGCGCCACCCCTTCGAACTGCGCCTGGATCTGCCGCCAGAGCTGGAACTGGAGGGCTACCCCGGCGCCTTCGGGCAGGTGATCACCAACCTGGTGCAGAACGCCGTGCTGCACGGCCTGGAGGGACGCAGCGATGGCCTGGTGCAGGTGCGCCTGCTGGAAGCCGATGCCGATGCCATCGTGCTGGCCGTGGAAGACAACGGCTGCGGCATTCCGCCCGAGATGCAGAGCGCCGTGTTCCGGCCCTTCTTCACCACCAAGCTGGGGCAGGGCGGCAGTGGCTTGGGCCTGCACATCGTGTACAGCCTGGTCACCGGCCCGCTCGGTGGCAAGGTGGAGCTGCAGAGCACGCCGGGTCAGGGCGCCCGCTTCGAGCTGAAGCTGCCGCGCTGCGCCCCGCCCGAGGCGGGCTGATTCCCCGCTTTGCGCCTCAGCCCCCCAGCGCGCGGTACAGCGAGCTGCGGCTGATGCCCAGGCGCCGTGCGGCCTCGCTGCGGTTGCCGCCGCAGGCGTCCAGCGCCTCGCGCAGCGCCTGCTGCTGCAGCGCGCGCAGCGTGGTGCCGCGCCGGTTAAAGCGCCGGCCTGGTAGCCGAACAGCTCGGCCTCGATCAGGCCCTCAGGCAGGGCGGCGCAGTTCAGCGCCACGAAGGGCTTGCCGCGGCGCGCGCTGCTGGCGTGCAGGGCCTGGGCCAGCCATTCCTTGCCGGTGCCGGTTTCGCCCTGCAGCAGCAGCGGGATGCCACGGTCCAGCAGGCGGCGGGCGCGCTGCAGCAGGGTGTGCAGCGTGGGGTCGCCGCTGTCCAGCGCCGCCAGCGCGTCCTGCGGCGGCGCCGCGGGAAGGGTCGGGGCCGTGACAGCCGCCGCCCACAAACTGGCACGCCTGATCTACGCCATGCTCACCCAAGGGCAGGAGTACACCGATCCAGGGCAGGGAATTTTGAACAGCGCTATCGCCAGCGGGTGGTTGCCAACCTCAGCCGCCGTGCCCAGCAACTGGGCCTGTGCCTGATGCCTGCGCCAGAAACAGCAACGGCCTGAGCAGTGCGCAGGCCGTGGGAAACGGGGCAATGAAATCAACTACTTGGAGTGTGATTCTTGATAGGCCTCATCGCGTTAGCAACCAGTTCCAATCGGGATGCGGCTTCCAACCCTGCTCCTTCAACGCGGTGCCGACAGAGACATGCAACTCTTCGGCGTTTGACCACGTCCCGAGGTGCAGGTACTCACCACTCTTCGGAGGAAGGGAGAAGGCGACCCCGGAAGGGCGGTCGTCCCCCCAGGCCTCATACAACTCGAAGTTGCTGCCCAGGGGCACTTTCGTCAGCCAGTACGGAAGAAAGAAGAAGAGCTTGACGTGCGCAACTTCACCCCCACGAACCCTGAGCAAGGACAAGCACGCCAGCGGTGCAATAAGAGCTGCGGCAAACAGCTGGAGCGGATACCTGAAGAGTATTGGCGGGTACAGCGTAATCGGCGCGAAAAGAACCATTAAGGCGGCAAATCCGTCAGGCAGCAGGAAAAAGGAGGAGCCTGAAGGGGTTCGAAAAGCCAGCCACCAGCCACAGAGCCGCGCGACCGGCGCGAATAGCTGGGCAACAACCTTTCCAATCCTGTGCCCGAGCGGTCGCGCTTCCATTCAATGAGGCCTAGACAAGATGGCTTGGTAATTCGAGGCGGCCCAACTCCGGCGATTGCGTAGGTTGCGCGGTTGGGACGCGCCGAGCTACACCAAAGTGCGGCACCGAGGGTCGGTGGCACCTTTGCACTGTTGCGAGGAGTTGGGCCGTGAACCAATCTATCACCGCGCCGGTGACGGCGTACCTGGGTCTGGACGTCCACAAGGACCGCATCAACATCGCTGTGGCCCAGGCCGGGCGAGATGCCGAAGTGCGCCATCTGGGCACCATCGGCGGCGATCAGGCCGCGCAGGGCAAGGCGCTGCGCCGCCTGATCAGTGCCGGCCAGCGCCTGCACATCGGCTACGAGGCCGGGCCCTGTGGCTTTGTGATCTACCGCCACCTCAGCGCCCAGGGTCTGCACTGTGAAGTGGTGGCGCCCTCCAGCATCACCAAGCGCGCGGGCGATCGCGTCAATCCGCTGCAGGCGCAACTGCGGCAGGCCGATGCGGCGCAGCAGCGCGGGGGTGTGGCGCTGCCGCACGCGCGGGTGCGCAAGTACCGGCGCAGCGGGGTCAGCCGCCCAGACGTCGGTACAGCGAGCTGCGGCTGAGCCCCAGGCGTCGGGCGGCCTCGGTGCGGTTGCCGCCGCAGTCTTGCAGGGTCTGCTGCAGCGCCTGCTGGCTGAGGCTGCGCAGGTCCAGGGCCGCTGCGGGGGCAGGCGCTGGGGCTGAGGCCGCTAGTTCGGGTGGCAGCTGCGCCCAGCCGATCTCCCGCTCGCCAGGCTCCAGCAGCGCCCAGGCGCCGCGCAGCACATGGTGCAGTTCGCGCAGATTGCCGGGCCAGGGCTGGCGGCGCAGGGCGGCGGCCACTTCGGGGGCCAGGCGCGGGGCGTTGGCGCCGGCCAGCTCGTGCAGGATGCGCGCCGCCAGAGCGTCGAAGTCGCTGCGCTCGCGCAGCGGCGGCAGGCACAGAGTCTGTCCTGCTATGCGGTAGTACAGGTCGGCACGGAAGCGCCCGGCCTGCACCTCGTCTTGCAGGCGGCGGTGGCTGGCGCAGAGCAGCTGGAAGTCCACCGCCACGGCGGCGCCGCCGCCCAGGGGTTGCACGCGCTGGTCCTGCAGCACGCGCAGCAGGCGGGCCTGCAGGGCCAGGGGCATGTCGCCCACCTCGTCCAGGAACAGGGTGCCGCCCTGGGCCTCGCGCAGGCGCCCGGGCGCGCCGCGTGGTGCCGCGCCGGTGAAAGCGCCGGCCTGGTAGCCGAACAGCTCGGCCTCGATCAGGCCCTCAGGCAGGGCGGCGCAGTTCAGCGCCACGAAGGGCTTGCCGCGGCGCGCGCTGCTGGCGTGCAGGGCCTGGGCCAGCCATT
>NZ_JAYRMO010000044.1:0-31371 GCF_041912635.1 Inhella sp.
GTCGAGGTTCACAGTCCAGCCATCGACCACCCCGCTGCACCCAGGAGAACACCATGACCAAGAGCTTCAACACCCGCCCCGCCCTGACCAAGTTCGCCGAGGGCCTGACCCTGATCGCCATGGTCGGCCTGACCTTCGCCAGCGCCACCGCCCTGGCCACCGCACCCATCCAGATGGTGCAGCCGGTCGTGCACCAGCTGCCCACCGTCGAAATCACCGTCAAGAAGCACCAGCTGCCCGCAGTGGTGATGACGGTCAAGCGCAGTCACACCGCGTAAGCACCGCCCGGGTGCAGCCCCGGGTTCCCCAAGCAAAGGCCTGGCCATCCGCCAGGCCTTTGTGCTTTCTGACTGAACACCGAATGTCTGACTACATTGCGCGCCGACTGACAACAAGGATCCAGGAAGCCCAGATGAATCCTGACTCGAACCGGTGGCCCGCTTGCCTGCTGGCCCTGCTGCTGAGCGCCTGCGGTGGTGGCGGCGACAGCCCACCGCCCCCAGTCACGCCCACGGTCCCACTCAGCGTCGAGCTGCAACTGCCCGAGCGCACGGAAGCGGGCGAGGCGCTGAGTCTCAGCACCAGCCTCGGCGGTGCCACCGGCACCCTCAGCTACCAGTGGGATTTCGGCGATGGCCAGCGCAGCACCGAGGCCCAGCCCAGCCATCGCTATGAAAGGCCCGGGCGCTACACCGTCAGCCTGACGGTGCAGAACGGGCAGGGCGGCTCGGCCTCGGCGCAGCGCAGCCTGCACATCGGCCATTACAAGCGCCTGGAAGGCAGGGATTGCAGCGGGGTGCAACTCAGCGGCTGGTGCTGGCTGCAGCCGGCATCGTCCGCGCGTTGGCTGGCCACGCCGCAGGTGCTGGATGCCCGCACCGCCATTGCAGCCGGCGAGCTGGGCCAGCTGGTCCACAGCCGTGATGGCGGCCGCAGCTGGGGCCTGTTGAGCCCGCCCGCCGCCACCAAGCTGGTTGAAGTGCGCGCACAGGGGGAGCAGCTGATCGTGGCGGACGCGGCCGGTCGGCTCTACCGCAGCAGCGATGGCGGCCGCAGCTGGGCCGCACGGGGCAAGCTGCCCGCACCGCTAACGGACTCGCTCGGAGGCCGGCCGCGCTTCTGGTGGCTGGGCAACGAACGGATCTGGGCGAATGTGATCGTCCCGGAGGCCGCGCCGGGGCAGAGCCCCTACCGCAGCGTGGTGAGCCAAGACGGCGGCCTGAGCTGGCAGACCCTGGCGCTGCGCCTGACCCAGGTCGAGCGCAACGGCTGGGCGTGGGGTGCGGATACGGACTTCGCGGATGACCTCCAGAGCGTCAATCGCTGGGCTTACCTGTCGCGCGATGGCGGCCTGAGCACCGAACCGATGCCCTTGGCGGCCGGCCGGGCCGTGATGGCCCAGCAGGTCGCGAGCGACGGGACGATCCATCGCATCACCCTGCTTCGGTCGTTTGACAGTCAGCGGCCCGATCTGGCTGCACGATTGAAGCTGGAACTCAGCCGCGACTCCGGGCGCAGCTTCGAGGCCCAGCCAACGCGGTGGCCGCAAGAGCTCCTGGATGGCGATGTCTCCGAAGTTCGCATGGACGCCGAGGGCAATGCCTTGGCGATCGGCGCCAACCACCAGCAAGCACCGTCACGACCCTGGATTGCCACGAGCCGCGATGGCGGCAGGAGTTGGAGCGAGCTCCAGTGGCCCCAAGATGGCGCGTTCTACCGCGGAGCCCTGCTGGACGCGCAGAGCCTGCTGTTGACGAGGGTCACCACTGAACTCGGCAACCCGGATGGGCGCAGGGCCGTCACTTTGCAGGACAGCACGGGGCGCCAACTGACGTTGCAGGCCCCGGGCGAGCTCCAAGGCCCTGATCAGCTGGTGCGCCTCGGGGTCGACGGCCTGCTGCTGGACTACCAAGGCCGCTGGGTCGCCACGCCTGACTTTGGCAAGACCTGGGTACCCCTACCCGGCCATGCCGGCTATGAAGAGCACAACCCTTACAGGCACATTCGGGCGCTTGCATTCACCGATGCACGCAACGGCCTGGTTCTTTCGGGCCAGATCGGGCGCAGCACGGATGGCGGTCGAAGCTGGCAAGCGGGTGAACCACTCAGCGACGCGTGGAACCCGCCGGGAGCGTCCCTGCAATTTGTTGCAGGGGGCCTGGGCTGGGCCAAGGCCTCGGACGGCGGCTTGTGGCGCAGCCGCAATGCGGGCGCGAGCTGGGAACGCATCTGGACCGATGCCCTGACCGATGTGGTCCGGGCCGATTTGTTTGATGCCCAGCATGGCTGGGCGCTGACGGCCTTTGGCAACCCCACCACTTGCGGCCAGGGTTGCGTCTCGTACCACCTGGAACGCACCCGGGATGGCGGCAGCAGCTGGACCCGCCTGGCCTGGCCCGCCAGTGGGCCCGCCAGCCTGCTGGCCTTGGGCCCGCAGGTGCTGTTGGTGAACCGCGATGCCGGCCCATACACGGCCGCCACCCTTCACCGCAGCGAGGACGGCGGCCAGACCTGGCAACAACTCACCGTGGCCGGGCTCGAAGGCTCGTCCGAGGGCCTGCTGCGTCGCGACCCGCAGGGCCAGGCCTGGCTGCTGGACCGCAAGGCCGGACGCCTGTGGCGCAGCAGCGATCTGGGGCGCAGCTGGCAGGCCATGGCCTTGCCCACAGATCTGCCACTGCTGAACGATCTGCATTGGGCGGCGAATGGTGCGGGCTGGATCGTCGGCGACGAGGGCCTGATCCTGGCCACCCGGGACGGTGGGCAGACCTGGCGGCGCCAGGACAGCGGCACCGGACGCAGCCTGCTGCAGGCCTTCGCCGCGGACAGCGAGACGGTGTGGATCCTGGGCGAGTCCAACACCATCCTGGCCAGCGCCACCGGCGGCGAGTAGCGGCCACCGTTCAACGACGCGGGCTGCAGTTCATCCGCCCGCGCCGTCGCTTCAGCGCACGGCCCTGGGCGCGGGGGCGGTCGAGGTTCACAGTCCAGCCATCGACCACCCCGCTGCACCCAGGAGAACACCATGACCAAGAGCTTCAACACCCGCCCCGCCCTGACCAAGTTCGCCGAGGGCCTGACCCTGATCGCCATGGCCGGCCTGACCTTCGCCAGCGCCGCCGCCCTGGCCTCGGCCCCGATCGAAATGGTGGAGCCCGTCGTCCACCAGCTGCCCACCGTCGAAATCACCGTCAAGAAGCACCAGCTGCCCGCTGTGGTGATGACGGTCAAGCGCAGCCACACCGCGTAAGCCCCGCCCGGGTGCAGCCCCGGGTTCTCCATGCAAAGGCCTGGCCATCCGCCAGGCCTTTGTGCTTTCTGGGCTAAGGTGGCAGGCATGCGTCGCCTGCTGCTGATCCTGATCCTCTGCCTGGGCTGCGGGGCGGCCCAGGCCGATGCGCGACTGCGCGGCTGGACGGTGCAGGTCTGCGACGACGCCAACGAGTGGCCGCCCTACACCTTCGTGGAGCGGCAGGACGGCCGCAAGACCGGGCGCGTGATGGGCTACTCGGTCGAACTGCTGGAGCGCCTGCTGCAGCCGCTGGGCATGAAGTACCGCATCGAGCTGCTGCCCTGGGCACGCTGCCTGCAGGAGGTGCGGCGCGGGCAGAACTACCAGCTGCTGCTGAACGCCACCCGCAACCCCGAGCGCGAGCGCGACTTCCTGATCAGCGCGCCGATCTACAGCACACGCACCTATTACTTCTGGAGCCAGCGCGTGCACCCCCAGGGCCTGCGCGTGCGCAGCCAGGAAGACCTGAAGCGCTACCGCCTGGGCGGCGTGCACGGCTACACCTACTCGCAGCTGGACCAGATCGACATGGCCAGCCTGCAGCGCGCACCGAACTACGCCAGCTTGGTGGCGATGCTGCATCTGGGCCGCATCGACGTGATCGTGGTGGGCGAGGAGGTCTTCCATGGCCTGGCCGGCCTGCCCGGCTACGAGCTGGCGCAGGACCGCGAGCTCGGCCGCGCGCCGCTGGCGGTGCAGCGGCCCAACGCCTTCCACATGATGGTCAGCCGCCAGCACCCGCTCGGGCCGGCATTGCACGCGGCGCTGCAGGCGGAACTGGCCAAGCTGGAACGCAGTGGCGCGCTGCAGCAATTGCTGGCACGTCACCTCCAGCGCTGACGCCGTTCAACGGCGCGGGCTGCAGTTCATCCGCCCGCCGCGTCGGTTCGGCGCAAGGCCCTGGGAAGCGCAGCGGTCGAGGTTCACAGTCCAGCCATCGACCACCCCGCTGCACCCAGGAGAACACCATGACCAAGAGCTTCAACACCCGTCCCGGCCTCACCAAGTTCGCCGAGAGCCTGACCCTGATCGCCATGGCCGGCCTGACCTTCGCCAGCGCCGCCGCCCTGGCCAGCGCCCCGATCGAAATGGTGGAGCCCGTCGTCCACCAACTGCCCACCGTCGAGATCACCGTCAAGAAGCACCAGTTGCCGACGGTGGTTGTCGTCGCCAAGCGCGCCCACCTCGCGTAAGTCCCGCCCGGGTGCAGCCCCGGGCTCCACAAGCAAAGGCCTGGCCATTCGCCAGGCCTTTGTGCTTTGGGGCTTGGACAATCCATCCCATGCTCAAGCTCCTTGCCCTGCTCTTTTCCGGTGCCAAGCTCGGCCCGCTGCTGGCCAGCGGCGGCAGCATGCTGATCTCGCTGATCATCTACGCCTTCATCTTTGGCTGGCGCTATGCGGCGGGCTTCATCGCGCTGCTGTTCGTGCATGAGATGGGCCACTACATCGCCGCCCGCGTGAAGGGCCTGCCGGTGGGACTGCCCACCTTCATCCCCTTTCTGGGTGCCTGGATCGAGATGAAGAAGATGCCGCACGACGCCGAGACCGAGGCCTTCGTGGGCATGGGCGGGCCGCTGCTGGGCACGATCGGGGCGCTGGTCTGCTACTTCTTGGCGCGCAACAGTGGCGACACACCCTGGCTGCTGGCCGTGGCCTACAGCGGCTTCTTCCTCAACCTCTTCAACCTGGTGCCGTTGCCGCCTTTCGATGGCGGGCGCATCACCGCGGTGCTCTCACCCAAGATCTGGCTGCTCGGCCTGCCCATCCTGGGTGCAGTGTTCTTCTGGAACCCGAGCCCGGTGCTGCTGATCCTGATGCTGCTGGCCGCACCGCAGGCCTGGAGCGTCTGGAAGTTCCGCAACAGCCCGCAGGCGGCCGGCTATTACCAGGTCAGCCCGGCCAAGCGCTGGGAGTGGGCGGCCTATTACCTGGTGCTGGTGCTCTTCCTGGCGGTGATGACGCATGAGGTGCACGAGATGCTGGCGCATGTTCGTGCCGCCCGGAGTGGCGCGGGAGTGTGAGGGCCGTAACATGGGTTCAGGGTCGCGTGCAGCCCGGCAGAGAGCCAGCGCCAGACCCGGCAAGCACCGATGCGCTTTTGGTGGGGTTGAAGACCACGGCGAGCCCATGAAAGACAAGCCCAACTCAGCGATGCCAAGCCTTGTTGTGCGGTTAGGCCGTGGTACGCGGCGCGTCTGCGGACATGTACGCCGAACCGCGGCACGTGCAGCGGGTGTGGTCGGCAGCTTGCTGTGGCCGGTGATGGCCGCTGCGCAGGTACCCGCTGAGCGGCCCGTGACCCTGCATTACGTTCAGCGCCCGCCCTACATGATGGTGCAAGGCGAGGGCCTGGTCGGCTTGACGGGGGGGCCGTCCTACCAAGCGTTCAAGCTGGCGCAAGTACCGGTGCGCATCGAGGAAACCCCCTTCGCGCGTCAGCTCCGCTCCCTGAAAGAAAACACGGGACAGGACTGCATGATCGGCATGTTCTGGAAGGCCGAGCGGGAGGAGTTTGGCCGCTACAGCAAGCCGGTCTACCAGGATCAGCCGCAACTGGTTCTTGCTGCCGCCAGCAATCAGCAGCGGTTCAAGGGCTACGCCTCGATTGAGGACTTGTTCAATGACAAGTCGCTGCGCTTGCTGGTCAAGCTGGCTTACTCCTACGGTGCACCGCTGGATTCGCTCATCGAAAGGTTGCAGCCCAACCGCCGAGCCACTCCGGACGAGAACCTGCTGATGGTCCGGCAGATCAAGCTGGGGATGGCCGACTACATGCTGATGGCACCCGAGGAAGCGACCGTTGCCATTGAGGCCGCCGGTTTCCAACTCGCCGACTTCGTGCAGATCCGCTACAAGAACATGCCACCCGGCGAGCCCCGGCATTTGCTGTGCAGCAAAAGCGTTCCCGAGGACGTCATGCACCGGCTGGACGCGGCCATCAAGAAGATCACTGACAAAAGCCCGGTTTCGGTGACTCGGCGCTAGGGCCTTCAACGGCCACCCGCCCTGCGACGCACCCAGAAGGTGCGGTGTGCATCTTTCCGCCCGCTGAGGCAGCCCTGGCGCGTTCGACCTGCTCGGTGAGCAGGCAGACGAGGCGCCCAGGCCGCGGTTGATCGGCCCTGCATGCCGTTCGCTCATGCTCCGCCGCAATCCATCGCAGCGCGATTTACGGGAAAACCCTGGGTCGGCACAGTCCAGCCATCGACAACCCCACGCCCCCCCAGGAGCACACCATGAGCAAGTCCTTCAACACCCGCCCGGTTCTGAACACCCTGACCGAAGGCCTGACCCTGATCACCATGGTGGGCCTGACCTTCGCCAGCGCCGCTGCGCTGGCCAGCGCCCCGATGGAAATGGTGACCCCGGTCATCCACCAGCTGCCCACGGTGGTGGTCACCGGCCACAAGGCGGTGGTGCACCAGCTGCCCACCGTGGTCATCACCGCTCGGCGCAGTCAGTAAGCCGCACCGGGGTTGCGCCCCGGGGTTGCTTCGATCCGCAGGCCCGCCTTCCGTCGAAGGCGGGCCTTTTTGCTTTTGGATGCCGGCTCGCGCGCGCCTTAAGCTGCGCGCCTTTTCGCTGCACACCGATTCGCCATGAAGACCTGGATGCTGGGCCTGGCCCTGATCGTCGGCGCCGCCCACGCCGCGCCCCTGAAACCTGTGCGCGCGGTCGAGGGCATCACCGAGTACCGCCTGCCCAACGGCCTGCAGGTGCTGCTGGCGCCGGACGCCAGCAAGCCCAGCACCACGGTGAACATGACCTACCGGGTGGGCAGCAAGCACGAGAACTACGGCGAAACCGGCATGGCCCATCTGCTGGAGCACCTGATCTTCAAGGGCACGCCGACGCACCGCTACGTGATGGCTGAATTCGCCAAGCGCGGCTTCGACTTCAACGGCACCACCTGGACGGACCGCACCAATTACTTCGCCAGCTTTGCCGCCAACCCCGAGAACCTGAAGTGGTACCTGGGCTGGCAGGCCGATGCGATGGTCAACAGCTTCATCGCCCGACGCGACCTCGACACCGAGATGACGGTGGTGCGCAACGAGATGGAAATGGGCGAGAACAGCCCCGGCACCATCGTCTTCGAGCGCCTGCTGGGCGTGATGTACCAGTGGCACAACTACGGCAAGAGCCCGATCGGCGCCCGCACCGATGTCGAGCAGGTGGACATCCAACGCCTGCAGGCCTTCTACCGCCAGTACTACCAGCCGGACAACGCCACCCTGATCGTCACCGGCAAGTTCGAGCCGGCGCAGACCCTGGCCTGGATCGAGGCCAGCTTCGGCAAGCTGAAGAAGCCCGTGCGCCAGCTGCCCAAGCTCTACACCCTGGACCCGGTGCAGGACGGTGAGCGCGAGGTGGTGGTGCGCCGCAAGGGCGGCACGCCCAGTGCCACGGCCGGCTACCACGTACCGCCTGCAGCCCACCCAGACTACGCCGCGGTGGAGCTGCTGACCGGCGTCCTGGGCGAGGCCCCCACCGGCCGCCTGCACCAGCGCCTGGTGGAGCAGCAGCGCGTGGCCGCCAGCGTCAGCGCCTTTTCCACCGCCTTCGCCGAACCCGGCGTGCTGCTCTTCGGCGCTGACGCCCAGCCGGGGGCAGACCCGCAGCCGCTTTCCAAGGCCCTGGTGCAGGTGCTGGAGAGCGTGGCCAGCGAGCCCATCAACGAACAGGAGCTGGAGCGCGCCCGCACGCGCTGGCTGAACCGCTGGGACAAGCTGTTCGGCGACCCGCAACAGGTGGGCAATGCACTCTCCGAGGCCATTGCCGCCGGGGACTGGCGTCTCTTTTTCCTGGTGCGCGACCGGGTCAAGCAGATCCCGTTGGCCGAGGTGCAGCGGGTGGCCACCGAGCGCCTGCTGCCGGCCAACCGCAGCCTGGCGCTCTACGTGCCCACCGAGCAGCCGCAGCGCCCGCCCAAGCCCGAAACCGTGAACGTGGCCGCGCAGCTCGACACCTTCAAGCCCGCCGCGGCGGCGGCCGCGGTGGCCGCCTTTGACACCGCCCCGCTGGCCATCGAGGCCAAGGTGCAGCGCCTGCAGCTGCCCAGCGGCGCCCGCCTGGCCCTGCTGCCCAAGCCCACCCGCGGCGGCCTGGTGCAGGGCCGCCTGCAGCTGCGCTTCGGCGATGCCGACAGCCTGCGCGGCCAACGCTCGGTGTCGGATCTGCTCGCCGCCCTGCTGGACGAAGGCACCCGCAGCCTGGACCGCGCCGCGCTGCGCGACCGCATGGATGCGCTGAAGATGGAGTTGCAGGTGGGCGCCGGTGGCGACAGCGTGATCCTGGCCTGGTCTACCACCCGCGAACACGCCGCCGCGGCCGCCCAGCTGGCGCTGCAGATGCTGCGCGAGCCGCGCCTGGATGCCGCGGTGTTCGAGGAGCAGCGCAATGTCGCCCTGGCGGGGTTGGATGCCGCCAAGTCCGAACCCGAGCAGCTGGCCCCCAACCTGCTGGAGCAACTGCGCCGCCAGTTCCCCGCCGGGGATGCGCGCAACACCCGCCCCTTCGACGAAGTCGGCCCCGCGCTCAAGGCCGTGACGCTGGAGCAGGTGCGCGACTTCCACCGTCGCCACTACGGCGCCGACCAGCTGCGCCTGGCCCTGGTGGGCGACGTCGACGCCGCCGCCGTGCAGGCCGCCGTGACGCCGCTGCTGAACGACTGGCGCGCCGAGTTGCCACCGCAGCGCCTGACGCGCCCCTGGGCCGAGCTGCCCGCCGCGGAGAAGACCATCGCCACACCGGACAAGCAAAACGCCATGGGCGTGGTGGCGCTCTCGCTGCCGGTCAAGGAAGGCGACGCCGAGTTCGTGCCGCTGATGCTGGCCAACTACATCCTGGCCGAGAACACCGACTCGCGCCTGTGGAGCCGCATCCGCGAGCGCGAGGGCCTGAGCTACGGCACCTTCGGCCACATCGACTGGAACGCCCACGAGCCGCACAGCGTGTGGGAGTTCGGCGCCATCTTTGCGCCGCAGAACCGGCCGCGGGTGGAAAAGGCCCTGCGCGAGGAATTCGAGCGCGCCGCCAAGGACGGCTTCAGCGCCCAGGAGCTGGCCAACGCCAAGCGCGCCCTGCTGGCCGCCCGAGCACTGGCCCGCGCACAGGACGGCGGCTTGGCCAGCGCCCTGCAGAGCCAGGCCGACCTGGGCCGCACCATGCAGCGCAGCGCCGAGGTGGATGCCGCGCTGCAGGCCGCCACGCTGGAGCAGGTCAACGCCGCCACGCGCAAGTACCTGAAGCCCGCCGCCATGCAGTTCGTCTGGGCCGGGGATTTCAAGTGACCCTGGGCCATGCGTAGGCGCGCCCTGCTCAGCCTGCCGCTGGCGGGCTGTGCGGCCCAACAGCCGGGTCCGCTGGCCACGCTGGACGACACCGCGCCCCAGCAATTGCTGCCCAGCGCGCTGCCGCCCGGGGGCCAGCGGTGGCAGGCCGATGCGGCGGCCTCTCGTCTGCGCATCGTGGCCTTTCGCGGTGGTGCCATGGCCCGCCTGGGCCATCACCACATCCTGCAGGCGCCGAACTTCACGGCCCAGCTCTGGCTGCCGGCGCAAGGCCTGCAAGGCGCGCAGGGCGGCCTGCGCGTGCGCCTGGATCAACTCGAACTGGACCGGCCCGCCTGGCGCGCCGAGGCGGGGGGCGAGTTCAACGAGAAGCCGGTGGACGCCGAGGCCATCGCCGCCACGCGCCGCAATCTGCTGACGGCGCTGCAGGCGCAGGCCCACCCCGAGGTCTGGCTGCAGCTGCGCAGCCTGCAGGGCGCAGCCCCCTGGTGGCTGGCGGAACTGCGCGTGTGGCTGGCGGGCCGCGCGGCCGACTACTGGCTGCCCCTGCAGGTGGCCCACCGCCCCGAGCAGCTGCAGCTGCGCGGCGCCCTGGTGCTGCAGCACAGCCGCCATGGCCTGGCCCCCTTCAGCCTGCTGGGGGGGCTGCTGGCCGTTCAGGATGCGGTGCAGCTGGATTGCGAGCTGACGCTGCGCCCGCAGCCTTGAGCGGCCGGGCCCGCGCCCTGCCTCTCAGTTCGGCGAGTCTGTCAGGGTGTTCAGGAAGGCCACCAGGTCCTGCCCATCCTGCGCACTCAGGCGCGGGCGGTTGCCGGCCAGCGGGGCGAAGGGGGCGCGGCGCTCCACATTGCCCTGGTAGCGCGCCGGCAGGTCGTTGAAGCGCTGCACCTGGCCGTTCACCACCGGGAAGAAACGCGCCGGGTCCACATCACGCAAGGCGTAAAAGCTCACCACCTCCTCCAGGCTGTTGAAACGCGCGTTGTGGAAGTAGGGGCCGGTCAGCGCCACATTGCGCAGGGTCGGGGTCTTGAAACGGCCGCACAGCGTGGCATCGGCCGCCAGGTCGCTGCGCGTGGGGCCGCACAGGCCGAGGTCGAAGAAGCTGGGATCCAGCGTGGCCTGGCTCTGGTTGCGCGGCACGCCGAGCGCGTGGTAGCTGAAGTCGGTGAACAGCGCACGGCCACCGGCCGGGGCACGGCTGCTGTGGCAGCTGGCGCAGTTGCCGCGCTGGGGGTCGTTGAAGGCGGCGAAGCCGCGTGCCTCGGCGGCGCTGAAGGTGGCGCGGCCGTCCTGCACGGCGTCGAACTTGCTGCTGAAGGGCTTGAACTCCGGGTCCTGCGCCTGGTAGCGGGCCAGGGCATCGGTGCTGGCGTCGAGCAGGCTCTGGTCGCTGGGGTTGGCCGGCAGGCCGTAGGCGCTCAGCAGGGCCGGGTAGGCCGGCGTGGCGCGCAGGCGCTGGGCGAACTCGGCCAGGTTGGCGTTGGCCATCTCGTTGGCGGCGAACAGCGGGCCGACGGCCTGCTGGGCGCGGCTGTTGAAGCGACCGTCCCACATCAGGCCACCGCGCGGCTGGCCCTGGGCGTCGCGGGTGAAGGCACCGGCCTGATCGAGGTAGCGGATGCTGGGCGAGCTGCGCAGGCCCTGCTGGTTGTGGCCCGCGCCACCGATGGGCAGGAAGCGCCCAGCCGAGTCGGCATGGCCGCGGGCGGGGTCATGGCAGCTGGCGCAGGCGAGCTGGCCGCTGGCCGAAAGCGCGCGCTCGTGGAACAGCTGATCGCCAACCGCGGCGCGGGCGCTGAGATCGGGAGTCGGCGTCGGGGCGGGGGTGGGCGCGGGAACGGAGGCCGGCGGGGTGGGCGGCAGCGGCAGAGCGGGTGGTACCGGCGGTACGGGGGGCTGCGGCGGTGCAGGGCGTGCGGCTTCGGCCTGCACGGTGGGGCTGGCCTCTTGGCCGCCGCCACCGCAGGCGGCCAGGGCCAGACAAGAAGCAATCAACAGAGGGATCGAGCGGCAAGGGCGCATGGCGGGGCTCCGGAACAGGATGCCGCACAGCTTGCGCACGCACTGTGCAGCCAGCATGGGCCGACTGTGGAGACCGTCTCCACAGTTGCCCGGCCGCCGCGCACTAGAGTGCCGCCATGCGCCTGACGCACCAGCTCGCCCTGACCCTGCTGGCCACCACCCTGCTGGCGGTGGCGGCCATGGGCGGCTTCATGGCCTTTCATTTGCAGCAGGGCTTTTCGGACTATCTGGCCACGCAGGACCGCCAGCGCCTCACGGCCTTTGCGGGCGCGGCGCGCGCCGCGATCGAGCGCCATGGCCTGGAGGGCCTGCGCCAGCAGCCCGAGCGCCTGCGCCCACCCGGCCAGGATGGCAGCGAGCCCCCGCCCGAAGCCGGCCCCCCGCCACGCGGGCGGCCACCCCGCGAGCGCGAGATGCGCTACGGCCCGCCCGGCGAACCCCCACCCCCGCCCGGTGCCGACCCCGAGCGCGAACGCGCGCGCCGCGGCCTGACGCTGCACACGCCGGAAGGCGAGCTGCTCTGGGGCCGCAGCCCACCGCCGGGGCGGCAGCAATTGGAAGAGCCGGTGGTGCTGAACGGCCAGACGGTGGCCCTGGCCCGCCTGGTGCCGCGCCCCGAGGCCCCCGAGGTGCTGGACCAGCGCTTCCTGCGCCGCCAGCTGCTCGGCATTCTGGGCGTGGGCCTGCTGGTGGCCGCGCTGGCGGCCGCGCTGGCCTGGCGCCTGGCCGGGCGCTGGCTGCGCCCGCTGGCCGAGGTGCAGGGCGCCAGCCACCGCCTGGCGCAGGGCGACTTCGCCGTGCGCCTGCCGCGCCGCAATGCCCCCACGCGCAATGAGTTCGACGCCCTGGTGGACGACGTGAACCACCTGGCCGAAGCCCTGCAGGGGCTGGAGGCCAGCCGGCGGCGCTGGCTGGCCGAGCTCTCGCACGAGCTGCGCACGCCGCTGACGGTGCTGCGCGGCGAGCTGGACGCCGTGCGCGACGGCGTGCGCCCGCTCAACAGCGCGCGCCTGGAGTCGCTCAGCACGGAAGTGAACCGCCTGCGCCGCCTGGCCGACGACTTCCACCACCTGGCCCTGGCCGACTTGCAGGCCCTGCCCTGCGAGCCCCTGCCGCTGGACCCGGGCGCCCTGCTGCAGCAACTGGCCGAGCGCCACCGCCCGGCGCTGGAGGCTGCCGGCCTGCGCCTGGAGCTGGCGCTGCAGCCCCTGCCCGACCGGGTGCGCTGGGATGGCGAGCGCATCGTGCAGGTGCTGGACAACCTGTTCGCCAACGCCCGCGCCTACACCGATGCGCCCGGCCAGCTGCGCCTGTCCGCTTCCCGCGAGGGCGCGGGTGTGCGCATCACGCTGGACGACAGCCCGCCCGGCGTGCCGCCGGCGCTGCTGCCGCGCCTGTTCGACCCGCTGTTCCGCGCCGATCCGGCGCGCCAGAGAGGCCAGGGCAGCGGCCTGGGCCTGAGCATCGCGCGCGCCTGGGTGCAGCGCCATGGCGGGCAGATCGACGCCAGCCCCAGCCCGCTTGGCGGCCTGCGGGTGAGCCTGTGGCTGCCGGAGCGCCAGCCATGACGGCACGCGTGCTGGTCGTGGAGGACGACCCCGCCATCAGCGCCCTGCTGCGCGACTACCTGCTGCACGCCGGCTACCAGCCCGAGCCCTGTGCCGACGGCACCCTGGCCTGGCAGCGTTTCGAACAGGAGGGTCCCTGGGACTGCGTGATCCTGGACCTGATGCTGCCCGGGCTGGACGGCCTGCAGCTCTGCCAGCGCATCCGCAGCCGCTCGGCCGTGCCCATCCTGATGGCGACCGCGCGCATCGACGAGTTCGACCGCTTGCTCGGCCTGGAGATCGGCGCCGACGACTACCTCTGCAAGCCCTACAGCCCGCGCGAGGTGGTGGCGCGCGTGCGCGCCCTGCTGCGCCGCGCGCAGGGCCGGCTGATCGGCCAGGCCGGCGTGGAGCTGCCCGGCAGCGGCGGCTTCAACCTGGACGAAGCGGGCCAGCGCCTGGGCTGGCGCGGCCAGTGGCTGAACCTCACGCCGGTGGAGTACCGGCTGCTGCGCGGCTTCGTGCAGCAGCCCGGCCGCGTGTTCGAGCGCGCCAGCCTGCTCGACCTGCTGCACGCGGATGAGTTCCGCGACGTCAGCGACCGCACCGTGGACAGCCATGTGAAGAACCTGCGCCGCAAGCTGGAGGCCGCCGGCTGCGGCGGCGCGGCCATCCAGTCCGTCTACGGCGTGGGTTATCGCTTCACGGCGCCGGGCTGATCACCCCTCAGCACACCCAGCCAGCAGCGCGCGGTGCACCGGGTTGCCCTGGCACCAGGCGTGGCGCTCGGCCTCCGTCTGCCACTGCGCCACCCCCGCCTGCACCCAGCGCTGGCCGGCGGCAAGCGCTGCCTGCGCCGCGTCGTGCGCACCGCAGGCCCGCAGCACTTCATAGGCCTGCCACCACACGCTGGCGGGCTCGTCACTCCAGGCCTCCACGCAGGAAGCCAGGGCCAGGGCGGACTGGGCGTGCTCAACGGCGCGCGCCCGCGCCCCTTCGGCCTGGGCGGCGCGGGCGGCGGCCAGCAGCACGGTGCGCAGCAGCCCATGCTGGCCGCGCTCGCGCAGGGCCTGCAGCAGCGCCTCCAATTCGGCCAGGGGTGCGGGGCCCAGGGCGGCCAGCGCCACGCGGCGCTGCAGCTGGCCGCCGGTGGGCAGCGGGCCGACGGCCTCCAGCCGCGCGCACCAGGGCGCCGGGTCTTCGCCCGCGGCACGGGCCAGGCGGGCGCGCGCCACCAGCAGGGCGAAGTCGTACAGCGCATAGCCCTCGCGGCCGGGCGGGTGGGTGTGGGCGCCCAGCTCGGCGCGCGCGTCATCGGGGCGGCCCAGCATCAGCAGGCACAGGGCGATGGTGATGGCGTAGAGCTCGCGCATCGGCTCGCCCGCGGCCTGCAGGCAGGCGCGCAGGCGCTCGATGCTGCGCAGGCCCTCGGCACCCTGGCCTTGCGCCACCTGCATCAGCGCCAGCAGGCTCAGCACATCGGCCGCGAAGCTGGCATCGTCCGCGCCGGCCTGCGGGGTCAGCAGGGCCTGGCCCAGCGTGCAGGCGCCCGGCAGGTCGCCCAGGGCCTGGCGCACGCGCATCAGCTGGTTGCCCACTGAGCGCTTCAGAAAGGGGTCGCAGCCCAGCCCCAGGTCCAGCCAGGCGGCTTCCAGCGTCACGCTGGCCTGCAAGGGTTGGGCGTCCCACAGCAGGGTGCCGCCGCGCGCCAGCGCAAAGCCGGCCTGCAGCTCGCCGCCCTGCGCGCGCACCGCGGGCTCCAGGCCGTCGCACAGCGCCAGCACGCGGGCCGCCGGCAAGCCGCCCTGCACCGCCAGGCAGACCGCGCGCAGGGCGTACACCAGCTCCTCGGCCGGCAGGTCGGCCACGCTTTGGGCCAGCTCGTCGGCCAAGGTCTGGGCCGCCGCCACGGCCTCGCCCATGCGGCGGCTGTGGAAGAGGTGCAGCACGGCGCGGGCGCGCAGGCGGGCGCGCTCGGCCACGCTGCGCGGCTGCTCGGCCATGCGCTCCAGCAAGGCCTGCGTGCGGGCAAAGCGGCGCAGCTCCACCCAGCAGCGCAGCGCCTCGCAGCCGGCATCGAAGGCGGCGGCCTGCTGCTCGGGAGCATCCAGGCCCAGGGCGGCGGCCTCGAAGGCCTCGGCGGCCTCGGCCAGCTGCCAGCGCGCGCGGGCCGCCGCGCCAGCGCGCAAGAGCCAGGGAGCGGCCTCACGCGCCGCGCCAGCCGCCTGCAAGTGGTGGGCGATGCGTGCAGCCTGCTGGCCGCCGCGGGCAATCAGGTGCTCGGCCACGCGGCGGTGCAGTGGCGCCACCAGAGCGGTGGGCAGCAGGCTGTGCACGGCCTCGGCCACCAGGTCGTGGCTGAAGCGCGCGCCGTCAAACACCCAGGCGGCTTCCAGCGCCGCCAGCAGCGGTGCCAGCGCCAGGGCCGGGCGGCCCAGCGCGGCCTCGGCCAGTTCGATGTCGAAATCCGACTGCGCCACGGCCGCCAGCTGGGCCAGCTGCAGGGCTTCGGCCGGCAGGCGCTCGACGCGGCGGCGCAGGGTTTCGCGCAGCGAGGCCGGCACGGGCAGGGGTTGGCCGGGGCGCCAGCTGGCAAAGCCGTCCAGCGCGAGCTGACGCAGGGCCTCAAGCACATAGGCCGGGCTGCCGCCCACGGTGGCGTGCAGGGCGGCGGCAAGGGCCTGGCGGCCGTCCGCGCCCCAGCTTGCATCCAACGCGGCGGGCAGCTGCAGGCTGTGCACCAGCTCGACCACCGCCGCGGGCTCCAGCGGCGCCATCTCGAACACCTGGCCCTGCTCGTGGCCGGCCAGCGTGGCCAGCAGCGCCAGGCCGGCGGGCGGCAGCTCCTGGGGGCGCGCGCCCATCAGCAGCTGCGGGGCCTGGCCGGGGGCCTCGGCGGCCTGCGCCAGCCAGCGGCCCAGCAGGCGGTGCAGCAGTTCCAGGCTGGCGCTGTCGGCGAACTGCAGGTCATCCACCACCAGCAGGCGCAGGCCGCGCGCGTGGCAGGCCGAGAGCGCGCGCACCACGGCCTCCAGGGTGCGCAGATGCTCCAGGCCCGAGCGCAGGTCCGGCACGGCGCGCGCCTCGGTGTGGGGCAGCCAGATGCGCAAATCGGCCGCCGTGGCGGCATCGAGCGGCGGCGCAAAGCGTGCCAGCGCCGCCGCCAAGAGCTGCCCCATCACGCCGCCCGGCACCACCGCATCGCCGGGCCGGGCATCGACCCACACCATGCCTTCAGCCGCGCCGGCCAGGTGCTGCAGCAGGCGCGATTTGCCCACCCCACCCGGCCCGGCCAGCAGGGCGCTGCGGCCCAGCGCCAGGTGGCGGGCCAGTGCCTGACACAGGGCCTCGCGCCCCACCAGCTGGGGCGGGCGGCGCAGGGCGGCGGGCAAGGCCGCCGGCAGCGTGGCGGGCGTGGCCGGGGCGGCTTCGCTGGCCAGGATCAGCCGGCCCAGCTCGTTGGTGGCGGCCGAGGGGGCGATGCCAAAGGCTTGGCGCAACGCCAGGCGGCAGGCATCCCAGGCGGCGATGGCGGCCGCGCGGTCGCCGCGCAGGTACAGGGCCTCCATGCGCAGGCGCCAGCCGGATTCGTTCTCGGGCTGCGCGGCCAGCAGGGCATCGGCGGCGGCCAGCGCGCCGTCCAGGTCGCCCGCGGCCAAGCAGCGCTGGCCCTGGGCGGCGGCGTCACGCTCCTGGCGGCGCTGCTGGTCCTCGCGACGCGTGGCCAGCCAGTCGGCGAACTCGGGGATCGCATCGGTGTCGACGGTGCCGAGCAGCAGGCCCGGGGCCTCGTCCGCCACCACCACCCCGGCGGCAAGCGCCAGCACACCCTCGCTGTCCACCACCAGCTCGCCCGCGCCGCGGCGCAGCCGGGCCAGGGCCTGGCGCAGGTTGGCGCGCGCCTGCGCCTCGGTGCCGGCGGGCCAGAGCAGGCCGGCCAGACGGCTGCGCGGCGTCGGGCCTTCGAGGTGCAGCCAGGCCAGCAGCGCGGCCTCGCGCGCGGACAAGGGCACCGCCGCCCCGTCGGGCGGGCAGACCTGGGGCCGTCCGTTCAACTGCAGCTGCTGGCTTGCCATGGTGGGGAGGGGCGTGGCGTGGGCGGGCCCGTCACGGGTGCGTCACGGGTGCGTCACGCCGGCCTTCCTAGAGTGCCGCGCATTCTGACCCGATGCCCTTTGGCGGAGCCCCCGATGGCCCTTTGGATTCTTTTGAGCGGCTTGGCGGCCACCTTGGCCAGCGGAGCCACCCTGTGGTGGCGCCACCCACGCTGGTCGCGCCCGGCCTTGCTCGGTCTGAACCGCTGGGCCGCGGGGCTGCGCGCCAGCCAGCTCACCGTGGCTGGGCACCGGCTGCAACTGCTGGGCTCGCGCCGGTACGACGCTGACGAAGCCCCGGTGCTGCTGCTGCACGGCCTGTTCGCCGAGAAGGACCATTGGGTGGACTTCGCACGCGCCCTGCCCGGCCGGCGGCGCCTGATCGTGCCCGACCTGCCCGGCTTCGGGCAGAGCGAGCGGCTGGAGAGCGAGCGCTACGGCTACGCCGAGCAGCTGGAGCGCCTGGCCGCGCTGCTGGACACCCTGGGCATTGCGCGCGCCCATCTGGCCGGCAGCTCGATGGGCGGCGCGCTGGCGGCGCTGTTCGCGCAACGCCACCCCGAGCGCGTGGCCAGCCTGGCCTTCATCGGTGCGCCGCATGGCCTGCGCAGCAGCCGGCCCAGCCCGGTGGATCGGCTGATCGACGCCGGCCAGGTGCCGCTGCTGGCGCGCACCGCGGCCGAGTTCGACACCCTGATGCAGCGCCTGTTCGCGCGCCGGCCCTGGTTGCCCTACCCGGTGCTGCAGGCGGCGCGCCAGGAGGCCATCGCGCGCGCGCCCTCGAACCTGCGCCTGTGGCACGAGCATGTGGCTGACCGCTACTTGCTGCAACAGCGCCTGGCCGGCCTGCGCCTGCCGGTGCTGGCGCTCTGGGGCCGGCAGGACCAGGTGTTCGACGCCTCCGGCGCCGCCCTGCTCAAGGCCTTGCTGCCGCAGGCGGATGTGCGCCTGCTGGAAGGCATCGGCCACCTGCCGATGATGGAAGCGCCAGCCGACTGCGCACGTGCCTACGGCGAGTTCCTGGCCGGGAAGGGCTGATCAGGGCTTGGGCAGGCGCAGCGCCAGCAAGGCCTGCCGGCGCGCCAGCAGCCAGCCGCGCGCCAGGGCCTTTGCGGGGTCGCCGGGGGCCAGCGGCCCGGCCAGCGCCAGCTTCAGATCACACAGCTCGCCCAGCCGTTCCTGCACCGCCGCCAGGGTCTTGAGCCGGCGCGCCAGCGCCTGGGGCTTGTAGAGGCCGGCGGCCAGTTCCAGGCCGTAGCGCAGGCGCTTGAGGCGCAGGCGCAGCGCATGACGGGCCTCGGCATCCAGCGCCGCGAAGCCCTGGGCCTGGCGCTGGAAGCGCTGACGCCAGCGGCGCAGGCGTGCGCGCAGCGGCCAGGGCGCGGCGTCGGCCGGCTGCTGATCCAGCCAGTGCATCCAGCCCAGCCACTCCAGCAGAAACTGCTGGGTTTGCGGAGCGCGCAACAGGGCCAAAACCTCGGCCGCACGCGCCGGGCCGGGGGCCGGTTCGGGCAGGCTGAGCCCCTGCTCCGCCAACGCCTGCGCCAGCGCCGGCCAGCGCTGCGCGGGCTGCAGTGCGGCGTCGCGCAGGGGGCCCAGGGCTTTCAGCAGCGCGGTGGCCTGGGCCTCGAAGGCCGGCCAGGCCGGGTGCCGCGCCGTCGGCCCCAAGCCCCGGAACAGGCGCAGGCCGCTCTTGAGCCGGCGCAGGCCCACGCGCAGCTGGTGCAGGTGCTCGTCGGTCCAGTCGCCGCTGCCGATCTGGCTGGCGTTGGCGGCCACCTGATCGAAGGCACTCAGCAGCACGGCGCGCAGCGCGGCGGCGGCCGTCATGTCCTTGCGCAGCGCCAGGGGCTTGGCCTTGCGCGGCGGGCTTTGGCGCAGGCCGCGCGCCAGGCTCTCGCCGCGCTCGGCCTTGCTGCGCAGGTCCAGGCTCAGGGGCAGGCGCGTCACCAGGCCATGGGCGTAGGCCAGCAGGGCGTTGACGTCACCGCCGGCCAGCTCCAGCTCCAGTTCGTGCACGGGCAGGCGGGCCTCGCCCGCGCGCAGCTCGCCCACATCCAGCGCCAGTTCGAGCTGGGCGCCCGGCACGCGCGAGGCGCGCTGGGCGCGCTCGATGCGGGTTTCGAACACCGGACGCAAATCCAGGCGACCGAGGGCCGCCAGGCGCTCGCCCAGCGGGTGGCCGGCGTGGCGGCTGAGGTCCAGCTGCGGTTCGGTGGTGCCGGCGGCGGCGTTGTGCTCCAGCCGGGTGATGCCGTCCTCCGCCGGGCCCTTGCAGGTTTGCACCCACTGCGGCCCCTCCTGGCGCAGGCGCAGGCCGATGCCGGCGCGGGCCAGGCTGCGCTCTGCGGTGTCGAAGTAGATCGCCGCGAGGGGCAGGCGCTCGGCCGGGCGGCGGGCGTCGAGCCAACGGCGTACCGCCAGCAGCTGATCGGCGGGGACGTGGAAGCGCAGTTCGATCTCGTTCATGGCGCGCGGATTCTCGTTCGCACCCTTGCCAAGCGGCGGTGCGGCTCGCAGCATGCAGCCCATGCAATCCACCCCCTGGCGCGACCCCAACCGCTGGCTCTGGGCCCTGGCCGGGCTCTTCCCTGGCCTGGTGTGGCTGAACCTGTGGCGCTTCGAGCAGCACGGCCAGGTGGCTTGGCTGTACGTGCCCGCACTCGTGATGCACCTGGGCATCCCGCTGCTGGACTGGCTGGTGGGGCCGGACCGCCGCAACCCGCCGCCGGAAGCCGAAGGCGCGCTGGCGGCCGACCCCTGGTACCGCGCCCTGCTGGTCGCCTTCATCCCGCTGCAGTTCGCCCTGCTGGTGCATGGCAGCGCGCTGGCGGTGCAGCACCCGGGCGAGCCCTGGGTGTGGCTGGGCTTGATCCTGAGCGTGGGCGGCATCAATGGCGTGGCCATCAACACCGCCCACGAGCTGGGCCACAAGCACCCGCGCTGGGAGCGCTGGCTGGCGCGCGTGGCCTTGGCCCCGGTGGGGTACGGGCACTTCTACGTGGAACACAGCCGCGGCCACCACCGCCGCGTGGCCACCTTTGAGGACCCGGCCTCGGCCCGCCTGGGCGAGAGCTTCTGGGCCTTCTGGCCGCGCACGGTGCTGGGCGGCATCCGCAGCGCCTGGGCGCTGGAGCGCGCGCGCCTGGCCGGCCGCAACTTAGGCCCCTGGCATTGGCGCAACGAGTGCCTGCAGGCCTGGGCGATGACGGTGCTGCTTTGGGGCGGGCTGCTGGCCGCCTTCGGGCCACTGTTGCTGCCCTTCCTGCTGCTGCAGGCGCTTTACGGCTTCAGCCTGCTCGAAGTGGTGAATTACATCGAGCACTACGGCCTGAAGCGCCAGCCCGACGCGCAAGGCCGGCCCGAGCGCGTGCAGCCCGAGCATTCTTGGAACAGCAGCCACCGCGTTTCCAACCTGTTCCTGTTCCAGCTGCAGCGCCACAGCGACCACCACGCCCACCCGGCGCGGCGCTACCAGGTGCTGCGCCACTTCGAAGGCGCCCCGCAGCTGCCCAGCGGCTATGCCGGCCTGCTGGTGCTGGCCTGGCTGCCGCCTTTGTGGTTTCGGGTGATGGACCGCCGCGTGCTGGCCCATTACCAGGGGGACGCGGGTCGCGCGAACGTACAACCCGGGTCCGCCTGGGCGGCCATCGTTCAAACCCATTGAAACCCATCGTCAGCCGGCTTGCGCCTAGGCTGCCGCCCCCGCGCTGACACTGGAGCCGTGATGCAAAGCTCTCCCCACCGCTATTCCCGCCCGGCCGTGCTGCTGCACTGGCTGATGGCCATCGGCCTGCTGGGCGCCATCGGCATGGGTCTGTACGTGTCCGATCTGCCGATGGGCTTGCAGCGCCTGAAGCTGATCAACTGGCACAAATGGGCCGGCATCACGCTGCTGCTGCTGGTGATCGTGCGCACCGCCTGGCGTGCTGGCCACCGTCTGCCGCCCGATCTGCCCATGCCAGCCTGGCAGGCACGCGCCGCGCACGCCGTGCACGGCCTGCTTTACCTGCTGATGTTTGGCGTGCCGCTGCTGGGCTGGGCTTACAGCAATGCCGCCGGCTTTCCGGTGGTGTGGTTTGGCGTGCTGCCGCTGCCCGATTTCGTGGGCAAGAACCCCGAGCTGGCCGAGGTCCTGAAGGGCCTGCACAAGCTGGCCGCCTGGAGCCTGCTGCTGCTGATCCTGGCCCATGCGGCCGCGGCCATCAAACACCAGTTCGTCGACCGCGACCGCCTGCTCGACCGCATGAAATTCTGAGAAGGACTCTGATCTTGAAACCCCTGCTGGCGCTCGGCGCCACCCTGTTCGCCCTCTCCGCCTCGGCCCAGACCCTGCTGCCGCAGGGCGCCGAGATCGTCTTCACCAGCAAGCAGATGGGCGTGCCGGTGGAAGGCCGCTTCAAGAGCTTCAAGCTCGACGCCTTCCAGTTCGACCCCAAGAAGCCCGAGGCCGCCAAGATTGCGCTCACCGTGCACACCAAGAGCGCCGCCGTGGGCACCCCCGAGGTGGATGCCGAGCTGGTCAAGCCGGAGTGGTTCGACGCCGGCAAGTTCCCCGAGGCGAAGTTCGTGGCCCAGTCCGTCAAGGCCCTGGGCGGCGGCAAGTTCGAAATGCAAGGCCAGTTCACCCTCAAGGGCCAAAGCAAGGCCATGACCGTGCCGCTGCAGCTGGCCCAGGCCGGCGCCACCAGTACCGCCAGCGGCAGCTTCAGCCTCAAGCGCAAGGATTGGAAGATCGGCACCGGTGAATGGGCCGACACCAGCATCGTGGCCGACGAGGTCCAGGTGCGCTTCAAGTTTCCCTTCAGCGGCATGGCGCCGCTATAGGGTCTGCTGACCCATGAATCACGTTCGCGTGAGGCCCAGGAAGCGGGCCAATCTAGGCGCCGAAGCGCAGCTGTGGAGGTCCCCAGCAAGCTGCGGCAACAACGAGTGGCCCGCTTCCTGGGCCTCACCCGAAGGGCCGGGCCGCCCAAGGCCCCAGGGGGGTGTTGCGCCGCTCGCCCAGGCGTCCAGCCTGGGCAGCGCGCCGCGCCTACGCCAGCAACCTTGGGCAACCCGGCGCGAATGTGATTCATGGGTCAACAGACCCTAACCCGCAAAGAGAGATCCACGCATGAAGAAGACCCTCGCCCTGCTGGCCGCCCTGGCCGCCGCTGGTGCCGTGCAGGCCCAGTCCGCCACCTACAAGATCGAGCCGACGCACACCTTCGTCACCTTCGAGGCCAAGCACTTCGGCACCAGCACGAACCGGGGCCGCTTCGACAAGAAGGACGGCACCATCACCATCGACCCGGCCGCCAAGACCGGTCGCGCCGAGATCACGGTGGACATGAGCTCCATCAACACCGGCACCGCCCGCTTCGACGGCCACCTGAAGAGCAAGGACTTCTTCGACGTCGAGAAGTTCGCCACCGCCACCTTCGTGGGCGACAAGTTCGAGTTCGACGGCACGAAGGTCAAGTCCGTCTCCGGCCAGCTGACCCTGCTGGGCAAGAGCGGCCCGGTGACCTTCGTGGCCGAGAACTACAACTGCTTCGACCATCCCTTCTTCAAGGCCCAGGCCTGCGGTGGCGACTTCGTCGGCACCATCCAGCGCAGCCAGTGGGGCATGGGCTACGGCCTGCCGGGCATCCCCGACAGCGTGCGCCTGGTCATCCAGATCGAGGCGATCAAACAGCCCTGAACCCGGGCTGCCCGTCACCAGCCCCGCTTTGGCGGGGCTTTTTCGTTTCCGGTCTGTCGCCGATGGCTGCAGATCGTCCCGCGCCGGCGACGGCGTGTCGCCGCTGTGACGACGGCCCCCGCCCCTCTGCCTACAGTCCGCCCCATGACGCAGTACAAGGCCCCCCGAATCCCCGCCTGGATCACCGATCCGGTCTGGCGCGAACGCCTGAGCCGCTGGTTGGCCGCCTCGATCAAGGGTTTCCACGGCTACGCCGGCTGGCTGGTGCGTCTGAGCTGGTGGCGTTTCACGGCCTACGCGCTCGCACTGCTGATCGCTGCGAACGTGATCAGCCAGATTCCTCCCTTCAAGGCGCTGTTGACCGACACCGTCGAGTACGACAGCCGCCCGATGCCAGAGCCGCCCGAGGCGCCCGACTTCGACGAGATCCCTGACATGCCGGAGAAGTCAGATGCATCTGGGCACCAGGATGTCGATCGCCCACCCGAGGACTTCGAGATCAAGATCGGCAAGGACGGGGTGCGCATCGGCCCGCCAGGCGGATCCAAGGAAGCCCCCCAAGTCGATATCAGCCCCAAAGGCCTGCGCATCGTCACACCGGCAGAAGCGGGCGCCAGCGGCGCGGCGTCCAGGCCCAGAACGGTGCTGGACATCCAGTTGCCAAAGGAAGTTACCGAGCAGATCCGCAAGGAGATGGAGCAAGCGCACCGCCAAGCCTCAGCCGAACGCGCGGCAGCGACTCAGGAGTACGAAGCGGCCGTCAAAGAACGTCAAGAGGCGATCAAAAAGCGTGCAGCCGCAGAGGCCTCACACCAGCGAAAAGTCGCCAAGTGGGAGCGCGAGATGGAAATCTGGCGCAAGGCGACGCGCGATGGTCAGCGGCGCGTGCGCGTCGAGCAAACCAGCGACGCCCTGGTGAACTTGGCCGTGCTGCTGCTGCTGGCCAGTGCGCTCATCAAGGCCACCTACAAGGGCCGCGCCGAGGCCGAGGCCAAGGCCGCCGCCGCCGAGGAAACCGCCGAGGCCGAGGCCCTCAAGCGCCAGCTGGTGGAAGCCCGCCTGAACACCATGCAGGCCCAGGTGGAGCCGCACTTCCTGTTCAACACCCTGGCGTCGATCGACCATCTGATCGAGGTGGACCCCAAGCGCGCCAGCCAGATGCAGAAGAACCTGATCGCCCTGTTGCGCGCCACCATGCCGACGATGCGCGAGGCCAACGGCACCGGCTCCGGCCTGCGCGACCTCAAGCGCGAGATGGCGGTGGTGCGGCCCTATCTGGAGATCCTGCAGGTGCGCATGGAAGAGCGCCTGCAGGTCGAGATCGACGTGCCGGACGGCCTGCTGAGCGCCGAGTTCCCGCCCATGATCATCCAGGGCCTGGTGGAGAACGCCATCAAGCATGGCCTGGAGCCCAAGCCCGAGGGCGGCAGCTTGGCGGTGCGGGCGCGCATCGAGCACGGCAAGCTCGTCGTCGAAGTGGCCGACACCGGCCTGGGCTTCGGCCGCGCCGCCACCAGCGGCACCGGTGTGGGCCTGGCCAACACCCGCGAACGCCTGCAGCTGCTGTACGGCAACAAGGCCAGCCTGACGGTGGCCGAGAACCAACCCTGCGGCACGCTCATCCGCATCAGCGTGCCCTACAAGAGCAACGAAGCCGAAGGGACCGCATGACCCCCCCGAAGCGCCTTCGGCGCCTCCCCCCGAGGGGGCGCCACTAGCGGCCCGGCAAAGCCGGTTCCGCGGTGGCCCTTGATTGCGCTGGATTCAATCGCACGAAGTTTTTCTGTCGCAAGGAGAAGTGAGATGAGCAAGTTCCTGAAGTTCCTTGGCTGGACGGCCCTGGCCGTTCTGCTGGCCAGCCTGGTGATGGGCGGCGTGCTGGTGGGCCTGGCCCAGGAAGGCCTGAGCCAGGCCGGCAGCTGGCATGTGATGGTGGACGGCGAAGACATCAGCGACTTCGTGCACCTGGGCGGTCTGGAGGCCGAACATGGCGTGCTGGGCCTGATCGCCGCGGCCGTGGCCCTGGGCTTCACCCTGGTGGTGGTGCTGCCCCTGGTGCTGCTGGTCGGCGTGGGCGTGCCGGTGCTCGCGGTGCTGTTCAGCCTGGGCCTGGTGGCGGTGGTGCTGGCTGGCACCTCGGCCCTGCTGCTCGCCCCTCTGGCCCTGCCGGTGCTGCTGATCGTTTGGCTGCTCAAGCGCAAGCAACCCGCCCAACCCGCGCGGCCGGCCAGCGCATAAAGTCGCGGCCCGACCCCAGGAGCCTGCCATGCCGATCCGCGCCATCCTTGCCGACGACGAACGCCTGATGCGCGAGCAACTGCGCGCCCGCCTCGCCGAGGTCTGGCCGGATCTGGAGATCGTGGCCGAGGCCAAGAACGGGCTGGAGGCGGTGGAGCTGACCAAGCAGCACAAGCCCGATCTGTGCCTGCTGGACATCCGCATGCCGGGCCTGACGGGTGTCGAGGCCGCCAAGCAGATCGCGCAGCTGGAAGAGACAGACGACTGGCGCATCCCCGAGATCGTCTTCATCACCGCCTACGACCAGTACGCCGTCGAGGCCTTCGAGCAGGGCGTGGCCGATTACGTGCTCAAGCCCGCCGAGCGCGAGCGCCTGCAGCTGACGGCCGAGCGCATCAAGAAGCGCCTGGCCGCGCGCGACTCCGACGAAGCCGAGGCGCCGGCCCAGCCCATCCAGCAGCTGCTGCACTCGCTCTCGGCCAAGCTGCAGCCCGGCGGTGCGCCGCGCTACCTCGAATGGATCCAGGCCACCGTGGGCCAGGAGATCCGCATGATCCCGGTCGCCGAAGTGCTGTTCTTCATCTCGGACGAGAAGTACACGCGCGTGCAGACCGAGCAGATCGAAGCCCTGATCCGCAAGCCCATCAAGGAACTGGTGGACGAGCTGGACCCGCATCTGTTCTGGCAGATCCACCGCAGCACGCTGGTCAATGTGAAAGCCATCACCGGCATCGGACGCGACTTCCGCGGCCGCCAGCTGGTGTCAGTGAAGGGCGTGAACGAGAAGCTGGAAGTCAGCCGCAGCTACACGCACCTGTTCAAGGGGATGTAGCCGGCGACTGCGGCAGTTCCGCCAGCGCGGCCTGAGCGTCTTCGGTCTCGGGGCGCCAGCGCTGGTGGCTGGCCACGCTGAGCCGGTTGCCGCGGCGCGCATGCAGGGCGGCGCTGCCCACATTGGCCTCGGCATGGGCGCTGGCCTCCTTGCCCCGCACCGTGACGCCCCCGCCTCCCAGGAAGCGGTTGCCGCGCAGCACGACGCCGGCGGACTGGTTGACGTCGAAGCTGCTGTCGTTGCAGTTCAACACCGTGTTGCCCTCGGCCAGACCGTCCAGGTGCTCGTAGCCGGCGACGTTCGGGCGCATCAGCTTGGGGTCGGTCAGCCCCCCGCCGAAGGAAATGCCGATCTGGAAGCCGCCTGGCTGGAAGCCCGGCCGCGGCGCGCACACCACCCGGTTGCGCAGGAAGCGCCCGCCTTGGCCGCCGCCCTTCATGAAGAGCGCGTAGCTGATGTGGTCCCCACCGCCCTTGACGTAGCCCAGCACGGTGTTGTCCTCGACCGTCCAGGCAGAGGCGCCCACGAGGTCGAAGGCCACCGTCGGCGCGTCGCCCGGACGGGGAGCCTGGTTCTCCAGCCAATTGCCCTGCACCCGGCCGTGATCCGGCCAGCGGCCGCGCTCGCCATTGACCTTGATGGCGGCATTGAAATTGAGCAGGCGGTTGGCCTGGATCAGGCTGTGGTGGGCGTCGCCCGCCACCTGCATCGCATGCTCGCAATCGGCCGGGTTGCGGCACCGCCCCTCGATGTGCAGGCCCTCGATAACCCAATAGGGCTGCGTGAGCTTGAGGGCCATGACGCCCTGTGCCAGCAGGCGCGCGCCGGGGCTGCCGCGCAGCACGATCGGGGCGTCGGCACGGCCGGCGCGCGGCGTCTGCAGGTAGGCGGTGATCACGTAGTCGCCGGGTTGCAGCTCGATCACGTCGCCGGCCTGCGCTTGGTCGAAGGCCATCCTCAGGGCGGCCACGTCGACCACCCGGACCCAGCGGCCCTGAGGCGCGCGCGCCGGCAACGTGGGCGGCGGCCAGCTGGCCTGCAGGTTTTGGGTGGCGAGCGGGTGCTGCAGATCCGCACGCCAGGCCTGCGCACGGCTGCGCCAGTCGGGGTCCGGCGTGCGCTCCTGCCAGGCCGCCAGCGCCTGGCTGAGCGTGCGGTCCAGCCCCGGCAGCACCGGGTCCATGCGCCCGAATGCCCACAGACCGGCGCTGCCTCCCAGCAGAACGCCCGCGCAACTCCACCACAGCCAGCGCATGTCCAGACCCCCGTGCGAAAAGGCGCAGAGCATCGCACCCGCAGACACTCCTTCTTACGAAGGAGCAGAGAATGTCCCGCAGCCCCCTACAGTCTTCGCCAGCGCTGTCATCCTCGAACGAGGCCTTCAGGGGGAACGGGGGGCGGTCGGGCTGCGGAACGGCCGCGTTCCGCGGCCCGATTCATTTCTAAGCTTACGCATGCGCGCCCTTTGGATCGAAGACCACCAGCTGATCGGTGAATCGCTGGAAATGCTCTTGCAGGTGGTGATGCCCGAGCTCTCGCTCGACAAGGCCCGCGACCTCGACACCGCACGGCAACTCGTGCAATCCATCCCTTACGAACTGGTGCTGCTGGACTGGTGGCTCGAGCAGAGCGACGGTGCGGCCGCCATCAGCGCCCTGCGCGCCCAGGGCTGCCATGCGCCCATCATCGTGGTCTCGGGCGACGACCGCGAGCCGGTGATGCGCCGGGCGCTGGACTTGGGGGTGGCCGGCTATGTGCGCAAGTCGGCCGGCGCGCAGGAGCTGATCGACACCCTGCAGACCGTGCTGTCCGGTGGCAAGCCTTCCACCCCACCGGCGGCGCCGGCGCGTGCCGGCCTGCCGCCGCTGGACCTGGCCCTGCTCTACCCCAGCCTGACGCCGCGCCAGATCGACGTGCTGGAGCAACTGATGCGCGGCCAGTCCGACAAGCAGATTGCCCGCCTGCTCGGCATCGGCGACACCACGGTCAAGAGCCATGTGCGGGCCATTCTGGCGGCGCTGCAGGTGCGCAGCCGCGGTGAGGCCGCTCATCGGGCGCGCAGTGACGGCGCCAGCTGAAGACGGCGCGCTGAACCCGGCCCAGCTGGAGCAGCTGCAGGCCGAGCGCCTGCTGCTGCTGCGCGAGGGCGTGCGCCAGGTGCGCGGCCCGCGCTTCCTGGTGGACCTGGCCGTGGCCTGGGCGGCCTACCAGGCAGGGGCCGGCTGGGGTGCCTGGATCTACCTGGGCGTGATGACGCTGGGCCTGTGGGGCCGCAGCCTGCTGCTGGAACATGGGCTGGCGGCCGGCTGGGCGCCGGGCCGCATCCTGCGCCAGATGACGACGGTGCTGGCCGCTCTGGGCCTCGTGCACGCCGGCCTGTTCGTGCTGGTCTTCCTGCAGCCGCACGGCCATTGGCATTACCTGCTGACCATGGTGCTGGTGGGCAACGCGGCCGGCGCCGTGGCCACGGTGGCCGGCGATGTGCGCGCCTATCTGCTGTGGGTGGCCATCTATGGCGGCAGCCTGGGCCTGGGCTGGCTGGCACGCGGCACGCAGGAGGGCCTGATCGTCACTGGGCTGCTGGTGCTGATGTTCGGCGTGCTGGTGCGTCATGTGCACGGCGAAGGCCGGGCCCAGGTGCGCCTGGTGCGCCTGGCCGACGAGCTGCGCTCCGCGCGCGACCGCGCCGAGCGCGCCAGCGAATCCAAGACCCGCTTCTTCGCCGCCGCCAGCCACGACCTGCGCCAGCCGCTGACCGCCCTGAGCTACCACGTGGCCACAGTGCAAGCCCTGGCCAGCCAGCAGAAAGACGAACGCCTGGCCCAGGTGGGCGCGGGCCTGCGCCGCGCGCTGCAGGACAGCCAGGCACTGCTGAACAGCCTGATGGAGGTCTCGCAGCTGGACGCCGGCGCCGTGGCCGTGCAGGCCGAGGACGTGGATCTGGTGGAGCTGCTGCGCCGCTGCGCCGACGACTACGCGCCGCAAGCCAGCCAGCAGGGCCTGGCCTTCGACTGCGTGCTGCCCGAGCTGCCGCCGGGCGAGCCGCTGCGCGTGTACACCGACCCCGCACTGCTGCGCCGCATCCTCAGCAATCTGTTCAGCAATGCGCTCAAGTTCACGACCCAAGGCCGCATCTGCCTGATGCTGCTGCGCGAAGGCGAGCGCGCCGCGCTGTGCGTGCAGGACAGCGGCCCGGGCATCCCACCCGAGCTGCAGGAGCGCGTGTTCGAGGAGTTCTTCCAGATCAACAACTCCGGCCGCAACCGCGCGCAGGGGCTGGGCCTGGGCTTGGCCATCGTGCGCCGGCTGGTGAACCTGCTGGGGCTGGAGCTGCGGCTGGAGAGCCAGCCCGGCCAGGGCAGCTGCTTCACGATCTGGCTGCCGCTGGGCAACTCACAGGCCGCGCACGCGCCCGCCGCGCTGGCCGGTAGCACCACGCCGGGCGGACCCGGGCATCGGTTGCTGGTGGTGGACGACGAGGTGGCCATTCGCGACGCGCTGGCCGAGCTGCTGATGACCCTGGGCTGGAGCGTGCGCACCGCCAGTGGCGTCACCGAGGCGCTGAGCTGCCTGAGCCCGCAGTGGCAGCCCGAGGCCCTGGTGCTGGACTACCGGCTGCGCGACGAGGTGACCGGCCTGGACGCGCTGGAGGCCCTGCGCGCCCAGGGCTGCGAGGCGCCGGCCTGGGTCATCACCGGCGAGACCACGCCGGAGCGCGTGCAGACCCTGCTGGCCGCCGGCCTGCCGGTGCGCCACAAGCCGGTGGACGGCCTGGCGCTGGCGCATGAGATCAGCGCCACCTTGCGAGGCGCGAAGGCAGCGCGCTGATCATCAGCGCGAGCGACAGCCAGTACAGGCTGTGGATCCAGACCGTGGCCAACGGCACGCCGCCGGCGAAGCGGTCGATGGCGATCAGGCTGTCCGACACCAGGAAGGCCGCGCCCCCCAGCGCGGCAAAGCCCGCCGCGGGGCTGCGCGCCTGCAACCACCAGGCCGCCCCCTGGCCGGCCATGGCCACCAGCACGGCCACATAGACCAACACGGGCGCGCGCAGATCGGCCGGCAGGCCCGGCCACAGCACCAGGCCGATCAGCAGGCCGGCCAGGCCCGCATAGCCGGCAAAGGGCCAGGGCGGGCGCCCGAAGCGGGACTGCGTCGTCATGCTGCGGATGAAGGCCAGGTGCGCCAGCAGAAAGCTCACCAGGCCCGGCAGAAAGCCCTGCTCGGGCCAGAGCAGCGCCACATCGCCGCCGAGCGAGAACACCAGGCCCACGCGCAGCCAGCGCCGCTGCAGGAGCTGCTGCGCCCCGCGCGGCCAGGCCCAGGCCATCAGCAGCAGGGTGGCGGCCGGCTTGGCGGCAAAGCGCAGCGCCGCGGGCAGCAGGGCCAGATCGGCAGCAATGAACACGGCGCCGCAGAGCGCAGCCAGAACCAAGAGGATCACGGTTTCTCCTTCGGTGGGGGCACCGCTAAACGAGCCGCCATACGCCGCGCATCCCTGGCTTGGGCGATCTGCTGCGTTGCAAATGCTCGCCATGGCAGCGGCCATGGCTGCGCTTTGCGCCTTGCAGCCCATCCCAATCCAGGGCGCGCGTCATCATGGCAGCTCATTCAGCGGTGCCCTTCGCCTCCCGCGCCGCCACCTCGGCGGCCATGCGCGCCTTCAGCGCCAGCAGCTCGGCCCGCGGGTCGCGCTTGGGGCCGCCTTCGCCCAGGCGCATCTCTTCCACAAAGCGGCTAGGCCGCGCCATCAGCATCTCGCGCCCCTTCTTGCGCCGGCGCAGCACGCTCACCGCCAGGGTGCGGCGCGCGCGCGTGATGCCCACATACATGAGCCGACGCTCCTCGGCCAGGCGCTCGGGGGTGATGGGGTCGTCGTCGGAGTGGAAGGGCAGCAGGCCCTCCACCACCGAGGCCAGCACCACATGCGGCCACTCCAGGCCCTTGGAGGCATGCAGGGTCGAGAGCACCAGCTGGTCCTGGTCGTCGCCGCGCTCCATCAGGCTGAGGATGACGTTCAGGGTCTGGGCCACGTCGAGCAGGGTGGCCTCCTCGCGGTCGGTGCCCTCGCCACCGCAGCGGCGCGCCATCCAGTCGACGAAGTCCAGCACATTGCTCCAGCGGTTCGCCGCGGTCTTCTCGCTGTCCTCGCCGTCCATCAGGTGGGACTCGTAGCCGATCTCCTCCAGCCAGGCCATCGCCAGGGTGCGCGCTGCAGCGCCGCCCACCGCATCTCGGGCGCGCGCGGCCAGCTCGTTCACGTAGCGGCCGAACTCGTGCAGGCCGTGCAGCTGGCGCGGGCTCATCACGGTGTCCAGGCTCTCCTGGAACAGGGCCTCGAACAGGCTGGTCTTGCGCGCGCCGG
>NZ_JAYRMO010000045.1:0-29251 GCF_041912635.1 Inhella sp.
CACCACCACGCTGCCGGCGGCCAGGCTGGCCAGCACGCCTTGCGGGCCGGCCACGACCTCGCGCACATCGTCATCGCGCCCCACGCACAGGCACACCAGCTGCGCGCCCTGGGCCGCCGCCTGCGGGCTGGCCGCCGCCTGGCCGCCCTGGGCCTGCGCCCAGGCTAGGGCTTTGGCGGCGCTGCGGTTGAACACCGTCACGCGATGACCGGCAGCCTGCAGATGGCCGGCCATCGGGCCGCCCATGGCGCCCAGGCCAATGAAGGCGATGTTCAGGTTCGACGGATTCATCACCGCGCGCCCCCGAGCTTCTGCTTCAGCTCCTGAGCCTCCTTGAACTGCGGGGCCAGCTTGAGCGCCTGGTCCACCGCCTCGCGGGCCTTGGCTAGGTCATCCAAGGCCTGGTGGGCCTGTGCCACGCGCAGCAGCAACAGAGGCTGGTTGGGCTGGGCCTTCAGGGACTTGCCCAGCAGTTCCAATGCCAGCTTGGGCTCCTTGCGGGCCAGATGCACAAAGGCCAGGGTGTCGACGTAGCTGGGCTGGTTGGGCTGCAGTTCGATGGCCCGGCGCGCCGAGCGCAGGGCTTCGTCGAGCTCGACCTTGCGCTCGGCGTTCATCCAGGCCAGGTTGTTCAGGGCCGGGTGGTACTTCGGATCGGCGCGCAGCGCCAGGCGGTAGGCCGCCTGGGCACCGTCGAGATCCTTGCGGGCGGCCTTGATCATGGCGATCTTGGTGTGGACAAGGGCGGCCGGCACGTCGGCCACGCTGAGCAGGCTCTGCAGCCCGTCGACGGCCTTGGCCGTCTGGTCGTTGGCCACCAGGGCATCGGCCAGCGCCATCTGCGCCGGCACGGACTTGCCATCGGTCTTGACGGCCTGCTGGGCATGGCGCAGCGCGGCACCACGGTCCCCCAGGCTTTGCGCAAGCTCGGCCGCGCCAATCCAGGGCTGGGCATTGCCCGGTAGCTCGGCCGCCGCCTTTTCGAGCGTCTTCAGGGCCTCAGGCCCGCGGTTCTGCCGCGCCTGGGCACGGGCCAGGCCCTGCCAGACGGTCCAGCCGGCTCCAGGCACCGTCAGGGCCTGCTTGAACACCGGCTCGGCCAGAGCCGGCTTGTTGGTATTGAGGTAGAGCTCGCCCAGATCCACCTGAGCCGGCAGGAAGCGCGGCTCCTCTTGCACCAGGGCCTTGAGCAGGGGTTCGGCTCGGGCGGTATCCCCCGTCATCAGGGCCAAGCGGGCCACGGCGAGGCGGGCCGGCAGGTGCTTGGGGTCGCGTTTCAGCCCTTCCTGCACCGAAGCCAGCGCAGCCTTGATGTCACCGCGCCGCAACGCCACGTCACCCAAGCCCACCCAAGGGGCGCCAGATTTGGCGTCCAACTGGGTCGCCTGCTTGAAGGCCGCTTCAGCGGCCTTCAGATCGCCCTGGCCGAGCGCCACGCGGCCAGCCTGCCACTGCTTGCGAGCCTCCGGCTGAGCCGGCTCGAAGGGATCTTGCCCGCCCGCTGCGCCCTGCTGGGGCGGCAACCGGGTTTCGATGATGGGGCCCGCCTGGGCCGAGAGCGAAAGCGCCAGCAGGATGCTGGCAAGAACGGCAGGGAGCGGACGCATGGGCAAGGCAGGTCGGCAGCAAAGCTGCAGATGATGCCTCAGAGCCCGTTCAAGGTCTCTTCGTGTTGCCCGCAGGACAGCCCGGGGCCGCCAACCAGGCTCAGACGATGGTCAGGTGTTCGGTACCCGAGCTCAAATCGCCACTGCGCGCGCGCTCGCTGTTGAGCTTGATGTTGAGTCGCAGATCATTGACCGAGTCGGCATTGCGCAGTGCGTCCTCATAGGTCACGCGGCCTGCCTCGTAGAGGTCGAACAGCGCCTGGTCAAAGGTCTGCATTCCGAGCTCGCGCGAGCGCTTCATCACGTCCTTGATGTCACCCACTTCGCCCTTGAAGATCAGCTCGGAGATCAGCGGCGTGTTGATGAGGATCTCCACCGCCGCCACACGACCCTTGCCCTCACGACGCGGCAACAGGCGCTGCGAAATCAGCGCCTTGAGGTTGAGCGACAGATCCATCAGCAGCTGGGTGCGCCGCTCTTCGGGGAAGAAGTTGATGATGCGGTCCAGCGCCTGGTTGGCGCTGTTGGCGTGCAGGGTGGCCATGCAGAGGTGGCCGGTCTCGGCGAAGGCCACGGCATGGTCCATCGTCTCGCGGTCACGGATCTCACCCATCAGGATCACGTCGGGCGCCTGGCGCAGCGTGTTCTTCAGCGCGGCATCCCAGCCGTCGGTGTCGATGCCGACCTCGCGCTGGGTGATGACGCAGTTCTTGTGCGGGTGCACGAACTCGACCGGATCCTCGATGGTGATGATGTGGCCGTAGCTGGTCTCGTTGCGGTGGTCGATCATGGCTGCGAGCGTCGTGCTCTTGCCCGAGCCGGTGCCGCCCACCAGGATGATCAGGCCGCGCTTGGTCTGCACCAGCTCGTTGAGGATGGGCGGCAGGTCCATGCTCGCCACCGTGGGCAAGGTGGCCGGGATGGTCCGCAGCACCAGTCCCACATTGCCCTGCTGGACGAAGGCATTGGCGCGGAAGCGGCCGATACCCTGCGGCGAGATCGCGAAGTTGCACTCCTTGGTGCGCTCGAACTCCGCGGTCTGCTTGTCGTTCATGATCGCCCGTGCCAGCTGGATGGTGTGCTGGCCGGTCAGCGGCTGCGGGCTGACCTTGGTGATCTTGCCGTCCACCTTGATGGCGGGGGGGAACTCGGCGGTCAGGAACAGGTCGGAGCCCTTGCGGCTGACCATCAGGCGCAGCAGGTCGTTGATGAATTTGGATGCCTGGTCGCGTTCCATAGTTCTCTAATCCTTTCACCAGCACTCCACGGGCCGGCTTGCATGCCGGCCCGCTTCGACCGGCGGCACCGAGTCCTAAGGACTCGGCTTGGTCCGGTCTCAGCCAGGGAAATTTTCCGGGAACTTGGCCTTGGCGCGGGCCTCGGCCGGGCTGATGACGTTGCGACGAACCAGATCGGTGAGGTTCTGGTCAAGCGTCTGCATGCCCTGGCCCTGGCCGGTTTGAATGGCCGAGTACATCTGGGCCACCTTGTTCTCGCGGATCAGGTTGCGGATGGCCGAGGTGCCGATCATGATCTCGTGCGCCGCCACGCGGCCGCTGCCGTCCTTGAGCTTGCACAGGGTCTGCGAGATCACCGCCACCAGGGATTCGGACAGCATCGCGCGCACCATTTCCTTTTCGGCCGCGGGGAACACGTCGACGATGCGGTCCACCGTCTTCGCCGCCGAAGAGGTGTGCAGGGTGCCGAAAACCAAGTGGCCGGTCTCGGCCGCGGTCAGCGCCAGGCGGATGGTTTCCAGGTCGCGCATTTCGCCAACGAGCACCGCGTCGGGGTCCTCGCGCAGCGCGCTGCGCAGTGCGTTGGCGAAGCTCAGCGTGTGCGGGCCCACCTCACGCTGGTTGATCAGGCACTTCTTGCTCTCATGCACGAACTCGATCGGATCCTCGATGGTGAGGATGTGGCCGTACTCGTTCTCGTTCAGGTGGTTGACCATGCCGGCCAGCGTGGTGGACTTGCCCGAGCCGGTCGGCCCCGTCACCAGCACCATGCCGCGGGGGCGCAACGCCAGGTCGGCGAACACCTTCGGGCAGCCGAGCTGTTCGAGCGTCAGGATCTTGCTCGGAATGGTTCGGAACACCGCGCCGGCACCGCGGTTCTGGTTGAAGGCATTGACGCGAAAACGCGCCAGGCCCTGGATCTCGAACGAGAAGTCGACTTCCAGCGTGTCCTCGTACACCTTGCGCTGGCTGTCGTTCATGATGTCGTACACCATGTCGTGCACGCCGCGGTGGTCGAGCGCCTCGACATTGATGCGGCGCACATCGCCATGCACCCGGATCATCGGCGGCAGGCCGGCCGAGAGGTGCAAATCCGAGGCCTTGTTCTTGACCGAGAACGCGAGCAGCTGGGTGATGTCCATGATGTGGGGCACAGAGTAGGCTGCGGACCATTATGGCGATCCCCCCCGAGCTTTCCGACCCCCGTTTTTCCGACCTGCCCGCGCGCTTGCAAACCGTGCATGCGCGCATGGATGAGGCCTGTGCGCTGTACGGTCGCCCCGCCGGCACCGTGCAGCTTCTCTGCGTGAGCAAGACGCAACCCGCCGCAGCCATCCGCGCGGCCCATGCGCTGGGCGAACGGCACTTTGGCGAGAACTATGTCCAGGAGGCGCTGGACAAGATGGCCGAGCTGGCCGACCTGCGCCCTCCTCCAATCTGGCACCTCATCGGCCCCCTGCAGGCCAACAAGACCCGCGTGGTGGCCGAGGCCTTCGACTGGGTGCACAGCGTGGACCGGCTGCGCATCGCCGAGCGCCTGAGCAGCCAGCGCCCGGCCGGCAGGGCTCCGCTGCAGGTCTGCCTGCAGGTCAACATCAGCGGCGAAGACAGCAAGCATGGTGTCAGCCCACAGGATTGCCTGGACCTTGCGCGCTCCGTGGCCACTCTGCCCCAGCTGCGCCTGCGAGGTCTGATGGCCATTCCGGCCCCCGCCGAAGGCATCGAGGCACAACGCCAGGCCCACCGCCACTTGGCCGCACTGATGCAAGCGCTCAACAACCAGGGCCTGCAACTCGACACCCTGAGCATGGGCATGAGTGCGGACTTGGAGGCCGCAGTGGCCGAAGGGGCGCACTGGCTGCGCATCGGCACGGCCCTGTTCGGCGCGCGCACGGGCTGACGGCAGGCTGTCGCTGTTGCCCGGCGGGCACAGCGCTCCCGAGTGCGCTCGCCACCCTCGCCCGGGCCGAGTACAAAGAGCACTTGGCCCCCATCCGGGGCGACTTGCCAGGAGCTTTCGATGCGTGTTCGTCGTGCCCGAGTGCTGCAGGAATGGATGGGGATGGGCCTGGCCCTCGCGCTGGCCACGCCGGCATTGGCGCAAGAGTTCAAGCTCACCGGCTTTGCCTCCTTGGTGGCAGGTCGCAGCAGTGGTGGCTGCGTGGCCACCGAAGCCATGGCGCCGCGCTACCAGGAAGCCTGCACGCGCAGCATTGCCGACTGGGGCCACGGCGCGGTCTACCGTGATGACTGGGAGCTCGACCAGGAAACCCGTGCCGGGCTGCAGGGCGAGTGGCGCCTGAGCAAGCAGCTCAGCGCCGTGGCCCAAGTCAGTGCCCGCACGTTAAAGAACCAGCACGCCAATCTGGAGTGGGCCTACCTCAGCTACAGCCCCACGCCGGAATGGAAGCTGCAACTCGGGCGCAAGCGCATCCCGCTCTACTACTACTCGGATTTTCAGGATGTGGGCTTTGCCTACAACACCGTGCGGCCCAGCCCCGATGTCTACGGCTGGGACGTCGTCAACTACAACGGTGCGAGCCTCAGCAACACGCGCAGCTTGGGTGACTGGACCCTGCGCGCCGAGATCTACACCGGCAGCGAAACCAGCCGCAAGAACCCCTACTACACGATCTTCATCGACGAGGAACAGGACGTGCGCTGGGGCGGCATCCGCGGCCTGTCAGCCGAACTGAGCCGCGACTGGTTCACCGGCCGCATCAGCTACACACGATCGAACTTCGGCGTGCGCGACCGCGCCAGCGGCGAACAGGCCGAGCTTTACAACGGCAGCACCCGCGCCAGCCAGAGCTTCCTCGGCCTGGTGCTGAACGGCGACTGGGACGAGTGGCAGTGGCGCAGCGAGTTCGGCAAGGCCTCGCGCATGGAAGCCGCCGGCTATGACGCGCGCTTCTGGCTCGCCACCCTGGGCCGCCAGTTCGGTCACTTCACCCTCACGGCCGGCGTGAGCCGCTACGCCGAGCGCAGCGACTTTGACCTCGACAGCTACGTCCCCGTGACCCTGAACACCCGCACCCTGGCGCTGCGCTACGACCTGCACAAGGGCGGCGCACTGAAGCTGCAGTGGGACCGGGTGCGCGACCGTAGCCCCAGCGCGCTGACCGGCGACAACCGCCTGATCAGCCTGGCCTACGACCTGGTGTTCTGAGGGAGGCCCGCCATGCTGCCACTCCGCCCCCTCATCTTTTCGCTCGGCCTGCTCGGCGGCGCCGCCGCGCAGGCCCAGGTGGTCGTCGTCGTCAACCCCAAGGCCGGGCTGGACAGTCTCAGCACCGAGCAGGTCGCCGCCTTCTTCCTCGGCAAATCGAGCAGCCTGCCCGGCGGCCTGAGCCAGGCCCTGGATCTGCCCGAGGCCAACGCCGCACGCGACCAGTTCTATGCCAAGGGCGCCGGCAAGTCGGCCAGCCAGGTCAAGGCCACCTGGGCGCGCCTGGCCTTCTCGGGCAAAGCAACACCGCCCAAGGAGCTCGCCAACGCGGCCGAAGTGAAGAAGTTCGTCGGTGCCCATGCCGACGCGGTGGGCTACATTGAAAAGGCTGCCGTCGACGGCAGCGTCAAGGTGGTGCTGACGATCGAGTGAGCGTTCGGCACGGCCAAGAAAAAAGGGCCCGCGCTGCGGGCCCTTTGCTTGCCTGAAAGAACGGCCGGAACCGGATCAGAACTCGTAGCGTGCCGTCACTTGCATGGCCCACTGCGACTCGCCCTTGTTCTGGCGCGTGATGAAGTCGTCCGGCGTCGTGACGTTGTAGACCATCTTGCCGTCGGCCGTCACGCCATTGAAGTTCACGAACCGGCGCGTCGAGGGGAAGTTGATCTCGTCGATACGACCCCAGCGACGGTTCAGCAGGTTGCCGAAGTTCAGGATGTCGAAGGACAGCGTGCCCTTGTGACCCTTGAAGAAGCTCGGCACTTCCTGGCTCAGGCGCAGGTCGAAGCTGTTGGTGAACCCAGCGAACGACCCATTGCGCTCGACCACGCGGCCCTTGGAATTGCGCAGTTCCTTGTTGGCATCGACCACGTCCCAGAAGCGCTGCTCCGGCGTGCGCCCGTTGACGGTGCTGCCCGTGAACACCACTTCGCCGGAATTGGCCGGGATGTACAGCAGGTCGTTCGCCGACACACCGTCGCCGTTCATGTCGTTGTTGAAGACCCAGCTATAGGGCTTGCCGCTACGGCCTTCGTAAGTCACGCCGAAGGTGGTCTTGAGGCTGCCGATCAGGGCCTTGGACCAGGACACGTTCGCGTTGAAGCGGTTCTGGATCAGGTAGTTCGAGTTCGACGCCGTGTTCTCGTTCTGGTTGTAGACCGCGCGGTTCAGCCAGCCCGAGTTCGATGTCGTCGACGTCAGCGGGCTGACCTCGGTGGCGCTGGTGCGGGTGTAGGCCGCGCTCCAGCTCAGACCCGGCATGGGGCGCTGCGACAGCGACAGGGTGAGCGCATTGCCGCCGCCCTTGTCGGTGCCGTCCAGCAGCAGCACGTTGGTGAAGCGCGCCAGGGCGTTGGCCTTGGTCACGCCGCGGCCGGCACAACCCGGGCGGGCCGCCGTGACAGGGGTGGTGCCACCGGTCCAGCAGTCGGCATCCAGGCCGTTGGCGCTCCAGTACATGTCACGACCATCCGGCGACTTGGCCACCACCGAACCCAGGTTCAGATGGCGGTAGTACAGGCTGTCCTTGACCTTGGTGTAGAGCCACTCGGCGCCGAAGGTCAGACCGGCCACCGGGAGCTCGGTGTCCCAGGCCAGGTTCATCTTCCAGACCGACGGCTGCTTCGCATCGGGCGACACGAAGTCGACCGCCGAGGCCGGCACCACGCCAGTGATGTCCGGCTGCTTGCTGGTGTCCTTGGTGAAGCGCAGATCGCTCGGGCAGATGTTGTTGCCGGTGGTCGAGCAGGCCGGGTTGTAGATCGCCACGCCGGTGTTCTGGAACGGGTTGGTGATCCACACCGTGGGGGCCGCGCCGCCGAACAGACCGAAGCCGCCACGCACCTGCGACTTGCGCTTCTCGACGGCGTCGAACGCGTAGTTGAAGCCGAAACGCGGCTGCACCAGCTTGTTGCCGTCCATGGTGCGGCTGTTGTCAAAGCCAAAGGTGGTGCTGGCGTCGGCGTTGCGGATCGGCGCGCCGTCGACCGTCAGGCGGTCGACGCGCACACCGGCGTTCAGCGTGAGCTTGCTGCTGACCGTCCAGGTGTCCTGCATGAACAGGCCGAGGTTGTTGACGCCGAAGTTGGCAGCACCGTCTTCCAGCGTCTTTCCGGCCAGCGGCAGCTGCACGCTGTACAGCGTCGGCGTGCCCGCCAGGAAGAGTGCAATCGGGTCCGAGCCGCGGAACTCGTACACGCCCTTGGAACCGCGCTGGAATGCATTGAAGACGTCGTTCTGCTCGGCATCGAAACCGGCCTTCAGCTCATGGTCGCCCATGAAGAGGTTGCCGGCGAAATAGCTGTTCGTGGTCTTGGTGGCCAAGCGGTTGAAGTGACGCGACTCCTCCTGACCGAAGCGCAGGGTGCGGTCGGGCTGGCCCGATGCCGTGTAGACCAAGCTGACCTGGGGCAGGTCGGCGTTGTTGTTGTGGACAGCCGAGTAGTCGCGCTGGCTGATCTTGAGTTCGGTCGTGAAGTCTTCGGTCCAGTCTGCGAACCACTGGGCGACCTTGGTCTCCAGGGTCTTGACTGTGGTGTAGAAGTGCGAGTCCAGCGCCAGGCTGTTGGCCGAGGTGGTGAAGGGGAAGATCGGGTCGGACTGTTCGGTCTTTGAGTAGCGGACGCTGGCGCGGTGCTTCTCGCTGATGTTCCAGTCGAGCTTCACCATCTTGTCCTCGACCGAGGTCAGGACGGCGCTCGGCTCCCAGGGCTTGCCAATTTCCATGCCGTACTTGCTGCTGGCGGCGGCCTGGGCGGCGGCGATTTGCTCGTTGGTGATGCCGGAACTGATCAGGCTGCTGCCCACGGGGCCGAAGGTCGGCGCATTGCGCGGGGTTTCCAGCTTCTCGTAGTTGGCGAAGAAGAACAGCTTGTCCTGGATGATCGGGCCGCCCAGCGTGAAGCCGTAGGTCTTGTCGCGCGAGGGAGGCGGATCGCTGTACACGCCGGTCGAGCGGTTGAAGCGCTTGCCCGACATGTTGGAGTCGCGATAGACGCCATACACGCTGCCGTGGAACTCGTTGGTGCCGGACTTGGTCACCGCATTGATGCTGGCGCCCGTGTAGCCCTGCTGGGTGACGTCGTAGTTGGACAGGCTGACCTGCACCGCCTGGATCGCGTCGATCGAGATCGGCTGCTTGATGGTCGGCAGGTTGTTGGCTTCCAGGCCGAAAGTGTCGTTGGTGCGGACGCCGTCGATCGTGACCGAGTTGTAGCGCGAGTTCTGGCCCACGGCCGAGATCTCGCCGCGCTCCTTGTCGGTCTGCGAGATGCGCGGGTCATTGCGCACATAGTCCTGCAGATTGCGCTGGATCGACGCGTAGGTCTCCAGATCCTGGCGGCCGATCTGCGTGCCGGCACCCATCGAGCCCGAACCGAACTTGCTGTTCGCTGCGGCGGAGCCGGTAACCACCACCTGCTCCAACTGCGTCTGCGCTGCTCCCAAGCGCAGGTCGACCATGGTGGTCTCGGCCAGCGCCAGGTACACCTCTTCCGTGACGGTCTTTTCACCGCCCTTGCTGACGGTCACCGTATAGGGTCCGCCCACGCGCAGGCCGCGCGAGGAATAGCGGCCTTCGGCGTCCGTGGTCAGGGTCACGACCGAACCCGACTCGCGGTGCAGCACGACCACGGTCGCACCCGCCACCGGCTTGCCATCGGGGGACACGACGCGGCCGCCGATGGCCGCCGTGGTGTTCTGGGCCATTGCAGGCGCCACGGCCACGATGGCCACCGCAGCCGCCAGCGCGGTGCGAGCAAAGAGGGACGTGCTCATCAGTACAAACTCCTAAGTAGAAACGCGTAGCCCAAGAAGCAATTCGGCCACCTGGTTGCCTGCAACCCGCGGGCACTGCGGGTTGAGGGCCGGCGGCCGGGAAGGGGAATCAATGCGGCCAATTGTTGGACGAGTTTTTGACCGTTTGGTAACAACCGGACGGTGGCAAACCCTAGACCGCGGCCATTCGCCTCTTTTTCACAACAGGCTGTGGCGCCAAAGCCGCAGGCCCCGCGCAAGGCTCAGCGCGGCCGGGCGCGCGCCAGCCATTGCACCAGCACGTACTCGTTGAACTTGAACACCAGATAGCCCAGCAGGCCCAGCATGGCCTGCAGGCACAGGCCTGCGAACTGCCACAGCCCGGCCTCGCGCACCGCATCCCAGCCATGCTCCGACAGGAAGCGCAGGTTCTGCAGCAGCACGCGCGCCAGGTCCAGGGTCACGCCGGCGAAGAGCAGGAAGCCCAGGGTCATGGCCAGAAAGCTGAGCAACGGATGGGCCAGCAGCCACAGGAAGAGTCGGCTTTCGGTGCGCGCCATCGGAGCCTCGCAAGAACGGTCAGATCACCGGCAGGGCAGTTTCGTACTTGACCTCGCGCAGCACCACATTGCTGCGCACGCTGGCCACGCCCGGCACCTTGAAGACCTGGGTCTGCAGGAACTGGTCGTAGGCCTTCATATCCGGCACCACCACCTTGATGACGTAGTCGGCCTCGCCGGTGATGCCATGGCACTCGATGATTTCGCGGCTGGCGCGCACCAGGGCCTCGAATTGCTCGACCGCCCCTTCGGAATGCCGCACCAGGCTGACATTGGCCAGCACGCAGATGGAGAGCCCGAGCTTCTCGCGATCCACCAGGGCGACATGGCGGCGGATCACGCCGCTCTCCTCCAGTTCCTTCACGCGCCGCCACACCGGCGTGGGCGAGAGGCCGACCTGGTCCGCCAGCGCCTGGGTGGAGAGGCGGGCGTCGCGCTGCAGGGCCTCCAGGATCAGGGCGGTGGCCCGGTCGAAACGTTCATTTGCCATCAGCGGCTCCTTTGAGAGAAATTCTCTCCAATTCAGGGCAAACCAGAGCGATTGAGCAAAGACTAATTGGGGCGCTTCTCGAAAAATCTCGCCCTCCGCGCCCCGCCCGAACGCCGCCATGTCCCTCGCCTCCGACACCCTGCGCCCCTACCAGCTCAGCGACAACCTCGCCGCCGACAGTGGCGCCGTCTTCCTGACCGGCACCCAGGCCCTGGTGCGCCTGCCCCTGATGCAAAAGAAGCTGGACGAGAAGGCTGGGTTGAACACCGCCGGCTTCGTCAGCGGCTACCGCGGCTCGCCTCTGGGCATGGTGGACCAGCAGATGTGGAAGGCGAAGAAGTTCCTGGCCACCGCGGATGTCGAGTTCCTGCCCGCCATCAACGAGGACCTGGCCGCCACCGCCTGCTTAGGCACCCAGCGCGCCGCGCTGGACCCGGAGCGCCGCGTCGAGGGCGTGTTCGCCATGTGGTACGGCAAGGGCCCGGGCGTGGACCGCGCGGGTGACGCGCTCAAGCATGGCAATGTGTACGGCAGCAGCGCGCAGGGCGGCGTGCTGGTGGTGTGCGGGGACGACCATGGTTGCGTCAGCTCCAGCATGCCGCACCAGAGCGACTTGGCCCTGCAGGCCTGGTTCATGCCGGTGCTGCACCCGGGCAATGTGGCCGAGTACCTGGAGTTCGGCCTGTATGGCTGGGCTCTCAGCCGCTTCAGCGGCAACTGGGTCGGCTTCAAGGCGATTTCGGAGGTGGTCGAGAGCGGCATGACGGTGGACCTGGATGCCGTGCCGATGGACTTCACCCTGCCGGTGGACTACCAACCCGCCACCAATCTGCACATCCGCTTGGTGGACCTGCCCTCGCTGGACCTGGAAAGCCGCCTCGCCCACAAGCTGGACGCGGTGCGGGCCTTTGCCAAGCTGAATTCCGTGGACAAGCACATCGTCGCCAGCCCGGCGGCCCGGCTTGGCATCGTCACGGTGGGCAAGGCGCATTACGACTTCATGGAGGTGCTGCGCCGCCTGGACCTGGACCCCAACGCCCTGGCCGCGGCCGGCGTGCGGGTCTACAAGGTCGGCTTGGTCTACCCGCTCGAAACCACGCGCATGGCGGAGTTCGCACACGGCCTGACCGACCTGCTGGTGATCGAGGAAAAGGCCCCGGTGGTGGAGCGGCAGATCAAGGACCTGCTGTTCCACCTGCCCGAGTTCCAGCGCCCGCGCGTGGTGGGCAAGACCGATGAGCAGGGCCGCAGGCTGCTGAGCGAGCTGGGCGAGCTGCGCCCCAGCCGCATCATGGCCGTGGTGGCCGAATGGCTGGCGCGCCTGAACCCGGCGCTGGACCGCCGCCACCTGGTGGTGGACTTCACCGCCCCGCAGGTGCTCTCCAACGCCGCCGACGCCACGCGTCGCCTGCCCTACTTCTGCTCAGGCTGCCCGCACAACAGCTCCACCAAGCTGCCCGAGGGCTCGCGGGCCTTGGCCGGCATCGGCTGCCACTTCATGGCCAACTGGATGGAGCGCAGCACCTCCGGCCTGGTGCAGATGGGCGCCGAGGGTGTGGACTGGGTGGCCCAGCAGCGCTTCAGCAAGGCGCCCCATGTGTTCCAGAACCTGGGCGATGGCACTTACTACCACTCGGGCTACCTGGCGATCCGCCAGGCCATCGCCGCCAAGGCCACGCTGACCTACAAGATCCTCTACAACGACGCGGTGGCGATGACGGGCGGCCAGCCGGTGGACGGCTCGACCAGCGTGCCGCAGATCGCGCGCCAGATCGAGGCCGAGGGCGTCAAGCGTCTGGCCATCGTCAGCGACGAGATCGACAAGTACGACGACCACCGCGCCCTCTTCCCGCCCGGCACCACCTTCCACGACCGCAGCGAGCTCGACGCCGTGCAGCGCGAGCTGCGCGAGATCAAGGGCGTCACCGCCCTGATCTACGACCAGACCTGCGCCGCCGAGAAGCGCCGCCGCCGCAAGAAGAAGGAGTTCCCGGACCCGCCGCGCCGGCTCTTCATCAACGAAGCGGTGTGCGAGGGCTGTGGCGACTGCGGCCAGGCCAGCAACTGCCTCTCCGTCGTCCCGGTCGAGACCGATTTGGGCCGCAAGCGCGCCATCGAGCAGACCAGCTGCAACAAGGACTTCAGCTGCGTCAACGGCTTCTGTCCGAGCTTCGTGTCCGTCAACGGTGCAGTGCTGAAGAAGCGCCAGGGCGCGGCCTTCACCGCCGCCGACCTGACGCGCGAGCTCAACGCCATCGGCGAGCCCGCCCCCTGGAACTGGACGGGCCCTTTCGACATGCTGGTGACCGGCGTGGGCGGCACCGGCGTGGTGACCGTGGGCGCGCTCATCACCATGGCCGCGCACCTGGAGCGCAAGAGCGCCTCGGTGCTGGACTTCATGGGCTTTGCGCAAAAGGGCGGCGCGGTGCTCTCCTTCGTGCGCGTGGCGCCCTCGCAAGACCTGCTGAACCAGGTGCGCATCGACACCCAGCAGGCCGACGTGCTGCTGGCCTGCGACCTGGTGGTGGGCGCCAGCAACGATGCGCTGCAGACCGTCAAGCCCGGCCGCACCGTGATCCTGGCCAACACCCACGAGCTGCCCACGGCCGCCTTCGTGCGCAACCCGGACGCCACCCTGCACGCCCACGAGTTGCTGGCGAAGATGAAGTTCGCGACCGGTGAGAAAGCCGAGCTGCTCAAGACCATCGACGCCCAGAACATCGCCCAGAAGCTGCTGGGCGACACCATGCCCAGCAACATCGTCATGCTGGGCGCGGCCTGGCAGGCCGGGCTGGTGCCGGTGAGCTTTGCCGCGCTGATGCGCGCCATCGAGCTCAACAACGTGGCCGTGGAGGCCAACAAGACCGCCTTCGCGCTGGGCCGCCTGGCCTACGCCGCACCGGCCGCGCTGGAGCACCTGGGCGGCGCCACGGTCGTCAAGCTCAGCCTGGCCAGCGACAAGCTGGACGGCGAGCAAGGCCTGATCGCGCGCCGCAAGGCGCTACTGACGGCCTATCAGGACGCCGCCTACGCCGAACGATACGAAGCCCTGGTGCGCAAGGTGCGCGAGGCCGAAGCCCGCCTGGGCGAGGCCGGCAAGCCCGAACGCCTGACCAAGGCGGTGGCGCGCTACTACGCCAAGCTGCTGGCCTACAAGGACGAGTACGAAGTGGCCCGCCTCTACACCGACGGCAGCTTCGAAAAGGCCCTGAAGGATCAGTTCGAGCGCTGGGACGGCCTGGACTTCCACATGGCCCCGCCCGTCTTCAGTAAGCCCGGCCCCGATGGGCGCGCCAAGAAGATGAAGTTCGGCGGCTGGATGTGGCGGGCCTTGGGCGTGCTGGCGCGTTTCAAGGGCCTGCGCGGCGGCGCGCTCGATGTGTTCGGCTACACCGCCGAGCGCCGCATGGAGCGCGAGCTGATCAGTGACTACGAGGCGCTGGTGGATTCTTTGCTCAAGGGCCTGAACCCCGAGCGCCTGGAGCTGGCCATCCAGCTCGCACGCCTGCCCGAGCGCATCCGCGGCTACGGCCATGTGAAGCACGCCAACGTGGAGACGGTGCGCAAGCAGTGGGCCGACATGCTCGGGCGCTACCAGGCCGCGCCGGTGCGCGCCGAGGCCCTCACTACTCCTTGACCCAACCCAAGCCCGCCGCGCTCTTGCGCTCGCCCTTTCGCCGCGAGCGCAGCACAGCGTCGAAGCCCTGGCGACCGCCGTTCAGCAGCGCGATGTAGAGCGCCGCCACATCGTCGCGGCTGAGGTCCTGCAGGTCGGGGCGGAACTGCTGCGTAGCAGCGGCCAGCAACTCGCGCGGCAGGCCCTGGTGGGTGGCGTGCAGCACCCACATGGCGCTGAAGAGATCGGGGAACTGCGCGCACAGCCACTGGACGCGCGGCAGCACCTCGGCGGGGCCGCCCTGGGCACCGGGCAGCAGCCAAGCCAGCTCGCGCGGGGCGAGTGCCTTGGCTTCGTCTGCATGGGCGCCAGGTTCGTCGTTCACCCTTATTCCAAGCCGCGCGGCGGCCCGGCGGTAAGCCAAGCCTCGATCTGCGCCTGCCGATCATTGCCCCAGAAGGGCTCGCCGTCCACCACCACGAAGGGCGCGCCGAACACGCCCGCCGCAATGGCCTGCTCGTTGGCCTGCTTCAGGGCGAGCTTCCACTGCGGGTCGTTCCAGGCGGCTTCGGCCGCCTCGGCGTCCAGGCCGGCCTCGGCACACAGGGCCTTCAGCGCGGCCGGGTCGCTCAAGTTCACGCCGCGGGCGAAGTAGGCGCGCAGGCCGGCACGGGCCCAGGCCACGGCCTGCGCCGGGTCTTGGGCCTTCAGCCACCAGAACACGCGTGCGGCGTTCTGGGTCGGGATCGGGAAGGGCTCGGGCATGCGCAAGGGCACGCCCGCAAAGGCGGCCGAGCGCGCCACGTCGCGGAACAGGTATTCGCGCTTCATCGGGAACTCGGCCGGCGGACGCAGGCCAGTCACCTGGAAAGTGGCTCCCAGCAGGATGGCGCGCCAGTTCACCGTGCGGCCATGGCGTGCGGCCACGGCCCCGATCCACTCGCTGGCGATGTAGGAGTAGGGGCTGGAAAAGTCGAAGTAGAAGTCGATGGCGGGTTTCATGGCGGGCACCGCGGAATCAGCAGCACAAGGGGCGAGCTTGTAACGCATTCGCCGCCACATGAAGCGGGGCTCGCCCAGCAGCCCCCAGGCGTGGCAGCATCGGCTTCCGCGCAGGAGGGATGATGGCGTCAAACCCCGTTCCAGCGATGCTTTGGCTGGTGGCTTTCCAGATTGGCCTGCACGCGCTGGCCTGGCTGGTGGCGGCCCGGCTGCTGCGTGAGGAGCGCCAGGCCCTGCTCAATTGGGCCGGCTTCAATGCGCTGCTGGCCCTTGGCCTGCTGCTGTGCGGCGCGCGCGACGGCGAACGGAGCTGGTGGGTCTACAACGGCGTCAACGTCCTCACCCTGCTGGGCTTCGGCCTGATGCGCCGTGGCGTCGAACAGTTCCTGCGCAGCGGCCGCAGCGATCTCCAGCAGGCCCTGCAGCTGGCCCCATGGCTGCTACCCCTGCTCCTGCTGCCCCCCAGCACCGAATGGGCCCACTGGCGCGTGCTGGCGGCCTTCGGCGGTCAGGCCTTCGTGATGGCCGTGACGGCCTGGAGCCTGGCCCGCCCCATGCACCGCGAGTTCGGCCGGTGGGCCCAGCTGGGCCTGGTGCTGCCCACCGCAGTGATTGCCGGCTTGAATGCCTCGGCCGCCTTGCGCCAGGTGGCGGCCTGGCCGGTGCCGCAGGAAATCCAGCTCGGCACCCAATTCAACCAGGGGCTGCTGTACGCCTATCTGGCCGGCACGGCCTGTTTTGGCGTCGGCTTCCTGGCCGTGGTGACGCAGCGCCTGACCCACCGCCTGCGCGAGGCCTCGCAGCGCGACGCCCTGACCGGCCTGCTGAACCGCCGCGCCCTGAGCGAGTACCTGGAAGCGCAGTGGCACCGCCACCTGCGCCGCCGCTACCCGCTGGCCCTGGTGATGGTGGATCTGGATCACTTCAAGCAGGTCAACGACAGCAACGGCCACGCCGCCGGCGATGCGGTGCTGCGCCGCACCGCCGAGCTCTTTCGTCAGCACCTGCGCCGCGAGGACCTGGTGGGCCGCATGGGCGGCGAGGAGTTCCTGATGGTGCTGCCCGACACCCCGCAGGACGCCGCCCTGGCCCTGGCCGAGCGCCTGCGCCAGCTGGCCCACGCGCAGGCGCTGGGCGTCAGCATGAGCCTGGGCCTGACCATGGCCAGCGTGGACGACGGCACGGCCGAAGAAGCCGTCAAACGCGCCGATGCGGCGCTCTACCGCGCCAAGGCGCAGGGCCGCGATCGCGTGGTGTGCATCGAGCCGCCGCCGGGCGGCTGAAGCCGGCAGAGCGTCAGAGCGCCAGGGCGCGCCCGATCAGGATCTTCTGCACCTCCGAGGTGCCTTCGTAGATCTGCGTCACGCGCACATCTCGGTAGATGCGCTCGACCGGGAAGTCGTTCACATAGCCATAGCCGCCCAGCACCTGGATGGCGGCCGAGCACACGCGCTCGGCCATCTCGCTGGCAAACAGTTTGGCCATGGCCGCCTCCTTCAGGCAGGGCCGGCCGGCGTCCTTCAGGCTGGCGGCGTGCCAGATGAGCTGGCGCGCCGCCTCCACCTGCGTGGCCATGTCGGCCAGCTTGAACTGAATGGCCTGGTGCTCAAAGATCGGCTGACCAAAGGCGATGCGCTCCTTGGCATAGGCCAGCGCGGCCTCCAGCGCCGCGCGCGCCATGCCCACCGACTGGCTGGCGATGCCGATGCGTCCGCCCTCCAAGCCGCTCAAGGCAATCTTCAAGCCCTGCCCCTCTTCGCCCAGGCGGTAGCGCACCGGGATGCGGCAGTTCTCGAACAGGATCTGGGCCGTGTCGCTGCTGTGCTGACCCATCTTGTCTTCGACGCGCGCCACGGTGTAGCCCGGGGTGTTGGTCGGCACCAGGAAGGCCGAGATGCCACGCTTGCCCGCCGCCTTGTCGGTCACCGCCATGACGATGGCGACATCGCCGTTCTTGCCGCTGGTGATGAACTGCTTGACGCCGTTCAGCACGTAGTCGTCGCCCTCGCGCACCGCCGTGGTCTTCAGGCCGCCGGCCTCGGAGCCCACATGCGGCTCGGTCAGGCAGAAGGCGCCCAGCATGTCGCCGCGCGCCAGGGGCTTCAAGAACTCCTGCTTCTGCTCCTCGTCAGCGAAGGCCATCAGGATGGAGCAAACCGGGCAGTTGTTGACGCTCACCACCGTCGAGGTGCCGCCGTCGCCGGCCGCGATCTCTTCGAGGATGACCGCCAGCGCCAGGTAGTCCAGCCCCGCGCCGTCGTACTCGGGCGGCACCGCCACGCCATAGCAGCCCAGCTGGGCCAGGCCCTTGAGCTGTTCGGCCGGGAACTGGTGGTTCTTGTCCCAGGCGGCGGCGTGGGGGGCAATTTCGGCCTGCACGAACGCGCGCACGGCGTCTTGAACGGCGAGATGGTCTTCGGAAAGGATCATGGTGGGGCTCTCTCAGCTGCGGGTCGCAGGCCAGTGGACCGGCATGTCCTTGGCCCCTTGTGAGCGCCAAGTCTGCAGGCTCCATCCGCCTTCGGGCGTGATTGTCAGGCGGCGCGCCAGTTCGCCCTGCAGCTGCGCACGCGCCCAGTCGGCGCGCGTGGCGGCGGGTTGGGCTTGCGCCTGCAGCCACAGGACGGTGGCCTGGCTGCTCAGCAGCAGATCGGCGGTGCGCTCGAAGTAGCCAGTCCAGGCAGGTTGGGCCACCGCCCACATCACGTGGGGAATGGTGTGGAACCAGGTCCAGCCGGTTTCCGCCGGTGTGGCCGCACGCACGGCAGCGGGCAGGGTTTCGAGCGGGTGCTGCTGTGCCAACGTGCGCAGGCGGCCCCAAAGCGTGATCGCCAGCTGCTGCTGGTAGTTCGGCTGCCAGCCCAAACCCTGCAGCGGGCAGGTCAGCCGGGCCCAGAGCCCGAGCGGCATCCCCTCGCTCTCGGCGCAGGGGGCCTGCGTGGCCATGTCCTCGATCAAGTTGCGCCCGAATTCGGCCTGGGCCCCGATCCAGCGCAACATGCCGGCCCGCCAGTCCTGTTCAGAGGCCTGGGCCAGGGTCGCCAGTTCGGGCCCGAGCTCGGGCCGGAGCTGGCCGATTTCGCGCAGCACCAGCAGCTGGTTGCCGGCCAGGGCGGTCGCGATCATCTGGCCGATCAAGGTGCGCGCGCCCTGTTGCACGGCGCGCCCCAGCCGGTCGGCCTGCTGCAACCATGGCAAGGCATCCCGGCCGGCGTCGGCGTGCTCAAAGGCCTGCAAGAGCAGGTGGTTGGAGCAGCTCACCAAGAGCTGGTACGGCGGCAAATCGGCGCTGGGCGTCACCCGCGTGGGCAAGGGCTCTTCGTACTGCAGTCGCGGCCGTTGATCCAGGGCTTCGCAGGCTGCAAAGAACTCGGCCGCACCCGCCTGGTTGCGCCAGGCCGGCAATTCGCGGCGCCAGGCGGTGCTGCAGTCCGGCTCGCACATGCGCAGATTGAAGCTGCGCGCCAGCGCCTTGGGCACCAGCAGCGCATGGTGCAGGTTGTCGGCCTCAGCCAAACGGTTCGGCCCCACGCGCAGTTCCGGCGGCCAGGAGGGCGGTTCGGCGTCACGGACGTTGCTGAGGACCCAGGCCCCCAGCACCAGGGCGCACAAAAGGAACAGGGCCAGCAGGCCGCCCGCCAGCCATTTCAGTGTCTTCATCATGCAGCGCTGCCTCCCCGCAGCTTGGGGTCTATGCCCCTTAGTCTTCTGAGGCGGCAGAGCGCATGGCCGCCAAGTCTTCATCAAACGCCGTGCACAGCACCACCCGGGTGCGCCCGCCCTGGCGGTGCAGGTTGTAGCCGGTGCTGAAGCGCTGCAGCAGCGAACCATCGGCGCGCGTCAGCGTCCAGCGCAGCAGGGCGAAGGCGTCGTGGGCGCCCATGGGCACGGCCTGCAGCACCTCGAAGGCGCAGTGGTCGAAACCCGCCTCGCGGTAGACGGCGCAGAGCTTGCGCATGTTCTCGACCATGGGTTCGTGCGTGGGCCACCAGGTGACGACCTCCCCGCTCGCGATGCCGCTCGGGCTGGCCCAGTGCGCCGCCACGGCGTCGCCGCTCAGGTCGTTGAAGGCGTCGGAGTAGGCCTTGAAGAAGGCCTCGATATCGTGCAGCTGCATGGGCTCACCAGGCCAGCGGCTTGCCGTCGAAGTTCAGGAAGTTGCCGTTGTCCTGCATGCCCAGGCGAGCCAGCACGGCGCGCATGCTGCTCACCACCTCGGCCGGGCTCAGCTCGGCCTGCGAGCCGCCCATGTCGGTCTTGACCCAGCCCGGGTGCAGGGCCACGCAGACGGCGCGGCCGCCGAAGGCAATGCTGGCGTCCTTCAGCACCGAGTTGGCGGCGGCCTTGCTGGCGCGGTAGAGCCAGCCATTGGGGCTGCGGCGCAGATTGATCGAGCCCATGCGGCTGGACAACAGCGCCAGCTTGGCGTTCTGCGCCAGGCAGTCGGTCAGCGCCGGCAGCACGCGCATGGGGCCCAGCACATTGGTGTGCATCACCAGATCGAACTCGGCCTGCGTGGGCGGGCTTGGGGCGGCGACATCGGCGCCGTACACGCCGGCATTGATGAGCAGCACGTCAAACTGCATGCCATCGAGCTGCCAGGCCAGGCCGGCGCAGCTCTTGGGGTCCAGCAGCTCCAGCTTCAGGGCCTTGGCACCCAGGGCCTTGAGCTTGTCGAGCGCGGCGTCGTCGCGCGCCGTGGCGGTGACCTGATGGCCCTCGGCCAGGTATTGGCGGACGAATTCGAGACCGATGCCGCGCGACGCGCCGATGACCAGCACTTGCATGTCGTGTTCCTTATTTGCCGACGTTGATCAGCGGCTGCGCGCCGCCACCCAGCAGCACGGTATTGCCCTGCTTGCTGGCGATGGCCAGCGCGGCGTCGCGCTGCAGCTCGGCCAGGCGGATTTCCTTCAGCGCCGGGGTCAGCGAGGAGGAAATGATCTGGTTGGCCTTGGCCTGGCCCTCGGCCTCGACGATCAGGCGCTCGGCCTCGGCCTTGGCCAGTTCGATTTCCTTGCGCTTCTTCTCGATCGCCTGGTCGGTCTCGGCACGCTGGCGGATCGCGGCCTCGATGGCCGGGTCAGTCAGCAGATTGCGCACGTTCACGGCGGTGACGACGAAGGCGCCCTTGTCGTTCGCGTCCAGCTCCTTCTGCAGGCCGCTGCGCACCAGCTCGGCCAGTTCCGAGCGGCGCGTGTGCATGGTGGTGGCCTCCAACTGGGCGATGGCCTTGTAGACGGCTTCGCGGGCCTCGCGCGAGACGCGGCTGTAGGCGATCACCAAGTCATTGGTACCGCCCTCGCGCACCATGTCCGAATGGCGCACCACATCACCCTGGTACTTGGTGAAGAGGCCGGGCACCGCGCCGGGGTTGACCTTGAAGTAGATGTCGATGTCGACGTCCTTCATGGTCAGGTTGTCGCGACTCTTGGGCGTCATGTCCTGCAGTTGGAAGCTCACCTCCTTGGCACTGAACTCGTCCACGGTCTTGAAGAGCGTGAAGTAGATGCCTGGCGGCAGGGCCTCGGGGCTGACCTTGCCCAGGGTGCGCTCGACGCCGACATTGCCGGTGTCGATCTGGGTGCAGGCGCTCAAGGCGGCAGCCAGGGCCAACAGCAAGGGGGTACGCAGCTTCATAGCAGTTTGAGCGCTTGAGAGTGATAGGCCAGCACCAGCAGGCCCAGCAACAGCAGGGCCAGGGCGAGGATGCGCAGGGCATGGCGGCCGGCACGCCGCAGCGTCCGGTGGCCGCCAAGCTGCCAGAGCCCGTAGGCAGCCAGCAGCAGGATGAAGAGCAGCAGCCAGTGCCGCATCAGGCGGGCTTGGCCAGGGCCAGGCGAGCCGCCAAAAAGGCGAACAGGCCCGCGCCACCCAGGTTCAGCGCCCGGCCGAGGCCCGGCCGCGTCGGCAGGCGGCGTGCCAGCGCCGCCAGGGCCACCAGGCCGAGCGAGAACAGCCCGCCCTGCACGATGAACCAGGCGCCCAGGGCCAGGAAGGCCAGGGTCTTGTGCGGAGCATCGGCCGCAATGAACTGCGGCAGCAGGGCCAGGAAGAACAGCGCCACCTTGGGGTTGAGCGCATTGGTCCAGAAACCCTGCCAGACCGTGCGCCCGAAGCCGGACGCCACGCTGGGCGGGGGGGCCTCGCCGGCTGCGCGCAACCCGGCGCGCGCCATGCCCCAGGCCACGTAGAGCAAATAGGCCGCACCGGCCCACTTCAGCAACGTGAAAGCCTCGGAGCTGGCGGCCAGCAGAGCCGCCAGGCCAAAGGCCGCCGCCAGGCTGTGCAGCACGCACCCGAGGCTGATGCCCAGCACCACCGCCGCGCCCTGGCGCCAGCCGCCCTTGAGGGTGCTGGCGATGGTGAGCGCCATGTCCACCCCCGGGGTGGCGTTGAGCAGGAAGACCGTGAGGGCGAACAGGCCCAGATCGTGCGTGCCCAGCATTTAGAGCATCTCGACGGCCAGGGCCGTGGCTTCGCCACCGCCGATGCACAGCGCCGCCATGCCGCGCTTGAGGCCGCGCTTCTTCAGCGCGCCCAGCAGGGTGACGACGATTCGCGCGCCGCTGGCGCCGATCGGGTGGCCCAGGGCCACAGCGCCGCCATGCACGTTGACGATCTCGTGCGGCAGCTTGAACTCGGCCATCGCGGCCATGGTGACGGCGGCAAAGGCCTCGTTCACTTCCCACAGGTTGACGCTCTTGGCGTCCCAGCCGGCTTTTTTGAGCGCCAGCTCGATGGCGCCGACCGGGGCGGTGGTGAACCACTCGGGCGCGCGGGCGTGCACGGCATGGGCGGCGATGCGGGCGATGGGCGTGAGGCCGCGCTTGGCGGCTTCGCTTTCGCGCATCAGCACCAGGGCGGCGGCGCCGTCGGAAATGCTGCTGCTCGTGGCGGCGGTGATGGCGCCGTCCTTCTTGAAGGCGGGCTTGAGCGTCGGGATCTTGTCCAGCTTGGCCTTGAAGGGCTGCTCGTCGTACTTGATGACGGTGTCGCCCTTGGGCGAACTGAGCGTGACCGGCGCCATTTCCCAGTCGAAGCTGCCATCTTCATTCGCAGCCTTGGCGCGCTGGGTGGAGGCGATGGCGAACTGGTCCATGGCCTCGCGCGTGAAGCTGTACTTGCCCACGCATTGCTCGGCAAACACGCCCATGGCCTTACCGCGCTCGTAGGCGTCTTCCAGGCCGTCCAGGGCCATGTGGTCGTACATCGCGGTCTGGCCGTACTTCACGCCCTTGCGCGCGAACATCAGGTGCGGGGCGTTGGTCATGCTCTCCATGCCGCCGGCCACCATCACATTGGCCGAACCAGCGGCCAGCATGTCGTGGGCAAACATCATGGCGCGCATGCCGGAGCCGCACATCTTGGACAGGGTCACGGCGCCAGCGGAATCAGGCAGGCCTGCCTTGCGCAGAGCCTGACGAGCCGGGGCCTGGCCCTGGCCGGCCATCAAACAGTTGCCGAACAGCACCTCGTCGACGGCGTCGCCCGGCACGCCAGCGCGCTCCACCGCGGCCTTGATGGCCACTGCGCCCAGCTCCCAGGCCGCCAGGCCGGCGAAATCACCCAGCAGGCCGCCAATGGGCGTGCGGGCAGCGGAAACGATGACGATGGGATCGGCGGACATGGTCGGGCTCCTGAGTGAGGGACAGCGAAGACCGCGATTCTGGCGCCGTTCCGCGCCCAATTGCTGCAGTGCGCAAAAGTGGCTGCTTCAAGCCGGCTGAGCCGCCCCCACGGGTTGCAGGCGGGTCCAGCGCCGTTCCAGTGTGGCGATGGTGAACGCGTACATCGCCAGCACGGTGGCCGGCACCCAAACCATGCCTTGCTCCGGCGCCAGGAACCAGGCGGCCAGGATCAGCAGCGTGCGCGCGATGGCATGGAAGGCACACACCCAGTGCCCAATCAACCAGGCGCTCGGCAACCACATGAATCCGGTGAGCATGCCCACCATGAAGACGGCGCTTTCCGGCTTGACGATGGCAAAGGGGATCGCAATCGCATAGGCCAGCAGGGCTTGGCCCACGCACAGCATGAAGAGCCGGTTGAAGCGATTGCGCTGATTCTCTTTGGACATGAAGTCTTCACCGGTCAGCTTGGACAGGCCCATACCCAGGTAGGCAATCAGACCAGTCAGCACATAGACGCTGAGCAGATGCCAACGCGGCGCCAGCAGCTGCCCTGCCACCGCCACACCCAGCCAGGCCAGAGTGCCCGCCAGTGGCATGGCCAAGAAGCGGCGGCGTTGAAAGGCTTGCAGTTCCTGATCGAGGTTCATGGGCGGCTCCGGTTGGGTCGGTAAGGAATGGGGCGCACGGTAGGCCGGCGCTCCGGTGCTCGCGCCCAGCTTGGGACAGATGGCAAGAAGCAGCGCCGATTCGACAGACAGCGCGATGGCCGGCAGCGCCTTGAAGGCGGTCAAGCCGGTGCCGCGCCAGGCCTGGGGCTTTCATCGAGCGGCTAGGGCACAAGCCTCCGTTACGCTGACGGGGAAGGCGTTGCCGCTCCTCACCCGGGGCGACAAACGACCGCTGGATCCTCGGCGGCCCAGGCCCACACGGCCCGGGCCGTCGGCCCTTTCGCGATTCACCACGGCGCCCCACAAGGGACGCCAGGAGGCTGCGTGACCATGGCTAAGTACCCGCCACTGCGTCTGCACGTGCCGGAGCCCACAGGGCGGCCCGGCTGTGCGACCGACTTTTCCTACCTGCACGTTTCGCCCGCGGGCAGCGTGCGCCGCCCCGATGTGGACGTGCTCCCGGTGGATACCCAGGACCTGGCCTTTGCGCTGGTCCGCGTACTGGATGAAGACGGCACGGCCAAGGGCCCCTGGGACCCGAAACTCGCCCCCGACTTCCTGCGCCGCGGCCTCAAGGCCATGATGAAGACGCGCGCCTTCGACGCGCGCATGCTGATCGCGCAGCGCCAGAAGAAGCTCAGCTTCTACATGCAGTGTCTGGGCGAGGAAGCGATCGCAGTGGCCCACGGCATGGCGCTGGAGCAGGGGGACATGAACTTCCCCACCTACCGTCAGCAAGGCCTGCTGCTGTGCCGCGACGACATCTCGATGGTGGAGCTGATCTGTCAGCTGCTCAGCAACGAGAAGGACCCGATCCAGGGCCGCCAGCTGCCGGTCATGTACTCCTACAAGCGCGCCGGCTTCTTCTCGATTTCCGGCAACCTGGCCACGCAGTACATCCAGGCGGTGGGCTGGGCCATGGCCAGCGCGATCAAGGGCGATACCAAGATCGCCTCGGCCTGGATCGGCGACGGCTCGACCGCCGAGTCGGACTTCTCCACTGCGCTGACCTTCGCCCATGTCTACCGCGCGCCAGTGATCCTGAACGTGGTCAACAACCAGTGGGCCATCTCGACCTTCCAGGCCATTGCGGGCGGCGAGCACACCACCTTTGCCGCGCGCGGCGTGGGCTCGGGCATTGCCAGCCTGCGCGTGGATGGCAACGACTTCATCGCCGTGCACGCGGCTTCGCTCTGGGCTGCCGAGCGCGCCCGCCGCGGCCTGGGTCCGACCCTGATCGAGTGGGTGACCTACCGCGCCGGTGCGCACTCCACCTCCGACGACCCGAGCAAGTACCGCCCGGCCGACGACTGGGAGCGCTTCCCGCTGGGCGACCCGATCAACCGCCTGGCCGCGCATTTGACGGCGACCGGGCACTGGAGCGCCGAAGAACACGAAGCCACGCAGAAGGCCCTGGAGGCTGAGGTGGTCGCCGCGCAGCGCGAGGCCGAACGCTACGGCTCGCTGCTGGATGGCCACATCCCCAGCGTGGCCAGCATGTTCGAGGGCGTCTACAAGGACATGCCCGAGCACCTGCGCCAACAGCGTCAACAACTCGGCTACTGATCAGGAGCACGCCATGAACGACAGCGTCCAACAGGACAAATTGGCCGTGCCCCACAGCAACGGCCCCACCAAGCCCATGACCATGATCCAAGCCCTGCGCTCGGCCATGGACGTGATGCTGGAGCGCGACCCGAACGTGGTCGTCTTTGGCGAAGACGTCGGCTACTTCGGCGGCGTGTTCCGCTGCACCGAAGGCTTGCAGGCCAAGTACGGCGAGTCGCGCGTGTTCGACGCGCCGATCTCCGAATCCGGCATCGTCGGCGCTGCCGTGGGCATGGGCGCCTATGGCCTGCGCCCCGTGGTGGAGATCCAGTTCGCCGACTACGTCTACCCCGCCTTCGACCAGATCGTCAGCGAAGCCGCGCGCCTGCGCTACCGCTCGGCCGGCGACTTCACCGCCCCGCTGACCATCCGCATGCCCTGCGGCGGCGGCATCTACGGCGGGCAGACGCACAGCCAGAGCCCCGAGGCCGTGTTCACCCATGTGTGCGGCCTGCGTACCGTGATGCCCAGCAACCCCTATGACGCCAAGGGCCTGCTGATCGCCGCGATCGAGTGCGACGACCCGGTCATCTTCCTGGAGCCCAAACGGCTCTACAACGGCCCCTTCGACGGCCACCACGACAAGCCCGTGGTGCCCTGGAGCAAGCACCCGATGGGCGAGGTGCCCGAAGGCTATTACAGCGTGCCGCTGACCAGCGCCGCCGTGTTCCGCCCCGGCCAGGAAGTGACCGTGCTGGCCTACGGCACCATGGTCTGGGTCAGCGCCGCAGCGGCAGCCGAGGCCGGCGTGGACGCCGAAGTCATCGACCTGCGTTCGATCTGGCCGCTCGACCTGGACACGATCGTCAACTCGGTGAAGAAGACACGCCGCTGCGTGGTGGTGCACGAGGCCACCCGCACCAGCGGCTTCGGCGCCGAACTGGTGGCCCTGGTACAGGAGCACTGCTTCTACCACCTGGAAGCGCCGATCGAGCGCGTGACCGGCTGGGACACGCCCTACCCCCATGCCCAGGAATGGGCCTACTTCCCGGGCCCGGCGCGCGTTGGCGCAGCCCTCAAGCGCGTGATGGAGGCCTGACCGATGGGTGCCTATGTGATCAAGATGCCCGACATCGGTGAGGGCATCGCCGAAGTGGAACTGGTGGCCTGGCATGTGAAGCCGGGCGACACCGTGGCCGAGGACCAGATCCTGGCCGACGTGATGACCGACAAGGCCACGGTTGAAATCCCCTCGCCAGTGGCCGGCACGGTCACGACCCTGGGCGGCCCTGTCGGCCTGGTGATGGCCGTGGGGGCGGAGCTGATCCGGCTGGAGGTCGAGGGCGAGGGCAATCTGAAGGCGGGCTCGGCGCCGGCCGCGGCGCCGGCGACCAAGCCCGTGACGGCATCGGCGGCAGCGTCGGTTGCAGCAGTGGCTTCTGCACCGGTGGCAGCTCCTGTCGCCGCACCTACGCCTATGGCGGCGAAGCCGGCCGCCCCGCGAGCGCCAGCCCAGCCGCGCCGCGCACCGGACGAAAAGCCCATTGCCTCACCGGCCGTGCGCCGTCGCGCCTGGGAACTGGGCATCGAGCTGCAGTTCGTGCAGGGCACAGGCCCTGCGGGTCGCATCACGCATGAGGACCTGGAGGCCTTTGCGGGCGCGCCCCATGGCGCAGCCAGCGCCGGCGCGGACAGCCGCTACGCCGCGCGACTGGACGAGCAGGCCATCCCGGTCCTTGGGCTGCGCCGCAAGATCGCGCAGAAGATGCAGCAGGCCAAGCGCCAGATCCCCCACTTCACCTACGTGGAAGAAGTGGACGTGACGGAGCTGGAAGCCTTGCGCCAGCGCCTCAACCAGCAGCATGGCAAGGCCCGCGCCAAGCTCACCATGCTGCCCTTCCTGGCACGCGCCATCGTCATCGCCGTGCGCGAGTTCCCGCAGGTGAACGCCCGTTTCGACGATGAGGCCAACGTGGTGACGCGCTACGGTGCGGTGCACATCGGCATGGCCGCGCAGACCGATGCCGGTCTGATGGTGCCGGTGATCCGTCACGCCGAGACTCTGGACCCCTGGGCCTGTGCGGCGGAGATCACGCGGCTCGCCGAAGCGGCGCGCACCGGCAAGGCCGGGCGCGACGAGCTCTCGGGCTCCACCATCACCATCACCAGCCTGGGGCCTCTGGGCGGCATCGTCACCACGCCCGTCATCAATCACCCTGAGGTCGGCATCGTTGGGGTCAACCGCATCGTCGAGCGCCCGATGTTCGACCGCGACGGCCGCGTGGTGCCGCGCCTTCTGATGAACCTCAGCTCCAGCTTCGACCACCGTGTGGTCGATGGCATGGACGCCGCCCTGTTCGTGCAGCGCCTGCGCGCCCTGCTCGAAACCCCTGCGACCCTGTTCATTGAGTGAGCGCGCAATGCCTCCTGTCTACACGCAAACCCAACTGCTGATCGTGGGCGGCGGCCCCGGTGGCTACGTCGCTGCCATCCGGGCGGCACAACTCGGCATCAAGACCATCCTGGTCGAAGGGGCGGCGCTCGGTGGTACCTGCCTGAACGTCGGCTGCATCCCCAGCAAGGCGCTGATCCATGCCGCCGAGGCGTACGCCCAAGCGCGCGCGCAGGCGGCCGGCCGCTCGGCTCTCGGCATCCGCGCCAGCGGGGTCGAACTCGACCTGGCCACCACCTTGGATTGGAAGGACAGCATCGTCGCCAAGCTGACCGGCGGGGTGGGCGCGCTGCTGAAGAAGCATGGCGTCACGGTCGTCAAGGGGTGGGCTGAGCTCATCGACGGCAAGACCGTCGAGGTTCGTCAGCCGGGCATCGACTCCGGTGACGCGCCGCAACGCATTCAGTGTGAGCACCTGCTGCTGGCCGCCGGTTCGCAGGAAGTCGAACTGCCCTTCCTGCCGTTCGGGGCCGGCGAGGGCCGCGTCGTGTCCTCCACCGAAGCGTTGGTATTCAGCACGGTGCCGAAGCAGCTGGTGGTGGTGGGCGCCGGCTATATCGGCCTGGAACTGGGCACGGCCTGGCGCAAGCTGGGGGCGGAAGTTACGGTCGTCGAGGCGCAGGAGCGCATCCTGCCCGGCTACGACGCCGAACTCGTCAAACCGGTTGCGCAATCGCTCGCCAGGCTCGGCCTCAAGACCATGTTGGCGCACCGCGTCGAGGGCCTGAATGCAGCCGGAACGGCGCTCACGGTGCGTGATCCCCAGGGCGCGCTGTTGGAACTGCCGGCAGACAAGATCCTCGTGGCCGTGGGCCGCCGCCCGCGCAGCGAGGGCTGGGGATTGGAGCGTCTGATGCTGGACATGAACGGGCGCGCCGTGAAGGTCGATGCGCAATGCCGCACGTCGATGAAGAACGTCTGGGCCATTGGTGATCTCACTGGTGAACCCCTGCTGGCCCATCGCGCCATGGCCCAGGGCGAATTGGTGGCGGAGTTGATTGCGGGCCACCCTGGCCGTTTTGAACCCGCCGCGATTCCAGCCGTGTGCTTCACCGATCCCGAGATCGTCAGCGCCGGCCACACCCCGGACAGCGCCGAGGCCGAGGGCGCCCAGCGTGGGTTCAAGGTGGTGCAGGCCCTGTTCCCCTTTGCCGCCAATGGCCGCGCGCTCTCGCTGGAGGCTCCGGAGGGCTTTGTTCGCGTCGTCGCGCGCGCCGACAACCATCTGATCTTGGGCTGGCAGGCAGTAGGGGCCGCCGTATCCGAGCTCTCCGCCGCGTTCGGTCTGAGCCTGGAAATGGGGGCGCGCCTGGAAGACGTGGCTCACACCATCCATTCGCACCCGACCCTGGGCGAAGCGGTACAGGAGTGCTGCCTGCGCGCACTGGGCCAGGCACTGCATATCTGAGATTCCTATTCGAGCGGCCCTCTACGCGAGGGCCATTCGATACGGAATCAGTGGAGCGACTTTTCGAGCCCCAAAAGCAAAACCCCCCGCAGTTACCTGCGGGGGG
>NZ_JAYRMO010000046.1:0-18434 GCF_041912635.1 Inhella sp.
GGTCTCGCTGGTGGAAGTGAACGGCCGCTCGATCGAGCAGTATGTGGACGCCACGCTCGACAAGGTCTGCGGCGAGCCGCCGCCGCGCGGCTGCTTCCATCTGCTGTGGCAGGGCGGCCAAGCCTTGGGCATGGGCGGCCTGCGCACGCTGGCGCCCGGCGTGGGCGAGATCAAGCGCGTCTACCTGCGCCCCGCTGCGCGCGGCCAGGGCCTGGCCGACGCCCTGCTGCGGCGCCTGCTGGCTGATGCGCGCCGCTTCGGCCTGCACACCCTGCGCCTGGACAGCGCCCCCTTCATGGCCGCCGCCCAGGCCCTGTACGAACGCCACGGCTTCGTGGATCGCACGCCGTACCCGGAGACCGAGGTGCCGGTGCATTTCCAGGGCCGCTGGCGCTTCATGGAGCGGGCGCTCTGAGCCCGACACTCGCGGGCCCTGCCGCCTGCCCCGATCCATGCTGACCCACATCACCCAGGCCCTGAAGAAGCGCCACGCCGCCAAGACCGTGGCCCGCTCGCTGCGCCAGCCCTCGGGCTTCCGCATCGCCCTGGCCGAACGCATCGCCCAGCTCAACCCGGCCGACTGGGACGCCGTGGTGGCCGGCCAGTCCTGGTTCTTCAGCCGCGACTACCTGGCCCTGCTGGAGGCGGTGCCGCCCGATGACATCGAGCCGCGCTACGCGCTGATCCACGACGACGACGGCCCGGTGGCGGCGCTGGTGCTGCAGTGGGTGGCGCTGGCCGGGGCCGATCTGCGCCCCCTGCCCGAGACGCCGGACGATGAAGCCAGCCCGCTGCGCCGCCTGCTCGGCCGCGTGGCGCGCAAGCCCAGCCAGGCGCTGGCGGCACGCCTGCAGGAGCGCGTGCTGGTGTGCGGCAACCTGCTCACCTATGGCGAGCACGCGGTGGCCGTGGCGGCGGAGGTCGAGCCCGCCTCGATCTGGCCCGCGGTGGCCGAGGCGCTGTACCGGCTGCGCCGGGCCGAGAAGCTGGCCGGCCAGGCCGGCTTCGTGCTGATCAAGGACGTGCCGCTGGAGCAGCCGCAGGGCATCGAGTTGCTGCGCCGGGTCGGCTACCGGCAGATCGAGTCCGAGCCGAACATGGTGCTGGCGCTGGACCCGGCCTGGCGCGACCACGCGGCCTACCTGGCCAGCCTGACCTCCAAGTACCGCAGCGCGGTGAAGAAGCAGATCGTCGAGCCCATCGAGGCCGCCGGCCTGCAGCTGCGCGCCTTCGAGGCCGACGCGCCGCTGGGCGCGCGCATGCACGAGCTCTATCTGCAGGTGCATGCCAAGGCGGCGCTGCGCCCCTTCACCCTGCACCCGGGCTACTTTCATGCGCTCCAGCAGGCGGCCGGCCCGCGGCTGCGCTGCAGCGGCCTGTTCGACGCCGCGGGCCAGCTGCTGGGCTTCATCTGCACGCTGCGGGATGAAACCCAGGCGCTGGCCTATCACATCGGCTTCGACCGCGCGGCCGCCGCCGCGGCGCCGCTGTACCTGCGCCTGCTGCACGCCAGCATTGCCGACGCGATCGCGCTGGGCGCCACGGAACTCTCCTTCGGCCGCACCGCGCTGGAGCCCAAGGCCCGGCTGGGCGCCAAGCCGCAGGCGCTGGCCGTTTGGGTGCGGCATCGCCAGCCCCTGTTCAACCGCCTCATCAAACCCCTGCTGCTGCGCGCCCACCACGACGACGCGCCGGAGTGCAACCCCTTCAAGAAGTAGGGGCGAGCAGGCGCTGGCGTGCCTGCTGCAGCCAGGCCAGCTGGGCGCCGGCGGCGCCCTCCTGCTCCAGCTCTTCTAGCCGGCCGCGCAGCTGCACGGCCAGCAGCTGCGCGGCCGCGGGATCGCGGCGGCGCAGCGCGCGCCATTCATGCAGGCCCAGGCCCAGCGCGGGCAGGGTGCTGGGGTGGCGGCGCAGCAGGCGCTTGCCCAGGTTCAGCGTGTAGGCCGGCACCAGCAGGGCCTCGAACAGCAGGGCGGCCGCCTCGCCGCCCGTCAGGCCCAGGGGCGCGCGGCGCCACAGCACCAGGCCCGCGCTCAGGCTCCACAGCAGCAGATGCAGGCCGAGCAGGGCTGCCAGCACCAGGCCGGCGTGCGCCCGCCAGGACAGCAGGCCCAGCAGGCCCAGGCCCAGCAGGTACACGAGCGCCAGCGCATGCAGCGGGGCCACGGCGCGCAGCAGCGCGCGCAGGCGCTGGCGCTCGCGCGCCGGCTGGCCCGGCGCCAGCGCGCCCAGGGCCTGCGGCGTGGGCAGCAGCCGGTCCCAGGGGTTGAGCGGGTTCATCCACGCCGATTCACGCCGCAGCAGCTGCAGGCGCAGGCCCGGCCGGTAACGCAGCCGGCCGCGCCCATCCAGGCGCAGGGCCTCGCCGCCGGGTGGCAGCAGCAGGCAGCTGTCCACCACCAGGAAGCCCAGCAGCACCAGCCAGAACAGCGCCAGCTCGCGAACCATCCAGGGGCTCAGGACTTCCGGCCGAAGAGCTTTTTGATGCCGGCCCAGACCGCCGCACCGCCGGCCGCGATGGCCAGCAGGATGCCCTTGAGCCCACCCTTGCTGCTGGCCACGGCGGCCGCGCCGCCCACCACCAGGGCACCCAGGCCGATGGCGGCCACTTTGTCGCCCTGCTTCCACTCGCTGTACTTCTCGCCGCTGACGTAGTCGTAGTCCTTCAGCGCGCTCTTGAAGTCGGCCAGGTCGGCGTCCAGCGTGGCCGGCGAGGTCACCAGCACCGCCGAGGTGTAGCCACTGCGGCCGAGGATGCGGGTGGAGACGTTGACGACGGGCTGCTTGTCGGCGTCGCTGATGAAGCGGGTGCCCCATTCGAGGCGCTTGCTGCTGCTGTCGTAGCGCGGCGGGATGGCCCAGCCCTCCAGCGTCATCGTCGGGTAGCCCTGCTGGCGCTTGCGCTCGTTGCTGGCGACGTTCTGCTCCTTGAGCTGCTTGAGCAGGGCCGCTGCGTCGATCTGCTCGTCGTCCTTGATGTAGCCCTCGTCGGCAAAGCTGAGGATGCCGAACCAGCTGCCCTGCACGGGCGCGATCGTGTAGGAGTTGCCAGGCGGCGGGTTGCCGTTGAGCTGCAGGAACTTGTCGGTGTCGGTCGCGCCCAGGAAGGTGTATTTCTCGCTGGCCTTGAAGGCGGCCTTGTTGGCCACCGAGCCGGTTGTGCCGGGCTTGAGCCAGCCCAGCGCGCTGATCTGGCGCCCCAGCTCCTGCTCGGCGGTGGCGGCGCTGCTGGCGGCCTCGGCCGGGGTGCCCTGGGCCTGTGCGGCCCAGCTGGCCAGGATGAGCGCGGCAGCGCCAGCAAATTGTTTCCACATGGTGTGTCTCCTCCCTTGGTTTGTGAGCCCGTCAGGATCGCACAGCCAGCTCATGCTGGGATTCCCCGCAGTGCGGCGCGGGCGCGCGGCGCTACGCTCGGGCGGGAACAAGCCGTGGAGGCTGCGATGCGGGGACTGCTCGGGGTGGTGGCGATGCTGGCGGCCGCGGCCGCGGCCGCAGCCTGGGCGGGCCCCGAGGCCGCGGCCGAGGACGAACTGCGCATGGTCTTCACCAGCACCTGGAGCCTGCCCTGGGGCAAGCTCGAAGGCACGCGCGTCAGCGGCGGCATCCAGCACGATGTGGCGCTGGCCGTGGCGCGCCGCCTGGGCTGGAAGCTGCGCTACGTGCTGCTGCCGGCCAGCAAGGGCGACCGCAGCGAGCTTGACCGCCACACCGACCTGCACTGCGGCATCGACCCGAGCTGGACACGCCGCCCCGAGGCCTACCACTGGAGCGAGCCGCTGTTCGACACCTCGGACCTGCTGATCGGGCACAGCGATGCGCTGCCGGTGCGCAGCCTCAGCGAACTGCCCAACGGCAGCCGCGTGGGCGCCGTGGGGGGCTACCGCTACCCCACGCTGGAGGCGCGCTTCGCGGCCGGCCAGCTCAAGCGCGACGACGCCCCCGACCAGGCCCGCGTGCTGGAGAAGCTGACCCGCAAGCGCACCGACTACGCCGTCGTCAGCCCGCAGGCGCTGGGCTGGTTCCTGCGCCACAACCCGCAGTCGCTGCCGGCCGAGTGGCGCGTCACCGTGCAGCAGTCCGCCTTCTACTGCGCCGTGCCGCAGAGCAGCCCGCGCGACGCCGCGCAGATCCTCGACGCCGTGCACGCGCTGCAGCGCGAGGGTGAACTCGCCCGCATCCTGGCCAGCTACAGCGCGCGCTGAACGCGCTGCCGTGTGGAATTGCCGCCGTCCTGCGGCGGCCACGCCCGGCCGTGCGCTAGCCTCGCCAGCCTTGCGGTTAGTCACGGGGTTGGGATGTTCGGTCGTTGGTGCTGGGCCTGGATGGGGGTGTTGGGAGTCTTTGGCCAAGCCGCCCATGCGCAGGAAGCGCCCGAACTGCGAATGGCCGCCAGCGGCAGCTGGAGCCTGCCCTGGGGGCGATGGGAAGGGCAGAACGTGATGGAAGGCATCCACCACGACCTGGCCCAGGCCGTGGCGCAGCGCCTGGGCTGGCGCCTGCGCTTCGTGCGCCTGCTGCCCACCAAGGGCCATTTCAGCGAGGTCGATCGCGAGACCGATCTACGCTGCGGGCTGGACCGCAGCTGGGTACCCGACCCCAGCCTCTACCAATGGAGCCCGCCCCTGTTCGACACCTCGGACCGCCTGGTGGGCCACCGCGACAGCCCCGTGCCGCGCAGCCTCGACGAACTCGATGACGGCCAGCGCATCGGCACCGTGCGCGCCTACCAGTACCCGACGCTGCAGGTCCGCTTCGAGAACGGCCGGCTGCTGCGCGAGGACGCCTTCTCGCAGATCCAGGCGCTGGAGAAGCTGTCGCGCAAGCGCAGCGACTATGCGGTGGTCAGCCCGCAGGTCTGGGCCTGGTACCGGCGCAGCACCGCGGAACATCATCTGGCCGGTTGGAGCCTGCTGGTGCAGCCTTCGGCCTACCACTGCGGCGTGCCCAGCAGCTCGCCGCGTGATGCGCGCGCCATCCTGGCCGCCCTGCAGACGCTGCGCGACGAGGGCGAGATCGCGCGCATCCTGGCGCGCTATGGTGCGGCCAGCTGAGCTCAACCCCTGCCCATGTCCGACTCCCCCTACAGCGCCGGCCTGGCGCGCTTCTTCATTGCCGTCGCCGATGGGGCCCGCGCTCAGAAGAGCTTTGACGCGCTGCACAGCCTGCTGAGCCCGGGTGCGGCGGTGCTGGAGATTGGCAGCGGCCTTGGCTTGCTGGCACAGCGCTTGGCCGCCGCAGGCCACCCGGTCTGGGCCCTGGAGCCCGACAGTGACATGCGGACCGTGCTGCTGGCGCAGTGGCAGCTGCTGCCGCCCGAAGCCCAGGCGCGGCTGACGCCGCTGCCCTGGGTGGCGGCGGCCGACACCCCGGACTTGCCCGAGCCCGTGCACCTGGCCTGCGCCTTCAGCCTGCTGCACCTGCTGGCCCCTGCCGCCCGCCACGGCGTGCAGACCTGGGCCTGGCGCCAGCTGCGCCCGGGCGGCCGCCTGGTGCTGGAGCTGCCGGTGCGCAGCCCGCAGCGCCAGGCCGGTGACTGGCAGCTCTACACCGAGCGCCCCATCGGCGCGAGCCGCCTGCGCATGGAAACCCGGCTGCAGGGCTCGGACGCCGAGGGCTGGTGCACCCACTGGCGCTTCGAGCAGCGCCTGGGCGAGCAATTGATCGACCAGGGAGAGCGCAGCTGGCACTGGCAGGCCTTCGCCCCCGAGGCCGCGCCCTGGGCGGATCTGCCCGGCTGTCAGCTCGAAGCCGAGGCCTCGGACGAGAGCGGGGCGCCCTTTGAGCCCGGCGTCAGCACGCGGCGCTTTGTGCGCTTGCGCAAGGGCTGATCAGCCGGCGCGTCCCAGCCGCCACAGGCTGGTGACCTCTTTCGACCGCGCCGCGTGCAGCGGGTCCTCGCGGTCCTGCGCCTTGCCGTGGCGGGGGCGGATGTCCAGGCGGCCCAGCACCTTCAGCCCGGCGGCGGCGATCCAGGCTTCCAGCTCGGCGCGGCTGCGCAGGCCCAAGAGTTCGGCCAGGTCGGAGAGGATCAGCCAGGCCTCGCCGCGTGGCGCCAGGTGTTGGCCCACGCCGGCCAGAAAGCCCTTGAGCATGCGGCTGTCGGGGTCGTAGACGGCGGTCTCGACGGCGCTGCTGGCCTTGCCGGGCAGCCAGGGCGGGTTGCAGACGATCAGGTCGGCCGGGGGCTCGTCCTTGGGGAAGAGATCGGCCTCGCGCAGGCGCACCGGCAGGCCCAGGTGCGCGAAGGTCTCGGCCGCGCAGGCCAGGGCGGCGGGGGCGTTGTCGGTGGCGACCACCTCTTGCAGCCCACGACGCGCCAGCAGGGCGGCGATGACGCCGCTGCCGGTGCCGATGTCCCAGGCGCGGCGGGCGCCGGTGGGCAGCGAGGCCTGGGCGATCAGGTCCAGGTACTCGCCGCGCACCGGGCTGAAGACGCCGTAATGCGGATGGATGCGCGCGCCGCCCAGGGCCGGCACGGGCACGCCCTGCTGCCGCCATTCCCAGGCGCCGATCCAGCCCAGCAGCTCGCGCAGCGATGCCAGATAGGGCTGGTCCGCCGCGCCGATGGCGGCTTCGGCGGCGGCGCGCACATCCGGGGCGCGGCGCAGCTGCAAGGCGTGGCCGGCCTCGAAGCGCAGCACCAGCAGGCCGAGGATGCGGGCGCGCTCGGCCTGGGCCTTGCGGTGCTGGTGGAAGGCTTCCAGCAGCGTGGCCGGGGCGGCGGCCTTGCGGCGTGCGCGGGCCTGCTCGATGCGCCGGGCCAGGGCCTGCAGCATCTGGCGCGCCTGGTGGTAATCGCCCTGCCAGAGCAGGGCCGTGCCTTCGCAGACCAGCTTGTAGGCGCGGTCCGCATTGAGCGTGTCGTCCACCAGGGCCCAGCGCTTGGGGCGCGGCGCGCCGCTGTGGCTGCGCCAGGGCAGGGCGTCCAGTTCGCTCATGCCAGGTATTCCGCCATGCGCTGGCCCACCCAGCGCCCATGGGCCAGGCAGGCGTTGAGCAGGTAGCCGCCGGTGGGCGCCTCCCAATCGAGCATCTCGCCGCTGACCCAGACGCCGGGCAGGGCCTGCAGCTGGCCGCGTGGGTCCAGCGCCTCAAAGCGCACCCCGCCGGCGGTGCTGATGGCCTCGTCGATCGGCCGGGTGGCATTGAGCGTCAGCGGCAGGGCCTTCAGCCCTTCGGCCAGACGGGCGTTGTCGTGCACCGCCTCGCCCAGCACTTCATGCAGCAGGGCCAGCTTCAGGCCCTGTAGGCCGAACTGGCTCTTGAGGAAGGCTGCCAGCGATTTGCTGCCCTGGCCGCGCGCCAGCTGGGCGCGCACCTTGTCGATCGGGTGCTGGGGCAGCAGGTCCAGCGTCAGCGTGGCCTGGCCCTCGCGTTCGATGGCGTTGCGCAGCGCGGCGCTGAAGGCATAGACCAGGCTGCCCTCGATGCCGCCGTCGGTCAGCACGAACTCGCCCTGCTGGTTGCGGCCCTCGAAGCGTAGGCTCACCGGCTTGATGGGCTGGCCGGCGAAGCGGCTGCGCAGGTACTCGCTCCAGCCACCGGCCCGCTCGAAGCCGCAGTTGCTGGGGCGCAGCGGTGTCAGTTCCACGCCGCGCGCGGCCAGCAGCGGTGCCCAGCTGCCGTCCGAACCCAGGCGCGCCCAGCTGGCGCCGCCCAGGGCCAGCAGGGTGGCGCGCGGGCGGCACAGGGTTTCGCCGCCGGGGTGGGTGAAGCGCAGCGCGCCGTCCTCGCTCCAGCCCTGCCAGCGGTGGCGGCTGTGCACCTGCAGGCCTTGCGCGTGCAGGCGGCGCAGCCAGGCGCGCAGCAGAGGCGCGGCCTTGAGGTCGAGCGGGAACACCCGGCCCGAGCTGCCGACGAAGGTGGCGATGCCGAGTTCCTCGCACCAGTCACGCAAATCGGTGGGCGTGAAGGCGTCCAGCATGGGCTGCAGCGCGGCGGCGCGTTCGCCGTAGCGCTGCAGGAATTGCGGGTAGGGCTCGGAATGGGTCAGGTTCAGGCCGCCGCGGCCGGCGAGCAGGAATTTGCGGCCCAGAGTGGGCATGGCGTCGAAGAGTTCGACGCGGCGGCCGGCGCGGCACAGCATCTCGGCGGCCATCAGGCCGGCGGGCCCGCCGCCGATGACGGCCACATCGGGTGGCGGCGCAGTGTGGGTTTCAGACATGGGCCGGAGTGTCCCCCGTAGGATGCCGCCCCCTCATTCCCGCCTCCTGCGTTCCATGAAGCCGCGCGTCGTTCTGGCCTATCTGTTCAGCCTGCTGGTGGCGCTGGGCCTGATCGCGGCGGTGCTGCAGCTGGGCCAGGGCCTGGCGCCGCCCGCGACGGCTGCCCCGGCCGCGCCGGCGGCCGACGCGGTGCAGAGCTGGCTGCAGGGCCTGCGCGCGCAGCTGGATCACCCGCTCAGCCACCTGCTGGTGCAGCTGCTGGTGGTGATTGCCGCGGCGCGCAGCCTGGGTGCGTTGTTCCGCCGCCTGGGTCAGCCGGCCGTGGTGGGCGAGATGGCGGCCGGCATCCTGCTCGGGCCATCCCTCTTCGGCTGGCTGGCGCCGGCCGGCTTTGCCTTTGTGTTCCCGGCCGAATCGCTCGGCAGCCTGAAGCTGCTGAGCCAGCTGGGCGTGTGCCTGTTCATGTTCGTGGTGGGCATGGAGCTGGACCTGGGCCAGCTGCGCCGCAAGGCCGGCGTGGCGGTGGCGGTCAGCCACGCCAGCATCGTGCTGCCCTACACCCTGGGCGTGCTGCTGGCCTATGGTCTGTACAGCCAGCTGGCCGCGCCCGGCGCGCGCTTCAGCGCCTTTGCGCTCTTCATGGGCATCTCGATGAGCATCACCGCCTTCCCGGTGCTGGCGCGCATCCTGCAAGAGCGTGGCCTGGCCCAGAGCCCGCTGGGCCAGACGGCGCTGACCTGCGCGGCCGTGGACGACGTGACGGCCTGGAGCCTGATGGCCTTTGTGGTGGCGGTGGCGCAGGCCGGCAGCCTGGCGGGGGCGGCGCTGAACCTGCTGCTGGTGGCCGGCTTCATTGCCCTGATGCTGCTGGGCGTGCGCCCGCTGCTGGCTCGGGTGATTGGCCCGGCCGCGCTGCAGCGGCCCGAGCCCAGCCAGGGCAGCCTGGCGGCCATCGTCTGCCTGGTGGTGGGCGCGGCGCTGTGCACCGAGCTGATCGGCATCCATGCCCTCTTTGGCGCCTTTCTGGCCGGCGTGGTGGTGCCCGCCGCCCAGGGCTTCCGCCGCAAGATCGGACTGCAGGTGGAGAACCTCAGCGCCGTGCTGTTGCTGCCGCTGTTCTTCGCCTTCACCGGCCTGCGCACGCAGATCGGTCTTCTGGAGGGCGCGGGCGACTGGCTGCTCTGCGCACTGATCGTGGCCGTGGCCACGCTGGGCAAGCTGGGTGGCAGCGCGCTGGCGGCGCGCCTGGGCGGCCTGGCCTGGCGCGACGCTCTGCAGCTGGGCGCGCTGATGAACACGCGCGGGCTGATGGAGCTGATCGCACTGAACGTGGGCTACGACCTCGGCATTCTTTCGCCGCGCATCTTCACCATGCTGGTGCTGATGGCCCTGATCACCACCATGCTGACGGGGCCGCTGCTGAGCCTCTTCGCACGCCTGCCAGCGCGTCGCCATCCCCCGGCGCAGGGGGTGGAGGGCTTGCCCTGAGTCTGCCCCGCCGGCCGCCCCGTATAAACCCGTGACGCACAGTGACGGAGACCGCGCATGGCCGACTTTGAACCCAAAGAGGAGTACCAGAAGAAGCTCAAGGCTTTTCTGTCTCCGCTCCCCGATGTCGGCGGCCCGGAGGTCAAGTCCGGCACGCCGGCCTTTCCGCGCCCCTATGACGCGGACAAGCTCGCCACCATCAAGGACAAGTGCGTGACCAACGCGCACTTCAAGGACTTCACCGGCTGGGAGCACTACGACCTGCTGAAGAAGTGGCTGAGCGATCGCACCACCACCTGCAACGAGTTCTGCCAGAAGTGCGCGCTGAAGATGGGCACGCCCTCGGACATTTCGCTGAACCGCTTCGACATCGCCGAGTGGCTGTCCGGGCGCGGCCTGGGCCATTGTTGGATTCCCGGCGACAGCGGTGCCACGCCCGAGTACGGCGACATCTTCCGGCTCTATGAGGCCAAGCCCGACCACAACGGCGTTTCGCTGAACCATATGGGCGTGTCGCTCTTCGTCAGCGGCAGCGAGTGGTTCACGGCCGAATCCGGTCAGGGCGGGCCCAGCAAGGGTTTTGATGCGGTGGCGCGCAAGAAGCGCGTCTGGAAGCCGGCCTCGCTGACCGGCTGGGTCAGCATCAAGGCCATCCTGAACGCCGGCAAGCCCCTGCCCAACTGGGCCGGCGGCTGGTGGGAGGTCACCGAGGGCTCGCAGGTCTACTACTACTACCTGGAAGCCGGCGGCAAGATCAGCTTCACGCCTGTCAAGCCTTTGGCGCTGGCACAGCGCCCACCCTTTGCCTCGATGACCGGCACCTTCCGCGTCAAGGGCATGTTCGGGCTGGAGATCAGCTGGGCCGGCCCGGATGTCGACGAGAGCTTCATGCTCACCGAGCAGGACGCCAAGAAGAAGCGCTACTCGATGGAAGGCAAGACCAGCGGCGGCGTGAAGATGAAGGCCAAGCGGATGATGGCCAGCTTCTGACGGTGCGTGAGCGGCTGGGCCATGCCTTGAGCAGCCCCTGCCGCAACCCCGTCTCCGAGGCCTGCGCACAATGTCGCTCCCTGCCACGGGCCCCCTGCCATGACCCGCCTCGAAATCGACTTCATCAGCGACATCGCCTGCCCCTGGTGCGCCATCGGCCTGCAGGCACTGGAGCAGGCGCTGCGCAACATCGGCCCCGAGCTGGAAGTCGAACTGCGCTTTCAGCCCTTCGAACTCAACCCGCGCATGCCGCGCGAGGGCGAGGACGTGCGCGAGCACCTGAAGGCCAAGTACGGTATCGACGACGCCCGCATCGACGAGGGTGCCGAGCTGATGCGCCAGCGCGGCGCCGCGCTGGGCTTCCATTTCGGTCCGCGCAGCCGCATCTGGAACACCTTCGACGCCCACCGCCTGCTGCACGCCGCCGGCCTGCAGGACCTGGCGCTGCAGCGCAGCCTCAAGCACGCGCTGCTGCAGGCCTATCACGGCGAGGGCCTGAACCCCTCGGACCCCGACCTGCTGCGCAGGGTGGCCCAGGCGGCCGGCATGGACGCCGCCACGGTGGATGCCGTGCTGGCCAGCGACCTGCATGCCCGCGAGGTGCGCGAGGCCGAGAACTTCTGGCTGCAATCCGGCATCCAGGCCGTGCCGGCGGTGGTGCTGAACCGCCAGCACCTGATCAGCGGTGGGCAGCCGGTCGAAGTATTCGAGCGGGCGCTGCGCGAAGTCGGTCAGCTGGCGTCGCCACGCCCCACATAAGCCCGGATGGCCGCGATGCGGCCCGCTGCGTCGAACGCGATCACGTCGGTGACGAACAGCTCCTGCGTGCCGTCGATCAGGATGCGCAGCTCGGCCGCCACGGCTTGCTCGCTCTGGTGCAACTGCAGCACATCGATGGCCAGGCGTTGCACGGCCTCGAAGTTCTTGCGCGTCTCGGCCAACGCGGCGGCCTTGCCGACCACGCGGATCGTCCAATCGCGCAGCACCACGTCCTCGGCCAGCAGCGCGGCCACGCCGTCCAGGTCCTTGCGGGCGTAGGCGTCCAGGTACTGCAGCGCGCGGCTGCGGTGCAGGTCGGAACTCATAGCACTGCGAACTTGAAGATGAAGAGGGCTGCAATCACCCACAGCAGCTTCGGCACTTCCTTGGCGCGGCCGGTGCCCAGCTTCAGCACCGCGTAGCTGATGAAGCCGAAGGCCAGGCCGTGGGCGATGGAGTAGGTGAAGGGCATGGCCAGGGCGGTCAGCGCGGCGGGCACGACCTCGGTGCTGTCGTTCCAGTCCAGCTCCACCAGATCCCGCAGCATCAGGCAGGCCACGAAGAGCAGGGCCGGTGCGGTGGCGTAGGCGGGCACGGCGCCGGCCAGCGGGGCGATGAAGAGGCAGGCCAGGAAGAGCAGCGAGACCGTCAGCGCCGTCAGCCCGGTGCGGCCGCCGGCCTGCACGCCCGCGGCGCTCTCGATGTAGGCGGTGGCGCTGGAGGTGCCCAGCAGCGCGCCGCCGACGATGGCGGTCGAATCCGCCAGCAATGCGCGGTTCAAGCGTGGCTGGTGCACCGGCAGCAGCAGGCCGGCGCGCTTGGCCACGGCCATCAGGGTGCCGGTGGCGTCGAACAGCTCCACCAAAAAGAACACCAGCACCACGTTCAGCACGCCCACGCGCAGGGCAGCGGGGATGTCCAGCTGCAGCAGGGTGGGCGTGAGCGCCGGCGGGGCCGAGAAGATGCCGTTGAAGGGGTTGCCGGCGAACACGAAGGACAGGGCGGTCACCCCCAGGATGCCGATCAGGATGGCGCCGGGCACGCGCAGCCGGTCCAGCACCACGATGGCAAAGAAGCCCGCCACGGCAAGCAGGGCGGAGGGTTGGTGCAGATCGCCCAGCGTGACCAAGGTGGCCGGCGAGCCCTTGACGATGCCCGCGCTCTTCATCGCGATCAGCGCCAGGAAGAGGCCGATGCCCACCGTGATGCCCACGCGCAGCGCGGCCGGAATGGCCTGCAGGATGCGTTCGCGCAGGCCCGTCAGCGTCACCACCAGGAACAGGCAACCCGAAATGAATACGGCGCCCAGGGCCGTCTGCCAGGGCAGGCCCATGCCCAGCACCACCACATAGGCGAAGTAGGCGTTCAGCCCCATGCCGGGCGCCACGGCAATCGGCACCTTGGCCCACAGGCCCATCAGCGCCGTGCCCAGCGCGGCGATCAGGCAGGTGGCCACGAACACCGGGCCCTTGGGCATGCCGGCGTCGCCCAGGATGGCTGGGTTGACGAAGACGATGTAGGCCATCGTCAGGAAGGTCGTCAGGCCGGCGATCAGCTCGGTGCGCACGTCGCTGCCGTGGGCGTGCAGATCGAACCAGCGCTCCAGCGCGCCGTTGGATGGGGTGGAGGCCATGCGGTGGAGGAGGGGTGGCGGGGCGCCGCAGCGTAGCAGCGCGGCGGGTCGGAGCGGCAGCGCAGAGGCGCCGCAGAATCAGCGCCATGAGCCTGCACACGCTGCCCCCTGCCGATTTGCGTCTGACCCTGAACCCCGCGGAGCTCGGCTTTGCCGATACCAGCGAGCTGGCCGAGCTGGCCCTGCCCTGGATCGGCCAGCAGCGTGCCGAGGCCGCGGCCCGCTTCGGCCTGGGGCTGGAGCAGCCCGGCTACAACCTGCTGGTACTGGGCGAGATCGGCAGCGGCCGCAGCACCTTGCTGACGCAGCTGATGCACGAACTGGCGGCCAGCCGCGCGGTGCCGCCGGACCTGTGCTTCCTGCACAACTTCGACACCCCCGAGCGCCCGATGGCGCTGCGCCTGCCGGCCGGCCAGGGCCGTGAGCTGCGCCAGGGCATGGCCGAGCTGGCCAAGCGCCTGCGCGAGGACATCCCGCGCCGCCTGGCCGAGCCCTTCGTGAAGAGCGAGTGCGAACGCCTGGAGGCGGCCGCCAAGGCCGACGAGGACCGTGCCTACGCCGCCCTGGCGGCCTTTGCCGAGGCGCGCCGCTTCGGCCTGCTGCGCGAGCAGGGCAATCTGGTCTTCACGCAGCTGGACGCCCACGGCAAGCCGATGACGGCCGAGGCCGCGATGGGCCTGAGCCCCGAGCAGCATGCCGAGATGGCCAGCGCCGAGAGCGCGCTGCGCATGCAGATCGCCGCCTTCCTGGACACCGTGCACCGCAACGAGCGCACGCTCGAGGAGGCCCTGGTGGCGCTGCGTCGCCGCCTCATCACCCCGCTGCTGGAAGACGCGCTGGAGCACATCCGCAAGCCGCTGCGCAAGCAGATCAAGGACGGCCGCAAGCTCGGCCGCTACCTGGAGCAGGTGCAGGCCCATGTGCTGGAGAACCTCGACCTCTTCCACCACCATGCCGACGAGGACGATGGCAGCCGCGCGGCCGCGCTGACCGAGCTGCTGGCGCGCCTGCGCGTCAACGTGGCGGTAGACAACCACGAGCTGAGCGGCGCGCCGGTGCTGGTGGTGGACAACCCGGTGCACCGCGTGCTGTTCGGCAGCATCGAGTACGAGCTGCGCAATGACGTGCTGGTGAGCGACTTCGCGCGCATCCGCGCCGGCAGCCTGCTGCGCGCGCATGGCGGTTTCCTGATGCTGCATCTGTGCGACCTGCTCAGCGACCCGCAGGTCTGGGAATCGCTGCGCCGCTTCGTGCGCAGCGGGCGGCTACAGGTCGAGGAGCCCGGCCTGGCCGCCGCGCCGCTGGCCGCCGTGTCGCTGCAGCCCGAGGCGGTGGACGTGGACGTCAAGCTGGTGCTGGTGGCCTCGGTGGAGGAGTACTACGCGCTGCAGGACGGCGACCCCGAGCTGGCGCGCCGCTTCGGCTGCAAGGTGGACTTTGCCGAGAGCTTCGAGGCCAATGCCGAGACCCGCCACGCCAGCGCCATCCTGGTGGCGCAGACCTGCCGGCGCCTGGGCTTGCCACCCGCCAACGCCGCGGCCGTGGCGGCGCTGATCGAAGAGACCCACCGCGACGCCGAGGATCAGCTGCGCCAGAGCGCCCGCTTCGCGCGCACCGAGGCCCTGCTGGTCGAGGCCGCCGCGCTGGCGCGCGCCCGGCAGTCCCGCCTGGTGGAGGCCGAGGATGTCTGGGCCGCACGCGCCGCGGCGCGCCATCGGCACGACTACCCCGAGCAGCGCCTGCAGGAGGCCATTCGCGACGGCGAGCGCGTGCTGGTGCTGCAGGGCGAGCGGGTCGGCCAGCTCAACGGCCTGACCGTCATCGACCTCGGTGACCACGCCTTCGGCCTGCCCGTGCGCGTGAGCGCGCGCAGCCATGCGGGCGAGGACGGGCTGCTCAACATCGAGCGCGAGGTCGAGCTCTCCGGCCCCATCCACGACAAGGGCGTGCTGATCCTGCAGAGCTACCTCACGGCCCTGTTCGCGCACCTGGCGCCGCTGGCGCTCAACGCCTCGCTGGTGTTCGAGCAGGAGTACCAGGGCGTGGAGGGCGACTCGGCCTCCGGCGCCGAGCTGTGTGCGCTGCTCTCGGCCATCAGCGGCGTGCCGCTGCGCCAGGGCATCGCCGTCACCGGCGCGCTGAACCAGCATGGCGAGCTGCTGCCGGTGGGCGGCATCAACGAAAAGATCGAAGGCTACTTCCGCACCTGTCAGCAAGCCGGGCTGGACGGCCAGCAAGGCGTTCTCATCCCCAGCCGCAACCGCCGCCACCTGATGCTCAGCCCCGAGGTGACGGCCGCTGTGGCGGCCGGACGCTTCCAGATCTACGCGGCCGACTGCGTGGCCGATGTGCTGGGCCTGCTCAGCCCCCTGCCGGTGGGTGCGGATTGCTGCGGCTCACCCGGCCCGCAGGGCTATCCGCCCGGCACCCTGCTGGGCCAGGCCCAGCGCCAGCTGCAGGCCTATCGGCGTGCCTGCGGTGTGCCCGAGCATGGGCCGCGGCCAGACCGGGGCTTGCGCGGCCTGCACCCGCGTGCCCAGCCCTTGAGGAAGAGGAAAACTAACCGCCCTGGTTGAACATCAGGTGCACATCGGCCGACCACACGGCCAGCTCGGCCTCGCTCAGGCCCAGGGTGCGCAGCGCGGCCTCGCCGCCCTTGTCCCATTCGCGCGTCTGGTTCAGGCCCTCGTAGCGCTGAATGATGTACTCGACCACGCAGGTCAGCGCCACCAGCTGGCGCAGCACCTGCGGCGGTTTGGTGTCGTCCAGCATGGCGTAGTCATGGTGCTGGCGCACCGCCAGCACCACGCCCTGGCCCACGCCCCAGCCGTGCGCCATGGCGGCGCCCACCAGCGCGTGGTCCAGGCCATGGCGTTCGCGCTCGATCTGCGTGAAGGGCTCCAGCGAGTCGTTGGCGATCGCCAGCGTATTGAGGTAGGGCGGCGTCAGCGGCCAGCGCAGCAGCAGGGCGATGCCCACGTCCAGGAAGAGGCCGCAGGTGTGCGCCACGTCCGAGGGCGCGATGCGTTCGCGCCGCGCCAGGAAGGCCATGGCGTGCGCGCGGCGGGTGGCCACGTCCCAGAAGCGCGTCAGCGCCGGGCCTTCGCTGGGCAGGGCGCGGCGCAGCGCGATCTCCACCAGCAGCGACTCCACCGTCAGCATGCCCAGCAGGGTGAAGGCCTGGTTCACGGTCTCGGCGCGGCGGCTCAGGCCCATCAGCGGCGAATTGGCGAGCTTGAGCAGTGCGGCCGACATGGCCACGTCGTCGTTCACCAGCAGGGCCAGGCGCTGCGGGTCGGGGTCGTCGGTCTGTAGCTCGGTCTGTACGGCCGTCAGCAGTTCGGGGCGGGGCGGGATCTGCACCCCGCGCAGCAGGGGGCTCAGCAGCGCGCGATCGATCTCGCCGGTGATGGTGTCGCCGTTCATGGCGGGTTCCCTGCGGTGGCCAAGTGCCGGTTTCTAACCGGCGCGGGCGCCCTTCAGCACCCACCGGGTGGAGGAGAGGCAGGCCGCGGGCGTGACGGATTGGCGCCTCTGCCGGCCTTTGTGCGGCCCGGGCGATTCATCCCCGCCGTCTGTGGATAAATCCGTGGATGTGCTTGGGTGGGCGGCGGCAAGTGCTTGTCGTGCTTGGGAGCTGGCCGGTTTGCTGCGAAATGAGGCAGCCCCCTGGGAATTCCCCAGCGCAAGTGCCGCTTTGAGCGCGGCTAGCCCTGGCAAGCTCCTTCCATTGGAGGATGACGACGATGGGTTTCCTGAAGCAACTGCGTGTGGGTCAACGTCTGGGTGGCGCCTTCACGGCCCTGCTGGCCTTTTTGCTGGTGGTGGCGGCCATGGGTCTGGTGGAGCTGGACCGCAGCAACGCCCGGCTGAAAGCCGTGTACCTGGAGCGCACCGTGCCGCTGGAACAGCTCGGCCGCGTGAACGCCATGGCCATCCGCGACCGCTACCTGCTGGCCGAGGCGCTGCTGCTGCGCAATGAATCCGCCACCGCGCGGGCCCTGAAGGAGCTGAGCGACAACGAGGCCGCCTCCGAGCGCCTGCTGGCCAACTACCTGGGCGGCAACCTCAGCGCCGAAGAGAAGGCCCTGGCCGACAAGCTCATGGCCGCGCGCAATGCCTACGCCCGCGAGGGCCTGGCCGAGGCCCGCAAGGCCTTGCAGGAAACCGATTTCAACGCCGTGCAGAACGCTTTCCTGGGCAAGGTGGCCGAGTTCGGCCCGCCGGTGGCCCAGTACCTGGGCGAGTTACTGGCGCTGCAGACCAAGCTGGTGGAGCAGCAGTACGCCGCGGCCGCGGCGGCGGAGCGCCGCAGCACCTGGACGATTGCCGGGCTCACCCTGGTGGCCCTGGTGCTCGGTGCGGCCCTGGCCTGGCGCATCACGCGTTCCATCACCGGCCCCACGCAAACCGCTCTGCGCCTGGCGCAGGCGGTGGCGGGGGGCGATCTGCGCACCCGCATCGAGGTGCGCGGGCACGACGAAATCGCCCAGCTGCTCGAAGCCCTGGCCGAGATGAACGACAAGCTCGGCGCCGTGGTGAATCAGGTGCGCATGAGCGCCGACTCCATCGCCACCGGCTCGGCCGAGATCGCCACCGGCAATGCCGACCTTTCCCAGCGCACCGAGCAGCAGGCCGCCAATCTCGAAGAGACCGCGGCCTCGATGGAGCAGATGAGCGCCACCGTGCGCCACAACGCCGACACCGCGCGCAGCGCCACCGAACTGGCCGCCAGCGCCAGCCAGGTGGCCGAACGCGGCGGCGCCGTGGTGGGCCAGGTGGTGGCCACGATGGACGAGATCAGCGCCAGCTCCAAGCGCATCGCCGACATCATCGGCACCATCGACGGCATCGCCTTCCAGACCAACATCCTGGCGCTCAATGCCGCCGTGGAGGCAGCCCGCGCCGGTGAGCAGGGCCGCGGCTTCGCGGTGGTGGCCGGTGAGGTGCGCAGCCTGGCCAGCCGCAGTGCCGAGGCGGCCAAGGAGATCAAGTCCCTGATCGGGGCGAGCGTGGAGCGCGTGGATGCGGGTTCGCGCCAGGTGGCCGAGGCCGGCCGCACGATGAACGAGATCGTTGCCCAGGTGGGCCGCGTGGCCAGCCTGATCCAGGAGATGGACCACGCCAGCCGCGAGCAGGCGCAGGGCATCGGTCAGGTCAGCGAGGCCGTGGCCGACCTGGACCGCGCCACGCAGCAGAACGCCGCGCTGGTGGAACAGGCCGCTGCCGCCGCCGAAAGCCTGAAGCAGCAGGCCAAGGCCATGAACGAGGTGGTGGGGGTGTTCCGGCTCTGAGAGCCCGAGCGTCTTTCCCTGCGCAGGGCCGTGGGCCCCCGGCGAGCGGGGGGGGGCCAACGCCAGGGGGCGGCCGGGCCAGGCGGGTGAATTGCCCCCCCCAAC
>NZ_JAYRMO010000046.1:18444-29125 GCF_041912635.1 Inhella sp.
CTGAGCCCCCGCGCGTCTGCCCCGGCGCCGGGCCGGGCCCCGCCGGCGCGCGGGGGGGGCCAACGGCGAGGGGCCTCAGGAGCCTGTCTTCTTCTTGCCGCGCTCCATCACCTGCGTCACGACGCTGGGCATCGGCGCGCCGCCCGACACGGGCTTGGACGGCCCGCTGTCCTTCTTCGGCTTCTTGCTTTCCTTGTTGCTGCGTTGCTGGCCCTTGGGCATGGTGAGCTCCTGTCGAGTGAAGGCCCGAGCGTAGGGCCTGTGCGGCCGCGCTGGCGCCGCTGGCGCGCCGCGGCGCAAATTCCCCGAGCCGCCTAAGGCTTAGCCCGTCTGGGGCCAATCGCGCACGCTTGGCGTCTCCTGGGGATAGCCCTTAGCCTGCGCGCCTCATCCACGTCGGGAGGCGACCATGGCTTGGGGACTTCGTCAGAGGCTTCTGGGGGCATTTGGTGTTTTGGCGTTGGTGACGGCCCTAGGGGGCCTGGCCGTCTGGCTCAACATCCACCGGGTGGACGAGCAGCTGATGGCCTCGCGCGACCGCTTCCTGCCGCAGGCGGAACGCATCGCGGATGTCAAGGCGGGGGTGATCAAGGCCTCGCTGGAGGCGCGCCACGCCATGCTGGCGCCCACCGAGGCCGGCCGCGAGGCCGCCTTGGCGCGCCTGCATGGGCTGCGCACGCAGACCGATGCGGCCCTGGCCGACTTTCAGCAGCACCTCAGCACGGCCCAGGGCCGTGCGCTCTATGCCGAACTGGAGCAACGCAAGCAGCGTTTCTGGCGCGAGGCCGAGGCCCTGCTGCCGCTGATCCGTGCGGGCGAGCCGGCCTTGGCCTTCGCGCGCCTGGAGAGCGATGTGGTGCCGGCGCGCGACCACTTCATCGAGGCCGTGGCCGCACAGCGCGCCTGGCAGGCCGAGCTGCTGGCCAACAGCACCGCACAGGCCCTGGCCCTGGGGCAGCGCAGCGAACGCATGCTGCTGGCCATCTCGCTCGTCGGCCTGCTGGCGGGCTGCGGCTTCGCCTGGTGGCTGAGCCGCGAGCTGCTCGGCCAGTTGGGCGGCGAGCCGGCCCAGGCCGTGGCGGCGGTGGCGCGCGTGGCCTCGGGCGATCTGAGCCAGGCGCCGCCGGCGGCGGGCGCGCAGGCTGCGCACAGCGTGCTCGGCGCCATCGGCCGCATGCAGCATTCGCTGCACGAGCTGCTGCTCAGCATCCACTCGGGCGTGAACCATGTGGCCACGGCGTCCTCGCAGATCGCCAGCGGCAATTCCGAGCTCTCGGGCCGCACCGAGCAGCAGGCGGCGGCGCTGCAGCAGGCCGCGGCCTCGCTGCAGCAGCTCAACGAAGCGGTGCAGCAGCACATCCAGGCCGTGGAGGCCAGCCGCGGCGAGGCCGAACAGGTGGCGCAGCTGGCGCACGACGGCGGCGCGCGCATGGGCCAGGCGGTGGCGGACATGGAGCGCATCCGTGGCAGCAGCCAGCGCATGGTGGACATCATCGGCACCATCGACGGCATCGCCTTCCAGACCAACATCCTGGCCCTGAACGCCGCCGTCGAGGCCGCCCGCGCGGGCGATGCCGGGCGCGGCTTTGCCGTGGTGGCCAGCGAGGTGCGCACCCTGGCCCAGCGCGTGGCCGAGGCCTCGCAGGAGGTGCGTCAGCTGATCCAGAGTAGCGTGGACGACGTGGGTGCCGCGCACCAGCGCATGGCCCGCGCCGGCGAGCAGGTGCAGGCCATCGTGCAGGGCATCGAGCGCCTGCGCGAGCACATGGCGCACATCAACCAGGCCATCCACCAGCAGGCGCAGGGCTTGCAGCAGGTCAGCGGCGCCGTCGGCGCCATCGACGAAGCCACACAGCGCAACGCCGCGCTGGTGGAGCAAAGCGCGGCGGCCTCGGCCAGCCTGCACCAGCAGGCCATGCAGCTGGAGCGCGCTGCCCGCCGCTTCAAGCTGCCGGCGCGCGGTGCCAGCGCCTGAATGGGAGGCCCGCATGCTGCACCAACTGATCTACCGCAGCCGCGCGGCGGCGGCGCTGCTGGCCCATGGCCTGGAGCGGCTGGCGGCCGAGGCCGGGCGCCGCAACCGGGCGCTCGACATCAGCGGCCTGCTCGTCTGCGATGGCGACTACTTCCTGCAGGTGCTGGAGGGCCCGCGCAACGCGGTGCTGACGCTTTACGACGCCATCGTGGCCGACCCCCGCCACAGCGCCGTGGTGCTGATCCGCTCCGAACCCGTGGCGCGGCGCCAGTTCCAGGGCTGGCGCTTCCTGGTGGCGCCGCCCCAGTCCCAAGGGCGCCGCTGGCCGCCCCGGCTGTCACGTTCCGGCAGCCTGGTGGACGAGGGCGAGGACCGCGTGGCCGCCATCATCGACAGCTTCTTGTGCGGTGACTGGCGCGACCCCGCCGGTGCGCCGAACGCGGGCCCGCCGCCCGCTCCGGCGCAGGCGCGGGGCCCTGCCTCTGTCGGCCTGCCTCATGGGCAGCAGGGCCTGCCCGGGCAGGCCCTGCTGCCCGAGGCGCCTCCGGTGCGCTTTGCCATGCAGCCGATCGTCGAGCCGCACCTGGGGCGCATCTCCTCGGTCGAGCTGCTGCTGCGCGGGCCGGATGGGGAAGCGCCGGCCGCGCTGCTGCGGCGCCTCTCGCGTGCCGAGCGCTACACGCAAGACCTCGCCTGGAAGGAGCTCGCCTTCGCCCAGATCGCCCGCACCGCCTTCACCGGCAAGGTCGCCATCAACCTGCTGCCCGGTGCGCTGATGCGCGACCCGCTGGCGGCCGAGCGCCTGGCGCGCATGGCGCGCAGCCATGGCATCGAGCCCCAGCGCGTCATCGTCGAGATCACCGAGGAGGAGGCGATCTCGCAGCCCGAGCGCTTCTACCGCAACGTCGCCGAGCTCAAGGCCGCCGGCTTCCTCACCGCCATCGACGACTTCGGCGCCGGCCATGCCGGCCTGAGCCTGCTCACGAACTTCCAGCCCGACAAGGTCAAGATCGACCGCCAGCTCGTGCACGACATCCAGCGCTCCGGCGTGCGCCAGGCCATCGTGCGCGCCGTGCTGGATTGCTGCCGGCGCCTGGGCATCACCGTGGTGGCCGAGGGCATCGAGCAGCACGAGGAATACGCCTGGCTGTTCGCGGCGGGCGTGCGCCGCTTCCAGGGCTTCTACTTCGCCCGCCCAGCGCTGGAGGCGGTGCCCGAGATCCGCTGGCCCGCGGCGCTGGAGGACACGGTGGAGGCGCGCGTGGCCTGATGCACATCGGGCTGCGGCGCCAGCACCCGCCGGTAGCGCCACTCCAGCGCCCCCAGCGTGCCCACGAACACGGCCTCGCCCAGCAGATGGGCGAGGCCGAACCCGCTGGCTTCCGCGCCCCGTTGCAGCGCCATCAGCACGCACACGCCGGCCCAGAACGCGTTGGCCAGTGCCAGCAGCTGGACGGCCACGGGCGGCCGCCCGCGCCAGCAGGCCAGGCCGAGCGAACCGCAGCCGTACAGCAGGTTCACCGCGGCGATGCGCTGCAGCAACTGCACCGGCAGCCCGTAGAGGCTGCTCAGGCCCGGCGCGAAGCCGAACACCAGCAGGCCGGCGCTGAGGGCGGCCAGGCTGTCGATCCAGAGCAGCCGCGGCGCCAGGCGCTGCAGCACGCCCGTGGCGGGGTGCTTCATGCGCGGTCGTCCGGCTGGCGTGGTGCCATGCGGTAGGCATCAGCCGCCGGCGGCGCGGGGCCCTTCATGCGGCGCACCAGCCCGGCCGCCGCCATCAGCACCGCCAGCAGGCTGGCGCCCGCAAAGGCCAGGCCCCAGCCCGCGAACTCCCACAGCAGCAGCTCGGGTTCGGTGGCGGGTGCCAGGCCGGCGCGCGCCAGCCAGGCGCGCAGCAGCGGCAGGCCCAGGCTGACGAGCGCGATGCCGGCCAGCCAATACGGCCAGCGCCGGCCCACGCGCTGTTCCCAGGGCAGTGGGGCGGGCTTCATGCGCGGTGGCGGCTCAACGGATGTCCCTCACCTGCGGCAGCACCCGGCGCACCAGGTCCACCACGTCGATGGGGCGGTGGAAGTTGCCGGCGAACACCAGGCCGTAGGCCTCGGGGCGCTTGAGGGCGTCGGGGTCGGTGGCGATGCGAAAGCCCAGCAGGTCGATCGGGCTCTTGAAGGCGCTCCACTCCGTGGGTTGGCCCGGCACCACCTTGCCGCTGCCCGTCATCTGGTAGGCCGACACGGTGCGCACCTTCACGCTCTTCATCAGCGGCTGCAGCTTCTCCAGCGGGCCGCGCGCCAGCGCCACCTGCTCGGGGCTGGCCTGGTACTGCAGGGTGCCGCTCCAGTGGTCGAAGTCGCCGCTGGGGGTTTCACGCATCACCAGGGCCTGCGTCTCGTAGAGGCCCTCGCCCACCGGGCGGTAGCGGGCGTCCACCAGGTAGATCGAACGGTCCGGCGCCTTGTTGCTGGAAAAGAAGATGAACCAGGCGGGCAGCTCGGTGCGCGGGGGCAGCAGGTTGGCGGGCGCCTTGGCGGTGGCCGCTGTTTGGGCCTGGGCTTGGGCCTGGGCTGTCGGCGCGCCGGCCAGGGCCAGGGTGGCGGCGAGCAAGGCCGGGCGCAGGGTACTGAGCAGAACGGGTTGCACGGGCAGGGCCTTCACTTCAGTTGGGCGCGTTCGCCGTGGATCTCGCCCAGGTCCACCACGCCCCGGCCGGGCGGTATGTCCACCACATGGATCACATGGTTCTCCAGCTCGCGCACCTGCTTGACGGAGCGCGTCACCGGCTCGCGCACGGCGGCGGTGACGATGCCGAAGTGCGAGAAGGTGGTGATCTGGTGCTCGCCGGTCTCCTGCGCAATCCAGCCCTCCACCTCGTAGGGGATCACCGCCCACAGCAGGTACTGGCCGGGCTGCAGGCCGCGGAAGCGGAAGCGCCCCTCGCGGTCGCTGAGGGTGCGCGCAGCCACGTGGTCCAGCTCGGGCTGCAGGTCGAACATGCCCATGCGCAGGCCGTTGGGCGCATGGCGCTGCACCCAGGCGCGCAGGAACTTCGTCATCGGGAACAGGTACACCGGCTGCTCGCGGGCGTAGATCTTGGTACCCGGGCGCAGCTGCAGCAGGGTCTTGCGCAGCGTCATCGAGGCCTGGCCCTGCAGCGTGCTTTCACCGATGGCCATCAGCCCGGAGGCTTCTTCCATGCTGAAGGGGTGGACGGTCTGCAGCTTGTCCTGCCGGTAGCGCACGTCCTGCGCGGCCAGCGGCAGGCTGGCAGTCAGCAGCAAGGCGATCGCGAGCGTCTTGCAAGGCTTGAACATGGGGAAGAAGGCTGGAGCCTTGGGTGATGGGGCGGCGCGAAGTGTGACGGATGACGCCAGCGCGGCGGCGGCGCCCGCGGCTGAGTGAGCGGGCAGCTTGTTCGCTCTCGCCCGCTCAGGGCTTGCGCGCCACGATGAACACGCGGATGTCCTTGTCCTGCGTGCCATGGCGCTCCACCGCCTCGATGCGCAGGCCCTGGCGCTCCAGCGCGGCCACCAGCGCCGGGGCCTTGAACACCAGCACCGGCGGCGCCTTGCCCAGCAGGCGTGCCAGCGGAATGCCCAGCCAGCCCACCAGCGGATGCATCTCGCCCACGCAGGCCGTCTTGGAAATGAACAGGCCACCCGGTCTGAGCGGGCGCAGGGCCTGCGCCAGGCTGGTGTCCAGGTCGGGCAGCAGGTGCAGGGCGTTGAAGGCCAGCAGCACGTCAAAGGCCTTGGCCTGCGCATGCGGCGCGGTGGCATCGGCCACCTCGAACTGCAGGCCCGGCGTGGGCTGCGCGGCCAGCTTCTCGCGGGCGATCGCCACCATCTCGGGCGCAAGGTCGCTGGCCACATAGCGCCGCGTGGCCCCGGCCAAGCTCAGTGCCGTGGTGCCGGTGCCGCAGCCGATCTCCAGCACCTCGTGCTCCGGCCGCAGCAGGCCGCGCACGCGCTGCAGCGTGGCGGCGTAACCGCCGATGTCGGCAATCGGGTCGGCAGCGTACTTGCGGGCCAGGCGGTTCCAGAAGGTGGCCTGGGCGTTCAGGGTGGCTTGCATCGTGAGGGGAACAGGTTGAAAGGGGTTGAACAGGGTGGGAGCTGCGTGCGCCGGCTGCTTACTTGCGGGGCAGCACGGGCTTCCATTGCTGCGTCTGGGCGTGGCATTCGTCGCTCGCGATCTGCAGGCTCACGGAGACGCTCAGGTAGCCGGCCTTGCTGGCCACGAGTTCGTACTGCCCACCGCGGCTGTCCACCGCGCAGGGCAGCAGCAGGCAGGTCTGCGTTTGCGGGCTTCCGCCATTCAGGCGCCAGCTGATCTGCACGCCCTCCAGCGGACGCCCCGCCTCGTCCACCGGCTGCACGGACACCGCGGGGATGTAGACCGCCGTGCACACCACCAGCCGCGCATCGCCCCCGCCGCAGGCGGCCAGCAGCAGCGGCAGCAGGGTGGAAAGGATCGGCAGGCGGAGCGGGGTGAGGCGCATGGCGGGGTGAACGGCAGTGGGGTGGCAGCGCGAGGCTCGAGCGGCGTGGCAGCATGCTATGCATGCGTTTGCGTGCCGAACAGCCGCAATTCCGCAGATCACTCATGCATGGATGTATGGATCAACTCGACTGGAACCTGCTGCGCGCCTTCCTGCACACCGCCGAGGCGGGCTCGCTTTCCGCCGCCGCGCGCCGGCTCGGGCTCACCCAGCCCACGCTGGGCCGGCAGGTGGCGGCCATTGAGCAGCAGTTGGGCGTGAGCCTGTTCGAGCGCATCGGCAAATCCCTGCAGCCCACGCCCACCGGCCTGGCCCTGCTGGAGCACGCGCGCGCCATGGGCGCGGCTGCCGAGGAGCTGGGCCTGGCCGCCAGCGGCCATGTGCAGGCGGTGGATGGCGTGGTCAGCATCTCCGCCACCGACATGGTGGCCGCGCACCTGCTGCCGCCGCTGCTGCTGCGCTTGCGCGAACAGGCCCCGGCGCTGCGCATCGAGATCGTCACCACCGACGCCCTCTCGGACCTGCGCCGCCGCGAGGCCGACATCGCCTTGCGCCATGTGCGCCCCACCGAGCCCGAGCTCATCGGCCGCCTGCTGCGCGAGGCCAGCGCCAGCTTCTACGCATCCAAGGACTGGGTGCGCCGCCACGGCCACCCACGCCAGGCCGCCGAGGCCGCGCGCCACGCCTTCGTGGGCAGCGACCGCAGCGGCCGCTACCTCGGCTACCTGCGCGCCCACGGCCTGCCGCTGAGCGAAGACAACTTCAGCGCCTACGCCGAGAACTCGCACACCGGCTGGGCCCTGGTGCGCCAGGGCCTGGGCATCGGCGCCATGATGGACGAGGTGGCGCGAAGCGACCCCGATGTGGTGCGCGTGCTCGATGACGTGCCCCCCGTCGTGTTCCCGATCTGGCTCGTCACCCACCGCGAACTGCGCACCGCGCGGCGCATCCGCATCGTGTGCGACCTGCTGGCGCAGGCCTTGATGGCGCCGGCTGGTGCTGCGGCGGGCTCGGCTTGATGCGACCTGGCGGGAGCTTGTTGCGATTCCTGCCGCGTCGGTCGCGGGGCCGGTGCGCGAACAGGAGCGCGCGGCAGGGAGCGCTGGCGGCCTGATCACGCGCGGTCGTGCCGCGCCTCGCCCTGCTTGAATGGATGGGGTGGCCGTTCGCTGCACGCGAAGCGCCGCACCGGCGCCCGTGCCCGGCAGCAAGGGCTGCCGCAGAGCGGCAGAGGGCAAAGCAGAGGGCGCGCGCGAGCCCGCCCGCACCGTGACCCCAGAGACCGCCCATGCGCGCGCCGCCTTGCACCGTGCGTCACCGCTGCGTTAGTATGAAAGCGCTTTCAAAAGACGCCGTCAGCACCCGCTGGCGCCCCGCGTTCCTTGAAGCCCCGGGCCCCGGCAGCCGTCGGGCCCGCCCTCTCGCAACCCACTCTTGAACAGGATCTCCATGAAACGCTCGCGTGCGCTCGCCCTGCTGGCCGGCGCGGTATTCAGCCTCAATGCCATGGCCTGGACCGTCAGCTTCTCCGGCACCATCGACCAGGGTTTCGACAACAGCGGCGTGTTCGGCGTGGCCGGTCGCGACCTGCGCGGCCTGAGCTTCACGCAGACCATCGAGATTGCCACCGACCCGGCACTCTGGAGCGTCAGCAACGGCGGCCCGGTGTTCACCGACATCTCCGGCCACGGCCCGGCCTTTGTCGACACCGTCACCGTGGACGGCCAAACCGTCCGTTTCGAGGTCGAGGCGACCGGCTATGGCCGCCAATTCCTGTTCGACGAGTTCAGCACCCAGCACACGGGCGCCGACTACCTCTACACCGACCAGCGCGGCCTGGCCCAGGGCGACACCCTGCGCGCCTTCCAGTACGCCTACAGCTACCTGCAGGCCTTCATGCCCAGCCTGGATTTCGACCAGGGCCTGGACCTTCCCGCCAGCGGGCTGACCACCTGGTCGGAGTTCGTCATCACCGGCCAGCGCCACGCCAACTTCTACGGCAACGCCAGCTCCATCCGCGTGAACGGCGGCCCGGGCCAGGAAGTACCCGAGCCCACGCCGCTGGCACTGGCGGGCTTCGGCTTGCTGTTGCTGGGCGGGCATGCGCGCCGGCGCGGGCGTGGCGTGCAGCAGGGCGCTTGAACGCTGGACTGCGCCGGCTGCTCTGAGGTCCGTTTGGTGAAGCCGGTGCGAGATCAGGAGGGCGGGGCACCCTGCTCCGTCCATGTCCCCCTCCGCTGCGCTGCCCGCGCAGCGGATTCCTCCTTTTACTTCCCTACGCAGGGCGCCCCGCCCTCCTGATCGACCCAGACCGAGGACGGCTGAGATCAAGACGGCCGTTCGTGCGCTTGGGTGCCTTTGTGTTCCCGATGCACGCCAGGCTGTGGCCGGATCAGGTCGTCAGGGCCCCCGGCGTAGGGAAGTCAAGGGGGAATCCGCCGGCCCGGCAGGCCGGCGGAGGAGGACATGGACGGAGCAGGGGGCCCTGGCGGCCTGATCACGCGCGGTGCTATGAGGGCATTGGGCTTCGACCAGACCTTTCGAAGACTCAGGGCTAAAAACTAAAGGCCTGAAGAATCATCTAGCCCCATGAGGCCGGTCTCCGTTCCCAGGCCTACCGTTTGGTTTCCACATCAAGCGGCTTGCGCCCACGAAGGAGACCGACATGACACTGTATGCAGCCATCGACCTGCACAGCAACAACAGCGTGCTGTGCGTGCTGGATGAGACGGATCGCATCGTGTATTCCAAGCGCCTGCCCAATGACCTCGGCGTGATCGAGAAGGCCCTGCTGAGCTGCCCGGGTGAGGTTCGCGGCGTGGCCGTCGAGTCCACCTACAACTGGTACTGGCTGGTCGATGGTCTGCAGGACGCCGGCTTCACCGTGCACCTGGTCAACACCTGCGCGGTCAAGCAGTACGACGGGCTCAAGCACAGCGGCGACCTGGACGACGCGCGCCACCTCGCCCATCTGCTGCGCCTCGGGATCCTGCCCACCGGCCATATCTATCCGCGCGAAGAACGTGCCTTGCGCGATCTGCTCAGGAAGCGCAGTCAGCTCGTACGCCAGCGCACCAGCCAGATCCTGAGCATGCAGAACCTGCTGGCTCGCAACCTGGGTGCACGCGCCAGCGGCAACGAGATCAAGCGCTGGACGGATGCGGACATCGCCGCCATGCCCATGCTGCCTGCGCAGCGCCTGGCCTTGATGAGCAACCGCGCCGTCATGGACTGCCTGGACGATCAGGTCAAGCGGCTGGAGAGCGCCATCCTGAGCCAGGCCCGCGAGCGCGCCGACTACCAGGCCCTGAACACGGTGCCGGGCATCGGCAAGGCGCTGGCGCTGACCATCGCGCTGGAAAGCGGTGACATGGACCGCTTTGCCGATGCCGGCCACTTCGCGTCCTACGCGCGCACGGTGGACAGCCGGCGCGAGTCCAACGGCAAGAAGAAGGGCAGCGGCAACGTCAAATGCGGCAACAAGCACCTGGCCTGGGCCTTCATCGAGGCCGCGCACTTTGCGGTGCGCTACGACGAGACGATCCGGCGCTGGTTCCAGAAGAAGTGCAGCAAGAGCCTGCAGGTGGTGGCCACCAAGGCGGTGGCGCACAAGCTCGCGCGCGCTTGCTTCCATGTGATGAAGACGGGTGTGCCGTTCGATGCGGCGCGCGCCTTCGGGTAGCCAGAGGAGATCGAGATGAAGGGACGGCGCGGGCCAAGCCGCTACGGGGTTGGCAGAACCATCAGACCTGAATGCAAGCCCGCACCGATCCCGCCCGAGTTGGAGTTGTTCGCAGCGCCCGTGCCGCGAGCCAGATGGGGTTGGAGCGCCAAGACCGTGAGGCACGGCGGCGCAGCCACAAGACCTGTGCGGGCCCTGTGCCCGCAACGAATGGACGCGGTGGGGTACAGAGGGTTCTCTGGGGCGGTGAATGCCGCCAGGGGTCGGCGTGGCAGCATGTATTGACCCAGCGGTTTTTGCTCAGGTCAGGCTGCTTTGGCGAAGGCCTCGGCAGGGGTTTGCATGCGTAAGGCCTGGTGAGGCCGCTCGTGGTTGTAGAAGTTGATCCAGTCCCCGATGGCACGGCTGGCGTGCTGCAGGGTCTCGAAGCGGGTGCGGTGCACGCACTGCTCTTTGAGGGTCCGGATCACCCGCTCGACCATGCCGTTCTGTTCCGGGCTGTAAGGCGTGATGAACTCCTGCTGCA
>NZ_JAYRMO010000047.1:0-28546 GCF_041912635.1 Inhella sp.
TCGGGCCGTCAGCGGCCGAGCACACCAGGATGGCGCCGTCCATCTGGGCGGCACCGGTGATCATGTTCTTGACGTAGTCGGCGTGGCCCGGGCAGTCAACGTGCGCGTAGTGGCGGTTGGCCGTCTCATATTCAACGTGCGCGGTGTTGATGGTGATGCCGCGCGCCTTCTCTTCCGGCGCTGCGTCGATCTGGTCGTAGGCCTTGGCCTCGCCACCGAACTTCTTCGACAGAACGGTCGCAATCGCTGCCGTCAGCGTGGTCTTGCCATGGTCCACGTGACCGATGGTGCCCACGTTTACGTGCGGCTTGGTGCGTTCGAACTTACCTTTTGCCATTTGGTGCTCCTGGCGCTCCGCCCAGAAAGAAGGGAAGAAAAGACGAAAAAGGGTGGTGCCCATGGCGGGAATCGGACCCGCGACCTCTCCCTTACCAAGGGAGTGCTCTACCACTGAGCCACATGGGCAGCGACACAGGGCTGAGGACTTCGCAATCCGCAATCCGGTGCCGCCTCGCCCCACAAGCCAACCGCTCTGGAGCGGGAGACGGGAATCGAACCCGCGTCATTAGCTTGGAAGGCTAAGGTTCTACCATTGAACTACTCCCGCTGAAGGAGCATCGCTTTGGTGGAGGAGGCTGGATTCGAACCAGCGTACGCGTTAGCGGGCAGATTTACAGTCTGCTGCCTTTAACCACTCGGCCACCCCTCCTGGAGCGAGCCCGCGACTATAGCAGAGCTTTTTCGCCCCGCAAGCCCCCGCCGCTCAGGCCGGCTCTACCGACCAGCTCCAGCTCTGTCCTTGTGCCGCCAGCCAGCGTTGGACGGCACCGAAGTGACCGCAGCCGATGAAGGGGCGCGGCGGACGCAGGGCCGACAGCGGCGAGGGATGGTTGGCCGCCAGCACCAGGTGCTGGCCGCCCTGCAGCAGCGGCTGCTTGGACTGCGCATGTGCCCCCCAGAGCAGGAAGGCCTTGGGCCGCGGATCGGCCGCCACGGCGCGGATCAACGCGTCCGTCAGCGCCTCCCAGCCCCAGCCGGCATGCGCGGCGGCCTGGCCGTCCTCGACCGTGAGCACCGTATTGAGCAGCAGCACCCCGCGGCGCGCCCAGCCCCCCAGATGCCCGTGAGCCGCGGGCACCAGCCCGAGGTCGCGCTGCAACTCCTTGTATATGTTGCGCAGGCTGGGAGGCAGCTTCTGGCCCGCCGGCACGGAGAAGGCCAGCCCCTCCGCCTGACCGGGGCCGTGGTAGGGATCCTGACCCAAGATCACCACCCGGCAAGCGGACAAGGGTGTCAGCTCCAGCGCCCGCAGGGGCTGCGCCGGGTAGATCTGCGCACCCGCCCGTTGCCGCGCCTCGATGCGATCGATCAGCGGCTGCGCACCTTTGCGCCACTGCGCAAGGGGCGTCTGCCACCCCGCGCCCAACTGGGCGCGCGCCAGCGCCGCCCCCAGCGGTTCCTGCAGGGCGCTCAAGCGAACAACTCAGCCAGCGCCTGGCCCGGGTCCGAAGCGCGCATGAAGGCCTCGCCCACCAGAAAGGCCTGCACATCGGCCGCGCGCAGCCGCTCGACGTCGGCGCGCACCAGCACGCCCGATTCGGTGATCAGCAGCCGCCCGGGGCCGATCGCACCGCGCAGGCTCAGCGTGGTGTCCAGGCTGACCTCAAAGGTGCGCAGGTTGCGGTTGTTGATGCCCATCAGCGGCGTCTTCAAGCGCAGCGCACGGTCCAGCTCGGCCGCGTCGTGGGACTCCACCAGGACATCCAGGCCCAGGGCCAGCGCACAAGCCTCCAGATCCCGCAGCTGCACGTCGTCCAGGCAGGCCACGATCAGCAGGATGGCGTCCGCCCCCATGGCCTTGGCGTCCATGATCTGCAGCTCGTCGATCATGAAGTCCTTGCGCAGCACCGGCAGGCTGCAGGCCGCACGGGCCTGCTGCAGATAGGCCGTGCAGCCTTGGAAGAAGCGCTCGTCGGTCAGCACGGACAGGCAGGCCGCGCCGTGTTGCGCGTAGCTGGCCGCAATGGCGGCGGGGTCGAAAGACTCGCGCAGCACGCCCTTGCTGGGGCTGGCCTTCTTGACTTCCGCGATCACCGCCGAACGGCCTTGTGCCACACGGGTCTGCAGCGCGGCGGTAAAGCCGCGCGCGGGCGGGGCCTGCTCGGCGCGGCGGCGCAGTTCGGCCGCGTGCGGGCGCAGCGCCGCCACTTCTTCTTGCTTGACCGCCACGATGCGGCGCAACACGTCTTCCATCGCTCAGCCCCGCTGGGTCGCGTTCACGAACTGGTCCAGCTTGGCGCGCGCGGCGCCGCTGTCGAGGGCCGTGCGGGCCCGCTCGATGCCCGCGGCGATCGATTCGGCCACGTCGGCGGCGTACAGCGCCGCCCCGGCGTTGAGCAGCACGATGTCGCGCGCCGGGCCCGTCTTGCCCTCCAGCACACCCAGCAGCATGGCCTTCGAGGCCTCGGCGTTCTCGACGCGCAGATTGCGCGTGGCCGCCATGGCGATACCGAAGTCTTCGGGATGGATGCTGTACTCGGTGACTTGGCCGTCGCGCAGTTCGCCCACCAGGGTGGCGGCGCCGAGCGAGACCTCGTCCAGCCCGTCCTGCCCATAGACCACCAGCGCATGTTTTGCGCCCAAACGCTGCAACACACGCACCTGGATGCCCACCAAGTCCGGGTGGAACACGCCCATCAGGATGTTGGGCGCGCCGGCTGGGTTGGTCAGCGGCCCCAGGATGTTGAAGATCGTGCGCACGCCCAGCTCCTTGCGCACAGGAGCGATGTTCTTCATCGCCGGGTGGTGGTTGGGCGCAAACATGAAACCCATGCCGGCCTCGGCCAGGCAGCGCGCCACAGCGTCGGGCTGCAGGTCGATGCGCGCACCCAGGCTCTCCAGAACATCCGCGCTGCCGCTCTTGCTGCTGACGCTGCGGTTGCCGTGCTTGGCCACCACGGCGCCGGCCGCGGCGGCCACGAACATCGAGCAGGTGCTGATGTTGAAGCTGTGCGCGCCATCGCCGCCGGTGCCCACCACGTCCACCAGATGCGGGTGCGGTTCCACCGGCACCTTGCGGCTGAGCTCGCGCATCACTTCGGCGGCCGCGGCGATCTCGCCCACCGTTTCCTTCTTGACGCGCAGGCCGGTGATGAGCGCTGCCGCCACCACCGGCGACATCTCGCCCGTCATGATGCGGCGCATCAGCGCCAGCATCTCGTCCGGAAAAATCTCGCGGTGCTCGATGACGCGCTGCAGGGCTTCTTGGTCGGTGATCGGCATCTCAGGCCTCGCGGAAATAGGCACGGACAGCGGCGATGGCACGGTCCACGCCGGCATCGTCCACATCCAGATGGGTGACAAAGCGCAGGCGGTACAGGCCGGTGGCCAGCACGCCGCGCTCCTTCAAGAACGGGATCAGGCCGGCGCCACGCTCGGACGCGACATCGGCAAACACGATGTTGGTCTGCGGCATCTGCACCGTCAGGCCGGGCAGGCCTTGCAGGCCCGCGGCAAGGCGCTGCGCGCGCGCATGGTCTTCGCGCAGACGCTCCAGGTGGTGGTCGAGCGCGTAGTGCGCCGCCGCGGCGAGCAGGCCGGCCTGGCGCATCGCCCCGCCGCACATCTTGCGCCAGCGCCGGGCGCGGGCGATGAAGGGGGCCGAGCCGCACAGTACCGACCCGACCGGCGCGCCCAAACCCTTGGAGAAGCAGACCGAGACCGAATCGAAGCCGGCGCAAATCGCCCGGGCGTTGGCCAGCACCTCACCTGGCGCGGCCGCCGCGGCATTGAAGAGCCGCGCGCCGTCCAGGTGCAGACTCAGACCATGGCGGCGCGCCAGCGCCTGGGTCTCGCGCACATAGGCCGGGCCCAGCACCTGGCCGCCGATGGTGTTCTCCAGGCAAAGCAGGCGCGTGCGGGCGAAGTGCGGGTCATCCGGCTTGATCGCAGCCTCGATGTCCGCCAGCAGCAGGCTGCCGTCCGGCTGCTGGGTCAGCGGCTGCGGCTGGATGGAGCCCAGCACTGCCGCACCGCCAGCCTCCCAGCGGTAGCAATGCTGTTGCTGGCCGACGATGTACTCGTCGCCCCGCTCGCAGTGACTCATCAGGGCCACCAGATTGCTTTGCGTGCCGCTGGGCAGGAAGAGCGCGGCCTCAAAACCCAGGCGCTCGGCCACGGCCGCCTGCAGGGCGTTGACGCTGGGGTCATCGCCAAACACGTCGTCGCCCAAGGGCGCCGCGGCCATCGCGGCGCGCATGCCGGCCGTCGGGCGGGTGACGGTGTCGCTGCGCAGGTCTACAAGGGCGCTCATAGGGCCAGCTCCAGGAAGTTCTTCAGCTGGGCGTGGCCATGCTCGGAGAGGATGGATTCGGGGTGGTACTGCACGCCCTCGATCGGGGTCTTCGTGCCCGCCAACTCTCGGTGGCGCACGGCCATGATCTCGCCGTCCTCGCTGCGCGCGCTCACCTCCAGCTCGGGCGGGCAGCTCGCGGGCTCAATCACCAGGGAGTGATAGCGGATCACACTGAACTGCGACGGCAGGCCCTTGAAGACACCGCGGCCGTCGTTCGTGATGGTGCTGGCTTTGCCATGCATCTGGCGCTGCGCCCGCACGATCTTGCCGCCCAGCGCCTGGCCGATGCTCTGGTGGCCCAGGCACACGCCCAGGATCGGCAGCTTGCCCTTGAAGGCCTGGATGGCCGGCACGCACACGCCGGCCTCGCTGGGCGTGCAGGGGCCCGGGGAGAGGATCAGGTGGCTGGGGCTCAGCGCGCCAATGCCGGCGACGTCGATCTCGTCATTGCGCAGCACCTTCACCTCGGCCCCCAGTTCGCCCAGGTACTGCACCAGGTTGAAGGTGAAGCTGTCGTAGTTATCGATCATCAAGATCATTTCAGAACCCCCCTTCCACCAACTCGGCCGCCGCCAGCACGGCACGGGCCTTGGCCTCGGTTTCCTTCCACTCCAGCTCAGGAACCGAATCGGCCACCACGCCGGCCGCGGCCTGCACGTAGAGCGTGCCGTCCTTGACGATGCCGGTGCGGATGGCGATGGCCAGGTCCATGTCGCCGGCAAAGCTCAGGTAGCCGCAAGCGCCGCCGTAGATGCCGCGCTCCACGGGTTCCAGCTCATCGATCAGCTCCATCGCGCGCACCTTGGGCGCGCCGGTGAGCGTGCCGGCCGGGAAGCTCGCCTTCAGCACGTCCAGCTGCCCGACCTCGGGCCGCAGCACGCCTTCGACATTGCTGACGATGTGCATCACATGCGAGTAGCGCTCCACCTCGAAGGCCGCCGTGACCTTCACGCTACCGGTGCGGGCGATGCGGCCGATGTCGTTGCGCGCCAGGTCGATCAGCATCAGGTGCTCGGCGCGCTCCTTGGCGTCGCCGCGCAGCTCGGCCTCCAGCAGGGCGTCGGCCTGCGGCGTGGCGCCGCGTGGGCGGGTTCCGGCCAGAGGGCGGATGGTGATCTTGCGGCCGCCGCCGTCTTCGATCGAGCGGTGCTCCTCGCGCACCAGGATCTCCGGCGAGGCGCCAACGATCTGGTGATCCCCCATGTCGTAGTAATACATGTACGGACTGGGGTTGAGCGAACGCAGCGCGCGGTACAGGCTCAGCGGGTCGGCGTCGTAGCGCTTCTTCAGGCGCTGGCCGATCACCACCTGCATGCAGTCGCCGGCGGCAATGAATTCCTTGGCCTTGTTCACCGCCTGCATGAACTCGGCCGGCTCGCGCTCGCGCTGCACGGGCTGGGGCGCGCTGGGCTTGACCTCGGGCAGGCCCACGCCGCGGCGCAGGCTGCCGGCCAGCTCTTCCAGGCGTGCCTGGGCTTTGGCATAGGCCTCGGGCACCGCAGGATCGGCCCAGACGATCAGGTAGAGCCGGCCGCTGAGGTTGTCGATGACGGCCACCTCCTCGCTCAGCAGCAGTTGGATGTCCGGCAAGCCCAGGCCGCCGGCGGGGCGCCTCTTGGCCAGGCGCGGCTCGATGGCACGCACGGTGTCGTAGCCGAAGTACCCAGCCAGGCCGCCGCAGAAGCGCGGCAGGCCGGGCAGCACCGCTGGCTTCAGGCGCTCCTGGTAGGCGGCGATGAAGTCCAGCGGGTTGCCCTCGTGGCGCTCGACGACCTCGCCGTCGCGCACGATCTCGCAGATCGAGCCGCGGGCGCGCAGCAGGCTGCGCGCGGGCAGACCAATGAAGGAGTAGCGCCCGAAACGCTCGCCGCCGATGACGGATTCGAGCAGGAAGCTCAGGGGCCGACCGGCGCAGAGCTTCAAGTAGAGGGAGAGCGGGGTTTCGAGGTCCGCAAAGGCCTGGCGCACCAGGGGAATGCGGTTGTGGCCGGCTTGGGCCAGACGCAGAAAGTCTTGTTCGTTCGTGATCACAGCGGGTCCTGCACGCAAGGGTTCACCCGGGCGCGGCCACGCCACGCCCACTCAGCTTCGCAGAGTGCAGGGTCGCCAGGGCCAGGCTCCCCGGTCGCCAGACCCCTTGGTGAGTTTGCGGTTCACGAACATGCGCCGGAGTGTAGCCATGCACATGCAGCCAGGCTTCGTGAACCAATGCACCCGTATTCGCGTTGCAGGCAAGCACTTCCCCTGGGGTGGCGGGCGCAACATCTCGCCACAATTGCCGTTCACCCGCCGCGTTGGAGACCCGCATGCGCCGAGCCTTTCTGAGCACCCTGCTAGCCCTTGCCCTGCCCACCCTGCCCTTGGGCGCCCTGGCCGACACCGTCGAAGCCGGGGGGGCGAAGTTCGACACCACGGCCGAAGTGGCCGGTCAGAAACTGGTCCTCAATGGCCTGGGGGTACGCTACAAGGCCATCTTCAAGGTCTACACCGTGGGCTTCTATTTCAAGCAGAAGGCCGACACGCCGGATGGCCTGATCAAGCAGGATGGCCCCAAGCGCGTGCTGCTGAAGATGCTGCGCGATGTGGACGGCAAGGACCTCGGCAAGGCCTTCACCGACGGCATGCAGAAGAACGCCCTGCCCGAAGAGCGTGCCAAGACCATCAACGGCATCTTCAAATTCGGCCAGATCTTCAATGACATGAAGAAGGCGCAGTCGGGTGCCGCCATCGGCATCGACTGGATCCCCGGCACCGGGGCTCAGGTGTTCGTGGACTACAAGCCGGTGGGTGAGGTCATCCCCGAGCCCGAGTTCTTCAACGCCCTGCTGCGCATCTGGCTGGGCGAGAAGCCGGCCGACGACGACCTCAAGAACCAGCTGCTGGGCAAGGACAAGCGCGGCCGCTGAGCCAGGCGGGCAGCCGGTCGAGTCCATCCAGATGGGCCTCGGCCGGCACCGCCTCGATCGGTTCGCCATGGTTGTAGCCATGGCGCAGCAGCACCACCCCCGCACAACCGGCGGCCCGCGCGGCCGCCGCGTCGTTTGCGGAATCCCCCACCATCAGGCAGCGCGCGGGCGGCAGGCCTAGGCCGGCGCAGGCCAGCAGCAGGCTGTCCGGCGCGGGCTTGGCGCGCAGGCCCTGGGCGCCACCCACTAACAGTTCGAAATACGCGGCCAGCCGGAAGCGTTCCAATAGCGCTTGCGCATTCGCTTGCGGCTTGTTGGTGACGCAAGCCAGCCGCAGACCCAGGGCTCGCAGGCCCTCCAGGCCCACCACCACCCCCTCGAACAGCCGGGCTCGCTGCCCGTTGACCGCTCTGTAATGGCACTCGTACCGCTCCCGCAGGGCCTCGAAGTTCTGCACCGTCAGACCCCAATGGGCCAGCAGGTCGCGCAGGAGCTGCGCGCCGCCACGGCCGATCAAGCGCCGCACCAGCGCTTCGGAGGGCGCCGGGGCGCCCAGTTCGGCAGCCAGGGGCGTGAGCGCAGCGACAAAGTCGCCCACCGTATCGAGCAGGGTGCCATCCAGGTCCACCAACAGGGCTTCAATCTTCATGGGGGTCAGTGTCGCCGTGTCAGCCTCTGAACCGAATATCTGGTGCCTGGGGGGCGCCGTCTGGGACCGCAAGCTGCGCCTGGAAGCGCCGCCGGTGCTGGCCAGCTCCAACCCGGTGAGTGAAACCTCGCACCCCGGTGGGGTGGCGCGCAATGTGGCGCACAACCTCAGCTTGCTGGGCCTGCCCGTGGCCTTGCTCAGCGCCTGGGGCGATGACGCCGCCGGCGCCCTGCTGCGCATGGACTGCCTGCGCCTGGGCCTGGACATCGACGCCGTGCTGACCGTGCCGGACACCGCCACTGGCGCCTACACCGCCGTGCTCGAGCCCAGCGGCGAGCTGCACCTGGGCCTGGCGCAGCTGGATGCGCTGGGCACCCTGGGCCCGGGCAAGCTCACGCGCACCCAGCCCAAGCGCAGCCAGGCCGCCATCCAGCTGGCCGACCTGAACCTGCGCCGCGACACCCTGGAAGCCTGGCTGGCCGAGGAGCGCCAGGGCCTGGCCGTGATCCTGGCCGTGTCCGAGCCCAAGATGGCCGCCCTGCCCGAGGATCTGTCGCGCCTGGACCTCTTGATCGCCAACAGCGGCGAGTGGTGGGCCGCCGGCGGCAACACCGAGCTGGCACGCCGCGGCCTGCGCCGCGCCCTGGTGACCCAGGGCGCGCAAGGCGTGCGCCTGGGTCAGTGGGGCGAGATCCAGTGGCAGTGGCAGACCCTGCCGGCCCCGCCCACGCCGCAGGTGGCCGATGTGACCGGTGCGGGCGATGCCTTCACCGCCGGCGTGCTGGCCGCCCTGTTGCAGCGGCCGGGCGACTGGCTGGGCGCCGCCCGCTTCGGCCAACGCCTGGCCCAGATCTGCCTGCAATCCCCCCTGAGCGTGGCGCCGGACATCCACCCGGCCCTGCTCGACGACCTGGAAGACCGCAATGAAAACTGATTGGCTGCGCTGCGCCCCCGAAGTGGCCGATGCCCTGGCCGAAGGCCGCCCTGTGGTGGCGCTGGAGTCCACCATCGTGGCCCATGGCATGCCCTACCCGCAGAACCTGGCCACCGCCCAGGCAGTGGAGGCACTGATCCGTTCGCACGGCGCGGTGCCAGCCACCATCGCGGTGATGGACGGCGCCATCCGCGTCGGCTTGAGTGCAGCCGAGCTGGAACAGCTGGCCCAGGCCGGCGCCCAGACCCTGAAGCTGAGCCGGCGCGACATCGCCTACGCCGTGGCACAACGCCGCCTGGGCGCCACCACGGTAGCCGCCACCATGCTGTGCGCGCAGGCCGCGGGCATCCGAGTCTTCGTGACGGGCGGCATCGGCGGCGTGCACCGCGGCGCCCAGCAGAGCATGGACATCAGCGCCGACCTGATGGAGTTGGCGCGCACGCCGGTGGCCGTGGTGTGCGCCGGCGCCAAGAGCATCCTGGACCTGCCGCTGACGCTGGAAGTGCTGGAGACCCAGGGCGTACCGGTGGTGGCCGTGGGGCAGGAAGGCTTTCCGGCCTTCTACAGCCGCGAAAGCGGGCTGAAGGCCGATTTCCGCATCGACGAGCCGGCCGCGCTGGCCGCCTTCCTGCGCTGCCATTGGGGTCTGGGCCTGAGCAGCGGCGTGGTGGTGGCCAACCCGGTGCCGGCCACGCACGAGATCCCGGCCGCCCAGGTCGAAGTCTGGATTGCCCAGGCACTGCGTGAGGCTGATGAACAGGGCATCCACGGCAAGGCCAGCACGCCCTTCATGCTGAAGCGCCTGGCCGAGCTGTCACAGGGGCGCTCGCTGGCCACCAATATCGAGCTGGTCAAGCACAACGCCGTGCTGGGCGCGCGCCTGGCCACCGAGTTGGCTAAGGCCTGAACGAGCCGACCGCGCGCTCGATCAGATCGAGTGCGTGCTCAAAGCCCTGCGCGCTGGAGTAGTAGGGGTCGGGCACGTCCTGCCCAGCCATCCCCGGCACATGGTCCAGCAGCAGGCGCAGGCGCTGCGGCGGGGCCTCGGGGAAGATCCGGCGCAACTCGTCCAGCACCTCGTTGTCCAGCGCCAGCAGCACCTCGAACTTGGCCAGGTCCTCGCGTTGCACCTTGCGCGAGCGCCATTTCGGGTCCAGCACATAGCGGCGCCGCTCCAGGCAGGCGGCGGCGCGCGGGTCCATGCGCTCGGGCCGGCTGGAGGCCCAGACGCCCGCCGAAGCCACGCGGCGCAGGCCCAGGGCCAGCGCGCAAGCGCGAAACACCACCTCGGCCATGGGCGAGCGACACAAATTCGCCCGACAGACGAGGAGGACGGAGCTCACGCGAGCTGCTGCCGCATGGCGTCGATGACCGCCTTGTAGTCGCGCTGGCCGAAGATGGCCGAGCCGGCCACAAAGGTGTCGGCGCCGGCGTCGGCAATGCGGCGGATGTTGTCCACCTTGACGCCGCCGTCCACCTCGAGGCGGATGTCGCGCCCGGTCTGCTCGATCAGCTTGCGCGCCTTTTCGAGCTTGCGGAGCGCCGAGTCGATGAAGCTCTGACCGCCGAAGCCGGGGTTGACGCTCATGATCAGCACCAGATCGACCTTGTCGATCACCCACTCCAGCACATCCAGTGGCGTGCCGGGGTTGAAGACCAGGCCGGCCTGCTTGCCCTCAGCCTTGATCAGCTGCAGCGTGCGGTCCACATGCTTGCTGGCTTCAGGGTGGAAGCTGACCAGATCGGCGCCGGCCTTGCAGAAGGCCTGGGCCAGTGCGTCCACAGGCTCGACCATCAGGTGCACGTCGATGGGCGCGGGGCGGCCATCGGGCAGCACGCAGTGCGGACGCAGGGCCTGGCAGACCATCGGGCCGAAGGTCAGATTCGGCACGTAATGGTTGTCCATCACGTCGAAGTGGATCCAGTCGGCGCCGGCCGCCAGGACGTTGCGGCATTCATCGCCCAGGCGGGCGAAATCGGCGGAGAGGATGCTGGGGGCGATGCGATGGCTCATGGGGCGCGATTCTAGGAAGGCACCCGGAAGGCCCGGCGCGCCTGCTCGGCCTTGGCACGCGCCCAGCAGCCTTCGGCATGGTCGTTCACCAGGCCCATGGCCTGCATGAAGGCGTAGCAGGTGGTGGGGCCGACGAAGCGAAAACCCAGCTTCTTCAGCTGTTTGGACAGGGCCTGCGAGGCCGACGACTCCGCCCGCACCACCGGGGGTTCAGGCTTTTCCTCGAAGGTCCAGACCAGCGCCGCCAGGCTGCGGCCACCGTCCTGCAGTGCGCGCAGCGCCCGCGCATTGCCGATCGTGGCCTCGATCTTGCCGCGGTGCCGCACGATGCCGGCATCGCCCAACAGGCGCGCCACATCGGCCTCTTCAAAGGCCGCCACCCGCGCGGCATCAAAGCCGGCAAAGGCGGCACGGAAGGCCTCGCGCTTGGCCAGGATGGTGCGCCAGCTCAGGCCCGACTGGAAGCCTTCGAGGCAGAGCTTTTCAAACAGGCGCGTCTCATCGGCCACCGGATAGCCCCACTCTTCGTCGTGGTAGCGGCGGTAGAGCGGAAAATCGACCGCCTCGCACCAGGCGCAGCGCGCCCGGTCGTCCTCACCCAGGATCGTTCTCATGTCTTCAAGCTCCTCTTCCGCCGAGTTTCGCTGCAGCGTCGTCGTGCAGCCGCTGGCCGAGCAGACCGACCCCGCGCAGGAGCGCTGGGCCTTCCAGTACACGGTCACGATCGAGAACGTGGGCAAGGTGCCGGCCCAGCTGGTGGCCCGGCAGTGGCGCATCCTCGACGCGCGCGGCCAGGTCGAGGAGGTCAAGGGCCTGGCCGTAGTCGGCCACCAGCCCTATCTGCAGCCCGGCCAACGCTTCCAGTACAGCTCCTGGGCGCAGATCGGCACCCCGCAGGGCAGCATGAGCGGGCGCTACCTGTGCGTCACCGAAGACGCCGAGATCTTCTACGCCGAGGTGCCCGAGTTCCTGCTGGCCGACACGAGCCAGCTTCACTGATCCCGGTCTTCGTCCTTGCCCCTGTTCCGTCCCGAAAACATCGTCCACCAGACGATGAACACCGCCAGGCCCAGCGCCAGCAGCAGCTCCAGAATGATCAGTCCCATGCGGGCATTGCACCATGCGCTGGTGCTGCTCGGCCTGGCCGCCTGCAGCACCTTGCCGCCGCCGCCGGGGCCCGCGCCGGCACCCGAACCGGCCCCCGAGCCCTCGCTGCCCAGCCCCAAACCGCCCGCCCCCGGCCCGGCGCGCTGGGTGCCCACCAGCTGGAGCGAGCTGCCCGGCTGGGGTGAGGACGCCGCCGAAACCCTGTGGCCCGCGCTGCGCCAGAACTGCCAGCGCCCACCCGCCCAGTGGGAGCGTCTGTGTGCCCGCTTGGCCCTGGAAGATGCCCCCAGCGACCGTCTGCAGGCGCATGGCTGGCTGATGGAACAGCTGCAGCCGCACCGCGTGGAAGCCGCCGACGGCAACCCGCAGGGCCTGGCCACCGGCTACTTCGAGCCCGAGCTGCGCGCCCGCCGCCAGCCCGATGCGCAGTTCAAGGTGCCGCTGTTTGCCCCACCGGCCGACGCGCAGCTGGCGCGCGCCCCGCGCCAGCAGTTCGACCAGCAATGGCGCGGCCGCGTGCCGCCGCTGCTCTATGTGGAAGACGCGCTGGACGCGCTGCTGCTGCAGATCCAGGGCTCGGGCCGCGTGCTGGTGCGCGAGCCCGACGGCCGCGAGCGCCTGCTGCGCCTGGCCTTTGCCGGCCACAACGAGCAGCCCTACCGCTCGGTGGGTCGCTGGCTGATCGAGCAAGGTCTGCTGAAGGCCCACGAAGCGAACTGGCCGGCCATCAAGGCCTGGGGCCAGGCCAACCCGGCGCGGCTGAACGAGATGCTGTGGAGCAACCCGCGCCTGGTGTTCTTCCGCGAAGAGCCGCTGCCCGACCCCGAGAAGGGCCCGCGCGGCGGCCAGGGCCTGCCCCTGACACCCGGCCGCTCGGTGGCGGTGGACCGCAACGCCATTCCCTACGGGCATTTGCTGTGGCTGGACAGCACCGAGCCGCTGAGCCAGACCCCGCTGCGCCGCCTGGTGCTGGCGCAGGACACCGGCAGCGCCATCCAGGGCGCCGTGCGCGCCGACTACTTCTGGGGCTGGGGCGCCGCCGCCGAGGCCCAGGCCGGGCGCATGAAGCAGGCGCTGCGCTACTGGGTGCTGCTGCCGCGCGCCAACACGCCCTGAGCGGCGCTCAGGGCAGGCGCAGGAACACCGCCTCGACGTCGGTGGCGGTGTCGCGCCCCGAGTGCTTGTCCAGCACGTACCAGGTGCGCAGATTGCGCCAGGAGCCGTTCTTCTCGGCGGGGCGGCCGGGGTCCAGCACCAGCACCTCGCAGTTCTCACGCGGCCCGCGGATGCCGGCGATGACGGTGATGTGCCGCTTGCCATTCACCCACAACGGCCCGAACGCCCGCAGCCAGCCCATGATGGCCTCGGGCGTGGGCGACATCGGCGGCACATAGGCGAAACCCATGTCGCGACCAAACTCGCGGATCTTGCCGTTGGTGATGCCGGTGTTGTCCGAGTAGAGCTTGGACCACTTCGGCGAATCGGCCGGATCCGGGTGGCGCGCGTCCGTCATCTGGGTGCGCTGGCGCTTCCACTGGATCAGCATCTGCGCCGAGGCAAACCAGCAGGACATGGTTTTGTCCTGCGCGATGTGCACGGGCGAGGGCACGGTGTAGTTCAGCACGATGCTGGGCGCCGGCGGGAAGGGCTGGGCCGCCGCCAGGGCGGCCTCGGTCTTCGGGCCGACGATGCCGTCCGCCTTCAGCGGCGGCGTGCGGCCCTGAAAACTGATCACCGCCGCCTTGGTCTTGGGCCCGAAGATGCCATCCACCGCCAGAAGGGGTTGAACGACGTTCAGCGCATTCAGCCGCGCCTGAAGCGTGCTGACGGCGGGTCCGACGGACCCTTGCTGCAAAGTGGCCATGGCGCCATGCCTCCCGATGAAGTGGTGTGCCGCCAAGCCTGCGAGTGCCGGCGCGGCGGACGAGTCTAGGACGCAGCACCGCCGCGCGAGGCGGCCTGTACCCGGCCCCCCGCATCCGGGTGAGGGCCAGGCGGGCCCCGGGTACTTGTACGCCCTTGGCGGCCCGGGCCGGAGGCGAAAATCGCGTCATGTTTTCGTCACCCTACCCGCGGCGCCGCGGCTTGGTGCTGGCCGGCCTGGGGATGGGCCTGGGCAGCAGCGCCCGGGCGCAGGAGCCGCCCACGCTGCGCCTGCTCAGCGAGGATTTCCCGCCCGTCAACTTTGAAGACCAGGGCCACCCCAGTGGCATGGCCGGCGAGCTGGTGCTGCTGCTGCAAAAGCGCCTGGGCCTGGACATCCCGGTGGAATTCATGCCCTGGACACGCGGCTACCAGGAGGCCCAGGGCCCGCATCCGGTGTGCCTGTTCACCATGGCGCGCGCGGCCCATCGCGAAAAGCTGTTCAAGTGGGTCGGCCCGGTGGTGGAGTTCCAGAACGCGCTGTTCACCGCCAAGGGCACCGAGCGCCATCTGCGCAGCCTGGACGACGCCGCCAAGGCCAGCCAGATCATCGTCATCCGCGACTGGGCCTCGGCGCAGGAGCTGCAAAAGCGCGGCTTCAAGAACCTGACCGAGGTCAGCACCCCCGGCGCAGCCATCCGCATGCTGGTGGTCGGCCGCGCGCCGCTGATGGCCTCGGAACTGCTGACCCTGCCCGATCTGCTCAAGCGCGAGGGCTATGCGGCCGACGCCGTGACCACGGCCATGGTCTACCCCGGCGCGATGGGCTACCTGGCGTTCTCGCTCGCCACGCCCGACGAAGAGGTGCGGCGCTGGCAGCAGGCGCTGGACGCAATGAAGCGCGATGGCAGCTTTGCCAAACTGTTCAAAAAGTGGCTTCCCCACATGCTGCCGCCCTGACCCTCCGCAGGAGCCCCGAATGCCGATGATCGAATTCCAGCGCCCCGACGGCGCCAAGACCCCCGCCTACTTCGCGGCGGCCGCACGCGCCGATGCGCCGGGCGTCGTGGTGATCCAGGAATGGTGGGGGCTGAATCCGCAGATCTGCGCGGTGGTGGACCGCCTGGCCGCCGCCGGCTATTCAGCCCTGGCGCCGGACCTGTACCGCGGCCGCCTGACCACTGCGGCCGACGAGGCCAGCCACCTGATGCAAAGCCTGGACTTCGTGGACGCCACGCACCAGGACCTGCGCGGCGCCGGCGCCCATCTGGCGCAGAACGGCCGCAAGGTGGCCGTGATGGGCTTTTGCATGGGCGGCGCACTCACCGTGGCCGCCGCCGTGCATGCGCCGGAATTTGCCGCTGCCAGCTGCTTCTACGGCGTGCCGCCGGCCGAGCTGGCGCGCCCGGCCGACATCCGCATCCCCTTCCAGGCCCATTTCGCGCTGCAGGACGACTGGTGCACCCCCGCCGTGGCGCGTGGTCTCGAAGCCGAGATGCGTGCCGCCGGCCGCAGCCCAGAGATCCACTACTACGAGGCCGCGCACGGCTTCTTCAACGCCACCCGCCCGGTGTACGACGCCGCCTGCGCCGAGCAGGCCTGGGCCCGCCTGCTCGACTTCCTCGGTCGGCATCTATAGAGGCTGCAGCTCCGGCCCGCGCAGGCCCACCAGCAGCGCGCGGCCGTCGGGCTGTAGACGCAGTTCGGCGTAGCGCGCGCCCTGCCAGCGCGCGGCCTCGCCTTCCTTGAAGAACCAGGCGTCGCTCACCACTGTCCAGCGCCCGTCCTTGGGGCTGAGTTCGAGCAGGCGTTCATCGGCCGCCAGCGCCGGCCCCGCGCCGAACAGGCGCACGAACTGGCCGATGCCGCGTGCATCGCGACGCAGCACCAGCAGCGGCCGCTCTGCCCCGGGGCGCGGCGCGGGCTCGCCGGCCTGCGCCAACAGGCTGTAGTTCAGGCGCATGAAGTCGCCCTGCATCAGCGAGCGCGGGTCCACCGGCGCCAGCTCCACAAAGAGCGGCTCGCCGCTGGCGATCAGGCGCTCCTTCTGCGCAATGCCGATGTTCACCAGCAGCAGGCCGGCCAGCGCGGCCACTCCCAGGCCGATCTTCAAACCGGAGCCGGCCGCCGCCAGCGGCGCCGCCGCCGCGCGGCCCGGCCAGCGCGCCACCGCGGCCAGCAGGCCGGCCAGGGCGATCAGACCGATCGCCTTGCCCTGCAGCGTCCAGTCCAAGCGGTAGTAGAAGCTGCCCAGCACCCACAGCATGCCCAGGCCCGCCGCCACGGCCAGGCGCGCGCGCTGCTGCAGCGCCGCCACGGCAGCGGCCAAGGCCAGCACCGCCAGCCCCGGCAGGGGCAGGCTGGCCAGGGCCAGCAGCAGCGCGCAGGCGGCCAAGCGCGGGCTGCGCAGCGCGGGCCAGCGCCAGGCCAGCAGGCCCGCCGCGCCCAGGGCCACTGGCAGCACGGCCAGCGCAGCGCCCTCGCGCCACATCCAGGCCCAGTTCCAGGCCACCGGGCCCAGACCGGCCAGCATCCAGCTCATGCCGGCATCCAGGGCCAAGGCCACCACCAGAGCGCAGAACAGGCCGCAGCCCAGCGCGTCGCCCCAGGCGGCCGCACGCCCTTGCGGCCAGCGCAGCCACCACAGCGCCGCCACGCCGCCCAGCAGCAGCAGGGCCGAGGGCCAGACGGAGGAACGGCCAAAACCGTCCCACTGCAGCACGGCCAGCAGCAGGCCGCCGGCCGCGGCGCCCAGCAGCATGCGCAGCCAGGCCCGCCCGAAGCCCCAGGCCAGGGCCAGGCAGAGCAGGGCCATCACGAAGGCGGCGCCGCGGTCGGGCAGGTCCTTGGTCAGGCGCACGCCGATGCACAGCAGGCCGGCCAGCAGCGTGGGCAGGCCGAGCTGCTCGACGAACAGGGGCTGGCCACGGTCCTTCAGCAGCCACACCGCCAACGCCAGCGCCGCGGCACCCACGCCGTACAGGCCCACCGAGCGCTCGAACACCGCGCCGAACAGGGCCCCGGCCGCACCCAGCAAGGGGATGGCCGCCAGCCAGGCGCCCAGCGCCGTCATCAGGAGCACCGGCCAGGGGCGGCCGGCGGGCCAGGTTTGACCGGGTTCGATCAGACCCTGCGCCGCGGCGGCCTGCAGCAGTTCGGGGCCCTTCATGCGCCTTCTCCCTCGCGCGCACGGCGCATCAGCAGGTTCACGCTGCCGGCCAGCAGGCCGGTCACCAGCAGACCGAGCAGCAGCAGGCGACCGAAGGGGTCGCCGCTCGCGCCTTCAAACAGGATGCGCCCCAAGCCGAAGGCCGCCCAGGTGTCCCAGGCCAGCGCCAGGATGGAAAGCTGCACCAGATCGCCGCCGCGCCAGCGCAGCGCAAAGCCTCCGGCCAGCGCCGCACCGGCCCAGAAGTACAGCAGGCCCCACTCGCGCGCGAACAGCGCCACCAGACCCCAGCCACCCAGGCTCATGGCCAGCCACAGGGCCATGGCGCGCTCGGCCCAGGGCCCGCTGCCGCTCCAGCGCCGCAGCTCCGGGCCGAGCGCCAGCCAGGCCGCCAGCAGGGCCACGCTGGCCGTGAACTGCACCCCCAGGGTGCTGGTCTCCAGGCCCCAGCGGTGGCCGCTGTAGGTGTGCATCCAGAGCTGCACGCCCAGGGCCACCAGCAGCGTCCAGGGCACCCAAACCCAGTCGCTGCGCAGAGCCAGTGCCAGCGGCAGGCTCAAGGCGGCCCAGAGCGCGAACAGCTGCCAGGGGTCAGCGCCGGTCTGGTAGGTTTGGCCGAAGAAGGCCAGCAAGCCCCCCTGCAGCAACAGGGCCGCCAGCCCGAGGCCGGCACGCGCCCGCGGCAGGCGCCAGGCGCCCAGCAGGGCAACCAGCCAGGCGGCTTGCAGCAGCGCAAAGCGCGCCGGGCGCGACCAGTCGGCCCAATTGGCCGCCACCCACATCACCACGCCCATACCGAACAGCAGGCCGGCCAGCGGAGCCAGGGCGCGCGGCCACTCGGCCAGGCGCGCGGGCGGGCGGCCATCCAGGCCGGCCAGGGCCAGCAGGGCCTGACGTCGTTCGGGTTCGGGGGCCAGTTCAAGAATGCCGGAGCGAAGATCGGCCGCATGCATGGGTTTGGCTTCCTGGGTTAGGGTGCGGGCCCCGATGCTAGGAGGCCCGGATGCGCTTGACCCTGCTTTCCGTTCTGTTCGCTGCCACGGCGCAGGCCGCGCCGCCGCCGGCACCGCCAGCCGATACCTTGCTGAGCGAAACCCTCACCCAGGTGTCGCCCGCGCGCCTGCAGGCCCGCATCGAGCGCCTGGCCGCCTTTGGCACCCGCCACACCGCCTCCAGCCAGAGCCATCCCACGCGCGGCATCGGCGCGGCCTGGCGCTGGATTGAGGCCGAGCTGCGCGCCTGCGCCGCCGGCACGCCGCTGCAGGTGGACACGCGCCGCCACACCGAGCCGCCGGGCCGGCGCATCGCCGCACCCACCGAGATCGTCAATGTGGTGGCCACCCTGCCCGGCCGCGCAGGCACGCAGCGCGTGCTGCTGATGCTGGGCCATTACGACAGCCGCAACAGCGATGTGATGGACGCCGAGGGCGACGCACCGGGCGCGAATGACGACGCCTCGGGCACCGTGGCCGTGATGGAAGCCGCCTGCCTGGCCGCCCAGGCCGCCAAGACCCGCCCGCTGGACGCCACCATCGTCTTCGCTGCGGTGGCCGGTGAAGAGCAAGGCCTGCTGGGCGCCGCCCAGCTGGCGCGCGAGTTCGATGCCGGCGCCGGCGTCGAGGGCGTGATCACCAACGACATCGTCGGCAGCCCGCGCGGCGCGCTGGGCGAGCACGCCCCACACACCCTGCGCCTTTTTGCCGATGGCCTGGACCCGCTGCTGCGATTGATGCTGCGCGGTGCCAATGCTGAGACGCATCCGCGCCTCAAGGCCCAGCAGGAACTGGCCGCCGCCGGCGGCGCCGAGGACCTGCCCACCGCCCAGTTCGGCCGCCACCTGCAGCGCGCCGTCGAGGCTTATGTGCCGGGCTTCCAGGTCAACCTGATCCAGCGCCGCGACCGCACCCTGCGCGGCGGCGACCACCTGCCCTTCCTGGAGCGAGGACTCGCTGCCGTGCGCTTCAGCGAACCCTTCGAGAACTACGCCCACCAGCACCAGAACGTCCGGGTGGAGAACGGCCAGCGCTTCGGCGACCTGCCCGAGTTCGTCGACCCGGCGTACGTGGCGCGCGTGGCGCAGGCCAATCTGGCCGGCCTGCTCAGCCTGGCCTGGGCCCCGGCCCCTCCCGCCGAGGTGCGCGTGGATGCGCGCGAGCTCAGCAACGACACCCGGTTGCAATGGGCCCCCGTAGCGGGTGCGAGTGGCTACCGCGTGCTGTGGCGGCGCAGCGAGGCGGCGCAGTGGCAGCAGGCACTGGACCTGGGGCCGCAGGCACGCGAAGCGCTGCTCAAGGGGGTGTCGCGGGACGACTGGGTGTTTGCGGTACAGGCGCTGGGGGCACGCGGTGAAGCCGGGCTGGCGGTCTACGCGCCGCCCAGAGGCAACTGAGCCCTGAGCTCAGGTTCAATGCTGCATGCAGATTCCCAGGGACTTGAGGGCAAATGATTCCTTCTGCAGAAGAATTCTTGAGATTGAGACAAAGCCGCGAAGAGTCCGAGTACACGCGGGCCGGAGCAGAAGAAGCTCCTTTTGAGGTATGGCTTGCGGTGATAGAGAAGTACCCGGGTATGCGCAGGTGGGTGCCAATTAACAAGACAGTTCCTCTTGAGATCCTGGCCATGCTGGCCCGCGATGGTGACCCTTCCGTCAGGGCTGCTGTCGCTGACAGAAGGCGATTGAATGCTGAACTGTTCGACGCCCTTTCTTTGGACGAAGATGAATTTGTCCGGTCCCGGGTAGCGGCCAACAAGAAGGCGCCATTCGAAATTGTTCTGCGACTGGCTGAAGATCCCGCCGCGCATGTGAGGTCAATTGCGCAAAGGCGTCTGACGCAAATGCATCCCCCGCGAAAGCCCTGCCAGACCTGAAATCGCTGGTTGCCATTGCCCGGCAAAGCGCAGCCTGAGTGTGCGAGGGTGGCGCCGCCTATTGAGCCTGCACAGGTCGCTGCAGTGCGAGCAGCACCATCCGCCCGCTGCTCACATTCGTCGCGCAAGGCACATCGTGCACGTCACACGCCCGCACCAGCGCATTGATGTCCGGCTCATGCGGCTGCGGCGTCATCGGGTCGCGCAGAAAGATCAGCGCATCCAACCCGCCCACCGCCAGCCGGGCGCCGATTTGCAGGTCGCCGCCCAGCGGGCCGCTGAGCAGGCATTCCACCTCCAGGCCCAGCTCGTTCTTGAGCCGGCCGCCGGTGGTGCCGGTGGCCATCAGCTGGCAGGTCTGCAGGAAGGCCAGGTGCTCGCGCGCCAGGGCGACGATGGCGTCCTTCTTGCGGTCGTGGGCGACCAGGGCGATGCGGATCATGGGTTCTTCACTCCGAGGGATCGAGGATCTGGCGCAGGCGGAACTGCAGCTCGCGCTGCGGCCCCAGAGCCTGGGTGCTGAGCGCGCCCGGCGGCAGGCGCGGCTGGGCCATGCCGCTGCGCGCCAGCACCACCCAGTGATCGGGCCGCACGGTCAGCTGGCTGCGCCAGAACTGGCGCCCGCCCGGCCCCTCGGGCTGCTGGAACTCCAGCGCCAGTTGGACGGCCTGGCCGCGCGGCGTGGGGGTGAAGCGCAAACGCCAAGGCTGCGGCCGAGCGGCGTTCCACTGGATCCGCGCGCCGCCCTGGCGCAGTTGCAGCCATTGCCAGCCCTCGCCTGGGTGTTCCAGCTCCCATTCGGCGGCGGCGCCGGCCTGCACACGCAGGCCTGGGCCCAGGGTGGGAATGCCGGGCGCCGTGGTGCTGAGGCCGTCGGCAGGGGGCTGGGCGGTGCTCAAGCCCCCCGAGCTGCGGCCCCACTCGACCCAGCGCAGCTCCAGCTCGTAGACCGGCGGCAGCTCGGCGGCCCAGGCGGGAGCACTGAGCAGCAGCATCAGCCAGGGCCGGCGCTTCATCGGGTGTTCCGCCACTGCGCCCACAGGTTCAGCCCCAACCCGGCCAACACCAGCGCCGCACCCTGCAGCTTCCAGGCCGCCAGGCTCTCGCCCAGCCACCAGGCCGAGCAGCCCATGCCGAACACCGGGACCAGCAGGGCCATGGGCACGACCTGCACGGCCGCATGCCGCGCAAGCAGCCAGCCCCAGACACCGTAACCGTAGAGCGTGTTGCCCACGGCCTGCCATAGCACGGCCAGCCAGCTGTCCCAGTGCGCGGCCTGCACGCCGCGCACCAAGGCCTGCGGGCCTTCGAAGATCAGGGCCAGGGTGATCAGCGCCGGGGCGGCGCAGGCGCTGCTCCAAACCATGAAGCCCAGCATGTCCACCTTGCCGGCGGCCTGGCCCACCAGATTGGCGATGGCCCAGCTGAAGGCCGCGGCCAGCACCAGGGCCAAGCCGAGCGGGCTGGCCGCGCCGTCAAGCTGCCAGCCGATCCAGGCGATGCCGGAAGCCGCCAGCGCCAGGGCCAGGCCTTGAATGGGGCGCAGGCGCTGGCCGCGCAGCAAGAGCGCCAGCAGCAGGGTCAGGAAGACCTGGCTTTGCACCACCAGCGAGGCCATGCCGGGCGAAATGGCGCTCTGCAGGGCCCAGAACAGCAGGCCGAACTGGCCGACGCCGATCAAGAGCCCGTAGCCGGCCAGGATGCGCCAGGGCGCGGCCGGGCGGGCGATCCACAGCAGCGGCAGCGCCGCCAGGCTGAAGCGCAGGGCGGCCAGCCAGACCGGGCTGAAGGCGGCCAGCGCCCATTTCATGACGACGAAGTTGCTACCCCAGATGGCAACCACCGAAAGGGCCAGCAGGGCGTGGCGGGGCGGCAGGGCAGTTGTGTTCATGGTTGGATTCAGACCCTCACCACCCGCCCGCGGCCCTCGGCCTTGGCGCGGTACAGCGCCTGATCGGCGCGTTCCAACATCTTGGGCAGACTCTCGTCCGGCTGGCTGGCAGCCAGGCCAGCGGAAAAGCCCACGCGCAGCAACTCTTCGCCCACCGGCACCAGCAGCTGGGCCACGGCGGCCTGCATGCGCTCCAGCACCTGCAGGGCGCCAAAGGTGTCGGTGTGGTCGAGCAGCAGCAGGAATTCCTCGCCACCCCAGCGCGCCAGGGTGTCGGTGGTGCGCAGGCCCTGTTCGGCGCAATGCGCAAAGGCGCAGAGCACGGCGTCGCCGGCGGCATGGCCGTGGTAGTCATTCACGCGCTTGAAATGATCCAGGTCGATCAACGCCACGCAGAAGGGGCTGCCGCCGCGCTGGCGGCGCTGCCAGGCCTGCTCCAGCAGGCTCTGGACATGGCGGCGGTTGTAGAGCCCGGTCAGTGCGTCGCGCGTGGCCAGCTCCTCGATGCGCGCCAGCGCCTGGTTGAGCTGCTCGCGCTGCTCGCGCAGGCGGTGGCGCATGGTGGAGATGCGCCCGGTGAGGATGGCCACGCCGGGGAAGGTAACCAGGGCCATCATCCAGTGGCCGATGACGAGCGGCAGGGCAACATCACGCGGCCAGACCCAGACCGCCAGCGCCATCGCGCCGCTCAGCATCGCCAGGCTCAGCCAGGCCAGGCGCACCGCCGCCGCGCCGCTGAGGCGGAACATGCCGAACACCAGGATCAGCATGCTGATGGGCAGCACCAGCGGGCTCAGCGGTCCGCTCAGGGGGTAGGCCGCCGCGGCGGCGGCCTGGGCCACGACGATCTGCGGCACGGTCAGCGAGGGCTCGGCCGTGCGCGCCGACCAGCCGCTGCGCACCAGGCCGTAGAACAGCAGCTGCGCGCCAATGCTCAGCACCGTCCACACCCACACCAAGGCGCGCGGCGCGCTGCTGATCGTGGCGGCGTAATGCAGGATCAGGATGCAGCCCAGGAACAGCAGCGTGGCGAAAAGCTGCTGGCTGGTGCGCAGACGCTGCTTGGGCTCCTGGCCCAGCAAGGCGTCTGCCACGCGGTTCATGAGGCTTCCACCACCCGGTCACGCCCCTCGGCCTTGGCGCGGTAGAGCGCCGCGTCGGCCCGCTCCAGCCACTGCTCCAGGGTCTCGCCCGGGCGCCAGAAGGCGGCGCCGCCGCTGAAGGTGAAGCGCAGCTCGGGGCGTTCCGTCACCAGGGGCTGGCGTTCGATGGCGAGCTTGAGCCGTGCCACCCAGGCCAGCAGGCCCTCGCTGGCGGTGGGCTCCAGCACCACCACGAACTCCTCGCCGCCCCAACGCACCGCGGTGTCGCCCTTGCGCAGGCTCTGGTGCAGGGCCTTGGCGAAGCAGCGCAGCACGGCATCACCCGCCGCATGGCCCTTGGTGTCGTTGATCTTCTTGAAGTGGTCCAGATCCAGCAGCACGGCCAGCAGCCCGGTGGGCTTGCGCTTCTGGCGCTGCAGGGCCTGCTGCAGCACATGCTTGCCGTGACGGCGGTTGTAGAGGCCGGTCAGGTCGTCGCGCGTGGCCAGGCGGTTGATGCGGGTCAGGGCCTCGTTCAGCGCCTGGCGCTGTTCGCGCTGGCGTTCACGCAGGCGCGCCATGCGCAGCAGCAGCAGGCCCAGGCCGGGGAAGCAGACCATGGCGAAGAGCGCATGGCCCAGGGTCTCGGCCGGGTTGGCACGGCCGGGCCAGATCATGAAGTCAAAGGCCATGGCCGAGAGGATCAACGCCAGGCCCAAGGCATTGAGCCGCAGCATGGCCCGGCCGGAGGGCGCGAACATGCCGAAGGCCAGGGTCAGCATCATCATCGGCACCACCAGGCCGCGCAGCGGGCCCGAGAGCGGGTAGGCCGCCGCGCCCAGCAGCAGCATCAGGCCGATCTGCGTGGAGGCCAGCGAGGGGTCGGGCAGGCGCGCCGTCCAGCCCAGGCGCACGGCCAGGCTGATGCCCAGCTGCACCGCCAGCGCCACCGCCACCCACACCAGCCACCAGCCCAGCGGGGTACGCGCCAGCAGCACGGAGTAGCCCAGCATCAGGCAGTTGGCCAGCACCAGGCCGAATGACAGCAGCTGCTGCGCCATGCGGTGGCGCAGCTTGGGCTCGCGCCCCAGCAGGCCCTCCAGGGGCTGGGGCTTGTCGGTCTGGCGGCGCTTGGGGCTCATCGGCCCGGCAGCGTATCAGCGCGGCGGGCTCAAATGCCCGAGCGGCAGCGCCCCGGCGGCCTTGACCTCGCCGAGCGAGAAGCTGGTGTGCACGTCGCCCACATTGGGCAGCACCAGCAGGGTGTCGAGCGTGAAGCGGCTGAAGGCGTCCAGATCGGTGGCCACCACCTGCAGCTCGAAGGTGCCGGCACCACTGATGTAGTGGCAGCTGATGACCTGCGGCAGGGCGCGCAGGCTGGCTTCCAGCTGGCGGGTGGCGGCGGCGTTGTTGCGATCGGCGTCCACCTTGACGAAGGCCAGCACCCCGAGGCCGATGCGGCGGCGGTCGATCTCGGCGCGGTAGCCGGTGATGTAGCCCTGCTCTTCCAGCCAGCGCACGCGCCGCCAGGTGGGCGCGGCGGAAAGGCCGATGCGCGCAGCCAGCTCGGCATTGGTCAGGCGCGCGTCCTGCTGCAGTGCGGCCAGGATGGCGATGTCGTAACGGTCCAGGCCCTCCCCTCCCCGGTCCTCAGGGGACTCCGCTGCGGCCTTGGCGGCGGCGATGGCACGGCGTGGGTCTTTCGTGCGGGGCGGCTTTGCTTCGGCCATGGTTTCCACCAATCGGTATCGACAGCAAGATTCTTGCTCAAACAGCCGTTTCACCGGCAAAGTTCGCAAACATCGATCTGGGCTTCGTTCTTACACTGGCCGGCTGCCCGGAATGGCCCCACAAGGGCTTGCCCGCCTCCGGCCGCGCAAGGCGCGGCGCACACTCAATCCACCCTGGCCCCCGCCTCAGGAGCTTCCACCCATGAACGCCCCTTTGTCCGAGCACATCCGCCGCGCGATCGAATCCGTCACCCTGGACGACAAGTACGCGCTGGAGCGAGGTCGTGCCTTCATGAGCGGGGTGCAGGCCCTGGTGCGCCTGCCGATCCTGCAGCGCACGCGCGATGCGATGAACGGCCTGAACACCGCCGGTTTCATCAGCGGCTACCGCGGCTCGCCCCTGGGCACTTACGACCAGGCCCTGTGGGCGGCGCGCAAGCACCTTGAAAAGAACCACGTCGTCTTCAAGCCGGGCGTGAACGAGGAACTGGGCGCCACCGCGGTGTGGGGCACCCAGCAGCTGGACCTGCACCCGCAAGAGAAGAAGTACGACGGCGTCTACGGCATCTGGTACGGCAAGGGCCCGGGCGTGGACCGCTGCATCGACGTCTTCAAGCACGCCAACATGGCCGGCACGGCCAAGCATGGCGGCGTGATCGCCATCGCCGGTGACGACCACATCGCCAAGAGCTCGACCGCCGCGCACCAATCCGACCACGTCTTCAAGGCCGCCGGCTTCCCGGTGTTCTTCCCGACCACGGTGCAGGACATCCTGGACATGGGCCTGCACGCCTTCGCCATGAGCCGCTATTCGGGCCTGTGGAGCGGCATGAAGACGATCCAGGAGATCGTCGAGAGCGGCGCCACGGTGGACGTGAGCCCCGACCGCGTCAAGATCATCACGCCCGACGATTTCGAGATGCCGCAAGGCGGCCTGCACATCCGCTGGCCCGATCCGCCCCTGGACCAAGAGGCGCGGATGATGGACTACAAGTGGTACGCGGCCCTGGCGTACGTGCGTGCCAACAAGCTGAACTACAACGTCATCGAGAGCGCCCACGACCGCCTCGGTCTGGTGGCCTCGGGCAAGGCCTACAACGACACCCGCCAGGCCCTGCACGACCTGGGGCTGGATGACGAGACCTGCCGCCGGCTCGGCATCCGCCTGCACAAGGTGAACGTGGTGTGGCCGCTGGAAGCCACCATCACGCGCGACTTCGCCACCGGCCTGCAGGAAATCCTCGTCATCGAGGAAAAGCGCCAGGTCATCGAGTACCAGATCAAGGAACAGCTGTACGGCTGGCGCCCGGACGTGCGCCCGAACGTGCTGGGCAAGTTCGAGGAAACCGAGGGCGACCGCAGCGGCGGCGAATGGGCCAGCCCCAACCCCAGCGACCGCTGGCTGCTGCGCGCCCAAGCCGACCTGACCCCGGCCATCATTGCCCGCGCCATCACCCGTCGCCTCAAGCGCCTGGGCGTGGATGCCGATGTGATGGCCCGCCTGGACGCCCGCATGGCCGTCATCGAGGCCAAGGACCGCGCGCTGACGGACGAAATCAAGGTCGCCGGCGGTGCCGACCGCGTGCCTTGGTTCTGCTCGGGCTGCCCGCACAACACCTCGACCCGCGTGCCCGAGGGCTCGCGCGCCGTCGCCGGCATCGGCTGCCATTACATGGTGAGCTGGATGCCCGGCCGCAACACCGCCACCTTCACGCAGATGGGCGGCGAGGGCGTGCCCTGGGTGGGCCAGCAGCCCTTCAGCAACGCCAAGCACATCTTCGCGAACCTGGGCGATGGCACCTACTTCCACAGCGGCATCCTGGCCATCCGCCAGAGCATCGCCGCCGGGGTGAACATCACCTACAAAATCCTCTACAACGACGCGGTCGCGATGACCGGCGGCCAGCAGGTCGGCGAGCGCCCCGAAGGGCATTCGGTGCTGCAGATCATGCAGAGCGTGATCAGCGAGGGCGTGGCGAAGTTCTGCATCGTCACCGACATGCCGGAGAAGTACACCGGCGTGGCCCTGCCGCCCGGCGTGCTGGTGCACCACCGCGACCAGCTGGACACGATCCAGCGCGAATTCCGCGAGATTGCCGGCACCACCGCCATCCTCTACGACCAGACCTGCGCCACCGAGAAGCGCCGCCGCCGCAAGCGCGGCAAGATGGCCGTCAGCGAAAAGCGCGTCGTCATCAACGAGCTGGTGTGCGAGGGCTGCGGCGACTGCGGCGTGCAGAGCAACTGCATGTCGATCGAGCCGCTGGAGACCGACTTCGGCCGCAAGCGCACCATCAACCAGAACAGCTGCAACCAGGACCTGAGCTGCGTCAAGGGCTTCTGCCCCAGCTTCGTCACCGTGGAAGGCGGCCAGCTGAAGAAGGCCAAGGCGAAGAAGAACTCGCCCTTCGACAACGCTTTGCTGGGCGAGCTGCCCCACCCGACCCTGCCGAACTGCGAGACCGCCTGGGGCATCGTGGTGGCGGGCGTGGGCGGCACCGGTGTCATCACCATCGGCCAGCTGCTCGGCATGGCCGCGCACCTGGAAGGCAAGGGCGTGGTGACGCAGGACGCCGCAGGCCTGGCCCAGAAGGGCGGCAGCACCTGGAGCCATATCCAGATCGCCAACACCCAGGACGCCATCCACTGCACCAAGGTCGGCACCGCCGAAGCCGATCTGATCATCGGCTGCGACGCCATCGTGGCCGCCAACAAGGCCACGCTGCAGACCATGCGCCCGGGCCGCACCTATGTGGCGCTGAACACCCATTCCAGCCCCACCGCCGCCTTCGTGCTGCAGCCGGACTGGCAGCACCCCGAGGGTGCCTGCGAGCAGGCGCTGGAGAACGCCGTCGGCAAGGAGCTGCTGGGCAAGTTCGACGCCGAGGAAGTGGCCGTCAAGCTGCTGGGTGATTCGATCTACACCAATCCCATCATGATGGGCTACGCCTGGCAGCAGGGCCGCATTCCGCTCTCTTACGCCGCCATCCAGCGCGCCATTGAGCTGAACGGCGTGCAGATCGACAACAACAAGGCCGCTTTCGAGTGGGGCCGTCGCTGCGCCGCCGATTACGCCAAGGTCAAGGCCTTGTTTGCCGCGGCTTCGGTGATCCAGATCGTCAAGCGCCCCGGCCTCGACGAGATGGTGGCGAAGCGCGTCGAGTTCCTGACCGGTTACCAGAACGCCGCCTACGCCGCCGAGTACAAGGCCGTGGTGGACAAGGTGCGTGCTGCGGAAGAGAAGCTCGGAGCCGGCAAGTCGCTCAGCGAGGCCGTGGCCAAGTACCTGTTCAAGCTGATGGCCTACAAGGACGAGTACGAGGTCGCCCGCCTGCACACCGACCCGAGCTTCACGGCCAAGGTAGCCGCCCAGTTCGAGGGCGACTACAAGCTGGTGCACCACCTCGCCCCGCCCCTGTTCGCCAAGAAGAACGACAAGGGCGAGCTGGTCAAGCAACCCTTCGGCGCCTGGGTACGCCCGGCCTTCGCGGTGCTGGCCAAGCTCAAGGGCCTGCGCGGCACGGCGCTGGACGTGTTCGGCTACACCGAAGAGCGCCGCATGGAGCGCGAGCTGATCCAGCGCTACAAGAGGACGGTGGACAGCCTGCTGGCCAAGCTCAGCGTGGCCAATCTGGAACAGGCGGTGGAGCTGGCGCGCCTGCCGGAAGACATCCGTGGCTTCGGCCATGTGAAGGAGCGCCACGCCAAGGCCGTGCTGCCCAAGTGGGAGCGCCTGCTGGGGCAATGGAACGGCTGAGACCAAGTCGCTCCAAATTGCAGGACGCCCGCCCCGTGCGGGCGTTTTCATTTGCCGTTCGCCGCCCGTGGCTGCAGCTCATCCGGCCCCACCGGCGCTTCAGCGCACGGCCCTGGGCGCGGGGGCGGTCGAGGTTCACAGTCCAGCCATCGACCACCCCGCTGCACCCAGGAGAACACCATGACCAAGAGCTTCAACACCCGCCCCGCCCTGACCAAGTTC
>NZ_JAYRMO010000048.1:0-26608 GCF_041912635.1 Inhella sp.
CAAGGCTTGGCCGCCCTGCCACAGCAGATGGAAGCAGCCGCGCGGCGGCGGCTCGCCGCAGACCTTGTCGAGCGTGGCGTCCACATACTGCTCGATCGAGCGGCCGTTCACTTCCACCAGCGAGACCCCGAAGTGCGCCGCCAGCTGGGCGTCGATCCAGCCCATGTATTCGAGGTTGAGCGCGCGCAGCGGGCCCGGCTCGGCGGGGCGGAACTCGATCGGCATCACGCGCACACCACCGCTGCGCAGTCCAGCAGTTCGTGCCCGGGCGGCACGCAGCGCTGGCGCCCGGCCACGGCACTCAGGGGCACGCGCACGCAGCGGTCGCCCTGCAGGGCGATGGTGTGGCCGAAGGCGCGCTCGCGCAGGGCCTGGGCGGCGGCCACGCCGAAGCGGGTGGAGAGCACGCGGTCAAAGGCCGTGGGCGCGCCGCCGCGCTGCAAATGGCCGAGCAGGGTGGCGCGCACCTCGGTGCCCTGCTTGCCCAGGCGCTGGTCGAGCTCATGCGTCAACGCCTGGCCGATGCCCCCGAGCCGCGCCACGCCGCCAAGCTGCTGCCAGTGCTGGGCGCCGTCGGCCAGCGTGGCGCCCTCGGCCACGCAGACCAGGGCATGGCCCTGCTCGGCCACGCGGCGCTGCAGGCGTTCGGTCAGGGCGTCCAGGTGAAAGGGCTGCTCGGGCAGCAGGATGGCGTCGGCCCCGCCGGCCAGGCCGCCTTCCAGCGCGATCCAGCCGGCGTTGCGGCCCATGGTCTCCAGCACCATCACGCGGCCATGGCTGTGCGCGGTGGTCTTCAGGCGCGTGAGCGCATCGGCCACCACGGCCACCGCCGAATCAAAGCCGAAGCTGCGCTCGTTGTCGGCGATGTCGTTGTCGATGGTCTTGGGCACGCCGACGATGGGTAGACCCAGGCGTGCAAAGCGCTCGGCGATGGTCAGGCTGCCGTCGCCGCCGATGACCACCAGGGCCTCGATGCCATGCCGCTCCACCGTGGCCAGGGCCTCGGCCGAGGCGTCGCGGCCCTGCCAGTCGAAGGGGTCGGCGCGGTTGTGCGTGCCCAGCACGGTGCCGCCTTCGTCCAGCAGATCCCGCACCGCCGCCGCGTGCAGGGGCTGCAGGCGGTCTTCCACCAGGCCCCAGAAGCCGCGCTGGATGCCCAGCACCTCGGTGCACGCATCGGCCTGGCACAGCGCCAGGGTGACGGCGCGGATCACCGCATTCAGGCCGGGACAGTCGCCCCCGCCGGTCAAAACGCCCACTTTCATCACGTCTCCTTCAGATCTGGCGTCACTCTAGAGCCCCGGCTCTAAGCACGGGCAAGTCCTTGGGGTGAGCATGCCGGATCGCCATTAGCCTGCGCCGACTTCTGCAGTACCCGCCATGGACCACCAACTGAACGAACGTCTGCAATTGCTGCTCCAGCAGCAGCGTGCCGCCTTCCGGGCCGAGCCCTACCCCACCCTGGCCACGCGGCGCGACCGCCTGGAGCGCGTGCGCGCCCTGGTGCAAAAGCATGGCGACGCCTTTGCCAAGGCGGTGGACGCGGACTTCGGACACCGCAGCGTGCACGAAACGCGGCTCACCGAACTCTTCACCGCCGAGGCCGCGGTGAACCACGCGCTGCGCAACCTGGCCAGCTGGATGAAGGTGCGGCGCATCTCTACCGCCCTGCACTTCCTGCCCGGGCACAACCGCCTGATGCCACAACCCCTGGGCGTGGTGGGCGTGATCTCGCCCTGGAACTACCCGATCTACCTGGCGCTCACGCCCGCCGTGGCCGCCATGGCCGCCGGCAACCGGGTGATCGTCAAGCCCAGCGAGCTGACGCCGCGCTGCTCCGAACTGCTGGCGCAGACGGTGGGCGAGTTCTTCGCGCCGGAGGAATTCCAGGTCGTGACCGGTGACGCCAAGATGGCCGCCGCCTTTGCCAAGTTGCCCTTTGACCATCTGTTCTTCACCGGCTCCACCGCCGTGGGCCGGCATGTGGCCCAGGCCGCGGCCGCCAACCTGACGCCAGTGACGCTGGAGCTGGGCGGCAAGAGCCCGGTGATCGTGCTGAACGACGCCAACCTGAGCATGACCGCCGAGCGCCTGGCCTTCTCCAAGCTGCTGAACGCCGGCCAGACCTGCGTGGCGCCGGATTACATCCTGTGCCCGCGCCGCATGCTGCCCGAGCTGGCCAAGGCCATTCTGGCGGCCATGCGCCGCTTCTACCCGACGCTGGCCGACAACCCGGACTACAGCGCCATCGTCTCGCCCCGTCACCACCAGCGCCTGCTGGACCTGCTGGCCGAGGCCGAGCAGGGCGGCGCCAAGCTGCTGCGCTCGCACGACGAAGTGCTGGACCCGCACGAGCGCAAGCTCATGCCCACCTTGGTGCTGAACGCCGAGCCCGAGATGGGCGTGATGCGCGAGGAGCTGTTCGGCCCCATCCTGCCGCTGCTGCCCTACGACAAGCTCGACCAGGCCATCCACATCGTGCAGCAGGGCGAACGGCCGCTGGCGCTCTACATCTTTGGCCACGACGAGAAGGCGCAGCAGCGCATCCTGCGCGAGACCCATGCCGGCGGCGTCACCATCAACGACTGCATCTGGCACCTCGGCCAGGAAGACCAGCCCTTCGGCGGCGTGGGCGCCAGCGGCCAGGGCCACTACCACGGCGAGTGGGGCTTCCGCACCTTCTCGAAGGAGAAGCCGGTGTTCAGCAACCCCATGATGGCCGGCACGCGCCTGTTCTACCCGCCCTTCGGCAAGGTGTTCGAAGGCCTGCTGGGCGTGCTGCGCAAGCTGTCCTGATGCAACGCCGCTCCCTGCTGAAGCTGGGCCTGGGCGGCGCGGTGCTGCTGGGCCTGGCCGGCGGCATTGCCGCCTTCTGGACCCCAGGCCTGCAAGGCCCCAAGCTCACACCCGCCGGCCGCCAGGCCATGGGCGCCGTGGCGCGCGCCGTGCTGGAAGGCGCGCTGCCAGCCGATGACGCCGCGCTGAGCCGCCACCTGGACGAACTGGAAAAGCTGTTCGCCGGCCTGCCGCCGGCGGTGCAGGCGGAGCTGGAGCAGCTGATGGGCCTGATCGCCAACGGCCCCGGCCGCCTGGGTCTGCTGGGCATGGCCAAGCCCCTGCACGAGCAGCCCCTGCCCGCGCTCAGCGCCGCGCTGCAAAGCCTGCGCCACAGCCGCCTGGCCTTGCGCCAGCAGGTGTACTTCGCGCTGCGCGACCTGAACTGCGCGGCCTTCTACAGCCAGCCTTCCGCCTGGGCCACGATGGGCTACCCGGGCCCCCGAGAGATCTGATGAGCTCCCTCCCCGATCCGATTCAAGAGGGCTTGACGCGTGGCTGGCAGGTGCGCGGCGGCGAGCATGGCGCCTTGCCCGCCGAGGTGACGGTGGACGTGGCCATCATCGGCAGCGGCGCGGGCGGCGGCATCACGGCCGAGATGCTGAGCAAGGCCGGCCTGAAGGTGCTGGTGATCGAGGAAGGCCCGCTGCGCAGCAGCCGCCATTTCCGCCAGCGCGAGGCCGAGGCCTACCCGCAGCTCTATCAGGAATCGGCCGGCCGCAAGACGGCGGACAAGGGCATCACCATCCTGCAGGGCCGCTGCGTGGGCGGCAGCACCACGGTCAACTGGACCAGCAGCTTCCGCACCCCGCCCGGCACCCTGGCTTACTGGCAGCAGCACTACGGCCTGGCGGATCTGAGCGCCGAGCAGATGGCACCCTGGTTCGCCCAGGCGGAAAAGCGCCTGAACGTCAGCGACTGGCACACCGCGCCGAACGCCAACAACACCGTGCTGGAACGCGGCGCCGCCAAGCTCGGCATCAAGGCCCCGCACATCCGCCGCAATGTGAAGGGCTGCTGGAACCTGGGCAGCTGCGGCATGGGCTGCCCGACGAATGCCAAGCAGTCCATGCTGGTGACCACCCTGCCGGCTGCGCTGGAGGCCGGCGCCCAGCTCTTCGTGCAGACGCGCGTGCAGCGCCTGGAGCACGACGGCCAGAGCATCCAGGCCCTGCACTGCGTGCCCGTCAGTCTGAACAGCGCCGCGCAGCCGGGCGCCTGCGTAGTCAAGGCCCAGCATGTGGTGCTGGCCGGCGGCGCCATCAATTCACCGGCGCTGCTGCTGCGCTCGCAGGCGCCCGACCCCCACGGCCTGCTGGGCCGGCGCACCTTCCTGCACCCCACCGTGGGCACCTCGGCGCAGTTCGACGAACGCATCGAGGGCTGGGCCGGCGCGCCGCAGTCGATCTACTCCGACCACTACCTCGAAGCCCAGGCCATCACCGGGCCGGTGGGCTTCAAGCTGGAGGCACCGCCGCTCTACCCCGTCATCATGGCCACCACCATGGCCGGCTTCGGGCCCGGCATGGCCCAGCAGCTGAAGGACTTCCCGCACACCCAGGTGCTGCTGGCCCTGCTGCGCGACGGCTTCCACCCCGATGCCCCCGGCGGCCAGGTGCAGCTGCGCAGCGATGGCAGCCCGGTGCTGGACTACCCGCTCACCGCCACCCTGATGGACGGCGTGCGCCGCGCCTACCTGGCGATGGCCGAGATCCAGTTCGCCGCGGGCGCGCGCAGCGTGCTGCCCCTGCACGAACAGGCCGCGCCCTACAAGAGCTGGGCCGAGGCCAAAGCCGCCATCCAGGCGCTGGACTACCGGCCGCTCAGCACCCGCGTGGTCAGCGCTCATGTGATGGGCGGCTGCAATCTGGCCGGCAACGAGCAGCTCGGCGTGTGCCGCCCGGACGGCCAGCATTGGCAGCTGCAGAACTTGAGCGTGCACGACGGCAGCCTCTTCCCCACCAGCATCGGCGCCAACCCGCAGCTCTCGATCTACGGGCTGGTGACGCGGCTGACCAGCGGCCTGGCGCAGCGCCTCACGGGCCAGGCGGTGCAGCTGGTGTGAGGGGCGCGGGCCCAAAGGGCCCCGCAATGGCCTGCACCACAATGCGCGCGCATTCCAAGGAGGCGCCGTGCTGACCCTGAACCCCGACCAGTTGGGCGATGCAGCCCAGCTGCGCTTTGAGAGCCGCCTGGCGGCCCTGATCGCCCAGGGCCAGCCCGAGGCTGCGGCCGAGCTGGAATCCCCCGAAGGCCGCGCCATGCTGCGCCGCCAGTGCCGGCGCGCCGAGCGCTACGGCCTGCGCACCGAGCTGGAGCTGGCGCGCTACGTCATCACCGCCTGGCTGATGGGCCCGCAGTTCGATGAGGAGCTGCCGGCCATGGCCGAGATCCTCAACGCCCCTTCGCTCACGCCGGCGCAGAAGGCCGAGGCGATCGAACGCGTGGCCAGCACGGTGCTGGAGCAGCTCAGCCAGGGGCGTACCTGATGGGCTGGGGCGACAGTTTCAAGAACGCCTACGCCGCCGCGAGCGACAGCGCGCGCCAGGCCGCGCAGCAGGCGCTGGCCTCGGCCCGCGGTGCCGCCGAGGCCGTGGCCCAGCAAGCCCAGGCAGCGGCCCAGGCCGCTGCGCAAAAGGCCCAGGCGCTCGCCGCCCAAGGATTGGCCGCAGCGCAGCAAGGCCTGGCCGCCGCCCAGCAAGGTGCCCAGGCCCTGGCCCAGGGCGCGGCCAACGTGGCCAGCTTTGCCGCCCGCGCCGCTGCCGAAACCGTGGGCGCCGCCCTCACCGCGCCCTACAAGGCGGCGCGCGCCGTGATGTCGGCCGTGCAGACGCCAGCCCAGACCCTCGCGCAGGCCTGCCCGAACTCGGTGCCGGCCAAGATCGAACGCCTGGCGCAGCGCAACGAGCTGATCAAGTCCGGCCAGCAGTCGGCCGATGCGGCCCAGCAGGCCGCCGCCCAGCGCCTGGCACAGAACAACCCGGCGGTGGAGCTGGCGCGGCTGTCGGACAACGTCTACGCCCAGTACCCGAACAACGACTTCCACTACCCCGACGGCAGCGTGCCCGCGCCGCTGGGCTGGAGCATCGTGCCGCCGGCCGAGCTGGAGGCCGCGGGCGTCGACGTCAAGGACCTGGAGGCCGCGCGCGCCGTGCTCTACCGCACCCCGCCCGACTGGCCGGGCGGCCCGCAGACGGTGCTGGCCTTCCGCGGCACTGCGGACCTGGAGGACGCCATCGTCGACCACGACCAGGCGATGGCCCTGCCCACCACCCAGTACAAGGCCGCCATGAAGGCCGGCGACGCGGTGGCCGCCGGCTTCGGGCCGGACACCCAGGTCACCGGCCACTCGCTCGGCGGCGGCAAGGCGCAGGCGGCGGGCGTGGCCGGTGGGCTCAAGGGCACGATGTTCAACGCCGCCGGCTTGAACCCCGCCACCGTGGGCGATCTGCAGGCCGACCCGACCGCCTTCAGCCAGTACCGCAGCAGCGCCGACCCGCTGACCGGGCTGCAGAACTCGCCCGCGCTGCAGGCGGCCGTGGCGGTGGTGGGCGGCGCCCTGGGCGCCGTGGCCGGCGGCGCCGCCAAGGCCTACGACGCCGCCGCCAAGGCGCTGGGCGGCAGCGGGCTCTCGCCCGAGATGGCCGACTACGCCGACAAGGCCCTGAAGGTGCTGCCGCGCGCGGCCAAGAACCTCGTCAGCAACGGCGACGTGATGCCGCCGGCCCTGGGCGCCATCCACGAGGTGACGCCGCTCACCCCCGACGGCGGCAGCATCTCCAGCCTCAACCCCATGGGCCAGCACTCGATCACCAATCTGGTCGAGGGCATCGAACAGCAGAAGGCCGAGGACCTGGCCACGCTCACCCACCCGTGAAGCGCCGCCGCCTTCTGCCCACGCTCTTGCCCCTGCTACTGAGCGGCCCGCTCGCCCTGACCGAAAGCCCTGCCATGACCCTGCTCGACAGCCGCAAATACTTCAGCGACCCCGCCACCGCCGCCTTCGTGGACCAAGTGCAGCGCGGCGACGCCGCCGCGGTGCGCCAGGCCCTGGCGGCCGGCCAGGACCCGAATGCCGCCGGCCTGGGCGGCATGCGCCCCCTGCACTTCGTCTTTGCCGCCAAAGGGCCCGCCGGCGCCGGCGTGGCCGAGCTGCTGCTGGCTGCCGGCGCCGACCCCAATGCCAAGGCGCCGAACGGCCACACGCCCCTGCACTACGCCGTGCAGCAGAGCGAGCCCGGCTTCACCGAGGCCCTGCTGCGCCACAAGGCCGACCCACGCCTGCCGGGCGAAAACGGCCAGCCGGTGCTGTACCTGGCGCTTTCCTCGCCCGCCGCGCCGCACACCCTGCCCCTGCTGGTGCGTGCCGGCGCCGACCCGAACCAGGTCTGGGGCGGCTACCCGCCGGTGCAGGCGGCCCTGGTGCAGCAGGACTGGCCGGCCGCCCTGCTGCTGCTGCGCCTGGGCGCCGACCCAAGCCTGCGCACCAAGCAGGGCGAGACCGTGGCCCAGACCTTCTGCCGCCTGCTGGCGCGCCTGAACCCCAAGGGCAGCCAGCGCGCGCTCGTGGCGGCGGTGGGCGATCAGCTGGGCGCGGCCGTGCCGCCCGAATGCCAGGCGCGGCTGGCGCAGTTCCGCTGAGCGCAAGCTCGGGTCGGCACCCCCGAGCAAACGTCAGGCCAACGGGCCGCCGGGCTCACGCAGACTACGGCCCTCAAGTCCGTCTGCGCCCATGAACTTCAACGACTACCGCCGCCACGACGCCACCGCCCTGGCGGCCCTGGTGCGGGCCGGCAAGACCACGCCGCTGGACCTGCTGGTGACGGCGCTGACGCGCCTGCAAACGGTGCAACCCAGGCTCAACCCGGTGGCGCGCCTGCTGGAAAAAGAGGCCGGCGCACAGATCGAAGCCGGCGTGCACGGGCCCTTTGCCGGCGTGCCCTTTCTGCTGAAGGACGCCGGCCACGACGTGCAGGGCGTGCCCACCAGCTACGGCAGCCGCGCCATCCGCACCAAGGCCGTGCAAGACAGCCACTACACCCAGCGCTGCCGCGGCGCCGGTCTGGTGATCTTCGGCAAGACCAACAGCCCCGAGCTGGCCCTCAAGGGCGTGACCGACCCGGCCGCCTACGGCCGCACGTCCAACCCCTGGGACCCCAGCCGCACGCCGGGCGGCAGCAGTGGCGGTGCGGCGGCGGCGGTGGCCGCTGGCATCGTGCCCATGGCAGGAGGTGGGGATGGCGGCGGCTCCATCCGCATCCCCGCCGCCTGCTGCGGCCTGGTGGGCCTGCGCCCCTCGCGTGGGCGCATCTCTGAAGGCCCGGGCTTTGGTGAGGTCTGGCTGGGCTGCAACAGCCAGGGTGTGATCACCCGCTCGGTGCGCGACAGCGCGGCCATGCTGGACATCCTTTCCGGCCCCGAACCCGGCGACCCCTTCGTCATCGCCCCACCCCCCGCCTCTTTCGCAGAACTGGCCGCGCAGGCGCCGCGGCGCCTGAAGATCGGCTGGAGCACGGCCTCGCCCATCGGCACCGAAGTCCACCCCGAGGCGGTGGAGGCCGTGCAGCGCACGCTCACGCTGCTGCGCCGGCTTGGCCATGAGGTGACCGAGGCGGCGCCCGAGATCGACGGCGCGACGCTGGCGCAGACCTTTCTGCAGATGTACTTCGCGCTGATCCCGGCTGCGATCGACCAGGCCGTGGCGCAAGGCGCGCGCGCGGCGGACTTCGAGCCGCTCACGCGCATCATGGCCACGCTGGGCCGCGGCCAGAGCGCCGCCCAGGTGGTGACGGTGCTGGAACAATGGAACGGCTTTGCGCGCGCGCTCGGCCGCTACCACCAGCAGTTCGACCTTTATCTCACGCCCACCCTGGCCTCGCCTCCGGTGGCGCATGGCACTGGCGACCCACCCCCGCTGCAAATGATGGTGCTCAAGGCCCTGCGCGCCAGCGGCCTGCTGGGCCTGCTATCCCGTCTGGGCCTGCTGGACGCCGCGGTGGCGCAGATCGCGCGCGACAACCTGCGCCATGTGCCTTTCACCCAGTTGGCCAATGTGACGGGCACGCCCGCCATCAGCCTGCCCCTGCACTGGACCGCCGAGGGCCTGCCCCTGGGCGTGCAGTTCCACGGCCCGCATGGCAGCGAGGGCCTGTTGCTGCAGTTGGCTGCCGAGCTGGAACAGGCTCAGCCCTGGTTCGAGCGCTACCCGCGCGAATGAGAGGGAGAGATGCAACCCCTGCCCCCCGAGATTCAGCAGCTGCTGCGCAACGGCCAGACCCTGGAAGCGATCAAACGCCTGCGCGAGCTCACCGGCCTGGGCCTGAAGGAAGCCAAGGACGCGGTGGACGGCGGCCGCCTGCCCACCGCCGCACCGCGCCCGGCAGCGCAAGGCCCGGTGGGCGACGCCGTGCACCAGGCTCTGCAGCGGGGCCAGCTGATTGAGGCCATCCGCCTGCTGCGCGAACAGCAGCCCGGGCTGGGCCTGAAGGAGGCCAAGGACCGGGTCGAGGCCCATCTGGCCCAGCATCCGGCCCTGAAGGCCCTGGCCGAGCAGGCCTTTCTGGAGCGCCGCAACGCCGCCCTGGCCACGCTGTGGCGCTGGGCCTTCACCGCGGCCCTGCTCGCGCTGGCCGCCTGGGCGGCCTGGCGTTTGCTCAGCCCGCCGCTGGACTGATCAGCGCCCCAGCGCCGCCGGTGCGGGTGCCTGCTCAGGCCGGGCCGACTTCCAGCCCGCCAGGCGCTTGAGCACATCGGCCACTGCGGCTTCCAGCTGCGGGTCGCGGCCGGCGTTCACGGCGGCCGGGTCCAGGTTCACGTCCTGGTCTGGCGCCACGCCCTCGTTTTCGATGCGCCACTCGCCCTCGGGCGTGAAGAAGCGGAAATACGGCACCACCAGCGCGCCGCCGTCGATCAGCGGCGGGTTGGCCGAGATGCCGATCAGCCCGCCCCAGGTGCGCTTGCCGATCAAGGGCCCCAGGCCCAGGCGCTTGAAGGCATAGGGCAAGAAATCGCCGCCTGAGCCGGCGTCCTGGTCGATCAGCATGGCCTTGGGGCCGTCGATGGCGGAGCCCGGGGTGTGGAACAGCAGGCCGTCGCGGTCCTTCCAGGTGCCCAGATGCGGGCGGCCGAGCAGCTCGGTGACGTAATTGGCCGCCTGGCCGCCGCTGTTGCGGCGGTCGTCGACGATCAGCGCCGGCTTGTCGCTCTGCGCGAAGAACAGGCGGTTGAAATGGCTGAAGCCGCCGCCCGCCGTGTCGGGCAGGTAGACGTACGCGATGCGCCCGCCACTTAAGCGCTCGACCTGCTGGCGGTTGCGTTCCACCCAGGTCCATTGGCGCAGCGCGGCTTCGCTGGCGATGGGTTGCACCACCAGCTGGCGGCGGCCCTGCCTGCCCTCGGGGTCGCTGGCCAGGGTCAGGCTGACGGGCTGGCCGACCTGATGCTCCAGCAGCTGGTAGAGATTGGTGCGGCCGGCCAATTCGATGCCGTTGACGGCCAGCAGGTACTCGCCCACCCGCGCGGCTTGGCCGGGCTGGGCCAGCGGCGCCTTCAGATTGGGGTTCCAAGGGTCGCCCTGGTGCACGGTCTTGAGGCGCCAGCGCCCCTGCTCGAAGCCGAAGTCCGCGCCCAGCAGACCGACGGGCACGCGGGTGTCGCTGTAGCCATCGCCGCCGCCCACGCGGTTGTGGCCCACCTGCAGCTCGCCAATCATCTCCATCAGCAAGTCGTTCAGGTCCTCGCGGCGCTGGACATGGTCCAGCAGCGGGCGGTAGCGGCGGTACACTGCCTCCCAGTCCAGGCCGTGCAGGGCCGGGTCGTAGAAGAAGGCCTTCTGCATCCACCAGGTTTCGTCAAAGATCTGCTGCCACTCGGCACGCGGGTCGATGCGGGTGCGCAACGCAGCCAGATCGATCGGCTTGGCGTCGAGTTTGTCGCTGGCCTCGGCGATCTCCAGCTTGCCGCGGCCGGCCTGGATCAAGAGCTTCTTGCCATCGCCGCTCAGGCTGAAGCCCTGCACGCCGGCGCGCACCATCTTGGCCTTGCGCTCCTCGAAATCGAAGCGGTACAGATCGGCCGGCGGCGGACCCTGCTCCTCACCCGCTTCGCGCGTCACGCCGGGCTGGCGGCGGTCCAGGAACCAGAGCGAGCCCTCATGGGCAACGGCCAGGGCTTCGTTGTCGCGCTCGGCCACCGGCAGGGCGACGATGCGCTGGGCCAGGCCATCGAAATCGACACGGATCGCCTTGGGTTCAGGCTTCGTCTCGGCCTTGGTGTCCGCCTTCGGCTCAGGCTTGGCCTCGGGTTTGGGCTTCGGCGCCTCTTCGTCACCCAGCTTGGGCGGCAGCGGCGAGGCGCCATCGGCCGCCAGGACCGCCGCAAACAGGCCGGCCCGCAGCGGGCGCTCCTGGGTGCTCATGTCCAGGCCCACGCGGGTGGGGCCGGCATTGGTGCTGGCGCTGAAGAACAGCCACTCGCCCTTGCGCGAGAACACCGGCGCCTCGGCATGCACCAGCGGGTCCGTCACCGCCACCTGGCGGCCAGTGGCCAGCTCGTGCAGCCAGATGCGGCCCAGGTGGTTGGCGCCGCGCAGCACGAAGGCGACGAAGCGGCCGTCGGGTGAGAACGCCGCATCGAAGCTGCCACGGCGTGGCGTGCTGGCAATCTTTTGCAGCGTGCTGCCCGGCTGGTTCAGCGCCAAGCTGTAGAGATTCAGGCGCTGGTCCTGCAGCAGCAGGCGCTGGCCGTCGGGCGACCAGCGCAGCAGCGTGAAGTAATCGTCCGCCGGCAGCAGCCGGGTCTCGGCCGCGCCCTCGCCGGTTTGGCTGCGCAGCACCAGCTGGTGGCGGCGGCCGGGGGCGTCGCTGAGGTAGGCGACGCGCTGGCCGTCGGGGCTCCAAAGCGCGTCCTTTTCGCGCACGCCCGAGCTTTGCGTCAGATTGCGCGGCGCGCCGTCCTTGATCGGCAGGCTGAAGACCTCGCCGCGGGCGCTGACCAGCAGGCGGCGCCCGGTGGTCGAGAGCTGCGCCCCGGTGAGCGCGCGGCCGGCATCCTTCCACTGCGGGCGCGGGCCCTCGACCGGCAACTCGATGGCCAGCGTGCGGCCCGCTCCTGCGCCCAGCTCCAGGGTCTTGAGCTGGCCGCCCACCTCATACACCAGGGTCTGGCCCTGGGCGTCCACGGCGCTGACGTCCCAGACCGTCTCGTGGGTCAGCTGGCGCAGCGTCTGCGTCGTGGTGTCGAAGGCGAACAGATTGGCCGCGCCCTCGGAGCGGTCGGAGATGAACACCACCGTCTGGCCCACCCAGACCGGGCTGTGGTCGGTGGCGTTGGCGTGCGGGATCTCAAACCAGCGTTGCGTGGCCGGCTCGATGACCCAGATCGGCGGGGTGGAGCCGCCGCGGTGGCGCCGCCAGCCGGCCGTGTTGCCATGGGCGGCGCGCCAGGGGCGGAAGGCCAGCTGCTTGCCATCGGGCGACCAGCGGCCCTCGAAGGCCTGGGCCTCCATCAGCTTGCGCTCGAAACCGCCTTCCAGCGGCACCTCATAGAGCTGGTTGCTGCGGCCGTTCAGCACTTCGCGCGGGCTGGCGAACAGCACCGACTGACCGTCGGCGCTCCAGCCGCTGACGACATCCGGCCCCGGATGCCAGGTCAGGCGCCGCGCCGTGCCGCCCTGCACGGGCAGCACATACACATCGGTGTTGCCCTCGATCGTGGCCGAGTAGGCAATGTGCTGGCCGTCGGGCGAGAAGCGCGGCGCGAACTCCGGCGCGGCGTGGCTGGTCAGGCGGCGCGGCTGCGAGCCGTCGCGCGCCGCCACCCACAGATCCCCGCCATGCACGAAGGCCAGGTGGGTGGCCGAAAGGGTGGGCTGGCGCAGCAATTGGGTGGGTGCTGCCTGGGCCGCAGCGGCCAGCGTCAGCGCGCTGACCAGCAGGGTCTTCTTGAGCATGGGTGGGGTCGCGCGGACAAAACCTGGGACCCTAGCAGCTCAACTCGCCCGTGACAGACGCCACCCCAGCGGCAGCACCATCAGGCCCAGCATCAGGGCGTAACCCAGCAGCTTGCCCTCCACGCCCCAAAGCGCCAGGGCCGCAACCTGCCCCACCAGCGCCGCCGCCGCTGCCTCCAGCCACAGCCGCTTCCAGCCGGCCGCTCGCAGGGGCTGGCGCCATACCAAACCCTTGCCGATCAGCACCAACAGGGCCGCCACCAGCAGGGGGGCCGCGAGGAAATTGGCGAGATGCCAGAACAAGGTCAAGAAGGACATGGGGTCAAAATTTTAGAATCCGCCCCAATGCCCGTTTTCGCCCTCGGCCTCAACCACGCTTCCGCCCCCCTGGCGCTGCGTGAAAAGCTGGCCTTCAACCCCGATCAACTCGTGCCCCAGGTCCAGGCGCTGCAGCAGCGCCTGCAGGCCGCCGCCCCTATGGCGAAGGCCGAGGTGGCCCTGCTGTCCACCTGCAACCGCACCGAGCTCTATGTGGCCGGCCCTTCCGGCTTGGCCGAGGTGGCGCAGAGCTGGATGGCCGAGCGCGCCGGGCTGGAGAGCAGCAGCCTCAAGCCCCACACCTATGTGCAGCGCGACGGTGACGCCGCCCGCCATGCCTTCCGGGTCGCCTCCGGCCTCGATTCCATGGTGCTGGGCGAGCCGCAGATCCTCGGCCAGTTCAAGCAGGCCGTGCGCGAGGCCGATGCCGCCGGCACCCTGGGCAGCACCCTGCACCAGCTGTTCCAGCGCAGCTTCCAGGTGGCCAAGGAGGTGCGCACCAGCACCGAGATCGGCGCCCATTCGATCTCCATGGCCGCCGCCGCCGTGCGCCTGGCGGCCCAGCTGTTCGAGGACCTGAAGCAGCTGCGGGTGCTGTGCATCGGCGCGGGCGAAATGATCCAGCTCGCCGCCACCCACTTTGCCGCCCAGCACCCGGCCGCGCTGGTGATCGCCAACCGCACCGCGGCCCGCGCCGAGCAACTGGCCCAGCACCTGGGCGGCCACACCATGCCGCTGGCGGACGTGAGCGCCCAGCTGCACCAGTTCGACGCCGTCATCAGCTGCACCGCCAGCCCGCAGCCTTTGATCCTGCGGCCCATGGTGGAGCGCGCGCTGAAGGCGCGCCGCCGCCGCCCGATGTTCCTGGTGGACCTGGCCGTACCGCGCGACATCGAACCCGCCGTGGCCGAGCTGAACGACGCCTACCTCTACAGCGTGGACGACCTCTCCGCCCTGGTGCAGACCGCCGGCGAGAAGCGCCAGGCCGCCGTGGCGCAGGCCGAGGCCATCGTCGACCAGGGCGTGCAGGGCTTTGCGCAATGGCTGGACCAGCGCCATTCGGTGCCGCTGATCCAGGCCCTGCAGCACCAGGTGGACGACTGGCGCCAGCAGGCGCTGGCGCGTGCGCGCCGCCAGCTGCAGCGCGGTGAGGCCCCCGAGGCCGCGCTGGACGCCTTTGCCCACCAGTTCAGCCACAAGCTGATGCACGGCCTGCTGGCCGAGCTGCATGGCGCCCAGGGCGAGGAGCGCCGCCAGCTCGAAGCCCTGATGCAGCGCCTGTTCCTGCGCACGCACGAGCGATGAACACTGCCTTCACGCTGGCGGTCGAATCGCCCCGCCAGCCGGCGGTGCGTGCGCTGATCGACGAGCTCGACGCCTACCAGATCCCGCTCTACCCGATCGAGAGCCACCACGGCATCGACATCGAGGCGCTGTGCGCGCCCGAGGTGCACTTTCTGGTGGCCCGCGATGCCGCTGGAACGCCGCAGGCCTGCGGCGCGGTGCTGATCGCGGCGGTGGACGGCGAGCCAGCCGGTGAGCTCAAGCGCATGTACGTGCGCCCGGCCCTCCGTGGCCAGGGCCTGGGCCGTCTGATCCTGCAGACACTGGAGCAGCACGCCCGCCAGCAGGGCGCCCGCCGCCTGCTGCTGGAAACCGGCTGCCGCCAGCCCGAGGCCCTGGGCCTGTACGAGCGCGCCGGCTTCGTCCGCATCGGTCCCTTCGGGGCCTACGCCGAGGATCCCCTCTCGGTCTTCATGATGAAAGAGCTGGATTGATGCGCGATTCCCTGCGCCAGCAGTTCCAGCGCCTGGAACTGCGCCTGGCCGAACTCGACGCCCTGCTGGGCGACCCCAGCGTGCATGCCGACCCGCAGCGCCTGCGCAAGCTGGGCAAGGAGCAGACCGAGGTGGGCAGCCTGGTGGCGCAGTGGCGCCGCTTCCAGCAGCGCGAAGCCGACCGCGCCGCCGCGCAGGAGCTGCTGGACGACCCTGACATGGCCGAAATGGCCAAGGAAGAGATTGCCGCCGCCGAAGCCGAGCTGGAGGCCCTGCACCAGCAGCTGCAGTTCGCCCTGCTGCCCAAGGACCCGGACGACGAGCGCCCGGCCCTGCTCGAAATCCGCGCCGGCACGGGGGGCGACGAATCGGCCCTGTTCGCCGGCGACTTGGCGCGCATGTACCTGCGCTACTGCGAGCGCCAAGGCTGGCGCACCGAGATCATGAGCGCCAACGAATCGGACCTCGGCGGCTACAAGGAAGTGGTGTTCCGCATCGAGGGCGACGGCGCCTACGGGCAGCTGAAGTTCGAAAGCGGCGGCCACCGCGTGCAGCGCGTGCCGGCCACCGAATCGCAGGGGCGCATCCACACCAGCGCCTGCACCGTGGCCGTGCTGCCCGACCCCGGCGAGGCCGCCGAGGTGGAGCTGAACCCGGCCGAGTTGCGCATCGACACCTTCCGCGCCAGCGGCGCCGGCGGCCAGCACGTCAACAAGACCGATTCGGCCATCCGTATCACCCACCTGCCCACCGGCATCGTGGCCGAGTGCCAGGACGACCGCAGCCAGCACCGCAACAAGGCCAAGGCCATGGCAGTGCTGCTGGCGCGCCTGCGCGAGCGCGAGCGCATCGCCCGCGAAGCCAAGGAAGCCGCCACGCGCAAGAGCCTGGTGGGCACGGGCGACCGCAGCGACCGCATCCGCACCTACAACTTCCCGCAGGGCCGGCTGACCGACCACCGCATCAACCTGACGCTCTACAAGCTGGGCATGGTGATGGAGGGCGATCTGGACGAAGTGATCCGCGCCCTGCAGGCCGCCCAGGCCGCCGAGCAACTGGCCGAGCTGGAAGGCCGGCGGTGACGATCCAGGAGGCCCTGCAGCTGGCCGCTCGGCAGGGCATCGCCCGCCTGGATGCCCATCTGCTGCTGGCGCACCTGCTGCAGCGCCCGCGCGAATGGTTGATCGCGCACGACACCGACGCCCTGCCGGCAGATCTGGCCCCGCAGTACCTGGCGCTCGTGCAGCAGCGCGCCGACGCGGTGCCCCTGGCCTACCTGACCGGCCAGAAGGAGTTCCACGGCCTGGAACTGAACGTCAGCCGCGCCACCCTGGTGCCGCGCCCGGACACCGAAACCCTGGTGGACTGGGCGCTGGAACTGCTGCCAACCGAGGCCCCACACACCGTGCTGGACCTGGGCACCGGCAGCGGCTGCATTGCCCTGGCCCTGAAGGCCGCCCGGCCGCAGGCACAGGTGAGCGCCGTGGACCGCAGCACCGCCGCACTGGCCCAAGCACGCGCCAATGGCGAGCGGCTGGGCCTGGCGGTTACCTGGCACGAGGGCAGCTGGTTCGCCCCGCTGGCCGGGCAGCGCTTTGACCTCATCGTCTCCAACCCGCCCTACATCCCGGCCGATGACCCACACCTGGCCGCGCTGCGCCACGAACCGATCAGCGCTTTGGCGGCCGGAGTGGACGGCTTGGACGACCTGCGCCGGATCTGCGCCCAAGCGCCGCAGCACCTGAACCCCGGCGGCTGGCTGCTGCTGGAACATGGCTTCGACCAGGCCAATGCCGTGGCCGACTTGCTGCGCCAGGCGGGATTTGCGCCGGCGCAACACCGGCTGGATCTGGCCGGCCACCGACGCTGCACCGGCGCCCGGAAGTCACTGGACACGTAAAGAAGTTTTCCAACAGCGCAATTCAAACGTCAGCCCGCGGTGACGGCGCTAGAGTTGGTCAAACCAGAGCCAAACCGGGAGCCCGCCATGCGCAACATCTGTCTTGCCTTGCTGCTCAGCTTCGCAGCCAGTGCCCAGGCCGCCGAGGGCCTGCGCCTGCCCGGCCTGGAGGAGACGCCGCGCTGGCAGGCGCGGGTGCAAGTGCTGTCTAGCGACGCGCTCAGTGGCACCCGTTTGCTCAGTGCCAGCCTGCTGGGCGACTACTACCTCAGCACGCGCAGCCAAGGCCTGCGGCTCAGCGGCGGTCTGATGAGCGGGCCGATGTCCCTGCTCGGTTCCGGCGCCGGCCTGGCCGTGGGCGGGCCACAAGCCATCTCGCTGGGCCAGCGCAGCCTGGCCGGCAGCACCAATGAATCCGCGCTGCATCAGCCCTATGTGGGCATCGGCTACAGCAGCCAGGGCCTGGGCTGGGGCTTCTCGGCCGACCTGGGCGTGGCCATGCGCGGCGGCGCCGGCCTGAGCCTGCGCAACAGCGATGCGTTTGCCCAAACCTTGGATCAATCGCTGCGCAGCCTGCAATTCACGCCCCTGGTGCAGATGGGCCTGTTCTACCGTTTCTAGAATCTCCTGTTTGCCGCGCAATCCGTGCGGCGTGAGGACGAAACGATGGATGCAGTGCAGCAGCGCATCGACGCCATGGTCAAGGGCCACCGCGTGATGCTGTTCATGAAGGGCTCGGCCCAGTTCCCGATGTGCGGCTTCTCCGGCCGCGCGGTGCAGATCCTCAAGGCCTGCGGCGTGCAGGACCTGGAGACCTTCAATGTGCTGGAGGACCCCGAGGTGCGCCAGGGCATCAAGGACTACGCCAACTGGCCCACCATCCCCCAGCTCTATGTGAATGGGGAATTCGTCGGCGGCTCGGACATCATGATGGAGATGTACGAGTCCGGCGAGCTGCAGCAGCTGCTCACCCAGGCATGACGCAACGACTCGTCGTAGGCATCACCGGCGCCACCGGTGCGGCCTACGGCCTGGGCCTGCTGCGCCGCGCGCGCGCCTTGGGCGTGCGCACGCATCTGATCGTCAGCCCGGCCGGTGTGCTCAACGCCCACCACGAGCTGGGCCTGAGCCGCGAGCAGTTGGAAGCCGAAGCCGACGAGGCCCACGCCCCCGGCGATGTGGGCGCCTGTGTGGCCAGCGGCAGCTTCGTCACCGATGCAATGGTGGTGGCGCCCTGCTCGATGAAGACCCTCGCGTCGATCGCGCATGGCCTGTCGGACAACCTGCTGACCCGCGCCGCCGACGTCACGCTCAAGGAGCGCCGCCGTCTGATCCTGATGGTGCGCGAAACGCCGCTGAACCTGGCCCATCTGCGCAATATGACGGCCATCACCGAGATGGGCGGCATCATCTTCCCGCCGCTGCCGGCCTTCTACCTGAAGCCCGATTCGGTGCAGGCGCTGATCGATGAATCGGTCGAGCGCGTGCTGCAGCTGTGCGGCATCGGCGGCGCCCAGCCGCAGGCCTGGCAGGGTCTGCGCAAGTAGCTCAGCGCTCGCCCGGCATCAGCCACAGGCGCCGGCAGGCCAGCACCTTGTCCGGGTACTCGGCCCTGCCGCGGCTGCCGTTGTAGCGCCCCAGGGCCATGAAGAGGTCACCCTTCTCGCGGTCCAGGTAGTGGCGCAGGATCACGCAGCCAAAGCGCAAATTGGTTTGCATGTGAAAGAGGCGCGAGACGTGCCCGTCACCGATCAGGCGCGCCCAAAAGGGCATCACCTGCATGTAGCCGCGCGCGCCGGCCACGCTGATGGCGTACTTGCGAAAGCCGCTTTCCACCTGGATCAGACCCAGCACCAGGCTGGTCTCCAGCCCGGCGCGCCGGCTTTCGTACCAGACCGTCTGCAAAAACTCGATGCGCGTCTGCCCCTCGGGCATGCGCTTCTTCATGCGCTGGCTCATCTCGCCCAGCCAACGCAGGTAGACCAGCCGGGCCTCGATGTCGTCGAACTGCGGCTTGGGCGGCGCCGCTTGGGCGATGGAGGCACTCAGGGCCGAGCGCACCGAGTCGGCCAGCGGCTCTTCGACCTGGGCCCCGGCGCGGCTGCGCAGGGGCAGCAGCGCCAGCGCAGCCAGCGCCAGGCGACGCGTCGCGCTCAAGCCTTCAGGCGGGCTTGCACCTGGGCGACAAGCTCGGCTAGAGCCACATTGCTGGCCTGGGCCTCACGCCGGCCCTGCACTTCGGCCAGGCCCTCCTTGAGACCACGGTCGCCCAGCACCACGCGCAGCGGCACACCGATGAGCTCCCAATCGGCAAACATCGCACCCGGGCGCTCGCCGCGGTCATCCAGCAGCACGTCCACACCGGCAGCCTTCAGCTCTTCATAGAGCTTCAGGGCCTGCTCGCGCACCAACTCGCTGCGGTCCATGCCGATCGGGCAGATCACCACCTCGAAGGGCGCCATGCTGACCGGCCAGATGATGCCGCGCTCGTCGTGCCCCTGCTCGATGGCCGCGCCCAGCAGGCGGGTCACGCCGATGCCGTAGCAACCCATCTCGAAGTGGCGCGGCTTGCCGTCCTCAGCCAGGAAGGTGGCATTCATCGCCTCGGAGTACTTCTTGCCGAGGTAGAACACATGGCCGACTTCGATGCCGCGCTGGATGGCCAGCACGCCCTGGCCGTCCGGCGAGGGCTCGCCGGCCACGACGTTGCGGATGTCGGCCACCAGGTCGGGCTCGGGCAGGTCTCGGCCCCAGTTGGCACCGGTGTAGTGGTGGTCCACCTGATTGGCGCCGCAGACGAAGTCGCTCATCGCCGCCACGGTGCGGTCGGCGACGATCTTCACGCCCTTGATACCGATCGGGCCCAGGTAGCCCGGCTTGCAGCCGAAGGCGCCGTCAATCTCAACAGCGGTGGCAAATCGGAAGCCGCCCTTCAACCCCTCGACCTTGCCGGCCTTGACTTCGTTGAGCTCGTGGTCGCCGCGCACCAGCAGCAACCAGATCTGCGTGCCGATGACGACACCCTTGTCGTCCAGGGTGTCGGTGGCCAGCACCAGGCTCTTGACGGTCTGCGTCAGCGGCAGGCCCAGCAGGTCGGCCACATCCGCACAGGTGCTCTTGCCCGGCGTGGGCGTCAGCGTCAGCGCTTGGCTGGCGGCACCACGCGGCGCGCTGGGCGCCAGCGCCTCGGCCAGTTCGATGTTGGCGGCATAGCTGCTGGTCGGGCAGTAGACGATCGCATCCTCGCCGGTTTCGGCGATGACCTGAAACTCATGCGAGCGATCGCCGCCAATCGCGCCGGTATCCGCGGCCACCGCGCGGTACTCCAGGCCCAGTCGGTCAAAGATCTTGCAGTAGGCGCCGAACATGGCGTCGTAGCTCTTGCCGGCCGCCTCCACATCACGGTCGAAGGAATAGGCGTCCTTCATCGTGAACTCGCGGCCGCGCATCAGGCCGAAGCGGGGCCGGCGTTCGTCGCGGAACTTGGTCTGGATGTGATACAGGTTCTTGGGCAGCTGCTTGTAGCTGCGCAGCTCCTGCCGGGCGACGTCGGTGATCACCTCTTCGCTGGTGGGCTGGATGATGAAGTCGCGACCATGGCGGTCCCTCACGCGCAGCAGCTCGGGGCCCATCTTGTCGAAGCGGCCGGTTTCCTGCCAGAGCTCGGCCGGCTGCACCACGGGCATCAGCATCTCGATGCTGCCGGCGCGGCCCATCTCCTCGCGGATGATGGCCTCGACCTTGCGGATCACGCGCAGGCCCATGGGCATGTAGTTGTAGATGCCAGCGCCGAGTCGCTTGATCAGGCCGGCGCGCATCATCAGCTTGTGGCTGACGATCTCGGCGTCCGCGGGGGCTTCCTTGAGCGTGGAGATCAGGAACTGCGAGGCTTTCATGGCGGGATCTAAAAGCAAAAAGGGCCTGCCGCGCAACACAGCAAGCCCGCGTCAGACAAGGGGATTGAGGATTTCACTGCCCTGAGAGCCCCCCCATAGGGGTGCACAATCAAGACAGTTCAAAAATTCGAGGTTGATTATGCTCGACCGGGAAGGCTTCAGGCCCAACGTCGGCATCATCCTGCTCAACAACAAGAACCAGGTGTTCTGGGGCAAACGCATCCGGACACACAGCTGGCAGTTTCCGCAAGGCGGCATCAAGCACGGAGAGACGCCTGAGCAGGCGATGTACCGGGAGCTCCACGAGGAAGTGGGGCTGACACGCGAGCATGTGCGCATCGTGGCGCGCACACGCGACTGGCTGCGCTATGAGGTGCCCGATCACTACATCCGGCGCGAAGCGCGCGGCCATTACAAGGGCCAGAAACAGATCTGGTTCCTGCTGCAGCTGCTGGGCCACGACAGTGATCTGAACCTGCGCGCCACCGACCACCCCGAGTTCGACGCCTGGCGTTGGAACGAGTACTGGGTGCCGCTGGAGGCCGTGATCGAGTTCAAGCGCGGCGTGTACGAATTGGCCCTGAACGAGCTGGCGCGCTTCCTGCCGCGCCAGCATCCGCACAACCGCTTCCTGCGCGGCGGGCTGCGCGCCCCGGTGCGCGGTGAAGCGGCACCGCGCTCGCCTTACGGCTCGGTGGCACGCTCCGCGCATGCGTTGGACGCCGCCGCGCAATCGGAAGGCACTGCGCCCCCCGAAGACGAAGCCACTACGCCGCGCTGAGCACCAGGTTGTCGCGGTGGATCAGCTCCGGCTCGGCCACATAGCCGAGCAGGGCCTCGATCTCTTGGCTCCCGCGCCCGGCCAGCAGGCGCACCTCGGCCGCGGCGTAGTTCGCGAGGCCGCGCGCGCATTCATTGCCCTGCGCATCGAGCACAGCAATCACGTCGCCGCGGTGGAATTCGCCACTGACGTCGCGCACGCCCACAGGCAGCAGACTGCGGCCTTCGCTGCGCAGCGCGCGCTGGGCCCCTTCATCCACCGTGACACGGCCACGCAACTGCAGGTGGTCCGCCATCCACTGCTTGCGCGCGGCTCGCTTGGGCAGAGCGGCCTTGAGAGCTGTGCCGATCGCCTCGCCGCGAGCCAGGCGCAGCAACACGTCCGGCTCACGCCCATAGGCAATCACGGTGGCGGCGCCGCTGCGGGCAGCACGCTCGGCCGCCAACACTTTGGTCAACATGCCACCGCGACCGATGGACGAGCCCGCGCCTCCCGCCATCTGCGCCAACGCCGGATCCCCCGCACGCGCGAACTGGATGAGCTGCGCCTCAGGGTTCTTGCGTGGGTCGGCCGAGTACAGGCCGCGCTGGTCCGTCAGGATCACCAAGGCATCGGCCTCGATCAGGTTGGTGACCAGCGCCCCAAGGGTGTCGTTGTCTCCGAACTTGATCTCGTCATTGACGACGGTGTCGTTCTCGTTAATCACCGGCAAAACCCGGTGCTGCAGCAGGGTCAGCAAGGTGCTGCGCGCATTGAGGTAGCGCTCCCGATCGGACAAGTCGGAGTGGGTCAGCAAGACCTGGGCACTGGCACGGCCCAGCTCGCGCAGGCAGGTCTCGTAGATTTGCGCCAGGCCCATCTGCCCCACCGCCGCCGCAGCCTGGAGTGCATGCACCTCTTTGGGCCGCTCTCGCCAGCCCAGCCGCTTCATGCCTTCGGCGATGGCGCCACTGGACACGATGAGCGCCTCGACCCCCTGCTCCGCCAGTTCACTGAGCTGGCGACACCAATCGGCAATCGCCTTCGCATCCACACCACGGCCTTCGTCCGTGACCAGGCTGGAACCGATCTTGATGACGATGCGCCGGGCACCTTGCAGAGGGGCAAAGGGGGTCATGAGTCGAAGCGGGGATCGGGCTCGGGGATCGGGGCGTTCTTCTGCGCTGCCACGTACTCGTAGAGATCGCGCAGCAGGGGCTCGCAGCCCTCGCGCGTCAGGCCAGAGATGACATAGACCGGCCCCTTCCACTTGAAGCGCTTGAGAAAGTCCTTGACCTTCGCTTCCCGCTCCTCGGCGGGCACCATGTCGACCTTGTTGAGCACCAGCCAGCGAGGCTTGGCGTGCAATTCGGGGTCGTACTTCTTCAGTTCGGCCACGATCGCCTTGGCTTCTGCCACCGGATCCACGCCTTCGTCCAGCGGGGCGAAATCTACGAGATGCAGCAGGACCCGCGTGCGCTGCAGATGTCGCAGGAACTGATGCCCCAACCCCGCACCCTCAGCCGCACCCTCGATCAGGCCGGGAATGTCGGCCATCACGAAACTCTTTTCCGGCGCAACGCGGACCACTCCCAGATTGGGATACAGCGTGGTGAACGGGTAATCGGCAATCTTCGGCCGGGCGTTCGAGACCGCGGCAATGAGCGTGGATTTGCCCGCATTGGGCTGCCCCAGCAGACCCACGTCGGCCAGCACGCGCAGCTCCAGCTTCAGCGTCTTGGCCTCACCCGGCCAGCCAGGCGTCTTCTGACGCGGAGCACGGTTGGTGCTGCTCTTGAAATGAAGATTGCCAAAACCCCCGTCTCCACCCTTGGCCAGCAGCACCTTTTGATCCGGTTCCAGCAACTCGGCGACGATCTCATCGGTCTCGACATCGCGCACGATGGTGCCGACCGGCATGCGCAACACGATGTCTTCGGCCGCCGCACCGTTGCAGTCAGAACCTCGGCCAGCCTCCCCATTGCGCGCCTCATGGCGGCGTGCGTAGCGGAAGTCGATGAGCGTGTTCAGGCTGCGATCGCCAATCGCGTACACGCTACCCCCCCGCCCACCGTCGCCCCCATCCGGCCCGCCGAAGGGAATGAACTTTTCGCGCCGAAAGCTGGCGCACCCCGAACCACCATTGCCGGCGGCCACATCGATGGTGACTTCGTCTACAAATTTCATGAGCCTCTCCCGGCTGCAGCCCGCCATCCTAGGCCAGGGCGCCGCAGCACCCGATCAAGAGAGCACTGCAGAAAATGAGAAGGCCCCGCGGTGCGGGGCCTTCTGATGGGTCAAACGCCGGGGCTCAGGCCGCGACGATCGACACCGTGTGACGGCCCAGTTCGCCCTTGACGGCAAAGCTGACGTGACCATCGGTGAGCGCGAACAAGGTGTGATCCTTGCCGATGCCCACATTGGTGCCCGGGTGGAACTTGGTACCACGCTGACGCACGATGATCGAGCCGGCGCTGACCATCTGGCCACCGAAGGCCTTCACACCCAGCATCTTGGGCTTGGAATCGCGGCCGTTTCGCGTCGAGCCGCCGCCTTTTTTCTGTGCCATTGCTGACTCCTAAGTGCTGACGGCTCAGCCGTTCACCGCGCTGATGTGCAGCTCGGTGTAAGTTTGACGATGACCTTGGCTCTTCTTGTAGTGCTTGCGACGACGCATCTTGAAGATGCGCACCTTGTCGTGCTTGCCATGAGCCACCACGGTAGCCTTGACCGTTGCACCCGTCACCAAGGGCGTGCCGACCTTGAGTTCGGCGCCATTGCCAACGGCAAGCACCTGGTCGATCACGATCTCTTGGCCAACGTCCGCAGCAATCTGTTCTACCTTGATCTTTTCGCCAGCAGCAACCTTGTATTGCTTGCCACCGGTTTTTATGACCGCGTACATGTTTGACCTCTTTCAGAAATGCATGGCGCGCAGGCGCGCCACTCCATGCCAACACGGCAAAGAGCCTGCTAGTCTAGCACAGCGGATCAAGGCAGGCACCGCACCGGCGATGCAGCCAAGAGCTGGCTCAGCCCGGCGATAGCCTCTTTCTATAATCAAAAGTCCAAGCCGTCCCTCCGAGTACAGAGTGCAAGCCCAGATCAGCGCTGACGAACACGCCACCACATTGGAAGCCCTCAGCGCAGAAATGCAGGAAGTGGACCGCGTGATTGGGCGGCGCCTGCAGTCTGATGTCGCCCTGATCAATCAAATTTCCGGCTACATCGTGCATGCCGGCGGGAAGCGCATGCGCCCCAAGCTGTTGCTGATGTTCGCCAACGCCCTGGGCGACCCGGGCGGCCATCGACATGAATTGGCTGCGGTCGTGGAATTCATCCACACCGCCACGCTGCTGCATGACGATGTGGTTGATGAGTCCGCCCTGCGCAGAGGCAAGCAAACAGCAAATGCCTTGTTCGGCAATGCCGCGAGCGTTCTGGTGGGCGACTTCCTGTACTCGCGCGCCTTCCAGATGATGGTGGCAGTAAACCGCATGCGCGTTCTCGATGTGCTGGCCGAAGCCACGAATGTGATCGCCGAGGGGGAGGTGCTCCAACTGCTCAACGTGCACGACCCAGATACAACCGTTGAGCGCTATCTGCAGGTCATTCGCTACAAGACCGCCAAACTCTTTGAGGCGAGCGCACGCCTGGGTGCTCTGCTTTCCGATGCCCCTCGCGAACAGGAAGAGGCAGCCGCGCAGTACGGCCGCGCGATGGGAACCGCATTCCAACTGGTGGACGACATCCTGGACTACGAAGGCGACGCAGCCACGCTCGGCAAGAACGTAGGGGACGACCTCAGAGAGGGCAAGCCAACACTCCCCATCCTGCTGGCGATGTCACGCTGCGGCGCGACGGAGCGAGACCTGCTTCGACAAGCCGTACTCAACGGCGAAGAGGAGAAGCTCGCTCAAGTGGTTGAGATCGTCACCCGCAGTGGCGCCCTGGAAGCCACCCGCACTGTCGCCCGCCAAGAAGCTGCGCGCGCCGCGGACAGCTTGAATTTTTTGCCCCTTAACAAGTGGACAAAAAGTCTGCTAGAATTTTCGGCTCGGTCGGTAGATAGATCGTCTTGAGACCGCCTTAGGTGCAACGCCCGAGGTCAAGACAAATCGGGGTGTAGCTTAGCCTGGTAGAGCGCTACGTTCGGGACGTAGAGGCCGGAGGTTCGAATCCTCTCACCCCGACCAAAATTCCCTTGTTTATCAAGGACTTGCAGAAGCCGCGGACTCCGCGGCTTCTTGCATTTCCGGGGTTCTGTTCCAAATCTGTTCCTCAAGAACAGACATGGTTGGCACAGGTCACCTCGGGATGGCTAAACCTGTTTGGCTTCAGGAGTCTCCTTTCAACTTGGAGATTCCCATGGCAGACCTCACCAACCGCAGTCGCTACCGTGTCCAGGTACGCAATCGCGACGACCTGACCCAGCACTTCCCCTTCAACAAGTTCGAGGCCGCCAAGGCCTACGTGCACGCATTGCGTGACCAGGGGTTCAAGCCCCGGGTGGAACAGCTTGACGAGAGGTGGCTCGTTCGGATTCGCGACAAGGGCCACAAGCATGAAAGCGCCAAGTTCGCGAGCCGCGAAAAGGCCGAGCAGTTCATCTCCAAAACCACCGACGAGCGCAGCCGAGGGCTGTTCGTGGAGTACACCAAGTCCTTGAAGGTGTCGCTCGCCCAACTCATCGTGAAGTACCTTCAAGAGGAGTCGCCAAAACACAAGAGTCACCGAGTGACGTCGTATTGCCTCGAGGGCTGGCTCGAAGACAGCGGGCCAGCGGGCATCCGATTGCTGGAGCAGTACCGCGATGCACAGCGCACCGAAGGTCGTTCCGCACGTGCGCCCAAGTTCCAGATGCGCCGAAGCAGCGAAGAGCTTGCTTGGATTCACAAGCCGCTGGCTGACATCACCACCGTCGACATTGAGAACTACATCAACGACCGCTTGGATGTGGTCGCACCGGGCACGGTGGACCGAGACATCGACCGACTGAAAGCCATCTACGCCGTCGCCACGACAGTCTGGGAATACCCCTTGGCGCTGTTGGCGCCGACTGAAATTTGACCCACCCGTGAGGGCCCTGCCGACCCAAATGTGACCCAGGTGTTCAACCTACCCTGCCCGAGATATCCACAGGAGGGCGGGGTTCGAGGAGTGATCACCATG
>NZ_JAYRMO010000049.1:0-23880 GCF_041912635.1 Inhella sp.
CGCGCGAGGCCATGGCGTGATTGATCTTGTGATGCAGCGCCCATGCGGTGGGGTAACTCACACCGAGTTGGCGCTTGAGCGCCAGGGCCGACAGCCCTGTCTTGGCCTGGCTGAGGAGGTAAATGGCTAGGAACCAAATGCGCAGGGGCAGCTTGGTGTGCTCAAACAGGCTGCCAACCGTCAGAGAGGTCTGGTGGCGGCAGCTCTGACACTGGAAATGCCGCCGGGCGCCATGGCCGACGACATAGTGTTCGGGGCGGTCACAGCGCGGACAGCGAAAGCCTGTCGGCCAGCGCGCCGCCTTCAAAGCCTCAGAGCACTGCGCTTCGGACCCGAAGGCGGCCATGAATTCGGGCAAGGACATGCCAGGCTGAAATTGGATGGAATTGACCGTCATGGCCTGAGCTCCGCTGTGCAACGGAGGTCAGACTACGGGCCAGGTGGCTCATGGCGTGGGCCTGCTGAGGCTCATTACTAATCAGGTGACCTTTTGGTTCCTTTTGGGTCAAGCCAAAAGGAATTCGCCTGCCGGGGCGAGACCCGGCGGGGTCTCACGGAGTTCGCAAGCCCAGCCTAGCGGCTACTCGGCGTACTCGGCGCCGGCTCTGCCGCCGCCAGCAGCCCGGCATTCGGCGCCTGCCGCTCCAGCTCCGCCCCCAGCTCCACATGCCGCCACAAATGCCGCAGCGCGCCCGCCAGATCGCCTCGCTTCTCCAGCAGCCGCGCCAGCTGCAGATGCGCCTGGCGCTGCTGCGGTTTGCTCTGGATGCGCTCGGCCAGTTCCAGCCCGTGTTCGCTGCTGCGAATCGCGGCGGCCTCGTCGCCGCGGGCCAGGGCGATCTCGGTCCAGGTGCGGCTGGCGGCGGCTTCCAGCCAGTGGTGTTGCAGTTGGCCGGCAATGCGCAGGGCCAGGCGGCAGTCAGCGGTGGCCCAGGCCAGTTCGCCGCGCGCCAGCGCCGCACGCGCCAGGTACCAATGGGCCTCGGCCTCGAATTCGCGGTGCTCGCCGCGGCGCGCGGCCGCCAGGCCGTGGCTGAACTGGCGCTCGGCATCTTCCAGCTGGCCCAGCTCCAGATGGCCCACGCCCAGGTTCAGCGCCACCTTGGCGGCCAGGTAGCTGTCGTTGAGCGGCTTGAGCTGTTGGGCGGCGTCGCGGTGAAAGCGCAGGCCGCTGCTCCAGGCGCCCATGGCGTAGTGGATCTGGCCCAGGCCGATGCGCGCCGCCACGGCCGCGCGCAGGTCTTTGACGGCCTCGGCCTGGTCGAGCGCCTGTGACCATTGCTCGGTGGCCTGCAGGTAATGGCCCTGCTGGTAGGCCACGCGGCCCAGCGCCTCGGCCAGGCGGGCGGCCTGGTGGCGCAGGCCCAGGGCCTGGGCCTCGCGGGCGCCGGCCTGCAGGGCCTCGGCCAGTTCCAGCGCGCGGCCGCGGTGCTCCAGCAGGTAGAAGCGCAGGTAGAGCGCGTCCAGCGCCGCCGCCTGCTCGCCGCGGCCGCGCAGGCGCTCCTCAAGCGCCTGCAGGCGGCGCAGGGCGCTGTCCGGGTGGCGCTGCGCCACCTTGGAAAGGCGCCCACGCAGGGCGGTCGCATGCTCGGAAGAGGGGCTGAGTTCGGGCAGCACGGGGGCGCAGACAAAAAGTGATGGGCGGAAGCGGAACGCAGGATAGCGATGCAAGCCAGAATCGGACCGCTGCGCCGCAAGAGCCCAGTCTAGGCGCGTTTCAAGATTCCACTTAAGTACCAATTGACCATGCCAATGGTTGGTATTAGAGTGGTATCCGAAATGCAGCCCTCCACGCCCCCTTCCTCCCCCTTTCTGGCCGGTGCGGCCGGTTCGGCCGCCGTGCCGGTCCGCTTCTGGATCGGCGTGGACGGTGGCGGCACCCACACCCGGGCGCGCCTGTTTGACGCCGGCGGCCACGCGCTGGGCGAGGGCCAGGCCGGCCCCTCGGCGCTGGGCCAGGGGCTGGAGCAGGCCTGGGAACACATCCAGCAGGCGGTGCAGGCCGCCGCCCAGGCCGCCGGGCTGGGAACGGTCACGCCCGCCGACTGCGCACTCGGCCTGGGCCTGTCCGGCGCCAACAATCCCGCCCTCGCCGCCGCCTTCGTGGCGGGCAACCCCGGCTTTGCGCGCGTGGCGCTGGAGGGCGATGCCGTGACCGGCGTGCTCGGCGCCCATGCCGGCCGCCCGGGCGCGCTCTTGATCGCCGGCACCGGCTCGATCGCCCTGGCACACGGCGCCGACGGCAGCCGCCGCCAGGCCGGCGGCTGGGGCTGGCTGAATGGCGACGAGGGCAGCGGCGCCTGGCTGGGCAAGGCCGCGCTGCGCCACGCCCAGCGCGCGCTGGATGGCCGCGACGCCACGGGCACGTTGGCGCGTGCCGTCTGGGCCCTGCTGGGCACCAGTGCCGAAGACCTGCTGGCCTGGCAGGCGCAGGCCGGCCAGGCGCGCTTTGCCAGCCTGGCCCCGCTGGTGTTTGAACACGCCGAATCCGACCCCAAGGCGCAGCAACTGCTGAGCGCGGCCGTGCAGCAGCTGGAAGACATGGTGCACGCCGTGGACCCCGAAGGCGCCCTGCCTCTGGTGCTGAGCGGCAGCGTGGCCCAGCGCCTGGCGCCGCGCTTCAGCGCCGCGCTGCGCGAACGCCTGGTGGCCGCGCAAGGCGACGCCATGGACGGCGCGCTGCGCCTGCTGCAAACCGCATTCAACTGAAGGACCCACCCATGCCCAAGCAGGTGCTGGAATTCCAAGCCGACGAACAGTCCTCCTCGCCGCTATACCTGCAGCTGGCGGTGGCGCTGGCCAAGGCCATCAACGAAGGCCGCTACCAGGCCAACGAGGCGCTGCCCAGCGAGCGCGTGCTGGCGGAGGAACTGAACCTCTCGCGCGTCACTGCGCGCAAGGCCATCGAGCGCCTGGTGGAGCAAGGGCTGATCGTGCGCAAGCGCGGCTCGGGCAACTACATCGCGCCGCGCCTGGAGCAGCCGCTCACGCGCCTGTCCAGCTTCTCGGAAGAGCTGCACCAGCGCGGCTTTGTGCCGCAATCGCGCTGGCTCAGCCGCGGCTTCGTGGCCGCCGGGCCGGACGAGCAGATTGCGCTGGAGCTGAAGAGCGGTGAGCGCGTGGCGCGCCTGGAGCGCCAGCGCCTGGCCGATGGCGTGGTGATGGCCTTCGAGGTCAGCGTGCTGCCCGAATCGGTGCTGCCCGAGCCCGAGGCCGTCAGCGCCTCGCTTTACACCCACCTTTCGCACACCGGCCAGGCCCCCGTGCGCGCGCTGCAGCACATCCGCGCCATCAATGCCGACGCCAAGCTGGCCGGCCTGCTGGAAGTACAGACCGGCGCCGCGGTGCTCTTCATCACCCGCGTGGGTTATGTGGCCTCGGGCAAGGCGGTGGAGCTGACGCATTCCTACTGCCGCAGCGACTACTACGACTTCGTCGCCGAGATGCGCCGAGACCCGGCATGACGAACCTGCAGGGCCAGTTCCTGACGCCGGCCGGCTTCGTGCGCGGCCAGCTCGCCATCGGCGCGGACGGCCGCATCGCCGCGTTGGATGGCGTGGCGCAGACGGAAGACCAGGCGCGCGAATCCGGCCTGCCGCTTTACCTGCCCGGCTTCATCGACACCCATGTGCACGGTGGCGGCGGGGCGGACACGATGGAAGGCGGCGCGGCCGTGCGCCAGCTGGCGCGCACCCATGCGCGCCACGGCACCACCGCCCTGCTGGCCACCACGATGACGGCGCCGCTGGATGAGATCCGCAGCGCGCTGGCCGCGCTGGCCCCGGCCTGCGCGCAGCGCGGCGCGGGCGAGGCGCGCGTGCTCGGCGTGCATCTGGAAGGGCCCTACATCAACCCCGGCCGGCTGGGCGCGCAGCCCGATTACGCGAAAGCCCTGGCGCTGGACGAGCTGCAGGCCCTGCATGCGCTGGCACCCATCCGCCTCATCACCCTGGCGCCCGAACTGCCCGGCCATCTGGAGCTGATCCCGCAGCTGGTGGAGGCCGGCATGCGCGTGCAGATCGGCCACAGCAGCGGCCGCTACGAAGACGGCGTGGCCGCGCTGCAGGCCGGCGCCCAGGGCTTCACGCATCTGTTCAATGCCATGACGGGCCTGCACCACCGCGAGCCCGGCATGGTGGGCGCGGCGCTGGCGCACGCCCAGCATGCCGAGCTCATTCCGGACCTGATCCATGTGCACCCCGGCGCCATCCGCGCCGCGCTGCGCGCCATTCCGGGCCTGTTCTGCGTCACCGATTCCACCGCCGCCGCCGGCATGCCCGATGGCGAGTACCGCCTGGGCCGCCACCTTGTCACCAAGTGCCTGGGCGGCGTGCGCCTGCCCGACGGCACCCTGGCCGGCAGCACGCTGACCCTGGACCAGGCGCTGCGCAACCTCGTCGAGGCCCTGGGCCTGAGCCTGGCCGAGGCGAGCAGCCGCTGCAGCACGCAGGCGGCGCGCTACCTGGGCTTGGCGGACCGCGGCGCGCTGCAGAGCGGCCACTGGGCCGACCTGGTGGAACTGGATGCCGACCTGCAGCTGCAGGCCACTTATGTCGAAGGAGAACGGATTGAGCGCGATGCCGGCTGAACACCACACCCCCACGCTGATGGCGCAGGAATGCCGCAGCGCCCCCGAACGCGTGGCCGAGCTGCTGGCGCATGACGCCGAGGTCTATGCCGCCCTGGGTGCCAGCCTGCGCGAGGCCCCGCCCGCCGCGCTGGCCACCATCGCCCGCGGCAGCTCGGACCACGCCGCGCATTACCTCGCCTACCTCGTGATGGCGCGGCTGGGTGTGCTGGTGTCCTCGCTGCCGATGTCCCTGGTCACGCTCTACAACAGCCCGCTGCAATGCAAGGGCGTGGCGGGCCTGTCGTTCAGCCAGTCGGGCCAGAGCCCGGACCTGATCGCGCCGATCGAGTACCTGCGTGCCGGTGGCGCCCGCACGGCCGCCTTTGTGAACGACGCCGAGTCACCGCTGGCGCGTGCAGCCGAGTTCGTGCTGCCGCTGCGCGCCGGCCCCGAGAACAGCGTGGCCGCCACCAAGAGCTACATCGCCCAGCTGGTGGCCGGCGCCCGCCTGGTCGCGCATTGGCAGGACGACGCGGTGCTCAAGCAGGCCCTGCAGGACCTGCCGGCACGCCTGCGCGAAGCCGCCGCGCTGGACTGGAGCGCCGCCATCGAGCCGCTGCGCCAGGTGGACCGCCTGTTCGTCATCGGCCGCGGCCCGGCGCTGGCGATTGCCGAAGAAGCGGCGCTCAAGTTCAAGGAGACCTGCTCGGTCTCGGCCGAGGCCTTCTCGGGCGCCGAAGTGCAGCATGGCCCGATGGCCCTGGTGGGCAGCGGCTTCGCGGCTCTGGTGTTCGCGCCGCGCGGCCCGGCGCAGGCGCAGCTGGTCGAACTGGCCGGCCGCCTGCGCGAACGCGGCGCCACCGTGCTGCTGGCCGCCCCGGCCGGCACGCCGGGCGCGGACCTGCCGCTCGTCACCACCGGCCATGAGCACCTGGACCCGATCGCCGCGGTGCAGAGCTTCTACCCGATGGTGGAGCAGCTGGCGCGTGCGCGCGGCTTCGACCCCGACCGCCCCCGTCACTTGTCCAAGGTCACGAAGACGAGTTGACCCCCCCGAAGCGGCTGCGCCGCCTCCCCCCAGGGGGCGCCACCAGCGGCCCGGCAAAGCCGGTTCCGCGGTGGCACTTGATCGGACCGAGACCCAGCCTCATCACACGCGCCTAAGCCATGACCCACAACGAAGCCCTGCAACTCGCCGCGCAGCTGGTGATGATCGACGTGCCCGGCACCGCGCTGGACGCGGCCACGGAAGGCCTGCTGGCGCGCTACCCGTTGCGCGCGGTCTGCCTGTTCCGCCGCAACTTGAGCGGCGTGGCGGGCACGCGTGCCCTGTGTGCCGCGCTGCACGAACGCCTGGGCGCCAAGGCGCTGATCGCCATCGACCAGGAGGGCGGTGCGGTGTCGCGTGCCACCTTCATCCCGGTGGCGCCGTCCGCCATGGCCTTGGGTTCGATCGGCAGCAGCGAGCGCGCCGAACAGATCGGCGCAGCGGTGGCGCGCGGGCTGGCGCACCTGGGCGTGAACTGGAACTTCGCGCCGGTGCTGGACGTCAACAACAACCCCGCCAACCCGGTGATCGGCGAGCGCAGCTTTTCCGAGAATCCCGACGAGGTGGCGCGCCTGGCCAGCGCCTGGATGGCCGGCAGCCTGCGCGAGGGCGTGGCCTGCTGCGTGAAGCATTTCCCCGGCCATGGCGACACCCACGAGGACTCGCACCACGCCCTGCCGCAGGTGGACAAGAGCCTGGCCGAGCTGGAGGCGCTGGAGCTGCGCCCCTTCCGCGCACTGAAAGACCAAGCCCCCGCGCTGATGACGGCCCACATCGTCTACCCGCAGCTGGACGCCGAGCTGCCCGCCACGCTCTCAAGCTTCTTCCTCACCGAGCTGCTGCGCCAACGCATCGGCTTTGCGGGCGTGGTCATCACCGACGCGCTGATGATGCGCGCCATTGCCGACCGCTGGGGCCACGCCAAGGCCGCGGTGCTGGCCCTGCAGGCCGGGGCGGACCTGGTGCTGGCGCAGGGCACGGTGGACGAGCAGGTGGCCACGCTGGAAGCGGTGGCCGATGCGCTGCAGGATGGCCGCATTGCGGTGAATGCCGCCCAGCAGGCCGTGGCCCGCGTGGACGCGCTGGCCGCGCGCTACCCCGCCGCGCTGCGCGACTACCCGGACGCCCAGCGCGTGGCCGACGAAGCCCTGATGCACGAGACCTGCGCGGCGGCACTGACCGCCCTGCGCGGCGCCCAGGCCCCGCGCGGTGCGCTGCGCGTCATCACGCAAAAGGCCGTGGTCAGCGATGGCGTCAGCGAGGCCGGCCTGAGCGCCGAGGAAGTGGCGACGCTCTGGCCGGCGGGTGCCGACATCGAGTGGCTGCATGTGCCCGACCTCGGCCAACTGCGCGTCGCGGACATCCCGCGCGACGGCCGCGTCAACGTGCTGGTGAGCAACCGCCGCGGCCGCTATGCCGAGGCGGCGAATTGGCCGGTCGATCTGCACATCGCCCTCTGGAACCCCTTCCAGGCCCTGGACCTGCCCGTGCCCACGCTCTTGAGCTGGGGCTACCAGCGGCCCATGCTGGCGGCGTTGCGCCGCTGGCTGGCGGGCGAGCTGCAGGCGCAGGGCAAGGCGCCGGTCGCCGCGCTGGAGCAGTAAGCCATGAAGACCAACCCGATCCGCTGGGTGCCCAGCCTGTACTTCGTGCAGGGCCTGCAGTTCTTCGTCGTCATGCTGATTGCCGGCCTGATGTTCAAGAACATGGGCGTGGACAACGCCACCATCGCGCGCTGGACCGGCCTGCTCGGGCTGGCCTGGGCGCTGAAGCCCCTGTGGAGCCCGCTGATCGAGTTGGTGGCCAGCAAGAAGCGCGTGGTCGTGATCGCGCAGTTCACCGGCGCCGCGGGCCTGGCCCTGCTGGCGCTGGCGCTACAGGCACCGGCCTGGTTCGCGCTCAGCATCGCCGTGTTCTTCGTGCTCGCCTATGCCAGCGCCACGCACGACATCGCCTGCGACGGCCTCTACATGGCCGAGCTGGACGCCAAACAGCAGGCCGCCTACGCCGGCTGGCAGGGCGCCTTCTTCAACGCCAGCAAGTTCCTGACCCTGGGCGGCCTGCTGGTGCTGGCCGGCTGGCTGGAGCGCCGCCATGGCGTGATGAACGCCTGGTCGATCATCTTTGTCGGCTTGGCCGTGCTGTTGGCCGGGCTGGCGGCCTGGAACGCCAAGGTGCTGCCGCCGGCCATCGGCACGCCGCCGGCGCGCGCCGAGCTGTGGGCCAACTTCATCGACGTGGTGGCGGATTTCCTGAAGAAGCCCGGCATCGGCATCGCCTTCCTCTTCATCATCCTGTTCCGCTTTGCGGAAGGCCAGGTGCAGACCATCGGGCCGCTGTTCCTGATCGAGCCGCGCGCCCAGGGCGGCCTGGGGCTGACGACCGAGCAGGTGGGCGGCATCTACGGCACGGCGGGCACGGCGGCCTTCCTGGTCGGCTCCATCCTGGGCGGCACCTTCACCGCCGCGCTGGGCCTGAAGCGCGCCATGCCGGCGCTGATCCTGGCCATGATGGTGCCCAACGCCGTCTTCTTCGGCCTGGCGCGCGCCCTGCCCACCGATCTGTTCGCCATCAGCGCCGCCATCACCGTGGAGATGGCCGGCTACGGCTTCGGCTTCGTCGGCATGATTCTTTACATCATGCAGGTGGTCGCCCCGGGCCGCTTCACCACCGCGCATTACGCGCTGGGCAGCGGCGTGATGCAGCTGGGCTTCATCTTCAGCAAGACGATCAGCGGCGACATCGAGCAGGCCCTGGGCTACCAGGCCTTCTTCGCCTGGACCCTGGTGGCCGGCCTGCCGGTGCTGCTGCTCTGGGCCTGGGTGCGCCGGCGGGTGCCGGCGCCCACCCCGGTGGCGGCGTGATTGCGAGCCTGGCGCTGGCCGCCGGCGCGCTGTTCTTCGACGACTTCAGCCAGGCCGACCGCGACCAGCTGGCCGCCCAGGGCTGGCTGCTGCGCAGCAGCCCCGGCCACCCGGGCGTGCCCGGCGCGCGCTGGGACCCGGCGGCGCTGGAGCTGCTGGACGACCCGGCCCAGCCCGGCAACCGGCTCTTGCGCCTGCACACCCGCACCGACGGCACGCCTGCCGGCACGGTGCAAAGCCAGCTCTGCCGCCCCCAGCAGCAGCTCTGGGGCACCACCAGCGCCCGCGTGCGCTTCAGCTCGCGCCGCCTGGGCGGCGACCCGGTGGTGCAGGCGGTGTTCCAAGTCAGCCCGCTGCGCTTCGACTACGACCCGCTGTTCAGCGAACTGGACTGGGAGTACCTGCCGAATGGGGGCTGGGGCAGCGCCAGCACGCGCCTGTACGCCGTTGCCTGGCAGACCGTGCGCCTGGAACCCTGGGACGCGCACAACGAAATGGCCGAGCGCGCCGATGAGCTGGGCGGGCGCTGGCTGCAGCTCACTGTGCAGAACACGCCCGCAGGCAGCCGCTGGTTCGTGGATGGCCAGGAGATCGCCCGCCATGCCGGCCGCACCATCCCGCGCCAGCCCATGGCGCTGGCGCTCAGCCACTGGGTCTCGCCCGGCGGCCTGCGCAGCGGCGGGCCGCTGCAGGGCGAGGCCTTCGAGGTGGATTGGGTGATCCATGAGGCCGGCGCCACGCGCAGCCCGGCCGAGCTAGCCGCCACCGTGGCGGCCCTGCGTGCTCAAGGAGCCACCCGGCAGGACACGCTGCCCCCCGCGAACAGGCCGCCGCGCTGCGACTTTTGAGAAGGCGGCGCGGCCACAATCGCGCCTTCCGCCCGCTCCCCCTCCGCCGCCATGCGCCGAATTGCCGCCACGGCCCTAGCCGCCCTGTCCCTGTTTGCCCACGCCGCCGCCAGCGCCGCCGATCACGCCGCCGAGCGTCCGCGCCTGGTCGTTCTGCTGGTGATCGACGGCCTGCCGATGCGCCAGGTGCAGACCTTCAAGCCCCAGTTCGGCCCGGACGGCCTGCGCCGCTTCCTGGACCATGGGGTGAGCTACAGCCAGGCCTTCTACGCGCACGCCCACACCGTCACCGCCGCCGGCCACGCCACCCTGGCCACCGGCGCGCACCCGGCGCGGCACGGCATCGTCGGCAACGAATGGCTGGACCGCGCCACCGGCGCCCCGGTCTACAACACCGAGGACCGCGCGCACCGCTACCTGGAGGGCCGCACCGCCCCCGATGCCGGCACCAGCCCGAAGAACCTGCTGGTGGAAACCTTTGGTGACGCGCTGCGCACGCACGAGCCGGCCGCCAAGGTCATCGGGGTCTCGGGCAAGGACCGCGGCGCCATCCTGCCCGCCGGCCACAAGGGCGTGGCTTACATGTACCGCAGCGAGACCGGGCGCTTCACCTCCACCACCTACTACATGCAGCAGCACCCGGCCTGGGTGAACGCCTTCAATGCCAAGCGCAACGCCGAGCGCTTCTGGCATGCCGAGTGGAAGCCCCTGCGCCCCGAGGCCGATTACGCCGGCTCCAGCCCCGACGGCCAGCCCTGGCAGGGCCAGGCCGGCTTTGGCAAGCGCCTGCCCGCCACCCTGGGCGCCGGCATGGAGGCGCCGGGCGAGCGCTTCTTCACCGATGTGCTGACCTCGCCCTTCGGCGACCAGCTCACGCTCGAATTCGCGCTCGCCGCGCTGCGCAACGAAGGCCTGGGCCAGGACGACATTCCCGATGTGCTGACCGTCAGCCTCTCCAGCCACGACTACATCAACCACGTCTTCGGCCCCGAGTCGCGGCTCTCGCACGACCACCTGCTGCAGGTGGACCGCCTGCTGCAGGGTTTCTTCCGCGAGCTGGACCGCGAAGTGGGCGCCGGCCGCTACGCGCTGGCGCTGAGCGCCGACCATGGCTTCCTGGATACCCCCGAGTACCGCCGCAGCAAGGGCCTGCCCGGCGGCCGCCTGCCCGTGGGGCCGGCGCTCACCGCCCTGAACAACCACCTGGCCGCCGAGTTCGGCCTGCCCAAGCTGGCGCGCGGGCTCTCCGCCGGCACCGTGTTGTTCGACGAAGCGGCCCTGGCCGCCAAGGGTGTGACCATGGCCGCAGTGACGCGTTCGGCCGCCGGCTTCCTGCAGCAGCTGGAGGGCATTGCCACCAGCTACCCCGAGGCCGATCTGGCCAGCAGCGCCGCCCCGCGCGCCGACCAGCCGCATCTGCAGGCCCTGCGCCTGAGCTGGTACCCGCCGCGCACCGGCCAGCTGGCCCTGGTGCCGCTGGAGGGCTGGATGTACAGCAGCCGCCCCACCGGCAGCACCCATGGCAGCTCCTGGGCCTATGACCAGCAGGTACCCATCCTGCTCTGGGGTCCGGCCTGGTTCGGCCAGGGCGAAGTCAAGACCCGTGTGCAGCCGGCCGACCTGGCCCCAACCCTGGCGCGTACCCTGGGCCTGCCCCCGCTGGCGCAGGCCCAGGGCCACCCCCTGCCGCTGCCGAAGGAGGGCGCGCAGGAAGGCCCGCAGAAGCGGCGCCCACGCACGCCCGCGGCCACCACCGCCCGCTGATCGAGAATCCGCCCCGAACGCTGGAGCTGCCGATGTCCTTCGACCTGCCCTCGATGCTGGGCGAATACCTGTTGCCCCTCTTGATCCTGGTGCCCCTGGCCATCGTGGTGATGCTGCTCGCCATGCGCAACCAGAAGGATGAGCACTGGTCGCACAGCCGCAACGATCCGCTGCCCCCGAGCTTCGCGCCCACGCCGCGCGCCGCGCCGGCCCCGCGCAGCGAGGCGCCCGCCAGCACCGCCGTCGCCACGCCCGAAGCCCCGGCGGCACGCACGGCCGAGCCCGCCGCCCCGGCGATCACGCCCTTCCTGAGCCCGATGGACGGCGGCACCACGGCCGAGGCACCGGCCTCGTCCCTGCACGAGGTCAGCACCCCGCTGCAGCCCGCCGCCACCCCCACGGTGCAGCGCCGTCGCGCCAGCGACGCCCTGCCCGGCCCCGCCGCCCAGGCCGGCCCGGCCCCGGTGCTGATCGTGGACGACTCCGCCGTGGTGCGTGCCAAGCTCAGCAAGCTGCTGGCCGGCGCCGGCTTCGCCGTCACCGTGGCCCGTCACGGCCAGGAGGCCCTGGAGCAGCTGAACCAGCACTGGTTCGCGATGATGATCACCGACCTCGAGATGCCGGAGATGGACGGCTTCGAGCTGATCCAGCATGTCAGCAACGACATCCGCACCGAAAACCTGCCCATCGTCGCCATCACCGGCCACGAGGAACTGGGCGCCCGGGTGGCGGACGTGAAGGGGCTCTACGGCATCTTCAAGAAGCCTTGGAATGACCGGGAGTTGCTGGCGCGGGTTGGCGTACTGACGCAGCTGCGGCCGCGCGCCTGAGCGGCCGTCCGGTGCTTACCCCGCCTGGTAATTCGCCAGCTGCTGCGGATCCAGGATGTGGATGTCGCGCCGGTCCACGCGGATCAGGCCGGCGTCTTCCAGCTCGCGCAGCACGCGCGAGAAATACTCGGGCGTGAGAGAAAGCCGCGAGGCCAGCGTGGCCTTGCTGACGGGTAGCGAGACCACCAGTTCGGCCTCTTCGTCGCCGGCGCCGCGCAGCAGGTAGCCGATGACGCGTTGAATGCCGGACTGCAGCGCATAGGCCTGCACATCGGCCACCAGGCCATGCAGGCGCCGGCTCAGGCCCGCGAGCATGCGCATGGCGAATTTGGGGTCGGCCTCCAGCTCATCCAGCACCGCCTGGCGCGGCACGTTCAGCAAGGTGGTGTCGGCCAGAGCCTGGGCGTTCACCAGGCAGGGCTTGCCCAGGAACATCAGCGCCTCGGCAAAGCTGCCGCCGGGGCCGATGAGCTCGATCACTTTCTCGTTGCCGTTGGGGGCGATGACGTACAGGCGCACCTGGCCGACGACGGTGATCCAGAAGCTCTCGCAGGGGTCGCCCACATGGAAGACCATGGCCCCACGTTCCAGCCGGCGCAGCTGGCAGCTGGCGGCCAGGCGCTCCAGGGCGGCCGGCTCGATGGCGCTGAACAGCGGCTGGCGGCCCAGAAAGCGCGGGATGTCAAAGGGGCGGGCTTCAAGCATGCCCACGAGTGTGGGGGGGAAGGCCGGCGCGGCCTTTGACCGGGGTCAAACCGTGCCGGGGCATCCTGCCGGCGGTGCGCTGCGTAGGATCCGCCGCCATGGACGAGTTGGCATTCGATGACTTGCGCCTGTTTGCGCGCCTGGCCGCGCTGGGCACGCTTTCGGCGCTGGCGCGCGAGCGCGAGGTGCCGGTGAGCCAGATCTCGCGTGCCCTCACCCGTATCGAGCAGGCCTGCGGCGCCAAGCTGGTGCACCGCTCTACCCAGGGCCTGAGCTTGACGCCCGAGGGCGAGAGCTTTGTGCTGCACGGCCAGCGCATCCAGCAGGCACTGGAGGCGATGCAGTCCGAGTTCGCCGACCGCAGCGGCCGCGTACGCGGCCTGGTGCGGGTGACGGCCAGCACCCTGGTGGCGCGCCATCTGCTGATCCCCAGCCTGGGCGCGCTGGCCGAGCGCCACCCCGAGCTGCAGGTCGACGTGGTGGTCGCCGACCGCGAAGTCGATCTGGTGCGCGAGGGCATCGACATCGCCTTGCGCTCGGCCACCCGCCCGCCCGAGGCGATGGTGGCGCGGCCCCTGGGGCCGCTGCGCCGCGCGCTCTACGCCGCGCCGGCCTACGCCGCGCGCCACGGCCTGCCCGCGCACCCGGACGAGCTGGCCCAACACCGCCTCATCACCAACAGCGCCGGGCCCCACCTGAACCAATGGCCCTTCGTCATCGACGGCCAGCACGTGCAGCGCGCCGTGCAGGGCCATTGGCAAAGCGGCGACGCCAGCCTGCTGGCCGAGATGGTGCTGCAGGGCCTGGGCATCGGGCGCCTTTCCACCCTGCTGGGTGCGGAGCTGCTGAACGACCGCCAGCGCCTGCTGCCCGTGCTGCCGGAGTTCGTGGAGCCGCAGGAGCTCACCCTGTATGCGATGTATGCCCGGCCGCGCCAGCGCAGCGCCAAGCTGCGGGCCTGCGTGGAGCATTGGGAGGGGTGGTTTGGGCGGGAGCTGGGGCGGGGTTGAGGCGGGCCGCTGTTCAAACTTGCGAGGGGCTACTGCTGCCTAGTGACGCAACCATGCCGATCCATGGTGGCACTTGTGAGAGCCCGCCGGGATTTCGCCCCGGCAGGCGACTCACTTTCTTGCTCGTGCAAGAAAGTAAGCAAAGAACACGGCCCCGATGCGCAGCCCCTTGGCTTCGCCAAGGGGTCCCCTCCGATGCTCGCTCGGCTGGGCCGGCCCGAAACTCGCTGCGCTCACTGCGTTCGCTCCGCTCAGACAGTCGGGCCGAGTTTGATGAGAACGCGTGCTGGCGCACGCTGCCCAGCCAAGCTGCGCTTCTCGGCAGCGCATAGGGGCAGCAGCCCGAACAGCCGAACAGCCGGGAAACGGCGCGATGAAGTCAGGTTCGGTATTCGGCTGTTGGCTGCTTGGCTGTTTGGAGTTCCCCCTATGCCAAGCCGAGGAGCACAGAAGAGCGGGCCCGCGCGCGTGAGCGCGCTTCGTGCTCTGACTTGGCGCAACTGTTTGAGCGGAGTGAGCAAAGCGAACGCAGCGAGTTTTGCGCCTGGGCCCGCTCTTCGAGCACCGCAGGGCACCGACCGCCGCAGGCGGGCGGCGCAGGCATCGGGGTCGCCTTTCTTTGCCTTCTTTCTTTGGCGAAGCAAAGAAAGAAGGTCGGCTGCCGGGACGACATCCCGGCGGGCTCTCACGGAGGGATCAAGCCCCTTTCCATCGAATCGAAGGACGGTGGCTTACTGCACACCAAGACCGCAACTACACACTGGGAGCATGCCGCTGGAGACTGGAGCGCGCAGGGCGCCAATAAGTTGGGCTTGTTGGCGCTAGGGTTGACCGAGGGGGGCTTGGGTCTTTGCGGGATCAGACCCCGCCCGAACCACAACGGTGCCTGCAATCATGTCGCCAAGCCGCATACGTCGGTGTCCGAGGGCACATAGGGCATCGATGGCAAAAATGACGTGCGCAACATTGCGCCAAAAGGACTTTGACCAGGTGCACGAGAGGCCGGACTCGTGTTGCACCACTCGAATTCCAAGAAGACGTTTGCCAAAACTTTGCCCCGGAATGGCGTCTCGGACGAAAAAGTAAGTGAACCAAGCAATGCAGTAGCTGACGGCGTGAAGTTCGCTGGAGAAGAACTGCAGCGGGAGCAGGGCGACGTACAGGCCAATTCCTACTCCCCAGACATCGATGACGAAGGCCACAAGGCGCGCCCCAAAAGATGCAAGGCGTTTGTCGGCCTCTAAGCGAGCAGCTTCAACCTTGATCGCGCTCTCTCGTGCAGCGTTGGTTTGACCAGCAGAAATCCCGCGCTTGGACAGAACCTCCTGCAAGACTAGGCGGGCCGCATCGGTTAGATCCTTTCGCGCGATCTCCAACAGCTCGTCGGAATCTTGGCGTTCGTAGTGCTCTTTGAGCTGCTGCATTGTTCGAAGAAGAATTTCCCGGGTATGTCTTCAATAGGCCGTGGGCAAATTTTTGCGCAACACGCGAGTAGCCCTCAAAGCGTTCAGCCCAAAGCTTACTGTCCTGACTGAATCAGTGGTTCAGGATCAGTGCATTCAGCGCGTATCGCGCCGGTGCGCAGTTTGCAATGCAACTCCCCATGCCACGGCAGTGTTTCGCCGAGGATCCAGAGGTGCTCAGCGCCGAGCGCTGGAGCGCGCAATCTGAGTGCCAGCTGAGTACAAGGCCCCACTCCCCTCACCGATCACTCCGAATCACCTCCCCACCCCGCACCACGCACGCCAGTTTTCGCCCATCCGCCGCCAGCAACCCGATGTCGCGCAACGGGTCGCCGTCCACCACGATCAGATCGGCCTGCGCGCCCACCTGAATACAGCCGATCTGGCCCTCCATCAACATCATCTCGGCGGCGGTGCTGGTGGCCTGGCGCAGCAGTTCCAGCGGCGTGAACACCTGGCTGCGCAGCGTGAACTCGCGGCATTGCTGGGTGTAGGTGCTGCCCAGCAGATCGGTGCCGAACACCACCTTGACGCCGGCGCTGCGCATCAGGTCCAGGCCAGAGATGGCCTGCTGCGCCACCAGCTCGACCTTGGCCTGGCTCTGCGCCGGAAAACCGAGCTCGCGGCCCAGTTCCACCAGGGCGTGAATGATGACCATGGTCGGCACGATGTAGGCGCCGCGGGCGGCGACGAAGGCGGCGGTCTCGGCGTCGATCAGGGTGCCGTGCTCGATGGCGCGCACGCCGTACTCGACGCAGCGCCGCACCGCGCTGGCCGGGTGGCAGTGCGCCGAGGCATAGCTGCGGCGCTCGGTGCATTCGCCCACGATGGCGCGGATCTCGTCCTCGCGGTACTGGTTCATCCAGATCGGATCGGTGGGTGAGGCCACGCCGCCCGAGCCCATCAGCTTGATGCAGTGCGCGCCCTGGCGCAGCTGCTCGCGCGCCTGCTTCAAACACTCATCCACGCCATCGGCCATCACCGAGAACATGTTCGCCTCGACGCAGGCGCAGGCCGGTGCGTAGCGCGGCGTCTGCTCGATCTGGCGCATGTCGCCATGGCCGCCGGTCATCGAGAGGATCTTGCCGGCGTAGTGGAAATGCGGGGCGCGGAACAGGCCGTCGGCGGCCGCCTTGTAGAGCGAGTAGTTGCCGCCGCCGATGTCGCGCACGGTGGTGAAGCCGCAGTGCAGCGCATGGCCCAGCATGCGCACCGCATGCGCCGTGCGGTAGGCCTCGCCCACGGCTTCGATGCGGGCCACCGCCACGTCGCTGGCAAAGGCATGCACATGGGCGTCGATCAGGCCCGGCATCAGCGTGCGCCCGGCCACATCGATGACGCGGGTGTCGGCGCCGGCCGGCAGCGGCTGGGCGGAGATCTCCTGGATCAGTCCATCGGCCGCGCGCAGCCACTGGCCTTCGGCGCAGTCGGCGCTCGTGCCGTCAAAGATGCGGGCGTTCTTGAACAGCAGGGAAGGCATGGCCGGGCGCTCCTGGGGTGGGAGCGCGCAGCGTAGCGTGCGGTCAAGCCTGCCCCTGATCCCCCTGCGCCACAAAGGCCGGCCGTCCGGCCAGGCGGGCCAGATAGGCCTGCATCGCCGGCAGCTCGGCATGCGCCATCGGCGCGCGCTGCCAGCGCAGGGCGGAGACGCCCAGCACCACAACGGCGAGTGTGAATTCATTGCCCAACACCCAGGCGCCGCTGCGCGCCAGCTGCGCGTCCAGCAGGGCCATCTGGCGGTTCCAGGCCGCCACGCCGGCCTGCACGGCCTCGGGCGCCGTAGGCTGGCCGCGCACCAAGGCCATGAAGGGCACGCGCCAGCTGCTGTTCAGGTCGGTGGCCTGCCAGTCCATCCACTGCTCCACCCGGGCGCGGGCCTGCGGGGCTGGCGGCAGCAGGCGGCCCTGGCCGTACTGCGCGGCCAGGTAGCGGCAGATGCTGTTGCTCTCCCAGAGCGTGAAGTCGCCATCCACCAGCACGGGGATCTGGGCGTTCGGGTTCAGGGCCAGGAAGGCTGGCTCCTGAGTGGAGCGAAAGCCCGCGCCCCAGTCCTCGCGCTCGAAGGGCAGGCCCAGCTCGGCGCAGGTCCACAGCACCTTGCGCACATTGATGGAGGACACACGGCCAAGGATCTTCAACACATCAGCTCCTGGTGAACAACAGGTTCAGCGCGGTGGCCAGCAGGCTCAGGCCCAGCCCGCCCATGATGAGGGCACTGCCGCGCGCCAGCGGGCGGCTGGCGCGCTGGTAGGCGGCACGCACGGCCGGCAGCGAAAGGCCATGCGCCAGCAGCCCGTACCAGCCGGCGCAGGTCAAGGTGATCAGCAGCACGGCCGCAGCCAGGCCGGCCGCACCGGCCTCGGCCGGCAGTACCGCCACGAACACGCTGGCAAAGAACAGCGCGGCCTTCACATTGCCCAGATTGGTGAGCAGGCCCCGCGCAAAGGCCTCACTGCGGCTCAGCGGTGCGGCCGCGTGGCTTTCCGTGCGCAGCCCGCTGCGCCACAGGCCCTGCGCCAGATGCAGCAGGTAGAGCCCGCCACCCAGTTGCAGCGCCAGGTGCAGCGCCGGCTGGGCCTGCAGCGCGCCGCCCAGGCCCAGGGCGGCGGTGCTAGCCCACAGGCCCGCCCCGGCGGCCACCCCCAGCCCAGCCCAGCGCGCGCTGCGCGCCTGGCCGCTGGCCGCCAGCTGGCTCACCAGCAGCTGGTTGACGCCCGGGCTGAGCATCAGCGCCACGTAGAGCAGCCAGAGGGTGAGCAGGGAGGCGAGCATGGGGCAGCGGACGCGTTGTGTTCGAAGGGCCGCAGCATCGCGCCGGGGGCCCGCGCGCGAAAGCCGCACCGCTGCAACAGGGCTTTGCGGCACGCGCAAGGGGGGACGGGCCTGCGCGCCTGCCCGGTGACGGCGAGCAAGCTGCCGAGCCGGTCCAGGTCTCACGCACCGGTTCGGCGGCAAGGTACTTTGGTGCTGCGGGCATGATCTGGGCGATGTACCCAGCCCTTCGCTTGATCTCTGTCGGGCTGCTCGCCCTTGTGCTGCCTGCCGCCGCTGATGTGCTGCGGCCCGAAACCGGCGTATTCGCCGGTCCCGAAGCCCCGACGCCCTACGAGTTGCGTCTGCGTCGGGATCTGCTGGGAGGGGGCTTCTCCCGCATGTGTCAGATGCTTTCCATCCCCTCGCGGGAACCGGAGCGCGCCGTCTACATGCTGAGAACAGACGATGGGTCGTTTGTGGTGCTGAGTCGGCGCTTCAAGGCGTCGCTCTGGATGGCGATGCAGAAAAAGATGGCAGCGGGGCCCGGCAAAGGGCGCAGCTACGCCATCGGGCCGGAGCAGCAGGCCGCCGCACTCAGAAGGGTTCGCGCAGCCGTGCACACCCAGGCTGCCATCCTTGACCCGGAGGCAGGCAACTTCGTTGCCGAGGGCTGCAAGCAGGCACTGCTGCGGGTGGCGCCATCCGCTGAGGCGAGCCCTGGGCCTGACGGCACGACCCACCATGCCAGCCATTGGGACGCCGGCACCATTCTGAGTGGCAAGACCTGGTCCCCGGAGGAGGGGAGCCTGGCCGCAGACTTTGTCGCGATGGAGGAAGGCCTGCGGGCGTTTGCCGAGTCTGAGCTGGCGCAGCGGGCCGCGGCCAAGGCGGAGCTGCTGGCGCGGGTCAGGCATTTGCGTGAACGCTTGGGCGAGACGGCCTCGCATCCAATAGGCAAGACGCAGGATTGAGCGGCAAGTGCGTCGGGCCTAACCCGGTGCGCTCAGCGCCGGCAGGGCCAAGGCGCGCGGAAGGCGCAGCGTCGCGGGCTCCGTTCGGGAGGGACCGCGACGCTGCCCCGGCTCAAGGCCGGCCGACATGCAGCACTTAGACGCTCAGAGCCCCAGGTCCGCCAGGCCCAGGAAGATCGTCTGGCCCACCAGCTCGATGTTCAGGTCCATGCTGCCGTCGCCGTCGGCGTCCACCTGCACCCAGGTGCTGTTGTCGGCCCATTCGTAGCGCACGCTGCCCTGGCCGCCGCCGGTGAAGGCGCCTTGCACCACGAAGGCCAGGGCCTGGTCGCCGGCCATGGCGGGCTTGGCGTCGATGGCGCTGAAGTTCAGCTTGTCCTGGCCTTGCTGGAAGTCGAGCACGCGATCCTGGTCGCCCTTCATGGCGGCGATGTAGCTCCAGGCAAAGGTGTCGGCGCCGGGGCCGCCCCACAGGCTGTCGTTGCCCATGCCGCCGTCCAGATAGTCCTTGCCGTCTTCGCCGCGCAGCCAGTCGCTGCCATGTTCGGCCAGCAGCACGTCGTCGCCGTTGCCGCCCCACAGGCTGTCGTTGCCCATATTGCCGTACAGGTAGTCGTTGCCGCCTTGGCCCAGCAGGGTGTCATTGCCTTCCATGCCGAAGAAGGTGTCGCTGCCGGCGTTGCCGGTGATGCGCTCGCCATCGGCCGTGCCGTGGGCAGTGTGGGTCGCCTCGTTGGTGAACACCAGCTCTTCCACGTTCAGGGGCACAGTGGCCTCGGCCAGGGTGGTGAAGGCCATGTCCCAGCTGCCCTCGCCGTCGGCCTCGGCCACCAGGTCGGCGGGGTCGTCCATGACGTAGCGGTCGTTGCCGGGGCCGCCGGCCATCACGTCGGCGCCGCTGCCGCCGTCCAGCAGGTCGTTGCCCGCTGCGCCGTACAGGTGGTCGTTGCCACCCAGGCCGTAGAGGCTGTCGTTGCCCGTGCCGCCGCGCAGCACATTGACCTGGGCGTTGCCGGTGCCGCTGAAATCCTGGCCGCCGATGGCGGTGAGGTTCTCGACGAAGGAGAAGGGCACGGTGCCCTGGTTGTCGTTCAGGCTCAGTGCGGGCAGCGTGGTCTGCACGGTGTCGGTGCCGCCGTTGAACAGCTCGTAGACGACATCGCCGACGTTGTCGACGATGTAGGTGTCGTTGTGCAAGCCGCCGTACAGGGTGTCGGCGCCGGCGCCGCCGTCCAGCAGGTCTTCGCCGCTGCCGCCGTCCAGCAGGTCGTTGCCGTCCAGGCCGCGCAGGGTGTCGTTGCCGTCGGCACCGCGCAGCTCGTCTTCCAGGCTCCAGCCGGTGATGACATTGGCGCCGCTGTTGCCGGTGCCCTTGAAGCGCACATCGCTCAGCACCTGGCCGTTGGCGTTCAGGGTGACGAAGAACTCCAGGTTCTCGACATTCGCGTTCAGCACCACGCCAGAGACGTTGGCACGCACGGTATCGGTGCCCTCATTGGGCATCTCGAAGGTCCAGTCGGCCAGGCTGTCGACGTCGTAGACATCGTTGCCGGTGCCGCCGGCCAGGTAGTCGGCGCCAGCGCCGCCGATCAGCAGGTCGTTGCCGCCGCCGCCGTAGAGTGCGTCGTCCGCGCTGCTGCCGCTGATCTGGTTGTCCAGCGGGTTGCCCACGCCCTTGAAGCCGGCGGCGGGTGCGCTGCCCATGAAGCTGAGGTTCTCCACCGCGGAGCCCAGCCAGTACTCGGCCAGGCTGGTCTGCACGCTGTCGAAGCCCTCGTTCGGCGCCTCGATCACCTCGTCGCCCGCATGGTCCACGCGGTAGAGGTCATTGCCCTTGCCGCCCACCATGCGGTCGGCGCTCAGGCCGCCGTCCAGCACGTCATTGCCATTGCCGCCGATGAGTTCGTTGCTGCTCGCGTTGCCGGTGAAGTAGGCGCTGCCGATCAGCTTGTTCACATCCGCCACCAGGCGCTCGATGTGGCTGGGCAGGGTGACGTGGTTGACATCGGTGTAGAGCGTGTCCCAGCCTTCGCCGGCGTATTCGGTCAGGCTGTCCATGGCGCCGTAGACGAGGTAGAGGTCATCGCCCGCGCCGCCGTAGAGCTGGTCGGCATCGGCGCCGCCGTTCAGCACGTCATTGCCCGTGCCGCCGTACAGCTTGTCGGTGCCGGCGCCACCACGCAGGTCGTCATGGCCGCCCTGGCCGTAGAGGGTGTCGTTGCCAATGCCGCCGTCCACCCAGTCGTCGCCCTCGCCGGCGTAGACGGTGTCGTTGCCGCCCTCGGCGCTGATCGCTTCGGCCCCGGCCGAGCCGATGAAGACGTTGTCGAACTGGCCCAGCTTGACGCTGGGCAGCTGGCGCGCCGCCGTGTAGGGCGCACCGTTCTGGTTGATCGTGAAGGGGACCGAGGAGACCGGTTCGTTGGTGTCGCCGCCGCCTTCGCCAATCAGATTGCTTGCCATCTTCTGCTCCGTTCAATCGCCGCGCTGGGGCGGCAGGTTGTTGATGGGAGTCAGTGTGGAAAGCGCAGGTTTCAACGCGGCTTGCGCTCGGTTGCCTTTGTTGGCGGCTGTGTTTCGTTCGTTGATCCGGGCTCAGGCTGGGGTAAGAATCGGGTTCAGGTGCTTCAAAGCGCGGGCCACCGCCTCTTCCTTTTCTCCCACCGGGGCCACGTAGTGCAGGGCGGCGGCCGCTGCGTCCCGGCCCACGCAACGGGCAATCACCCAGGCGGCCAGGTACTGCGAGGCCATGCAGCCGCCCGCGGTGGCCACATTGCCGGCGGCGAAGAAGGGCTGGTTCAACACCTCCACGCCGGCCTCCTGGACCCAGGGCTTGGCGATGAGGTCGGTGCAGGCCGGCACCGCATCCAGCAGGCCCAGCTTGGCCAGGATCAAGGCGCCCGAGCATTGCGCGCCAATCAGCTGGCGCCGCGGGTCCAGGCGCAGCTGGGCCATCAGCGCGGCGTCAGCCACCACCTCCCGGGTCTTGATGCCGCTGCCCACCAGCACGACATCGGCCGCCGGTAACGCATCCAGCCGTGACTGCGCGTGCACGGTCACGCCGTTCATGGACGTGACGGTGGGCTCGGGGCAGCACAGGCTCACGCGCCAGCCGGGCTGTTTGACGCGATTCAAGATGCCCAGGGCGATCAGGGAGTCGAGCTCGTTGAAGCCGGGAAAGGTGAGGATGGCAATGTGCATGGGGGCCAGGGTGCGACACAGTGCGGCGCATTGTTCGCGGGGCTGGGCGAAGGGGCGTTGGTCATGCGCTGGCCCGGGGCTCAGAACAAGGAGCGCCCCGTCAAGGTGGTGAACCACTCCAGCGCCATCGAGCCCGCCAGCGAATTGCCCGAGGGCTCCAGCGCCGGCGACCACACACAGATACCGCATTCGCCCGGCACCAGGGCCACGATGCCGCCGCCCACGCCGCTCTTGGCCGGCAGACCGATGCGAAAGGCAAAGTCGCCCGCGGCGTCGTAGGTGCCGCAGGTCAGCATCAGGGCCGAGAGCCGCTTGGCCGGGCTCTCTTCCAGGATGCGCTGGCCACTGCCCGGCAGGCAGCCGCGGTTGGCCAGAAAGCCCACCGCGCGGGCCAGCTCCACGCAGCTCATCTCGATGGCGCAATGCCGGCAGTAGGCATCCAGCACCCGCTCCACCGGGTTGTGCAGATTGCCGAAGCTCTTCATGAAATGCGCCATCGCCGCGTTGCGGTCCGAGTGGCCCAGCTCCGAACGCGCCACGCGGCGGTCGTAATGGATCTCGGGCTCGCCGGCGAGCAGGCGCAGGAACTCGACCACGGCGTTTTCCGGCACCGCAAAGCGGGTGCAGAGGATGTCGGTGATGACCAGCGCGCCGGCATTGATGAAGGGGTTGCGCGGCCGGCCGGCCTCGTGCTCCAGCTGCACCAGGGAGTTGAAGGGGTTGCCCGAGGGCTCGCGGCCCACGCGCTGCCACAGCGGCTCGCCCACACGCTGCAGGGCCAGCACCAGCGCGAACAGCTTGGAGATGCTCTGGATGGAAAAACGCTGCCGTGCCGCGCCCACCTCGAACACCTGGCCGTCCAGGGTGACCACCGCCATGCCGAACTGCTCGGCTTCCACCCGCGCGAGCTCGGGGATGTACTGCGCCACCTGGCCCTGGCCCATCAGCGGCTGCACGCGGGTGGCAATCTCCTGCAGCACCGCGGCGTAATCAATGCGCGAACTCATGCGGCCGGATTGTGGGTGGCCGGCCTTGACCGGCGGGCAAGGCTGGCTCGCCAGTGAGGGCTGCGGCTAAGACCGCAACTCCAGCACCGCTTCGCCCGACACCGGATCGGTCAGCCCCAAGCCTTCGCCCAGCTCTTCCAGCAGGCTGCGGATCTTGTCGAGCTGGGCAATCATGGCCGGCCGCGCCGCCGCCAGCTGCTCCATGCCCTGCCACTCGCCCACCAGGCAGAAGCTGCGCTCACCGGTGCGGATCAGCACCACCCGCTGCAGGCCCTGCCACTGCGGCTGCAGCTCGCGGTGGGCATCGATGAAAGCCTGCTCCTGCCCCGGCTTGACGCGGAAGCGCACGACGTTGAAGGCACTCATGATTCGAGCCTCCTTGGCTGCTGAGTGGAGGGGCCATGTTCCCACCGCGCGGCAAGTGCCGGGCGGGTTTTCTCAGCCTTCCTCCTCCCGCCGGACGGGCTCGTTCTGCTCCTGCGCCGGCCGGGTGCGCAGCGGCGGCGCGAAGGGCGGCGGAAAGCCGACGAAGCAGAGCACCAGCAGGATGGGCAGCAGCAGATGGAACAGCGGCTTGCGCAGGCTGAGCTTGAGGTTCATGGGCGGCAGGTGCGGCCCTGACCTGCACTCCCAATCGGGATTCGCCGCGATTGCGATCGGGCGTCCCGCCCTCAGCGTCATCCGGGCGGCAAATGGGCGCTGCGAACCTTCAATTGCTGCTTGTATTGACCCAGTGAATAGCTGCTCAGGTGTTAGTGTCGAAAGGAAGAAGACATGAGCACCCTGATGGAAGACGAGATCAAGCGATGGACAGCCAAGCGCAAGACGGCGCTGGTGCTGGACAT
>NZ_JAYRMO010000050.1:0-21205 GCF_041912635.1 Inhella sp.
CTAACAATCAGCGTTTATCTGCCGCGCCTCAACAGCCATCAAATGCTCCAGCGCCTGTCGCGGCAGATAAACCATGTTGAATAAACCGAGTCCAGTCGTGGACTGCGGGGGTTTGGCCAGAGGGGATTGGATCGCGCCTGGCCCTTGAACTCAGGCAATTGTGGCCGCGCGTGGAGCAGGTGCCATGCGGTTGAGCCCCGATCTGCGGCCTCGGCGGGCCCGGGGGCGGCGCCGCTTCGCAAGCGTCTGCCCTTTCACGCCTCGCGCACAGGCTGTGGGGTGCGGGTGGCACAGCCCACCCCGGCCTCGCACCCCGCGTGGCTTGGCCGCCGTCCTGGGCTTCTCTGGCTTCACGGCGGCCCCCGTTCGCGCGCGGGCTCTGCCGAGCGGCTGCCCTGCGGCCCCGGCAAGTGCTTGAGTCCAGGAAGCGTTTGCACCACCTGCAAGTGGCCATGCCGGCACTGCGGACAACGGCTCAGCTCGATACGCGCCACCCGCGCCATGAAGGCCTGCGCACTCTCCAGGGTCGCCTTGTGAACGGCGGGCTGCGCCAGACTGGCGCGCGCTTGGGCCAGCTGCGTCTTCTTGCAGCCGTTGGCCAGCACGCCGTAGTGCCGGATGCGCTGCACACCGCCGGGCAGCACATGCAGCAGGAAACGCCGGATGAACTCTTCGATGGGCAGTCGCACGCGACGCTTGCCGCCCTCTGGGTCGGCCCGCGCCGTGAAGACAACCTCCCGTTCGCGCGTCAGCGCCTGGAGGCGCTCGTTGCCAATGGCCGTGCGGTGCGTGTAGCGGCCCAGGTACTCCAGCACTTGCGCCGCTCCGCCCAGGGGCGTCTTGGCGTAGACCACCCAGTCATGCTTGACCAGGGCCTTGCGGCCGCTCGCTGTCAGGTTCACGTCTTGCAGCTCGCTGTGGCGGGCCAGCTGGCGCAGTGCCGCCATGAACTTGCCCCGATAGACCTTGGAGAGCGCCTGCACGGGGAAGAGGAAGTCGGGCTGCCGTGCGGGGGTGTGCCACTGGCCGTCGTGCCCGAGCACCCCGCAGGCCATCAGGGCATGCAGGTGCAGGTGTTGGCGCAAATCCTGGCTCCAGGTGTGGAGCACGAGGCTGAAGGCGGCTTGGCCATCTTCGATGCCCATCCAGCGCGGGTTGGCCGCGAAGTCCTTGAGCGTGGCGGCCACGCTGGCAAACAGGGTCTCGATGACCCAGCGCGGCTGGCAGCGGTACAGGCTGTTGAGTTCATGCGGCAGCGTGAAGACGAGGTGGGCATAGGGCACCTCCAGCACCTCGGCCAGACGCCCGCGCAGCCAGGCGTCGCGCTCGCGCGCACCGCATTGCGGGCAGTGGCGGTTGCGGCAGGAGTGGTACTGCCAATGCCGGTGGCCGCACTGGGCGCAGGCCAGGCACTGACCGCCCAGCAGCGCGGTGCGGCAGGCGCAGATGCCCCGCCAGGCGCGGGCCTGGGGTGTGCTCAGGGGGTGCGTGCGCAGATAGGGCTCGGCGCCCAGGCGCAGCAGCTGGGCCAGCGTGAGCAAGAGCGCCTCAGTGCAGCGAGGCGGCGCTGGGCAAGGCGGCCAGCAGATCCAGTCGATCCGTCTGCGGCTGGGGCTGGAACTGCGGGCTGATCAGGTGCAGGTAGCGCGTGGTGGTGCTGAGGTGGTGGTGCCCGAGCAGCTGGGAGATGGTGTGCAGGTCCACGCCGGCTTCCAGCAAATGGGTGGCGAAGCAGTGGCGCAGGGTGTGGGTGCTGCCCTGCTTCTTGATGCCGGCCTCAAGCCGGGCGCGCTGGTAGTGGCGCTGCACGATGCTGGAGCAGTAGGGCTCGTGGGTGCGCGGGTTGGCGAACAGCCAGCCCGGCGCGGCGGGAGCATGGCGGTGGCATTGGTGGCGGCGGCAGTGCGCGCGCAGCAGGCTCAGCAGCGTGGGGCTGAGCAGGGTGTAGCGGTCGGCGGCGCCCTTGCCGGCGCGTACGCGCACGCACATCCGGTCCGCTGCACTGTCGATGTCGGCCACGCGCAGGTGACAGCCCTCTTCGAGGCGCAGTCCGCAGGCGTACAGGGTCTGCAGCAGGGTTCGCACGATGGGGTGCAGGCAGTGCGCGAACAGCCGGGCAATCTCGGCGCGCGCCAACAGCTCGGGCAGTTGCTGAGGCACGCGCGCCACGGGCGGCAGCACGTGCTGGGCGCTGGTGTCTAGACCCTCGCGGCCGAGCACGTGGACGAACAGGAAGCGGCTTGCCGAGGCAACCTGGTTGATGGTGGAGTAGGAGCGGTGGCGCTCGCGCACCAGGTAGAGCATGTAGCGCTCGATCTCGGCGGCGTCCAGCTCGGCCGGGCTGCGGCCGAAGTGCCGTGCCATGCGGGCGAGCACCTCCACATACGTCTCCTGGGTTCGCACGGACAGGCCGCGCACGACCATGGCATCGATCAGTTGCTGGCGCAGCGGGGTCATGGGCTTCTCCTTCAGGCCGGGGGACATTCCCCAGTCCAAAGGCTTGATCGACCGCCGGCCCTTCGCAAGGCCAAACCCAAACGCAAAACGCGGTGGCCGCCCGATGCAGGCAGCCACCGCGTCAGCGGTTTAGTTCAACTTGGTTTTAGGCCGCATCCCCATGTCGTCACATCTAGCGACTTGTGGATAGTTGCGGTTCAGTGTTGATAAATAGGGCTGCTGCATCTAGCTACTTTTCCACCACCCGATCCAGCAGTTTCAGCATGCCTGCGACCTTTCGCGGCATTCGCCAGACCCTTTGATTGGGATCCCAGCGCGCACCGGCAGCGCGTGCAGCGTCTTGCAGGTCTCGCTCTTGATACGCAATGCGCACGCCAACGAGCTCGTCGCCGCGATTGGCAACCGGTGCGGCGTCCACCAGCAGTTCGACGGTCGTGAAGCGGGTGCAACCGTCTTCACTCAAGCGATGCCGCACACAAACCAGGGCGCCTCCATAGCGCTGGGCGAGCTTCAAGGCGCCACGGCTGTGCGGGCTTAACTTGCGCAGGACGCGGGCATGCGTCACAGGCTCACCAGCCGCGGGTGACTGTGCCGCTGGATGCGGAAAGCTGTACGGGTTCAAAGGCCACCTCCCCTCTGGCTGGGCTCCGGGGCACCTCTTGGCGGGCACCTTGGAGCAGGCCGTCTTTATACGGCCCGTCCTGCAGGCAGGCCGCACGGTCTAACCCCGACCGAAGCACGCCAGCTGCAATGGCAGGCGCGCAGCCGGCGCAGCAAGCGCCCCGTTAGCGCAGCGCCGCCGGCAAGGCCAGGGTGGCGCTCGCGCTGCCGTAATGCAGCTTGAGCTGATCCCCCGGCCGCAAGGCCTGCGCCTTCACCAAGGGCCCCAGGTCAACCCAAAACACCCCCCGGTCCACGCTGCCGGGGTCAGGCCGCAGATTGGGGTTGGGGGTGATCGTCTGCACGTTGTCGCCCTTCACCGGCGGCGGTGCCAGTTCCCAGGCCAGGCGACGTTCCTTGCCATCGGGCCCGCGGCCCACGGCTTCCATCTGCCAGCGGGTGCCGAAGGGCGCATTCCGCAGCAGCACGGTGTAGCTGACCAGGAGCGCGGCCGCCGACGCCGGGGGCACGGGCACGCGCGCATCGGCGCCCGGGCGCAGCAGCCAGGTTTCGACCCCGTACACGCCGGGCTCGCGCTCCAGCTCCGGGAAACGCTCTTCGTCCAGCGGGTTCAGGGTCAGGAAGGGGGACACGGGTTTCTCCTTGGAACGGGGCGGCCGGGCCAGGGCGCCGGTCGTCAGCAGCAGGTTCGCCGACAGGGCGGCGGCAACTAGAAGCCGCCGCTGAGATCGACCTTGCGCAGGGTGGTCTTGCATTCGTTGCAGAAGGTGGTGATGGTCTTGAGCGAACCCCACATGGTGCAGGTGGCGGCGTTGTGGGCCGCGTCGGTCCAGAGGTCGGTGCCGGCGGCCACGCCCACGGAGCAGTGCGGCCCGGTGTGGGAGACGCCATTGGCCGCATTGAAGCTGGGGTAGTGGTGGGCCTGCTGGTCGGGCTGGCCGCCCACACCGGGGGCGGTGAGGTGCAGCTTGTGGCCGAGCTCGTGCACCATCAGCGCCTCGGCGGCGGCCGCGGTGAGGATGGCGTCGGTGTTGGGGTCGCGCATGTTCAGGTAGATGACCGGGTGCGCGTTGTAGGCCCAGCCCACCGCCCAGCCGCGGATGGCCTTGACGTTCAGCGTGACCCGCAGCGTGGCCACCGCCGCGGCAAAGTTGCCGCGCACGCCGGTCAGGTCCACGGTGAGTTGCTGGCTGAAGGCGTTGCGGCCGCCCACGGCGGCCGCGGCGGGTCGCTCGGTGCGCCCGCCGCCCCGCACCGTGCAGCTGCCGAAGGCGCTGCCGTCGTTCAGCGGCACAAACACGTACTGCGAGCCGCCCTTGGCCAGGGTGACGGTGACACTGGCCGGGAAGTTGCCCGTGCCATCACGGGCCACGTCCACCCGGAAGGCTTCCAGGGCGATGGGGTCGCTGACGAACTCGCCGACGATCACCGCCACGCTGTGCGGGCGCAGTTCGCGCACATGGGCGGTGCTGGAGCGCAGGGCCCGGCGGCCGATGTCGTCCAGCCCTTCGGCCAGGTTGTTTTCTTCGATCACGCCCAGCTCGGAGCCGCTGGAGCGCTGCACCACCTTGACCTCGATGCCCAACCGGCTCAACGTGCTGCGGATGGCGTTCATGGCGGCCAGCGCGGCGGCGCGGCCGCTGGCATAGCGCACCACCGGCCGCAGGTAGACGCGACGCATCACCTTCACGGCGTTGGAGCCGGGCACGAAACCCTGCCCGGGCAGCGCGGCCTCGACCTTGTACTCGCCGCCGCCCAGGGCGGAGATCGGCAGGCCGGGTTCGATCAGCAGCTCGCCGTTCTCGTTGGTGCTGTATTCACGGGCGGAGCGGACGTACTGCAGATGCCCGAGGCCGCGCTCGCGCGCCGAAAGGGTGGAGCTGCCGGCCGGAAAGCCGCCGCGCGTGAGGGTGCGCGTGAGCTTCACCCGCACGGTGGTGGCGCGCGCGGGGGTCACCTGCACAAAGATGGGCGGGGAGTTGCCGATCTGGTTGTCGGAGGTGATGTCGCTGTCGGCCTGGCGAATCTCGGCGCGCGTGAGGTTCACATATTGATTGCGCGTGGCGCCGAACAGCGCGTTCTGCGTCGCCTGGTCGGCAAAGCCCACCGCGACGATCGAGCTGACCAGCGGACAGGGCTCGGCAGTGCCGTTCAGCACGTCGTCGGCCAGCAGAGCGTCGAGGTTGTCCTCGTCGGCGGCGAACAGGCTGGCGCTTTGATCAGCGCTGGAAACCGGCGGCGGCATGGATGGCCTCCTTCAGAAGCGGTTCACGTGAGTCGGGCGGCAGCGTGGTGGCCAGGCGCACGCAGCGGCCCAGGCCCAGCAGCAGGTCACCCGCCAGGCACAGGCGGGCCACGGGGCTGCCCTCCAGGCCCGCCATCTGCGCCAGCCGCTGTTCGTGGCTCAAGAAGGCCTGGGCGTCGGGCGAGAGGGGCAAAGCCTCGTCCTCGAATTCGGGCTCGGGGGCGTCGTCTCGGGGCTCCGCATGGGGGGCGAAGGCGGTGCGCGCCAACTCCAGCAGCGTGGCGTCGCCCAGCTCCTGCGCCAGGGCGCGCTGCCAGGCCAGGTGCAGGCCGGCGCGCAGCTGGCGTTCGCGCATCGCCGCCTGCTTGAAGCGCAAGCCCTGCTCCTGCGCCAGCAACTGGGCCATGGTGACCGGCAGCGTGGGCTGAAGCGGCAGCTGCCGCGCACCGGGCAACAGGCGTCCATCCACGAACCACAGCGCGCCCAGCGCGGCCGCGGCGTTCAGCAGCGCGGCGGCCCGGGTGTCGCGCCAGGGGGCACCGGCCTCCAGGCCCATCTGCAGCCACTGGGCGGCTTGCTGCACGTCGCGCGCGGCCAGCGTTTCGTTCGGCGCGAGGCCTTCCGACACCAGTTGCTGCAGCGCGCCCAGGCGGGCCAGCGGCTCGCCGCGCTGCGCGGGCAACAGGGCTGCGTCCACCCGGGCGGTCCACTGGCGGGCCTGGCTGTGAACCAGGTTCCGCTTCATCTGCTGCATCTGCTCGGTACTGAGCTGCATGGGCGTGTGAGGGTGTTCGTGACGAAAGGTGGCGGGGGCATGGCCTGAATCAGGCCGTCACGCTGAAGGGAGTGGCGTCAGCGGCAATCTCAGCCCGGCCACCTCCCCTCTTGCGGGGCCCCGTGGCGCCACTTGCCGGGCGTCTTGGAGCAGGGCTGTTTATACGGCCCACCCTGCGGGCACGCGGCGCGGTCTAACCCCGACCCCCGCATCCAGGTCAGCCGCTTGCTCTCGCCGCGCCTGTATGAAATAACCGACACCACGCTCCCGCCCTCCTCGCTAAGGTGCGCGCCCATGTCGAAACCCCCTCCCTCCTCCCGCCGCCTGTGGGACCTCTCCCCGCCGGTGAGCCCGAGCGCTCCGATCTTTCCGGGCGATGCGCCCTTCCGGCTGCAATGGACGGCGCGCATCGGGCCGCAGTGCCCGGTGAACCTGAGCGCGGTAAGCACCAGCCCGCATGTGGGCGCGCACGCCGACGCACCGCTGCATTACGCCGATGAAGGCGCCGCCATCGACGCCGTGGCCCTGGACCCCTACCTGGGCCGCTGCCGCGTGATCCACGCGATCGACTGCGGGCCACTGATCCTGCCGCAGCACCTGGCGCATGCCGCTGCCGAGCTGCCGCCGCGCGTGCTGGTGCGCACTGCGGAGAAAGCCGACACGGTCTGGCGCGACGACTTCACCGCCTACGCGCCCGAAACCCTGGCCTGGCTGGCCGAACGGGGGGTGCAGCTGGTGGGCATCGACACGGCTTCGGTGGACCCGGCCTCCAGCAAGACCCTGGATGCGCACCAGCAGCTGCGCGCGCATGATCTGCGTGTGCTCGAAAACCTCGTGCTCGATGAAGTCCCGGAAGGGGACTACGAGCTCATCGCCCTGCCCTTGCGCTGGGTCGGGGCCTGTGCCTCGCCCGTGCGCGCTGTCCTGAGAGAACTGCCATGACAAGAGACGACGCCCTGCGCAGCGATGCGCAAGACCCGCTGGCCCCGCTGCGCGAGCAGTTCGCCCTGCCCGAGGGCAAGATTTATCTGGACGGCAATTCCCTCGGCGCGCAGCCCAAGGCCACGCCCGAGCGCGTGCGCCGCGCCATCGAGCAGGAATGGGGCACGGACCTGATCGAGAGCTGGAACAAGGCCGGCTGGATCGACGCCCCGCGCCGCCTGGGCGACCGCCTGGCCCCGCTGATCGGTGCGCGCACCGGCGAGGTGCTGGTGGCGGATTCGACGTCGATCAACCTCTACAAGGTGCTGCACGCCGCGCTCTCCCTGCAGCAGGGGCAGCGCAAGAAAGTGGTGAGCGAGCGCAGTAATTTCCCCACCGATCTGTACATCGCCGACTCGGTGGTGCGCGCCCATGGCGGCGAGCTGGTGCTGGTGGATTCGCCCGACGAGATTCCCGCCCTGCTGGACGAGCACTGCGCGGTGCTGATGCTGACGCATGTGCACTACCGCACCGGCCGCATGCACGACATGGCCCTGCTGACCCGCTGGGCCCAGCAGGCCGGCGCGCTGACGGTGTGGGACCTGGCGCACAGCGCCGGCGCCGTGCCGGTGGACCTGCTGGGCGCGGCGGCCGACTTCGCGGTGGGCTGCGGCTACAAGTACCTGAACGGCGGCCCCGGCGCCCCGGCCTTCGTGTGGGTGCACCCGCGCCACCTGGGCCAGAGCTTCCAGCCGCTGATGGGCTGGCTGGGCCATGAAAGCCCCTTCGCCTTCACGCCCAACTACCGGCCGGCGGTGGGCATCCAGCAGTACCAGTGCGGCACCCCGGTGGTGCTGAGCCTGGCCGCCCTGGAGTGCGGGCTGGCGGTGTTCGAGCAGGCGCAGGCCCTGGGCGGCATGGCGGCGCTGCGCCGCAAGTCGCTGGCGCTGACGGACGCCTTCATGGCCGAGGTGGAGGCGCGCGTGCCGCAGGCGCGCATCGTGACGCCGCGCGAGCATGCCTTCCGCGGCAGCCAGGTTTCGCTGGCACTGAATGCGCCGCTGGAAGACGCCGCCTACGCCGTGATGCAGGCTCTCATTGCCCGCGGCGTGGTGGGCGACTACCGCGCCGGCGACCCGGCCCGCCTGGACGCCGAGCCGCATCTGCTGCGCTTTGGTTTCACGCCGCTGTACACGCGCTTCGTGGACGTGCACGACGCCGTGACGCAGCTGGCCGACGTGCTGGCCCGCGAGGCCTGGCGCGCGCCCGAGTTCCAACGCAAGAACAAAGTGACCTGAGATGAAACAACCCCCAGTCTCGCAATCGCTCGCCACCCCCCGAGGGGGCGCTCAGTGGCTTCGGGCGGCCGGGCGCCACTGATATGAGCAAACCCGAAGACATCGTGCGCGAGGAGCGCGCCCAGCTCGACTTTTCCAAGGACATGAGCTACGGCGACTACCTCGGCCTGGACCTGGTGCTGAACGCGCAGAAGCCGCTTTCGCCCGCGCACGACGAGATGCTGTTCATCGTGCAGCACCAGACCAGCGAGCTGTGGATGAAGCTGGCCCTGCACGAGCTGCACGCCGCCACCCGCTGCGTGGCCGAAGACCGCCTGCCAGAGGCCTTCAAGATGCTGGCGCGCGTGAGCCGCATCTTTGAACAGCTGGTGCATGCCTGGGACGTGCTTTCCACCATGACGCCGACCGAGTACAGCGCCATCCGGCCCTACCTCGGCCCGAGCAGCGGCTTCCAGAGCCACCAGTACCGGCAGATCGAGTTCATGCTGGGTAACAAGAACGCCGCCATGCTGCGACCGCACGCCCACCACCCGCAGCGCCTGGCCGCGGTGCAGGCGGCGTTTGAGTCGCCCTCGCTCTACGACGAAGCGCTGCGCCTGATGGCCCGCCGCGGCATTGCCCTGCCCGCCGAGGTACTGGAGCGCGACTGGACCCAGCCCTATGCCGCCAGCGAAGCGGTGAAGGCCGGCTGGATGCAGGTGTACCGCGAGCCCACGAAACACTGGGACCTGTACCAGATGGCCGAGGAGTTCGTGGACCTGGAAGACGCCTTCCGGCTCTGGCGCTTCCGCCACGTGACCACCGTGGAACGCATCATCGGTTTCAAGCGCGGCACCGGCGGCACTTCGGGCGTGGGCTATCTGCGCAAGATGTTGGACGTGGTGCTGTTTCCAGAACTTTGGGCACTCCGTACCGAGCTGTAACGCACCCGACAATCGCGGGCTCTGCTTCCCAAGCCCAGCCCGCCCCATGGACACCCGCGCCCACCCCATCCCCCAACGCCTGGCCTCCGTTCGCGAGGCCCTGCAAGCCACCAACAGCCATGCGCTGCTGGTGCCCTCCGCCGACCCGCACCTGAGCGAGTACCTGCCCGAGCGCTGGCAGGGCCGCGAGTTCTTAAGCGGCTTCACGGGCTCGGTGGCCACGCTGGTGGTGACGCTGGACGGCGCGGTGCTGTTTGCCGACAGCCGCTACTGGGTGCAGGCCGAGGCCGAGCTGAAGGGCTCGGGCATCGAGCTGGTGCGCGTGCCCACGGCCGCGCCTGGCCATGTGATCGACTGGCTGGTGGGCCACCTGAAGAGCGGCCAGCGCGTGGCGGTGGACGCCCAGGTGCTGGGCCTGGGTTTTGCCAATGCGCTGCAGGCTGCCTTGGGCCCGGCCGGCATCGTGCTGGATGGCGGCCTGGACCTGCTGGAACGCATCTGGCCCGAGCGCCCCGGCCTGCCGCCGCAGCCGGTGCATGAACTGGCCCCCGAGCTGGTGGCCCGCCGCCGCGCCGACAAGCTGGCCGATGTGCGCGCCGCCATGGCCCAGGCCGGCTGCTCGCACCACCTGGTCTCCAGCCTGGACGACCTGGCCTGGCTGCTGAACCTGCGCGGCGCGGATGTCTCCTACAACCCGGTGTTCGTGGGCCACCTGCTGGTGAGCGCCGACAAAGCCGAGCTCTTCGTGGCGCCCGGCAAGATCGACGCCGCCTTGCAGCAAGCGCTGGCCGCGGACGGCGTGCAACTGCGCCCCTACGACCAGACCCTGGACGCGCTGGCCCGCGTGCCGGCCGGCAGCACCGTGCTGCTGGACCCCAAGCGCGTGACCTGGGGCCTGCGCCAGGCCCTGCCGGCGGGCGTGAAGGTCAAGGAAGCCATCAACCCCAGCACCCTGGCCAAGAGCCGCAAGGCCGCGCTGGAAGCCGAGCACATCCGCGAAGCCATGGTGCGCGACGGCGCGGCGATGTGCGAGTTCTACGCCGAGTTCGAAGCCGCGCTGGCCGCGGGCGAGGCCTGGACCGAGCTGACCGTGGACGAGCGCCTGAGCGCGGCGCGCGCGCGCCAGCCCGGCTTCAAGGGCCTGAGCTTCTCGACCATCGCCGGCTGGCAGGCCAATGGCGCCCTGCCCCATTACCGCGCCACGCCCGAAAGCTTCAGCGCCCTGGGCACGAACGGCCTGCTGCTGATCGACTCCGGCGGCCAGTACGCGGGCGGCACCACCGACATCACGCGCGTGTGGGCCCTGGGTGAAGTGAATGCCCAGCAGAAAGCCGACTACACGCGCGTGCTGCGCGGCACGATTGCCCTTTCGCGCACGGTGTTCCCGCGCGGCACGCTGGGCCCGATGCTGGACGCGATTGCCCGCGCGCCGCTGTGGGAGGCCGGCCTGGACTTTGGCCATGGCACCGGCCATGGCGTGGGCTACTACCTATGCGTGCACGAAGGCCCGCAGAACATCTCCAAGGCCATCCCCGAGCCGACCATGGCCATGGAGGCCGGCATGATCACCTCGATCGAGCCCGGCCTCTACCGCCCCGGCCAATGGGGCGTGCGCATCGAGAACCTGGTGCTGAACGTGGAGCAGCCCACGGTTGAGAACAACGCCTTCGGCCAGATGCTCGCCTTCGAGACCCTGACGCTGTGCCCCATCGACACCCGCCCGATCGAGCGCAGCCTGCTGCGCGCGGACGAGATCGACTGGCTGAACCGCTACCACGCCACAGTGCACGAACGCCTGCTGCCGCGCGTGCAGGGGGCGGCGCGCGAGTGGCTGCTGAAGCGCACCGAGGCGATCTGAACCCCAAGGGCCTTCGGGCCCTTTTTGTTTACATCTGCTTGAACAGGTGCAGGTAGCTGCGGCTGACGGGCAGCACCTCGGGTCGGTTCTTGAGGTGGATGTCGGCGGTTTCGTTGGGCCCGCGGGTGACATGCGCGATGGCGCGCAGGTTCACCACCACCGAGCGGTGCACCTGCTGGAACTGCTCCGGGTCGAGCTGGTCGATCAATTCTTTGAGCGGCGTGCGGATCAGGGCCTCGCCCTCGGTCCAGACCACCAGGGTGTACTTCTCGTCGCTGCGCAGGAAGCTGATCTCGTCGACCGGGATCACCTTCAGCATCTGGCCCACCGAGGCCTTGATCCATTGCAGATAGGGCTGCGGGCTGCCGCCGCGCTGCAAGTGGGCGGCGATCTGGGCCAGCAGCGCCTCGGCATTCGGGGCAGGCTCGGCCGCGGCCGGGGTCTGCAGGCGCTCCTGCAAGCGCTGCACGGTCTCGGCCAGGCGGGCCGGCTCCACGGGCTTGACGACGTAATCGAGCGCGCCCTGGTCGAAGGCAGCGACGGCGTACTGGTCAAAGGCGGTGACGAAGACCAGGATGGCGCTGCGGTCGGCCGCGCGGATGGCGCGTGCCGCTTCGACGCCGTTCACACCGGGCATGTGCACGTCCAAAAAGCAGATGCGCGGGCGGTGGGCTTCGAAGAGCTCGACGGCCTCGCGACCGTTGCGCGCCTCGGCCACCACCTGCAACTCCGGCCAGGCCTTGGCGAGCATGCCGCGCAGGGCCTCGCGCAGCAGGGGTTCGTCGTCGGCAATCAGGGCGGTGATCGAGTTCATGGCTTCTTAATGGGCAGGATGAGTTCAGCGCACACGCCATGGGGCTGCACTTCGCTGAGGTGCAACTGTGCCTGTGCCCCGAGGCTGAGCTGCAGGCGCTCGCGCAGGTTCGCCAGCCCGAGGCCCGGGCTGCCGCCCTGGCGCAGGCCCACACCGGTGTCGCGCACCTGCACGCGGCAGCGCTGCGCCGCGCCCTCACCTTCCAGCTGCACCGTCACGTCGATGCGCCCGCCTTCCTCGCTCGGGTCGATGCCATGGCGGATGGCGTTCTCCACCAGCGTGAGCACCGTCATCGGCGGGCAGGTCAGACTCTCGGCGGCGGGCGCCACGTCGAGCGCGTAGGCCAGGCGGTCGGGCATGCGCAGGTGCATCAGCTCCAGGTAGGCGCGCACCAGCTGGATCTCCTGGCCCAGGTTGCTGGCCTCATCGTTCAGGCGCGGCACGGCGGCGCGCAGGTAGGCGATCAGGCTGGACAGCACCGCCGAGGCCTTGGGCGAGCCGGCGTCCACCAGGGCGCGCACATTGGCCAGGGTGTTGAAGAGGAAATGCGGCTCGATCTGCGCATGCAGAAGGCGCAGGCGGGCATCCAGTGCGCGGCGCTCCAGTTCGGAGCGCTCCAGCTCGAAGCCCAGGGCCTGGCTGCGCGCCTCGGCGTCGCGCTGGCGGTACAGCGCCGCCATGGCCACCAGCGGGCCCAGCACCAGGCCGGAGGCGGCGGTGTACAGGAAGCCCATCATCCGGGCCTCGCTTTGCCAGAAGGCCGCGAAGTTGCCGCCCACCGCCACCATGTAGACCACCAGGGTGCCCAGCGGGACGGCCAGCGCCACGCCCACCAGCTGCAACAACCAGCGCGCGAGCCAGCGCGGCAGGCGCCGCGGCCAGCATTCCAAGCCGACGAAGGTGAGCAGCGCCAGCAGGCCGATGACCATCGAGCGGCCCACCAGCACCGGCGTGGGCGTGACGAACACCGGGCTCAGCACCAGGGCCAGCAAGGAGGAAATGCCCAGCGTGAACGTGACGCGCTGCGGGTTCAGCCCGCGGAAGAAGGCGCGCAGGGTCTGTGCATGCGTGGGCAAGGTCTGAGGCATGGCGACACCATAGCCAAGCCCAGACGCCCTGGCGCGGCCCTTGCGATGAGTGACGAACCGCAGGGGCCGAAGCACGGCCCTTGCCGGGCTTCAGGCGCGCAGGGCGCTCCCGCAGATGACCCAGTCCAGTGCCTGCTGCAGCGCGAAGCGCAGGGCTTCATCGGGGGTGGACCAGCGATAGCCCTGGCCCAGGTCCAGTTCGCGGAACACCTCGACAAGGCGCCGATCTCGCAGCCGCCGCATCACCACCACGGCCGCTCCGTACTGGCCACCCGCACGCGGCAAGGCCACCGCGTACACCCGGTGGTCTCCGGTATCGAGCTCCCTGGAAAACATTCGCTAACAAGCCCCACAAAGTGGGCCGATGCTGCCCGCGCACGCCCGGGGCGGACATCCGACAAATGGGGGATGGGGCTCTCCCGTGGAGACCCGCTTGCCGAGGGGCCTACCCGGCAGCGGCGCTCCCCACAAACCCCAGTGGCTCTCGCCATGAGCCAGTGCCTGCCTACTCTGGGTTCAAGCAACCGCCCCGCCATGACAAGCGGGTATTGCCTTGAGGCGTCGCCTTACGATACTGTATGCATATACAGTTTCACATCAGCACTGACCAGGCAACTGCGGTACGCACTGATCGGATGGCTGGGGCGCTGGCGAGTTTGCGGAAGTCTTGATGGAGCGGATCGACGGGGTTCCCCACCTCAAGGGGACTCACGTCGAGGCCGGAAAGGAGAACCAGGAATGAATGCGTTCAGACAGCACTACCGTCCCGCCCGCAAGGAGCTGCCCCCATGGCTGCGCCGCATATGGGCCTGGCTGTGAACCCGCCCGCGGGGCATGGCGGCGGAAGGGTCGCCTGGGCCGGCCGGCGTGGCCCCTGCCGAACCTGCCGCTTCTTCGGCGGCTACTCACGCAGCGGCGCGCAGGCGTGGTGCCTGCGGGAATTGCCCATGAAGGTACTGTGGATGGAGCCCGCCCAAGGCTGCCAGGCCCATGCGGCGCGCGAGCGCGTGGCGGCTTGAGCGCGAGGGGAAATCGATGAGTTTCAACACACCGGCCGAGTTCTCCGCGAAGGTGCTCGCTCTCATGGCGGTGACGCGCCACACGGAAGCCACCGCAGCCGCCGTGCGCTGGGCCCGGCAGCACCGACGGGGCCGGGTCTGGACGTTTGAACTTCTGGAGCAAACGGCGCATCAGAACCTTGAGCCCTTGGCTGACTCGCCGCGCACCCTCAGCCGCGCCCTGGTGCGCGTGCTGCTGGAAGGGAGTACCCCCTTCGATCCCTTACCCTCCGAGCCGGCGATCCCGGGCTTGGATGTCATCGAGCTGCCTGGTCTGGAGTGGGTGGAGCCGACCCTAGAAAACGACGAGCTTCCAGGCGACCAAGGCACGCCGAAATGAAGGCCCTGCTCGCCACCGTCGTGCTCGGCGCCACGCTGCCGGTTTTCGGTCTGGTGCTGCTGCTGGTGCTGATCAAGGCACCCTGGGCACTTCTGGCGCTTGGCTTCATCCTCGCCGCCGTCTGGCCCTTCCATGCGCACTGGCTGGAGCAGCAGCCATCCCGTACCGAAGATTGCGGAAACGATGTTGCGTAGACGGCAGAAGCGCTTGCCGCAGAAACGAAAAAGCCCGCACGGGGCGGGCTCTTAAGTCCTTGACTGAACAAGGCATCTGGCGGAGAGGGAGGGATTCGAACCCTCGGTACGGGGATACCGTACGCCTGATTTCGAGTCAGGTACATTCGACCACTCTGCCACCTCTCCTGAAAGCAGCTCCTGCGTGGTCTGGTGCAGGAAAGCCGCGCAGTATAGCAGCGGTTTTCAGATCTTCAGCTCGCTCGTACCGCCCATGTAGGAACGCAGGGCTTCTGGCACCTCGATCGAGCCGTCAGCGCGCTGGTAGTTTTCCAGCACCGCCACCAGGGTGCGTCCCACCGCCAGGCCCGAACCGTTCAAGGTGTGCACCAGTTCGTTCTTGCCCTGGGCGTTCTTAAAGCGGGTCTGCATGCGGCGCGCCTGGAAGGCCTCGCAGTTCGAGCAGGAGCTGATCTCGCGATAGGTGTTCTGCGCCGGCAGCCAGACTTCCAGGTCATAGGTCTTGGCCGCGCCAAAGCCCATGTCGCCGGTGCAGAGCTGCATAACGCGGTAGGGCAAGCCCAGCCGCTGCAGGATGGCCTCGGCATGGCCCACCATCTCCTGCAGCGCGGCCTCGCTGTGCTCGGGGTGCACGATTTGCACCATCTCGACCTTGTCGAACTGGTGCTGGCGAATCAGGCCGCGCGTGTCGCGGCCGGCCGAACCGGCTTCGGAGCGGAAGCAGGGGCTGTGAGCGGTCAGTTTGATCGGCAGCTCTTCGGCCTTCAGCACCTGCTCACGCACGCTGTTGGTGAGCGAGATCTCCGAAGTCGAGATCAGGTACTGCTCCTGCGCCTCTTCGTCACCACCGCGCAGCACCCAGAACATGTCCTCCTTGAACTTGGGCAACTGGCCGGTGCCCTCAAGCACCTCGCGGTTGACGATGTAAGGCGTGTAGCACTCGGTGTAGCCATGCTCCTGGGTCTGCACGTCCAGCATGAAGGCGGCGAGCGCACGGTGCAGGCGGGCGATTTGACCGCGCAGGAAGGTGAATCGGGCCCCGCTGAGGCGGGTGCCGGTCTCGAAGTCCAGGCCCAGGGGTTCACCCAGGTCGGCGTGATCCTTGGGCGTGAAGTCGAAGGCGCGCGGGCTGCCCCAGCGGCGCACTTCCACGTTGGCCGTTTCGTCGCTGCCCACCGCCACGTCGGTTTGCGGCAGATTGGGCAGCTGCATCAGCAGCGCGTTCATCTGGTGCTGCAGGGCATCGAGGCGCTCAGCCGACTGCTTCAGCTCGTCGCCAATGCCGCCCACCTCGGCCAGCAGGGCCGAGGCGTCTTCGCCCTTGCCCTTGGCCATGCCGATGGCCTTGGACAAGCTGTTGCGACGCGCCTGCAACTCCTCAGTGCGGGTTTGCAGATGCTTGCGCTCGGTTTCGAGCGACTGGAACAGCGCCACGTCCAGGTAGGGCTGCGGGTTCTTGCGGGTTTCAAGGCGGGCCACGACGGCATCGAGGTCGCGGCGCAGCAGGGTGATGTCGAGCATCGGATTTCCTTGGAGAAAAGTTCAGCGGCCGGCCCATGGACCGGCAGGGCGTCAACGCGGCGCCGGGGTCAAGATCGCTCGGTGGCGACCTCGGCCATGGATTTGTCGCCCAGGCCCATGGGCAGGGGGAAGCGGGTGTGTTCGGTCACGCCATCCAGCTTGCGCACACTGGTGGCGCCCAGGGCGCGCAGGCGCTCGATCACGCCCTGCACCAGCACCTCCGGAGCCGAGGCGCCGGCCGTCAGGCCCACCTGGCTGCGGCCTTCGAACCAGGCCGGGTCCAGGTCTTCGGCGCCGTCCACCATGTAGGCGGGCGTGCCCAGGCGCTCGGCCAGCTCGCGCAGGCGGTTGCTGTTGGAGCTGGTGGGGCTGCCCACCACGACCACCACCTCCACCTGGGGCGCCAGCAGCTTGACGGCGTCCTGGCGGTTCTGAGTGGCGTAGCAGATGTCCTGCTGCTTGGGTTCGCGCACCTGCGGGAAGCGCTCGCGCACGGCCTGCAGAATCTCGGCGGCGTCGTCCACGCTCAGCGTGGTCTGGGTCACCACCGCCAGCTTGTCCTGCTGGCGCAGACGCACCCGGGCCACATCGGCCACGTCCTCGACGAGGTGGATGCCCTCGCTGAGCTGGCCCATCGTGCCCTCAACCTCGGGGTGACCCTTGTGGCCGATCATGATGAATTCATAGCCTTCGCGCGCCAGCTTGGCCACTTCCACGTGGACCTTGGTGACCAGCGGGCAGGTGGCATCAAAGACCTGGAAGCCCCGCGCCTCGGCCTCGCGGCGCACCGCCTGGCTCACGCCGTGGGCCGAGAACACCAGCGTGGCGCCGGGTGGCACTTCGGCCAGGTCCTCGATGAAGATGGCGCCCTTGGCCTTGAGGTCGTTCACCACATAGGTGTTGTGAACGATCTCGTGGCGCACGTAGATGGGCGCGCCGAACTTCAGCAGCGCGCGCTCGACGATCTCGATGGCGCGGTCCACGCCCGCGCAGAAGCCGCGCGGCTCGGCCAGCAGGATCTCACCGGCCATCACAGCACCCCGATGACTTGCACCTCGAAGCTCAGCGCAACGCCGGCCAGCGGGTGGTTGAAGTCGAACAGCAGGTGGTCTTCATGCAGCGCAGCCACGGTGCCGGCGAATTGCGCTCCGCCCTGGGGCGCGGGGAACTGCACCACGTCGCCGATCTGGTAGTCCTGGTCGGGGTCGCCCTGCTCGGCCAGCAAGCGCCGACTCACGGGTTGCATCAACTCGGCCTTGCGCGGGCCGAAGCCTTCGTCGGCCGCCAGCTGAAAGTGCTCATGCGCACCTTCGGGCAGGCCGATCAGGCGCGCCTCCAGGCCGGGAGCCAGCTCGCCCTGGCCGAGCGTCAAGGTGGCGGGCTGCTGCGCGAAGGTGTCCACCAGGATCTGTCCATCCGGGCCCTTCAGGCGGTAATGCAGGGTCAGAAAGGCCCCGGGCGTGACGGTGGCGACGGTGGCAGCAGACATGGTGAGGCGGCCCAAGAGGGCCAATGAGCGATCAGCAGAACCGGGGATTTTAGGGAGGGCGGCCCGCGCCCCCAGGAGAGCCCTTCCTAGAATGCCTCCCCATGTCCCTGGCCGCCCTGCCCCCGAGCTGCCGCCCGCGCGAAAAGCTCCTTGAGCGTGGGCCTGCCGCCCTCAGTGATGCCGAGCTGCTGGCCTTGCTGCTGCGCACCGGCGTGGCCGGGCAATCGGTACTGAGCCTCTCTGATGCCTTGCTGCAGCGTTTTGGCGGCCTGGCCGGCCTGCTGCGTGCCGAACCGGCTGAGCTGGCCCGCATCAAGGGTCTGGGGCCCGCCAAGCGGGCCGAGCTGCTGGCCGTGCTGGAGCTGGCGCGCCGGGTGTTGCAGCAGCCGCTGGAACAACGCCCGGTGCTGAGCGACGCCGACACCGTGGAGCAATTGCTGCGCCTGCGCCTGGCCCCGCTGCCCTACGAGGTGTTCGCGGTGCTGTTCCTGGACAGCCAACTGCGGCTGATTGCTCTGGAGGAGTTGTTTCGCGGCACGCTGAACCACACCGCGGTCTACCCGCGCGAGCTGGCCCAGCGCGCGCTGCAGTTGGGCGCGGCCGCCGTCATCCTGGCGCACAACCACCCCAGCGGGTTGGCCGAACCCTCGCAGACCGATCGCGAGCTGACGCACCGCCTGAGCCAGGCGCTGAGCCTGTTTGACATCCGCGTGCTGGACCACTTGGTGGTGGGGCACCAGGCCTGCGTGTCCTTCGCCGCACGGGGCTGGCTGTGAAGGTCTCGGGCCTGCAAGGCCTGGGTGAGCTGCGACGCACGCTGCGCACCCAGCGCGAGCGCGCCGAGCAGCAGGCGCGCGAAGAAGCCGAACGCCAAGCCCAACTGGACCGCGAACGGCGCCTGTTTGCCCTGGCGGTGGGGCCGGTGACGCCGCTGCGCCCGCACCGTCGCTTCGTGCCGCGCGCCCTGCCCCTGCCGCCCGAGCCGCGCCAGCGCGAGGCCGATGAGGCGGAAGTGCTGCGCCAGGCTTTGTCGGACGGCTTTGACGTGGACACCCTGCTGGAGACGGATGAGGAGCTCTCCTACCGCCGTGCCGGCATTCCGGCTTCCGTGCTGAACCGCCTGCGCCGCGGCCACTGGAGCCTGCAGGCCCAGTTGGACCTGCATGGGCTGCGCCGTGACGAGGCCCGTCTGGCGGTGGCCGAGTTCCTGCACCTTTGCCAGGTGCGCGGGCAGCGCTGCGTGCGCATCGTGCACGGCAAGGGCCATGGCTCACCGGGGCGTGAGGGCATCTTGCGCGTCAAGGTGCGGCGCTGGCTGGTGCAGCACGATGCCGTGCTGGCCTTCGTGCAGGCACGCTCCGACGAAGGCGGTGCCGGCGCGCTGGTGGTGCTGTTGGCCGGAACCTGAGACGGCGCTCAGGCACCCGCGCGGTTGCGCATCCAGTCCGCGGTGTTGTGGAAGGACTGCTGCAGGCGCTCGCGCAGTGCGGCCGGCACGCCCTCCTCGTCCATGGCCTGGGTCATGCAGGCCAGCCAGTCGTCGCGTTCGCGGATGCCGATCGGAAACGGGAGATGGCGCGCCCGCAGGCGCGGGTGGCCGAAACGGTCTTCGTAGTGGCTGGGGCCGCCCAGCCAGCCGCACAGGAACCAGAAGCATGTGCGGCTGCCTATGTGGCGGGGCTTGGCACTGGGGCCGTTGTTCGCGCGCTGTCCGCAAATCGGGCCTCGCAGGCCGTAGCGCGCGAGGCCCGTGTGGTCACTAGCGCTGCACCGCAAACACCAGCAACTGCCATCGAATCGGCCCTTGGCCCGGCGAGTGCTGGTGGTGGTTCTGCGGAGGCAGCGTGTGCCCCTTGGCAATGCCGATCTCATCGCCACACACTGCGCAGCGGTAGATGCCGGCGTTGGCGGTGGTGGTGCCGGGCGATAGCAGCTTGTCGAATTCCTCGTGCTGCGATTGGGTCAGGTACTGACCGTGCTTGTACTGAGCCAAGATGGCTCCTTTCGCGTGAGAAGTTGTCGTGAGCAGACGGTCATCGGCAACACCGAATTGACCGTCTGCGGTCAGCGCTTAAACTACCCACACGCGGGACTGCACGACCCGCGCGGCGGGTAGCTGGGTCACGCTCTTGTTTGGTTGCTCTGAACGATCACGAGGCCTCGCTTTTCTGCTAGCTCAGGTTCACTAGCTGAACTCCCTGGTCAAGGGGCTGTGTGCACAGAAGGGCTGGACGGTCGCAACGTCTGGCCCTTCGCCTTTGGACGCCATCTAAAACGGGATGTCGTCGTCCATGTCATCGAATCCCGTGCTCGCCTTCGGCGCCGGAGCCGGCGGGCTGCCATTGGGCTTCGTCTTTGCCCACGTTGGCAGGTCCTTGGCGCTGGCGCTGCCGTCCGCCACGGCGCAGAAGGTGGGCCAGTGCTTGCGCAGGCGGTCAAACAGCAGCGATTCTTCGCGGACGGTCCACGTCCACTCCTTGTCGGCGCCTGAATAGCTGCCGCGCCACAGCAGGCCGTTTTCGCGCACCAGCTTCCACAGAACCTGCTCGTCATGCGTCAGCAGGTCCGGGTGACGGAGCGCCAGCCGGGCAAACCTATCGGCGTCGTCTACATCCCACAGCGCCTCGGCTTCGTCGGCCAGGACGCCATTCCCGCTCAGGTCCAAGCTGAAGTGCTTGAGACTGTCTTCGATGGCCCACTCGATGTAGCTGGAGACAGTTCGGCGCTGCCGCCGTGCCGCCAGTTCAGCTAAGTACCGAAGCTTCGGGTCGAGACGCACCGTCACGGTCTCTGACCGGGAGAGTTTGCCGCCGCCTTTTCGCCGTTCTGCCTCGGGTGCCATGGTCTGAGCCCTGTTGATCTGACCAGTACTCTATCAGAAACGTGGTGACATGCAATACGTCTGCACAAAGCTGGCACGTTGCGGCGGAGTGGCCCGCCTCGCCCGTCGATGGGTGTAACAGTGGCTGATGCGCCAGAGTCCCTCTGGGCTCCTATGACTCATCTTGTCCCCTCGGTCGATGCGAAGGCCCAATGCGTTCACCGCAACCCAGTCGATGGAGCCCGTCATGACCACGCACCAGACCGCCAAGCAACCCAACGTCACCGAGCGCCTGTGGTCACTGTTTGACCAGATCGGCGTGGAGGCCCTGTCGCTGAACTTCGCGCAAGCGCTGGCGGAGGCGGAGGGGCTGAACCGGACCAGCGCCTGCATCGCCTTCTACCGCTGGCGTGCTGCGAGGCTTGTGCCGGCGGAGCCGCAGGCAGCCTGACCACACCTCGCCCAGCGCAGCGGCCCGCCTCGTGCGGGCCGTTTGCTTTGGTGGGCCGTGACGGCGCGCGGCCAGCGCCCGGCGCGGGGTCCAGCGGCCTCCTGGCGGCCCTGCGGCGCCGGGGCATGCGGGGTAGGTGGCGGGAGCCGGCTGCGGCGCGCTGTAGGGCCGGCAATGCGGCCGGGGCGTGCAGGGTGCTGACAGCTGTCACCGACCGCCATATAGGAGCCAAACCGTGATCGGCGTAATGGATCCAGTCGCGGATCGGCATATAACAGCCAGCCGACCCAGGTGAACGGGCGTCTCGAACCGATGCCGCGCCTTCCTACCC
>NZ_JAYRMO010000051.1:0-19726 GCF_041912635.1 Inhella sp.
CCATGTCCTGCAGGGCATCAATCTTGAAGCCCTTCTTCTTGAGCAGGGCGAGGTTGGCCGCGCCGTAGTCGGCGGCGGCCAAGATGGACCATGTTGGATCCATGCGCATGGCCAGGCACTTCTGCACCTGGCTGTCGTTGCGGTGCTTCAGGGGCGAGGTGGTGGTCGTGCCATCTGATAGTACGAACATCCATTGTTTCCCCATCACCTTGTCCTTGTTTTTGCCCTTGCCTTTCACGTCTTCTTGACGGATCCAGCCGTTGGCTTTGGATTGCTCGTGGATATAGCGACCCGGGACCATTACATGGCCCAACCAAGTGCTGGCCAGGAACTGAGTCAAACCAGCGGCGCCGCTTTGGGCATTGCCACTGTTGGCGTTCCAAACTTCCGCGATTTTGGTTGTCATGGGCTTGCCCTTCTTGTCCAGGCGGGGCTTGCCTTTGGCGTCCAGTAGCGGAATCGTCTCTGACAGCTTGGCGGCTTCGCAGTCAATCAGGGCACAAATGGCCTGAGGGATGAGTCCCAGGCGCTTTGCGGCCAGCTTGATTGCATCGGCGTAGACGTTGTTGCGTCCAAGCCGGAGCCGTAGGGGGTTGGGACACTCAGGACCGACGACGACGCAGACGGGTTGGCGAGCTTGGCTCAGCGCGCGCAGCACAGTGGGTTTGAATCCAATCGCGGTGGGTGGCTGTGGATGCTCCTCCACCTCGTTGCTGACCCAACCCCAAGCCTTGTGGACCGCGCGGCGCCACCAGGGCGACTGAAGATCCACCTGGGCCGGTTCGGTCTTGCCTGCCTGTGGGTTTGGGTTTGGCTTTGGCGCTGGCGCGGGCGGCGGCGCAGGCTTCCGAGCTGCGGTGGGTGGGTTGTGGAGCGGTCGAAGGGGCAGTTCGGCCTTTACCTTGGGGCTGGTCAGCACGATGGCCGATGCGCCCTTGCTGGTGGAAAGCTCGACCTGAGCGACTTGCTGCCGCTGGCCTTTGTGATCGAGTACTTCAATGGTGGCCTGTCCTTTGGGCTCCGGCGGCAGCTCTAGTGTGATGGCACCCTTCGCGCAGGTCTTGCCTTCGCAGATTTGGCCGCTTGGCAGTGTCACAAACACAGGCAGGTCGCTAATCGGACGATCCAACCCATCGCGCAGCAATAGAGGGATGAAGCCAGATGCCTCGGGCTCGGCCTGCGGCAGCGGGTCGACCGAAATGCCGGGGGTGTTTAGCTTGGTACGCGCGATCATTCGAATTCCTCGGATGCGGCTTCTTCTGTGGCGCCAAGGTCTTCCTCGACTTCGGTTGGCGGGAGCGGGCTGTCTTCATCGGTTCGCATGGACACCCCCCAAGCCCCACTCGGGCCGACAAAGGCCACGGCTGGAACTGAATCCGCCTGGATGTGTCGGGGGGACAAGCCACTGCTCGTGCTCGTCTTGAGAAGAACGGTATTGATATGTGTGATGGCTACGCCTGTGGTCTGGGCCTCACCGTCGTGCGGATGAATTGCGATGACGCGTTCGCTGTAGGGGCGCGGCTTCCGTTCAGTGACAGAGGGTGATTGGGCGCGTTTCGTCTTCGACCCAGCCTTGCCCGAACCGCCCGATGCGCCGTCTTCTAGACCGGCCATGAGTCGGCCCATCTCCAACTCATCTGCCGAGCCGGTAGGTAGCTCTTTCGGGCGGTACGGATTGCTCCCCCCGCCCTTGAAATCATGAATCGCACTCTTGATCAGAAAGGTGCCCGGGGTGAAGAAGTCAATATCCCCACCGCGCAGCACCAAGGTCGAGTCCCCGGCCACGATCTCGATCTTGTCCTTGGCCTGGATGCGGATGGAGTCGTTGACCGAGAGGATCTGCACCGACTGATCGGCCAGGATCTCCAGGGTGTCCGAGTGGGCATGCAGGCTCACGGGGCCTGCGGCCGCCTTGACCTGCAACTCCCCCTCATGCGCGTACAGGCTCGCGTGCTTGCCGCTGACCTGCACGGCGGTGTGGGCGGCGGTCTCGTGCTGATCGCCCTGGCTGATGCGCGTGGTGCTCTGGCCGCTGACCGACACCACATCCCCGGGGCTGGCGTGGGCGAGAGAGGAGGGTGAATCCAGCAGGAGGTAAGGGCGCTCGGGCCGCGGCACAGGGTCTTCGAGCTTCCTGCCGCCCTTGGGTTGCAGGGCCTCCTGACCATTCAATTGGCTGGGGTGCTTGCCCTTCTTCGTGGGATCGGTGTCTTCAATCCAGGTATCGACCGCCTTCTTGGGCTCATGCGTCTTCAAGGCCTGCGCGCCACCCGGTGTGCTGGCCTGGGTCAGTCGTTGACCGAGGTCGGTCGCGGCCCTCACCTGCGCCAAGGCCTCGGGCACGTCCATCTGCGTGCCCTGGGCGCTGCCATAGCTGCCGGCGCGAGCCTGCGTCGTCAGATACAGGCCCTTGGGCGCGCGCAGCGAACCCCAGCCCTGCGTGCCCAACTCCGCTCCGATGCCGCGCCAGGCCCCGCGCGTGCTGCTCAGCGGGTTGTGCGCAATCCCCTCACCCAGGATCAGCTCACTCTGGCCATGGCTCGATGCAAAGCGAGTGCGCAACTGCCCCGGCGTGTCATCCACCAACCAATGGTTGTGCCCGGCCCCATCCAGGGTCTGGCTGCGAATGCCGTTGATGACACCCGGGTGGTTCGCCCCCGAGCCCTCGCCCGCGCTCCAGGGTGGCAAGTGCGCCGCGTTGTAGTGCTGCCCCGTCACGACCGGACGGTCGATATCCCCGTCCAGATAGCCAATCGCCACCTCGGTGCCGATGCGCGGCGTGAACGCCTGGCCCCAGTTGGCGCCGGCCTGCGCTTGAGCCACGCGCACCCAGGTGCCGCTGGCCAGTTCACCCGGCGCATTGCCCGTCTCGTCGACGGGGCTGCGATGCGCCAGGCCGCCCAGGTTCGGCCGCAGCCCGCGCTGCCAAGGGAACTGCACCTTCACGCGCAGATCGCGATCAGGGCTGAGCGCCTCACCATCCACGCCGACCACGAGGGCCAGCTGACCCGCCGGCGCCGTGGGCTTGCGCGGCAGCGGTGGGGTGAGCGCTGCGGCGGCGGGCACCGCCTCGATCGTGCACAAGGTGCTGCCGCTCTCCAGCGCGGGCGCCTGCAACAGCCGCGCCATGTCGGCGCCCAGGTTGTTGCGCACCGTCAGACCCACCTCGGTGAGCGTGAAGCGCGCGTCCGATCTCTTGTGGCTGGCCAGGGCTGCCCCGGCGTAATCCAGCGCCGTGCTGTTGGCGCCGAAGTGCGGGTGATCGAACAACTCGAACTGCGCGCCGGCCAACAAATGCCGCAGGCCGCCCTGGCCCTGGTAGCGCTTCAGGCCCAACTCCAGTGCCAGCAAGGCCTGATCGGCCCGGGCCTGCGCCTGGGCGCCATCCTGGAAGCGGTACTCGCCGCCGCCCCAGTACTGCTCCAGTTGCGGCACCTCGCCCGTGTTCAGGCTCGATGCTGCATGGGCCGAGGTGCCCGCCAGCGGCTTGTAGTCCCAGCTCGCCTCGGTAACGGCCAGCGCCGTGAATTCCCGTGCCGCATGGAACTGGTGCAGCGTGTCCTGCCCCTTCGTGGCCACCACATGCTGGGCCGCAAAGCGCACCCGGCCCAGATCCGTGCGCGCCGAAGCGGCATCGTGGATCACCAGGCAATGCCGCGCATGGCCCTTGGCATCGGCCTGGGCTGCGGCATCGCCCTGCAGCTGCTCCAAATGCCAGGACAGGCCCTCGCTGGCCAGCATGCGGGTAATGAAGGCGGCGTCGCTCTCCTGGTACTGCGTGCAGCGGCTGTGTGTCTTGAGCGCTTGTGAGGCCTCCCAGCGCCAGTTGGCCATGGCGTGATCGGCCAGCACCGCTTCGATGATCTGGCGCGTGTCCAGGTCCTGGAACAGGAAGCTGTCTTGCCGCCGCGCCAGAAAGGCCCCGAAGCTGCGCAGGGACAGGCGGTAGCGCGCCAGACCGCCGTTGCCACCCAGCTGCGCCGCCTGAGCCACATAGCCGTGGATGGCGCGGTACTCGCCGCTGGGCTGCAGCAGGCGCACGGTGATCTGCTCGCCGATGAGGCGCTTCAACTCGAAATGCGCATTGGTCGACAGGCAGTCCAGCTCGTAGCCGAAGCCATCGAGCAGCGGCGCGTTGACGCGGTCCACGCCGTGCAGGCTCTCGGGAATGAGCGCCAGCTCGGGCAGCGCGGTGCGCACCTGCAGCAGGCGGTGGTGGTCCTTGAGCAGGGCCAGGAAGTCGATGCGGGAGACCAGGCCAGAAGCCAGAGTGCTCAGATCCATTTGGAGGATCCCTACAGGAGTTCGGTCACGCGGGGTGCGAGGTGCGCCTGGATCCAGTGCCACCGTGGAACCGGCTTTGCCGGGCCACTGGTGGCGCCCCCTGGGGGGAGGCGCCGCAGGCGCTTCGGGGGTCAAGGCAGCGTAATCGTCACGTGAGCGGCTTGCGGCGCCAGCTGCACCAACTGGCTGTGCTGCATCAGACGTGCCTCGGTCTGGCGGGACAGCCAGTGCTGCAGGCCCAGATAGGCCAGCAGGCCGAACAGCGCAAACACGGCGGCGAAGGCCCACATCGGCACCTCGTGCCTGAGCGTGTGCAGGATGCGGTCGGGGGCCAGCGCATGCGGGGCGAACGGCGCGCGCTTGCCGCGCAGGTGGGCAATCTCGTCGCCCAGTCGGGCGGTGAGGTAGCCCAGCTTCTCGCTGCCTTCCAGCACATAGCGGCCCTGGAAGCCGAGCAGCAGGCACATGTGGAAGACCTCCAGCACCTGCAGCTTGGCCGCACCTTGCGTGCGCAGGGCTTCCAGGTGCTCGAAGAACTTCTCGCCGGCCAGTTGCTCGCCGAAGAGTTCGAGCTGCAAGGGGCGGCGCTCCCAGCTCTCGCGCAGGTTGAGCGTGGGGCTTAGCGCCAGCTCGTCCACCAGGGCGGTGAAGGCGAACTTGGCCAGGAAGACGTCCTCGGCTGAAGCGTTCAAGCGCTGGCTGCCGCGCTCGAAGCTGGCCAGAAAGCTCTTCACCCGTTCGCGGAACTCGACCGCGCTGCCCGGCAGGTGCCGGTTGCGCAGCAGGAAGACCATGTAGAAGCCTTCGAACAGCAGGTCCATCAGGTCGCGTGCCTGGCGTTGGCCGCGTGCTGTGCTGGGGGCGCCCTGCTGGGGGGCCGCGTTGCCGAAGAGGGAAGGTGCGGTGCTCATCAGCCGTTGAGTGCGAAGAGTTCGAGCTGCAGCTCGGGGATGCCGGCGGGCACGTAAAGGCTCAAGGATTGACCCTGCAACATGCGCTCGTACAAGGGGCCGCGCGGCTCGATGCTGAAGTAGGTGCACCCCGGGCGCACGGGAATGGCGCCGGGCACCTGCGGCGCATGCGCCAGGCGCACGCCCGACATGGCCGAGAGCACCAGCTTCTCCACGTCGTCCGGGGCGCCGGTCTTGAAGCGGATCGGCACGATGTCGATTAACTCGCTCATTGGCAGCGCCGCCTGCACGCCCAGGAAGAGACGGGTGTCGGCGCTGATGCGCTCGGAATCCAGGCGTGCCTGGTAGAAGCTGGGCTTGAGCTCGTCCAGTGCCAGCGCGAAGCAGCGCGTCGAGATCACCGTTTCCAGCAGCTCGCGCACCACATGGTCCAGCGCGGCGAAGGCCGCGTCGGGCTGGGCGTGCTCGTAGGGCCGCAGGTCGGCCAGCGAGTGCGTGCGCGAAAAGGTCATCAGCGAGCCCGCCAATTCGAGCAGGCGCTGGTACAGGCGCTCGGGGTGCAGGCCGGGGTTGTGCAGCAGATGGCTCAGGCCGGCGAAGGCGGTGGAGGCGGTGTGCAGCAGCCAGAACGAAGCGACGTCGCCGCTGCGGAACTCGATCACGTGCTTGGAGGGCTCGCGGTGGAAGCCGTAGAGCGCGTCCACCTTGGCCTGCAGCGCATCCAGCAGGCGGCGCAGCTGGGCCAGCAGGGCAGGGGCGGCGGCCAGGCTCATGGCCGGGGGCACGAAGTCGCTGTCCAGCTCCCAACCACCCGTGCCTTGGCGACGCAGGCGCAGCAGCGGCATGGTCACGAGCTGGTCGCGCGGCTCGCCATCGAGCAGCAGGCGCGGGCTGCGGCGCAGAACCATCAGTTCGGCGGGGTCGGCGCTGGTGAACCAGTCGGCCGCTTCCTGCGCATGCTGCACGAAGCGCAGCGGGGTGCCGCCTTCCACGCCGGGCTGGCCGTAATTGCTGGCGTGGCCGCGCAGCGGTGGCAGGGCCAGGTGCACGAGCAGCTCGCTCACGCCCGGCCGCACATCGGCGAGCGAACGCGCCGGGGGCAGTTCGTCATCAGCCGGCGCGTGCACGCGTTCGCCATCGGGGAGCACTGCGCTCAGCTCGGTCAGTCGCAGCATCTGGCTGGCCAGCGCATCGCTGTCAATTTGCAGACGGCGCAGGCCCCAGGCGTAGGGGTGCAGGGCGCGGGCGGTGTCGGCCAGGCGGCCCTCGTGGTAAGCGTCCTGGCGCTGGAAGTGTTGCGGGCGCAGGAACAGGCCCTCGCCCCACAGGAGCTTGGAAGACTGGATCACGGTGTTCATCCCTGAAGAACGCGCCTCGGCCCGGGGGAGCTCGTTGCGTCCGGCTTGTCGGAACGGCGGGGGCTGGCCCCGCCAACTTTCAGCTTAGGCGAGAGGCCCTGACCTGCCACCCCCGCATCCGCGCAGTTCAAGGCAACAGTTGGTTAATGCCGGTGAGCGCAGGAAAACAGAACCCAACTTGGCTCCATTCCATGGTACTTTTTGGCACCAACCTGCGGGCCATTGATTCACTGGCAACGCACGCCGGCCACGCGCAGATGTTCAGGAGCGGCCTGCAAGGGCTGGCCCTGCGAGACACTCATGGCGCAGCCATGCAGGCCCAGCGTGATGCCGCTCGCGCTGGCGGCCTTGGTCTCGAAGGCAAAGCGCCAGCGCCCGGCGGCGGGTTGGCGGTACAGGGTGACGACCGCCAGCGCCTGCACCTCGGGGCCGAGCTTCTCGACGCTTTCGGCACGCTGACCGGGCGCCAGCACCAGCTCGCGCATTTCGACCACGTCCTTGGCGAACGGTGTGCGGGTCGGGTCATCGGCCTGGAAGGCCTCGTAGGGGGCCTGCAGAAACGTATCCGTTGCGCGCAGTTTGTAAACCCGCGTGACAACTGTAAGAGCGCGCCCCGCTGCGTCGGTGTTCAGCACCTCGCCGGCGTGCAGGCGCAAGGTCACCGGCTGGTAGCGCGGGCCGGTGGGCAGGGACGGCAGTTTTTCCAGTTGCTCCACAGCGGCTGGCTTTTGCAGCCCGACCGCTTGCAAGGCCTTGTCCAGCAAGCCCGTTCCCTGTTCGGCACTGGGGGTGGCCGGGGCCGAGGCGCAACCCGCCAGGAGGGCCCAGAGACCGGCCGCCGAGGCGGCACGCCGGCCCGGTTTTGATGCAAAAAAACTGGATGAATTTGCTCGGTTCATGGCCAGCAAATTGTGGCGATCAGGGTGTAACAAGCCGACATTGCCGCGCCCCCGTTCGGGGGGTGCGGATTTCGGAGTACCGCACTTACATTCGTTTTGCCATTGCGTGATGAACTGCACAAGCAGTCGCCGTATAGGCCTTGACGTTCGCAAATGACCCCTCGTGGGTCATTTGTATTTAGGGAGCAAATTTTGTGAATATTTGTGCGGCCCTCGGGTCCCTCAAGCGCCTGCAGGCCATTCGCCGGCCGCTGGCATCGTTCGCGCTGCTGGCCTTGCTGACGGCCTGCGCCAGCCCCCCGCCCCCGCCGCCGCCCCCGGCGCCCGCCCCCGTGCAGCCCAGCCTGACCGAGCTGATGAAGCAGGCGCAGGACGCGCAGAGCCAGGGCAGCAAGGAGCGCGCCCGTGAAGCCTGGCGGGATGCCGCCAAGGCCTACCCGACCAGCAAGGAGCCCTGGCAGAAACTGGCCGAGGACCACTTCGCCGCGGCCGACTACGGCTACGCCGTGCTGGCCGCCCAGGAGGTGAGCCAGCGCGACCCGGCCGACCGCACCGCCCACAGCATCCTGGCCGTGGCCGGCCTGCGGGTGGCGGCGATGGCGCTGGGCGCCTTGCGCGGCCAGCAGTCGGGCATGCCGGCCGATACCCGCAGCGAAGCCGAAGGCCTGACCAAGCTGCTGCGCGAGACCCTGGGTGAGCAGGTGCTGGTGCCGCCGACCGAAGTGGCCGCGCCGGCGCCCCGCCGCGCCACGGTGCGCCGTGCCGCAGCGGAGCCGGCCAAGTCGGCTGACGCCAAGCCTGCAGGTGCCAAGCCCGCGGACGCCAAGCCCGCGGATGCCAAGCCCGCAGATGCCAAGGCGGCCCCAGACGCGAAGTTGGCCGAACTGGTCAAGTCCGCCAAGGCGGAACCGGCCAAGGCCGAAGCTGCCAAGCCGACCGCACCGCCGCCCAAGCCGGCCGCCACGCCCAGTGCCGCGGCCAATCCTTTCGACCGACTGCGCTGAGCGCACCCCATCACCCCACCGGAGAACTTCCATGGCGAAGAAACAGTCCGTCCAGAAGCGCCTTGAGAAGGTGCGCCCGCCCCGCGTGCAACTGACCTATGACGTCGAGATCGGCGACGCGATCGAGAAGAAGGAACTGCCCTTCGTCGTCGGCGTGCTGGGCGAGTTCAGCGGCCAGCCCGATGCGGACAAGCCCCTGCCCAAGGTCAAGGACCGCAAGTTCGTCAGCATCGACATGGACAACTTCGACGACGTGATGGCCGGCATGGCGCCGCGCACCGCCTTCCGCGTCAAGAACCGTCTGAGCGAGCAGGGCGGCGAGTTCGCCGTCAACCTCGAGTTCAAGGCCATGGAGGACTTCCGCCCCGAGGCCGTGGTGCAGCAGGTGGAGCCGCTGCGCAAGCTGCTTGAAGCGCGCACCAAGCTCTCCGACCTGCGCAACAAGCTGGCTGGCAACGAGAAGCTCGAAGACCTGCTGGCCGAGGTGCTGCAGAGCACCGAGAAGCTCGCCACGCTGAAGCGTGAAACGCAAGCCCACACCGAGGAGTGAACGCCATGCTGCAAGAAGCCACCCTGAACCCGGCGGGCGATGCCGTCCTCGAAGAGGCCAGCCTGCTGGACGAGATCGTCAGCAAGAGCAAGGTCGCGCGCTCGGACGCCGAGCACCACCGCGCCAAGGACATCATTGGCGAGCTGGTGCGTGAGGTGCTGCAGGGCACCGTGGTCGTGTCCGAGAACCTCAGCGCCACGCTGGATGCGCGCGTGGCCGAGATCGACGAGCTGCTCTCGCGCCAGCTCAGCGAGGTGCTGCACCACCCCGAGTTCCAGAAGCTGGAATCGAGCTGGACGGGCCTGCACTACCTGGCCAAGCACACCAGCACCGGCTCGGGCATGAAGATCCAGATGCTCAACGCCACCAAGAAGGAGCTGATCAAGGACTTCAAGACCGCGATCGACTTCGACCAGTCGGCCCTGTTCAAGAAGGTCTACGAGGAAGAGTTCGGCACCTTCGGCGGCGCGCCCTTCGGCGCCCTGATCGGCGACTTCGAAATCGGTCGTGGCGCCGAGGACATGTACTTCGTCGAGCAGATGTCGCATGTGGCCGCGGCTGCGCACGCGCCCTTCATCAGCGCCGCCTCGGCCGAGCTGTTCGGCTTGGAGACCTTCACCGATCTGGGCAAGCCGCGCGACCTCAGCAAGATCTTCGACACCGTGGACTACGCGAAGTGGAAGAGCTTCCGCGAATCGGAAGACTCGCGCTACGTCGGTCTGACCCTGCCGCACTTCCTGGGCCGCCTGCCCTTCCATCCCAAGGACGGCATGACGGTGGAGGGCTTCAATTTCGTCGAGAACGTCGACGGCTCGGACCACTCGCGCTACCTGTGGGTCAACGCCGCCTACGCGATGGCCGCGCGCCTCACCGCCGCGTTCGAGAACTTCGGCTGGTGCGCGGCGATCCGCGGCGTCGAAGGCGGTGGTCTCGTGGAAGACCTGCCCACCCACACCTTCAAGACCGACGAGGGCGAGGTGGCGCTGAAGTGCCCGACCGAGATCTCGATCACCGACCGGCGCGAGAAGGAGCTGAGTGACCTCGGCTTCATCCCCCTGGTGCACTGCAAGAACACCGACTACGCCGCGTTCTTCGGTGCGCAGAGCACGCAAAAGCCCAAGAAGTACGACCTCGACTCGGCCAACGCCAATGCGGTGCTGTCCTCGCAGCTGCAGTACATGTTCAGCGTCTGCCGCATCGCGCACTACCTCAAGGCCATGATGCGCGACAAGATCGGCAGCTTCGCCTCGGCCGGCAATGTCGAGGAGTTCCTGAACCGCTGGATCCGCCAGTACGTGGTGGAAGACGACAACGCCAGCCAGGAAACCAAGGCCGCCTACCCGCTGCGCGAGGCCTCGATCCAGGTCAGCGAAGTGCCCGGTCGTCCCGGCGTGTACCGCGCGGTCAGCTTCGTGCGCCCGCACTTCCAGCTGGACGAGCTCTCGGTCTCGCTGCGTCTGGTGGCCGAATTGCCGCAAGGGCAGCGCGGCTAAACCCCAACCTGCATGACGCCACGCACGGGCTCTGAACAGAGCCCGTGGCGTTGCGGCGTGCCCGCCATCTCCCGGGACGCCGGGGGCCTTGGGCTGTGACGGCAGCCCGAACAGCGTGACGGGTGCTCTCGGCCCTTCGACCCGCTCAGCCGCTGCTCCCATTCCCGAAGGGTTTCCAAGGAGGTTCTTTCCCCATGAAGGACATTTACGTCAAGTTTGTTGGCGCCAGCGAGCTGGAAGGCGACAGCACCGACGACAAGCACAAGAACGAGATCGAGGTCTCGACCTTCAAGCACCGCGTGTTCCAGCCGAAGTCCTCTTCGGCCTCGACCGCGGGTTCGCACACCGCCGAGCGCACCGAGCACGGCGAGATGCTGTTCACGAAGGACATCGACAAGGCCACCAGCAAGCTGCTGCGCGCCTGCTCGGCTGGCACGATCTACCCGAAGGTGGAAATCACCTTCTACCGTGCCTACGGCGGCAAGAACGCCACCAGCACCTCGCAGACCCGCATCGATTACTACAAGATCGTGCTGGAAGACGTGGTGGTCTCGTCGGTGGACACCATCATCGACGGCGGCGAACTGCCTGCCGAGACCTTCGGTCTGAAGTACGGAAAGATCGTCTGGGAATACAAGCAGCACAAGCACGACGGCTCGGCCACCAGCACCGGCAAGGCCGGCTGGGACCTGCGCAAGAACATCGCGGCCTGATTGGCTTGTTGATGTGACCCTGGGGGCGGCCGCGTGCCGCCTCCATTTCGAACCTGGGGATGCCGATCCCTTGGCGAGTGTGTATGCCCTACATCTACCCCAGCGTCTCCGAACTTCAGGACACCGACAAGGTCGGTTCCGGCGACTGCGTGCCATTGGTCCAAATCAAGGCCGGGGCTCCACTGACCTCCAAATGGCGCGAAGGTGCCAAGGTGCGTGGGAACTCGCGCCTCCCCAAAGGGACAGCGATCGCCACATTTGAGAACGGCCGCTACGCCAATCGGCCAACAGGCAACCACGCGGCGCTCTACATGGGGCAGAACGCTTTGGGCATCTTGGTGATGGACCAATGGAAGCGCAAGGACAAGATTCGTAGCCGCTTGATCTACTTCAGGGGCAATGGTTCCGGCTTTGACGACAGCGACAACGGAGACAAGTTCTCCGTCATCGAGTGAAGCATGGGTGCTGTGATGAGCAGGATCTTTTTGACGCTGCCCTTGATGCTGGTAATCAGTTCCAGCGTGAAGGCACTGGACGGCGCGAGCTTCAGTTGCCCCCAGGAAATTGCCCTGGACAAGGGAGGGGTTCGCGTTGAGCTGCCTGAGTGGAGCGTTCGCCCTGACAAGACGCCCTATCTCACGGGCGCCGACATCTTTGACGGCGACCCCAGAGACTTGGCCAGCTTGGTGCCCACATCGGATCGCCGCGTCGGCAAGGATTTGTCGATCGTGGTCTGGACGCTGAACGGCGACTACCCGCGTGGCAAGTGGGCAGTCTGCCGATACGAGCCTGGCGCCTTCTATTTGACCCGGCGCCTGCCTGATCCGGTGACGCGATGCGAAGTCCAGTGGCGCACGTTGAAAAAGGCGCGCCGAGGTGAACTCCAGTTGGACTTCCGCTGCGACTAAGGCAATCAAGTGCCATTCACGTGCTGGCGCCGCACAAAGCTCGCCTGCCGCTTGCGCCGTACTTCAGCCCCATGACCCCCACCTACGCCCCCTCCCTGCTCGACAAGCTGCTCGGCGACGCCGACGAAGCGCAGCGCGGCGTGCTCGCGCGCTACAGCATCGAGCGCATCAAGGCCTCGGTGGCGCGTGACATCGAGCACCTGCTCAACACCCACGCCAGCTTCACGCCCGAAGAGCTGGCTGCCTACCCGCATGCCGCGCGCTCGCTGGCCACGCTGGGCCTGGTGGACATCAGCTCCCTGAGCATGGCGAGCGACCGCGACCGCAAGACCATTTCCGACAGCATCCGCCACGCCCTGATGCGCCAGGACGCCCGTCTGCGCGAAGTGGAGGTGGCGGTGCGCGAAGACCGCAGCGCCACCGCCAAGCTGTCCTTCTCCATCCGTGCCAAGCTGATGCTGCACCCGCACACCGAGCCGGTGGCCTTTGACGCCGTGCTGCATCCGGGCAGTCAGCGGTATGAAGTGGGAGCCGCCTGATGCGTGAACTGCTGCCCCACTACGAGCGCGAGCTCAGCTTCCTGGCCGACAACGCCAAGGACTTCGCCAAGGCCTATCCGCGCATTGCCGGGCGCCTGTCCACCAGCGGGAACCTGCAGGAAGACCCGCATGTCGAGCGTCTGATCCAGTCCTTCGCGCTGCTGAGCGCGCGCGTGCACAAGCGCCTGGACGACGACTTCCCGCGCGTCACCGAAGCGCTGCTGGAGGTGCTGTACCCGCATTACCTGCGGCCCTTCCCGAGCTGCTCGATCGCGCAGTTCGAGCTGGGTGCGGCGGCGGCGCAGCTCAGCACCGGCAGCCAGCTGCCTGCCGGCACCCTGCTGCAGACGCGACCCGTCAATACCGTGCCCTGCCGCTTCGCCACCTGCTACGCCGTGCAGCTGCTGCCGTTGCAGGTGCAACGCGCCCAGTGGCAGGCCGCCACGCCTGCGCCTGAGGGCACGCTGCTGCCCGGCAAGGCCACCAGTCTGTTGAGCGTGGAGCTGGCGCTGGCCTCGAACCAGGCGCGCTGGTCGGCGCTGGGCACCGAGTGGCTGCGCGTCTACCTGGACGGCGAGCCTTCGCTGGTGAGCGCGCTGCGCGAGGCCCTGCTGGGGCACAGCCTGGGCTGCTGGGTGGAAGCCGGCCCGGGCCCCTGGGCGCCGCTGCGCCTGGGCCTGCCGCGAGCCGTCGGCTTTGCCGACGCGGACGCGCTGCTCGACTTCGATGCCCGCTCGCCCCAGGCCTACCGCCTGCTGACCGAGTTCTTCGCCTTCCCCGAGAAGTTCAACTTCATCGACCTGCGCTTGCCCACCGGTTTGGATGCCCAGCCGCGCGTGACCCTGCATTTCGCCATGCAAGGCCTGCGCGCCGACAGCGAGGCCGCACGCCTGCTCGAATCCTTCAGCGCGCGCAACCTGCGCCTGGGCTGCACGCCAGTCATCAACCGCTTCCGCCAGCGCGCCGAGCCCATCCGCATCACCCACGCTCAGGCCAGCTACCCCGTGCTGCCCGACGCCCGCCGTGCCCATGCCTTCGAGGTCTATTCGGTGGACCGCGTGTTCCGCGTGCAGCAAACGCCGGCCGGCGAAACGGTGCAGGCCTTCCAGCCCTTCTACGGCCTGCGCCACGAACAGCTGCTGGAAGAGGGCGTGGACCGTGCGCGCTACTGGAGCCTGAGCCGCGACTCCGTGCTGGCCGAGCGCGCCCCCGGCTACGAGACCGAGATCAGCATTGTCGACATCGACTTCGACCCCGCCGCGCCGCAGACCGACACGCTCTCGCTCGACGTCACCGCCACCAACCGCGACCTGCCGCACCAGATCTCCATCGGCCAGGCCGGCGGCGATCTGTTCATGGAAGGCGGCTCGCCGGCGCGCGCCATTGCTCTCTTGAAGAAGCCCACGCGCAGCCAGCGCTTCGAGCGCGGCAATGGCACGCTGTGGCGCCTGGTGTCGCACCTGACGCTGAACCACCTCTCCTTGAGTGGCACCGGCCTCGAAGGCCTGAAGGAGCTGCTGCGCTTGTACGACCTGCCGCGCGCCGCCAGCACGGCGCGCCTGCTCGATGGCCTGCTGGCCATCGAGCACCGCCCGGCGGTGGCCTGGCTGCCGGGCGATGCCGCCATGCCCTTCCCGAGCTTTGTGCGCGGCACCGAGCTGCTTCTCACCGTGGAGCGCGAGGCCTTTGTGGGCACCGGCCTGCATCTGTTCGCCCAGGTGCTGGACCACTTCTTCGGCCAGTACGTGCACGTGAACAGCTTCGTGCAGCTGCGCCTGGTCTGCGCGCGCAGCGGCGAGACCCTGGTGGACTGCCCGCGCCGCAGCGGCTCCGGCCCGCTGATTTGAGATGAGCACCCTGCCGCCGCCCAAGCTGCGTGTGGACAGTGCGCTGCAGCGCCTGTTCGCCCAGCCGCATGAGCATGGCTTCTACCAAGCCCTGCGCCTGCTGGAGCGCAGCCTGGCCCTGCATCAGGGCCTGGGCAGCGACGCGGCGATGCAGCGCCTGCGCTTTCGCAACTCCCTGCACATGGGCTTCCCGGCCAGCGAGATGGCCGCGCTGCGCCCGCTGCCAGGGCCGGACGAAAGCACGGCCAGCACCCAGGCCACCACGCTGGCCGGCGTCGAGATCACCCCGGCCTTCATCGGCTTCACCGGCGCCACCGGCACGCTGCCGTCCTTCTACACGGAGCTGATTGCGCTGCGCGAGCAGCAGAAGGACGGCGCGGCCCGCGCCTTTCTCGATCTGTTCCTGCAGCGCTCGGCCGTGCAGCTCTACCAGGCCTGGCGCAAGAGCCGCCTGCCGCTGCGCTACGAGCAGGACCGCCGCCGCCACTTCACGCCCATGCTGCTCAGCATCGCCGGCGTGGGGCAGGAGGCGCTGCGCGAGCGCCTGCGCGCAGCCGAAGGCGGCGTGGCCGATGAGTCCCTGGCCTTCTACGCCGGCCGCCTGCAGCAGCGCCCGGTCTCGCGCGCCAAGCTGGAGCAACTGCTGGCGCACTACTTCGGCGTGGGCGTGAAGGTCGATGAGTTCGTCGGCCGCTGGTTCACGCTGGCGCCCGAGCAGCAGACCTGTGTGGGCATCGGCGGCGCCGGCCTGAACCAGGGCGCCCTGGTGGGCGCCCGCGTCTGGCAGCGCGACCAGCGCCTGCGCATCACGCTGGGCCCCTTGAGCCGCGCGCGCCTGCAGCGCTTCCTGCCCGGCCAGCCCGGCGCGCTGGCGCTGCGCGAATGGCTGCAGCTGCTGGTGGGCCTGACGCTGGAGCTGGAGATCCGCCTGACCCTGCGCGCTGAAGACGTGGCACCCACCCAGCTGCACAGCAAGAGCCAGCATGGCCGCCTGGGCTACGACAACTTCCTGGTCACCCGACCGCAGACCCAAGACCGCAGCGAGCCGGGCTACTGCCTGCTCGCCGCCTGAACACGCAACCGCAATGAGCCATCTCAAAACCCTGATCTCCAAGCTCAACGACAGCTGCCGCCGCGCGGCCGAGCGTGCCGCCAGCCTGACCCTGTCGCGCGGGCATTTCGAGGTGGATATCGAACACCTGTTGCTGGCCCTGCTGGAGCAGCCCAAGTGCGATCTGGCCCTGCTGGCACGCCGCTACGAGGTCTCCAGCAGCGCGCTGCAGCACGACCTGGAGCGCGAGCTGGCCCAGCTCAAGAGCGGCAACACCCGCACGCCCGTGTTCTGCGCGCGCCTGCCGCTGCTGCTGGAGCACGCCTGGCTGATCGCCTCGCTCGATTCCGCCAGCGCCCGCATCCGCTCCGGTCATCTGCTGCTGGCCCTGCTGAGCGAGCCCAGCCTGGCGCAACTGGCCCAACGTGTGAGCCCGCTGTTCGCGCGCTTCTCGCTCGAAGACCTCAAGCACCGCCTGGCCGACATCACCCAAGGCTCGGACGAGGTGTCGGTGGCCGCTGCCGCCGCCCACGTACCTGCCCACGAAGCCAGCGCCAGCGAAGCCGCCACCCCCGGCCAGGCCAGCGCCACCCCGGCGCTGAACCAGTACACCACCAACCTCACCGCGCGCGCGCTCGAAGGCAAGCTGGACCCAGTGATCGGCCGCGACGCCGAGATCCGCCAGGCCATCGACATCCTGATGCGCCGCCGCCAGAACAACCCCATCCTGACGGGAGAGGCCGGCGTGGGCAAGACGGCCGTGGTGGAAGGCCTGGCGCTGAAGATCGCCGCCGGCGAAGTGCCCGAGAGCCTGCAGGGCGTGGCCCTGCATGTGCTGGACATGGGTCTGCTGCAGGCCGGGGCCAGCGTCAAGGGCGAGTTTGAGAACCGCCTCAAGTCCGTCATCGACGAGGTCAAGAAGAGCCCGCACCCCATCATCCTGTTCATCGACGAGGCCCATACCATGATCGGCGCGGGCGGCCAGGCCGGCCAGAACGACGCCGCCAATCTGCTCAAACCCGCACTGGCCCGCGGCGAGCTGAGGACGGTGGCCGCCACCACCTGGGCCGAGTACAAGAAGTACTTCGAGAAGGACGCCGCGCTGGCGCGGCGCTTCCAGGTCATCAAGGTCGAAGAGCCCAGCGAACCCATCGCCGCTTCGATGCTGCGCGGCATGGCGCCCTTGATGGAAAAGCACTTCGGCGTGCGCGTGCTCGATGAAGCCATCGTGGAAGCCGTGCGCCTCTCCAGCCGCTACATCAGCGGCCGCCAACTGCCCGACAAGGCCATCTCGGTGCTCGACACCGCCTGCGCCAAGGTCGCCCTGGGCCAGAAGGCTGTGCCCGCCGCCATTGAAGAGCGCGCCAAACGCCTGGAGCGCCTGGGCGCCGAGGAGCAAGCCCTGAAGCGCGAAGCCGCCGCCGGCGCGCCGCACGCCGAGCGCCTGGCCGAACTGAAGACCGAGGCCGAGCGCCTGAACACCGAGCTGAACGCCTTGCGTGATCAGCTGGCCCAGGAACAGGCCTTGGTCGAGGTCATTCAGAGCCTGCGCGCCAAGGCTGAATCCGAACCGCAAGCTGAAGCCGCACCGACTCCCGTCACGACCACCAAAAAGAGCAGCAAGAAGGCCCCCGCGCTCTCGCCGATCCAAGCCGAGCTGGCCGCCAAGCAAGCCGAACTGGCCGCGCTGCAAGGCGAACAGCCGCTGCGCCCGACGCAAGTCGACGCCCATGTCGTCGCCGAAATCGTTGCCGCCTGGACCGGCGTGCCCCTGGGCAAGATGGTGGCCGACGAGATCCAGACCGTGCTCCAGCTGGCCGACACGCTTAAACGACGCGTCATCGGCCAGGACCAGGCCCTGAGTGCCATCGCCCAGCGCGTGCGCACCGCCCGCGCCCAGTTCGAAGACCCGAACAAACCCAAGGGCGTGTTCCTCTTCGTCGGCCCCAGCGGCGTGGGCAAGACCGAGACCGCCCTGGCCCTGGCCGACGCCCTTTACGGCGGCGAGAAGAAGCTCATCACCATCAATATGAGCGAGTACCAGGAGGCCCATTCCGTCAGCGGCCTCAAGGGCAGCCCGCCCGGCTACGTGGGCTATGGCGAAGGCGGTGTGCTCACCGAGGCCGTGCGCCGCAACCCCTACAGCGTGGTGCTGCTGGACGAAGTGGAGAAGGCCCACCCCGACGTGCTGGAGATGTTCTTCCAGGTCTTCGACAAGGGCGTGATGGACGACGCCGAGGGCCGCGAGATCGACTTCCGCAACACCCTGATCATCCTGACCAGCAACATCGGCAGCAGCCAGATCATGCAGGCCTGCCTGAACAAGTCGGCCGAAGAGCTGCCAGCGGCGGACGCACTGGCCGAGGCCCTGCGCCCGGTGCTGATGAAGCACTTCAAGCCCGCCTTCCTGGGCCGGCTCAAGGTGGTGCCCTACTACCCCATCAGCGACCCGGTGCTGGAGCAGATCATCCGCCTGAAGCTCGACCGCATTGCCCATCGCGCCCAGGCCAACCACCGCGCCAGCTTCGCCTACGACGACAGCCTGATCGACGCCGTTCTGGCGCGCTGCACCGAAGTGGATTCGGGCGCGCGCAATGTGGACCACATCTTGAACGGCAGCCTGCTGCCCGAACTGGCCGAGCAGACCCTGAGCCGCATGGCCGCGGGCGAGAGGCTCAGCAAGATCAAGGTGGGTGCGGACAAGCAGGGGCGCTTCCGCGTCACCGTGGCCTGAGCGTGCGCGGGGAGGGCGCATGAACATCCAGGCACTCATCAACAGCTTGCTCGGGCCGCTGACGCAGAACCAGCGCCTGCTCAAGCTGCACACGCCGCTGGGGCCCGATGTGCTGGTGGCGGAGAAGGCGCGCATCCTGGATGCGATCGGGCCGCACCCGCATCTGCCCAAGCACTGCCCGCAGGACTGGGCCCATGCCGCGGGCCTGCGCCTGGAGATCGACGCCCTCAGCGCCGACGGCCACCTGGAGACCAAGCAGCTGATGGCCCAGAGCGTGCGCCTGGAGCTGCTGACCGAACAGGGCACCCGAACCTGGAGCGGCCGCGTGCACGGCTGCCGCTTCTTGGGGAGCGACGGCGGCCTGGCCCGCTACCGCCTCATCGTCGAACCCTGGCTCGCGTTCCTGCGCCACCGCATCGACGCCTACGTCTTCCAAGACCAAACGGTGCCCGAGATCCTCGACACCGTCTTCGGCGATGCGGCGCATGCGGCCTTCGCCCCCGCCTGGCGCTGGGACCTCGAAGACCCGTCGATCTACCCCAAGCGCAGCCTGTGCATCCAGTACCAGGAGAGCGACCTCGACTTCGTCGAGCGCCTGCTGCGCGAGGAGGGCATCCACTACCGCTGGGAGCACGAGGGCGATGTGCACACCCTGGTGCTGGCCGACCACAACGAATCCTTCCCAGAGAACCCCAAGGCCCAGGTCCGCTACACGCAAAGTGGCTCCGTCTTCAAGGAAGACAGCCTGACCCAGGTGCACAGCGCCCGGCGCCTGGCGACGAACCAGCTGCACTGGGCCAGCCGCGACCACCGCAGCACCCAGCTGCGCCCGGTTGGCAGCGCCGCGCAGGGCCCCATCGCGCTGGAGCTGGCTGACATCCCCGGCGCCTACGCCTACCCCACCCAGGCCGATGGCCAGCGCCTGCTGGACCGCCAGCTCGAAGCCCTGCAGACCCACGCCGCGCAAGTGCGCGCCGCCGGCCCCTGGAGAGAAGCTGCGCCCGGCACCCGCTTCACCCTGCTGGAGCACCCGCGCGAGTGCGGCCAGGAACTGCTCATCACCGCCAGCTACCACCAGGCCCGCAACAACGTCAGCGCCGACCTGCGCGCCGGCCTGCTGGCGCTGGATGCGCAACTGGCGCACGGCGAGCGCAGCGGCGAACTCGCCAACGAACGCGAAGAACCGCTGCACCACGTCGAACTGCTCTGGCAACCCTTCAGCCAGACCTACCGCGCAGGAACCGGCCCGAAGCACTACAAGCGCCCACTGATCACCGGCCTGCAGACCGCCATCGTGGTGGGCGAGGGCGAGCCCACCCACACCGACCGCGACCACCGCATCAAGGTCCAGTTCCACTGGCAGCGCGGCAGCCAAAGCAGCCACCACCTGGACCACCCCAGCCGAGCCGACAACGCGCCCGCCAACAGCAGCAGC
>NZ_JAYRMO010000052.1:0-18469 GCF_041912635.1 Inhella sp.
GAGCGTTCGTCATCGCGCGGCTCAGGCCGTCTTGCTGACGATCAGGTTGCAGACCTGCTCGTGCAGGTCCTGCAGATCCTGCGGCGCCTGCGAGAAGTTCATCTTCTGGTCCATGCGCACACGCGCGGCGGCCAGCGCCTGCTTCGTCGGGCGGTCCCAGCTGGGCCCGAGCAGGCCCTTCATGATGACGGTGGCGTGCTGCTCGGTCTGCTCGTCGCTGAGCGGCTTGCCCAGCAGCTGGGCACCGCGCTTCAGGGTCTCGCCGTGGATGGTGACGAAGCAGCCGAGCATGGCGTCACGCGCCTCGGTGGGGCTGATGGGCGCGTCGGAGCGGGCCTTGGCGAGCATGGTCTTGATGTGCATGGAAGTCTTTCTGGCGCAGAGGCGTGACGAAGCCACCCGCACCGGCCGCCTCTCGCGCCGGTGGAGCAGTGGAAGGCTTCCGGAAGGGGCGGGCTCAGCCCGGCCGGGCGGCGCGCCGTGCGGCCGCTGCACGCAAGCTGCGGGCGGGGCGGAAGGCAGGGTTGAAGCAGGCGCGGCGCATGGGTGGGTGGGTCAGGTGCGGTGGGATGGCAGGCAGTGTCTTTGCTGCGCCGCCAAAGCGGAATCGCCGGCCGATCCAACACAGCATTGCGCGCCGCGGAATAAAGCGCCCCGTCGTCCGTGCCGCCCAGTCCGTGCTTCGTCGCCTGGCAGCCCTGCGCCGGCCGCCGGGCGTGCAGCATGCGCGCCTTCACCGCAACCCACCGTCACCATGCGCCTGCTGCCCATCCTGCTGCTCCTGCTCGCCCTGCCCGCGCGCGCGCTGACCCTGGAGCCCCTGCCCCTGACCGAGGCCCCCGACGAGCAGGCCTACAACTACCAGGAGCAGGGCGAGCTGCGCGTCTGGGCGCGCTCGCAAGCCGGCTTCAAGGCCTCGCGCATCTGGCTGCAGCGCCGGGTCGAGGGCCGTTGGCAGGCGCCCGAGCCCTGGGCGCATGACGACCCGCGCTGGCGCGACTCCGACCCCTTCCTCAGCAGCGACGGCCGCCAGCTGCTCTTCATTTCCGACCGCCCCGAGGCCGGCACCGCGCCGCTCAAGCACCTGGACCTGTTCGAAAGCCGCGTGCAGGAGGACGGCCGCTGGAGCCCGCCGCGCCGCCTGCCCGAGGCCCTGCAGAGCGCGGGCTATGAGCTGGGCCCCGAACGCCATGGCGGCATGCTCTGGTTTGGTTCCTACCGCGCCCAGGGCCAGGCCGGCGGGCCCGGCAAGCTGGCCCTGTTCCGCGCCCCGACCGATGGCAGCGCCGCCCCGCAGGCCCTGCCCGCACCGCTCAACGACGGCGGCGCCAACAGCGACCCCACGCTCAGCCCCGATGGCCGCTACCTGCTGTGGTGGAGCGCGCGCAGCGGCGACGGCGATCTCTACCTGGCCGAACGCCTGGGCGAGGACCGCTGGGGCGCGCCGCTGCGCCTGCCCGAGCCGGTGAACAGCGCGCAGGGCTTCGAGTTCACGCCCTGGATCAGCGCCGACGGCGAGTGGCTGCACTTCGCCAGCACGCGGCCCGTGGAGGGTCAGCCGGCCGGCCTGGCCCGCGTGTACCGCGTGCGCTGGCCGGAGCTGCTGCGCGAGCTGGGGCCAGCCGCCCAGGCCGCCAGTCAGGCCGAGCTGAACCAGGCCAACAGCGACTTCTGGCGCGCGCTCTCTCATGGCGCCCACCAGGCCTCGGACACCGCCACGCTGCGCCGGCTGCTGCACCCGCAGGCCCAGGTCTGGGGCGCGCTGGCGCGCGAGCGCGGCACGGTGGCCGTGCAGCTCAGCGGGGCCGACTTTCTTCAGGCCATGAGCCGCCCCGAGCCCCGCCCGCTGCAGGAATGCGAGCTGGCCCGCGAGCTGCGCCGCTACGGCGCCACGGCCCAGGTCTACAGCCGCGTGCGCAGCGACCGCGAGGCCGGCAGCCCGCCCTACACCGGCGTCAACAGCCTGCAGTGGCAGCTCGGCCCGCAGGGCTGGCAGCTGCTCTCGCTGCAGTTCGCGCTGGACCTGCCGGGCGAGCCGCTACCCGCGGCCGGCGAATGCCTGGGGCCAGGCACGCCTTGACCGGGCCCGGCCAGAATGGGCCCATGCCCCAGCGCTTCTGGGCCCACCCGGCCCTGCCCTTTCTACAGCTGCGCGCCACCGATGACGGCCGCTCGCTCTGCTACGGCCTGCACAGCCACGCGGAGTTCTCGGTCGGTCTGATCGAGGCCGGCCAAAGCCTCTTCCGCCATGGCCGGACGGAAGAGCCGGTTGGCCCCGGCGATCTGGTGCTGATGAACCCCGGCCTGCTGCACGCGTGCCGCGCGCGCGACGAGGCCCAGCCCTGGGCCTACACCATGCTCTATGTGGACCCGTCCTGGCTGGCCGGCCTGCAGCAGGGGCAGGGGCAGGAGTTCTTTCGCCCCCTGGCCGCCGCGGTGCTGCGCGAACCCGCGCTGAGCCAGGCCTTCCGGGCGCTGGTGCAGGCCCTGGAGGGCCCGGCCCCCGAGGCTTGCGCGCCCCTGTGCGAGGACTTCTTCCGTGCCCTGTGCGCCGCAGCGGGTCCAGGCCCTTGCGCGGCGCCCGACCCGCGCCTGCAGGCCGCCATCGCGCTCATGCAGGCCCGCCACGACGAACCCCTGAGCCTGGCCGAGCTCGCCACCGCGGCTGGGCTGTCCGTCAACCAGCTGACGCGCCTGTTCCGCACCCACACCGGCCTCACGCCCCACGCCTATCTGAACGATGTGCGCGTGCGCGCCAGCCGCGCCCTGCTGCGCCAGGGCGGCTTGCCCCTCGCCGAGGTGGCCGCGGCCACCGGCTTTGCCGATCAGGCGCATTGGCAACGCCACTACCGCCGCCAGCACGCCAGCACCCCGGGCGCCTACCGGCGCGGCCTGCTCAGCGCCACAGCGCGGCGGCGCTGAACAGCAACAACAGCGCCAGCACGCGATTCAGCCACTTCAGGCCCGCGCCACCCTGCACCCGGCGGCCCAGCCAGGCCCCGGCCACACCCCAGCAGGCCATGGAGCCCAGGCAGACCAGTGCGTAGATGGCGGCAAAGCGGACCACCTGGCTCGGTTCGCCCCCACCGGCAAACAGGCCCATGCCGGCCAGTGCCGCGAGCCAGGCCTTGGGGTTCAGCCACTGCGCGGCTGCGGCCAGCCAGGCGCCGGTGCCCCCGTCCCCGGCCTCTCCGATCTGCCCTGGGTCGCGCGCCAGCTGCCAGGCCATCCAGAGCAGAAAGCCCAGGCCGGCCCAGTGCAGCGCCTCGTTCAGCCAGGGCCAGCGCGCCCAGGCCGACTGCAGGCCCAGGCCCGCCAGCAGCAGCAGGGCGGTGAAGCCCAGGGTGGCACCCCAGGCCACGCGCAGCCCGGCGGGCCAGCCGCGCAGCGCACCGGCGCGCAGGGTCAGCAGATTGACCGGGCCCGGCGAGATGGAAGCGGCCAGCGCAAAGCCGGCCATGGCGAATTCGTGTTGCGGGATCAAAGCGGCGACTCCGTGAAGGGACGGTGCGCAGGCTAGGGAACGCGGGCTTGTGTGTATTGAACGGAATCACCTTGGTGGCCATGGCAGACACTGCCGCCCGATGACGAACAACCTGCTCCTGGCCATCCAGGCGCTGCAGCTGCAGCCCCAGGCCACCCGCCTCTTCCATGGCCGCGGCGGCCGCCACCCCGGCTGCGAACACCTGACGCTGGACTGGTACCCGCCCTGCTTCCTGCTGACCAGCTTTGAGCAGGCGCTCGGCGAGGCCGAGCTGGCTGCCGTCCACGTCGCGCTGGCCGCGCGCTACGCCGAACTGGCGCCTGGCCAGGGGCTGAACTGGCTCTACCAGGGCCGCGAAGTGGGCGGCGAGGAGCGCCCGACCACGCGGCTGATGGCCGGCGCGGTGCCCGAGCCCCATGTCGTGCCCGAGGACGGCGCGCAATACCTGGTGCACCTGCTGCGCGGCCAGAACCACGGCCTGTTCCTGGACATGGCGGCCGGCCGCCAGCATGTGCGCGCCTTCTGCGCCGCACGGCCGGGCGCCAAGGTGCTGAACCTGTTTGCCTACAGCTGCGCCTTTTCAGTGGCGGCGCTGCAGGGCGGGGCTGCGCAGGTGGTGAACGTGGACATGAGCCCCGGCGCCTTGGCCCTGGGCCGGCGCAATCACGAGCTCAACGGCCTGCCCAAGGGCGCGGCCAGCTTCCTGGCGCATGACCTGTTCAAGAGCTGGGGCAAGCTGACCCGTGGCGGGCCCTACGAGCTGGTGATTGCCGATCCGCCCAGCTACCAGAAGGGCAGCTTCGTGGCCACCAAAGACTACGCGCGCCTGGCGCGCCGCCTGCCCGAGCTGCTGGCGCCGGGCGGCGAGGCCCTGGTGTGCCTGAACACGCCCAAGCTCGGCCCCGAGTGGCTGCAGCAGCTGATGGCGGAGCAGGCGCCCACGTTGCAGTTCCTGCAGCGCCTGCCCAACCCGCCGGCCTTTGCCGACGTGGACGAGACGCGCTCGCTCAAGGTGCTGGTGTACCGCGCACCGGGCTGAAACAGGGAGGGGTGTTGAGGCTTTGGAGGCTGGGCCGGTGGTGCCCATGGCGGGAATCGGACCCGCGACCTCTCCCTTACCAAGGGAGTGCTCTACCACTGAGCCACATGGGCGGCCTGAGCCATTTGGAGCGGGAAACGAGGCTCGAACTCGCGACCTCAACCTTGGCAAGGTTGCGCTCTACCAACTGAGCTATTCCCGCAGTGCTGGCCGGCTGACGCCGGTCAAGCAAAGGCCCGTCGGGAGACGGACCTTTTGGTATTTGGTGGCCAAGGGCGGAATCGAACCACCGACACGCGGATTTTCAATCCGCTGCTCTACCAACTGAGCTACTTGGCCTTCTTGTTCTTTTTGCTAACTTCCCAGGGTTGCCCCTGGAAAGCCTGCGACTGTAGCACAGCTTTTTCAGAATCAGGCTGTGCGCTTGTTGCGGCTGATGTCCACGCCCAGCTGCTTGAGCTTGCGATAGAGGTGGGTACGCTCCAGCCCGGTCTTCTCGGCCACCCGCGTCATCGAGCCGTTTTCCTTGGCGAGGTGGAACTCGAAGTAGCTCTTCTCGAAGGCGTCGCGTGCCTCGCGCAGCGGGCGGTCGAGGTGGAAGAGCTGCTCGGGCGCCGGGCCGCTGTGCGCGCTCAGGCCGACATGGCTGCTGAGCGGCGCCAGTGCCGGCATGGGGGCGGCGAAGACGGTGTCGGTACCGCGCGCCCAGCTGGGCATGGGCGGCGGTGCGGGTGGCCGCGGCGCGTTGCGGGCCAGCGCCTGCTCCACCGCGCGCAGCAGCTTCTGCAGCGTGATGGGCTTTTCCAGGAAGGCCATGGCGCCATGCTTGGTGGCTTCGACCGCCGTGTCGATGGTGCCGTGCCCGCTCATCATGATGACGGGCATGGTCAGCAGGCCGGCGCCGCTCCATTCCTTCAGCAGGGTGATGCCATCGACGTCGGGCATCCAGATGTCGAGCAGGACCAGATCGGGCCGCACGCGCTCCCGCGCGGCGCGCGCCGCGGAGGCGTTCTCCGCCAGCTCCACGGTGTGCCCCTCGTCGGAAAGGATCTCCGACAGCAGGCCGCGAATGCCCAGTTCGTCATCAACTACAAGAATGGTGGCCATGCAGGAATCAGCCGGCTGCGGCGTTGCCGCCGGCCAGGTTGGCGAAGGTCAGGGAAACCACAGCACCCTGGGGCGGGCCGCCGGGATCGTTGGAAGCGGAAGCGAGATTGCTCAATCGGATGCGGGCTCCGTGCTCGTCGGCGATCTTTTTCACCACCGCCAGGCCCAGGCCCGTGCCTTTGCTCTTGGTCGTCACATAGGGTTCGAAGGCGCGGGTCAGAACCTGCTCGGCAAAGCCGGGGCCGTTGTCGCTCAGGCTTAAACGCAATGCGCGCACCGAACCATCGTCATGGCGCAATTGTTTCGTATTCACAACGACGCGCCCATCCGGACGTTCACTCACCGCATCGAGTGCGTTCTGCACCAGGTTGTGGATGACCTGGCGCAATTGGGAGGCGTCGCCCATCAGCGCCGGCAGCCCGGCTTCGAGCTCCGCCACCAGGCGGCCGGACTCGACGGCATCGGGGTACAGGCCCATCACCTCGCGGATCAGGCCGTTCAGATCGAGCGGGGCGAGCTGGGCGGCAGGCAGGCGCGCGTAGTCGCGGAACTCGTTGACCAGCTGCTTCATCGCCTGCACCTGGTTGACGATGGTGGCCACGGCGCGCGCCAGCATGGCGCGGTCGCTCTCCTCGCTCAGCTTGGCCTCGAGCTTGTGCTGCAGGCGCTCGGCCGAGAGTTGGATGGGCGTGAGCGGGTTCTTGATCTCGTGCGCCACGCGCCGCGCCACCTCGCCCCAGGCGGCGCTGCGCTGGGCGGAGACGACCTCGGAGATGTCGTCGAACACCAGCAGCCAGTCGCCCTGCGGCAGCTGGGCGCCGCGCAGCAGCAGGGTGATGGGCAGGGCGGCAGCACGCAGGCGCAGCTCCAGCGTGGCCTGCCAGAAGTCCTCGTCGTCGTCGGCCAGGCCGGCAAAGCGCGGCCAGAGCTGCTCGTCCAGCGCGCGCAAGTCCTCGGGCAGGGCCTCCTGCTCGGGCAGCTCGTGCTCCAGGATGGCGGCGGCGCCCGGGTTGGCGCGCAGCACGCGGTGCTGGCGGTCGAACACGATGACGCCGGCGGTCAGGTTGTCCAGGATGGTCTGCAGCTCGCCGCGCGCGGCGTCCAGGGCGCTGACGCTGCGCTCAACCTCGGCGCGCGCGGCGCCGAGCTGGTCGGTCATGTCCGCGAAGGCGCGGGTCAGTCCGCCGAGTTCATCGCGTGAGCCGAGCACCGGCTTGCGGCCCAAGTCGCCGGCGGCCACCTGGCGCATGCCGTCGGCCAGCAGCAGCAGGGGCTTGGCGAGGTGGTTGCCCAGCTGGATGGCCAGCAGCATGGCCACGAACACCGCCAGCACCAGCACCAGGGTCAGCGTGCCCAGGTACATCTTGCGCAGCCCTTCACGCTCCAGGCCGCGGCGCTGGTACTCCACATTCGCTTCCTGCACCGCCAGGGCGTTGCGGATCACCGCCTTGGGCGGCTGGCGCTCGACCAGCAGGTAGCGATCGGCATCCACCAAGCTGAGCGTGGCCGGCATGCGCACCAGCACGCGGATCAAGGCCTCGCCGCGCAGCGCGGCGGCCTCGTCGTCCAGGCCCTCCAGGCGTGCCACCAGGCCGCGCTCGGTGGCCTGGCGCAATAGGGCAGCGGGCAGGCGCTCGCGCGCCAGCGAGGCCTCGGGCGGCGTGGCTTCATCCACCACTTCGCCGCGCGCGTTCAGCAGGGCCACGCGCTGGGCGTCCCATTGCTCGCGCAGGCGCGCCAGCGCCAGCGTGGCGGCCGCGCCGCCGGGCTCGGCCAGACGGCGCGCGCCCTGGCGGGCGAGTTGGCTCAGGTCCTGCACCTGGGCGTCCAGGGTGGCGCGGCCCAGGTCCAGGCCGGCTTCCAGCGCACTGGCCAAGCGCACGTCGAACAGGCTTTCGATCGAGCGGTTCACGAAGGAATAGGACACGGCGTAGATCAGCGCCCCCGGCCCGACCGCCACGGCGGCGAACACCAGCGCCAGGCGACCGAGCAGATGGCCACCGAAGCGGCCGCGCCGCACGCGCCAGGCCAGCCGCAGCGCGGCGCCCAGGGCCACCAGGCCGAGCAGGGCGCCGACGCCCAGGTTCAGCCAGTACAGCCAGGCCTGGTGCCGCTCGATGAAACCGCTGGGCGTGGTGGCGCCGATGGAGAGCAGGTAGGCCAGCACGCCGCTGGCGGCTGCCACGGTCAGCAGGCTCAGCGTCCAGGCCCAGCGCCCGAGCCGGCTGGAACCCTGCACCTCCGTCATGAGGCCAGACCCAGCTCCGCCGGGTGCACCGGGCGCTCGCTGCGCACGCCCCATTCCGCCTCGCTGCCCAGGCCGATCTGCAAGGGCGCGGGCAGCTGGCGGGTGTCCAGGCGCAGGCTGAAGCTCAGCAGGTAGGTGGCGCCGGGGTCAGGCTCCTCGCGCAGCTCGATCGCCCAGGCGCTGGCGCGGCGCAGGGCGGTGAGGGCCTCGGCCAGGGTTTCGTAGCTCTGGTGCAGGCCCCCGGTGGAGAGCCGGTACTGGCGCGTGAGCGCCTGATAGCTCAGGCGCCACTGGCGCTCGGCGCGGCCCAGCGTGGCGTCGCGCCAGTACCAGCGCTTGCGCGCCACGCGGGCCTCGGCCACGAAGTACAGCGGCACGCCCTTGTGCAGGGCGTCCTCGGCGGCGCGCGGCAGCTCCAGGCGCACGCTGTAGGCCAGGCGCAGGCCGTCTTCGGCGCGGCTGAGCTGCAGCTGATCCAGGCTGGCGCTCGCCTGCGCCCAGGCCAGGGCGGGCAGGAGCAGCATCAGGACAACGGTAACCAGGGCGCGCAGGGGCACGTCGGCGGGGCGGAAGCGGGGGAGTCAGCTGCGCAGGAGCAGGGCGTAGAAAAAGCCGTCACTGGGGACGGCCCAGCCATTGTCCGGCAGGCCCAGCAGGTGGCCGGTGCGGCCGGGCAGATCCAGCCGCCGCGCCTGCGGCTGGCGTTGCAAAAAGGCCGCTATCTGGTGTTCACCCTCGGCCTTGAACAGCGAACAGGTGGCGTAGAGCAGGCGGCCACCGGGTTTGAGCAGGGGCCAGAGCGCGTCCAGCAGCTGGCCTTGCGTCTGGGCCAGGGCGGCGATGTCGCTCTCGCGGCGCAGCCAGCGCACATCGGGGTGGCGGCGGTTGATGCCCGAGGCCGAGCAGGGAGCGTCGAGCAAGATGGCGTCGAAGGGCTGGCCGTCCCACCAGTCGGACACCTGGCGCGCATCGGCGGCCTGGGTGCGGGCCTGCAGGCCCAGGCGCTTGAGCGTGGCGTCGACCTTGCGCAGGCGCTGCGCGTCGGCGTCCAGGGCCAGCAAGTCCAAGTCGGCCAGTTCCAGCAGATGGGCGGTCTTGCCGCCGGGCGCGGCGCAGGCGTCCAGCACGCGCGCGCCGGCGGGCAGGGGCGGCAGGCTGCCGGCGCCATCGAACAACAAGGGGGCAGCCAGCTGGGCGGCGCCGTCCTGCACCGCGGCGGCGCCCTCGGCAAAGCCGGGCAGGCGCTGCACCGGGCAGGGTGGCTCCACCACCAGGCCGTCGGGGGTCAGGACACTCAGGGGGCGGGACTGCAGGCCCGCGTCCGTCAGGCGCTGCGCATAGGCGGCGGCGCCCTGGCGGCGGTTGACGCGCAGCGCCAGCGGCGGCGGCTGCTGGGCGGCCTGCAGCAGGGCCTGCCAGTGGTCGGGCCAATCGCGCTTCAAGGTGGCAATCCACCATTGCGGGTGCTCGTGCTGCACCTCGGGCTGGCTGGCCACGCGCTCCAGCAGCGCGCCCTGCTCGCGCTGGAAGCGCCGCAGCACGGCATTGACCAGCGCCGCCTGGCCGGGCACGGCGCGCTTGCAGGCCTGCACGGCCTGGTTGACCAAGGTGTGGGCCGGGTAGGACTCGGCGCCGGGCAAGAGCTGGGTCAGGGCGGCGCGCAGCAGGCCTTCCACCACCGGCTGCGGCGGGCGCGGCAGCATGTGTCGCACCAGGGCGCCGACGCGGGCGTGGGCGCGCACGGCCGCAAAAGCCAGGGCCTGGGTGCCGGCGCGCAGCGGGTCGGGGCAGGCGTCCAGCGCCTCGGTCAGGCTGCGCCCAGCCTTCAGCGCGGCCAGGGCGCGGGCGGTTTCGAGCAGGAGCTGGTGCAGGGGCGCGGCTTGCATCGCGCCAGTGTAGGGAGGGCCTATTCGGCCTTGCCGCCCAGGCGCTCCATCTTGGCCACCCATTCGGCCACGCCGGCCTCGCCGAGCTGCTCGACGCCGCCAATCAGGGTCTCGCGCACCGGCGCGATGCCCACGAAGCCGAGGATGTTGCGCTCCAGGGACTTGACGCTGTGGGCGCGGAACACGAAGCGGTACACCAGGGCCGGCATGCCCATGGTGACGATGACCCGCGCCGAGCGCCCGCCCAGGGCCTTGGCCGAGAGCGGGTTGGCCACGTTCTTGTGGAAGGCGATGCCGGGCCGCGCCAGCTGTTCCAGAAAGCCCTTCAGCAGGGCCGGCATGTCACCCAGCCAGAGCGGGAACATCAGCACCAGGTGGTTGCACCAGAGCAGGGTGTCGCGCGCGCCCTCCAGGCCGGGCGGCAGCGCGCCGTCCTTCCAGTCCTCGGCGCGGCGCAGCAGGGGGAAGTCGAGCGCGCTGACGTCGATGGTGCGCAGCGCATGGCCGGCGGCCGCGGCCCCGGCGGCGTAGGCGGCGGCCAGGTGGTGGCAGAGGTGGTGCTGCGTCCCGTCAGGGTGGCCCTGCACCAGGGCGATGCGGCGTGCGTCCATAAAAGCCATGCTGCGCCGCCGGGTGCCCGGCCGCCTTGCGCACCGTCAAGCCCGCGCGCCGCCACAATGCTCTGCATGAATACCGCCTCTCAGCCGCCGGCCGCACCCGACGCCGACGCCCCGGCCAGCGAACGCATCCGCTACCGGCTCGTGTCCGCTGGCTGCCGCCACCACGCCAACGACAACATCGCCGACTTCATCCAGCCCGGCGAGCTCGACGAGCTGCAGGCCGAGGTGCAGGCCAAGCTGCAGGAGGTGCTGAAGGTGCTGGTGATCGACACCGAGAGCGACCACAACACCCAGGACACCGCCAAGCGGGTGGCCAAGATGTTCGTGCGCGAGGTGTTCGCCGGCCGCTACAAGCAGGCCCCGGCCGTTACCGAGTTCCCGAATGTGGAGCGCCTGAACGAGCTGATGATCGTCGGGCCCATCAAGGTGCGCAGCGCCTGCTCGCACCACCTCTGCCCCATCCTGGGCCGGGTGTGGATCGGCCTGCTGCCCAATGAGCACTCGAACCTGATCGGGCTTTCCAAGTACGTGCGCCTGACCGACTGGATCATGAGCCGCCCGCAGATCCAGGAAGAGGCCGTGACCATGCTGGCCAACGAGCTGCAGGAACGCGTGCAGCCCGACGGACTGGGCATCGTGATGGAGGCCGACCACTTCTGCATGCACTGGCGCGGCGTCAAGGACAGTGAGTCCAAGATGGTCAACAGCGTGATGCGCGGTGCCTTCCTGAAGGACCCGAACCTGCGCCGCGAGTTCCTCTCGCTGCTTTCGAACAAGGGGTAAGCCATGCTCGTCCGACTGATCTACGCCAGCCGCACCCAGGCCAGCGAGGCCGAGCTGGCCACCATCCTGCGCCAGAGCCGCGCGCACAACGTGCCCCTGGGCGTGACCGGCCTGCTCTGCCACGCCGACGACTGGTTCGTGCAGGTGCTCGAAGGCGGCCGCAGCGCCGTCAACGGGCTCTACAACACCCTGGTGCGCGACCCGCGCCACCGCGAGGTGACCCTGCTGGCCTACAGCGAAATCAGCGAGCGCCGCTTTGCCGGCTGGAGCATGGGCCAGGTCAACCTGGCGCGGCTGAATCCGGCCCTGGTGCTGAAGTACGCACCCACCACTCGGTTGGACCCCTTCGAGCTGAACGGCAGCACGCTGGAGCGCCTGTTTGAAGAACTGATCGCCACCGGGGCGATCGTCTGCAGCTGAGCACTCAGCGCTTGTTGCGTGGATGCGCGGCGGCAAGGCCCTCGTTGCCGCGCTTGTAGTTCCCGGTCACCCGCGCCAGCAACTGCTGGGCGGCGTCCTCATCGCAGCCGGCCAGGTCTTCCAGCAGTGCGGTGGCCTTGGGGCCGCGCAGGGTGCTGGCCAGGCGGCCCTGGTGGAAGACTTGCAGGCTGCCGTCCTTAGACTGGCGCCAGTCAAAGCCATTCGGGTCGTTCACAGGCATCAGAACTTCCCGGCGTCGTGAAAGCCGTACAGGCCGGCCAGCACGCGGGTGGGCAGCGGCGCCACGGCCTCGTTGAAGAGATCGACGCGGGTGTTGAAGAGCTGCTTGCCGAACTCGCGTTGCTGGCGCGCCAGCTTCAGGGCGGCGATGAGCTCGTCGCGCTCGGCGCTTTCGTCGTGCACATGGTGCTCGATCAGCGCCTGCACGCGCTGCAGCGCGGCGGCATGCAGGGCCTGGGTGACGGCCAGCTGGCCGACCGGCTCGGCCGCATAGGGTCTGGCCTTGACCAGCTGCACGGCGTTCTGCAGATCGTGGCTCTGGGCACGCAGGGCGTCGAAAGCGGCGGCCTCCTGCGGCAGCCAGTTCGGGCCCAACTCGGCCAGGCGCAGGCCCAGCTTCGCCAGCTCGGCCAGTGGCGCCTCCAGCTGCGCCCAGGAGGAGCTGATGGCATTGCGCAGGCGCATCAGGCGGTTGTAGGCACCGATGCCCCAAAGCAGCAGCACCGCACCCAGGACCCAGGCGGCAATCTCCATCACAGGCCCTGCTGGTAGGCGGCGTGGCCGGCGGCGCGCAGCTCGCAGGCCGGGCAGTGGCCGCAGCCGAAACCCCATTCATGGCGCGGGCCGCGTTCGCCCAGATAGCAGGTGTGGGTGTGTTCGCGGATCAGCTCGTTGAGCAACTCACCGCCCAGCTGCTCACTCAAGGCCCAGGTGTCGGCCTTGGTCAGGAACATCAGCGGGGTCTCGACCGTCATCGGCGTGGCCAGGCCGAGCGAGAGCGCGAGCTGCTGGGCCTTCAGCGTGTTGTCGCGGCAGTCGGGGTAGCCGGAATAGTCGGTCTCGCACATGCCGCCCACCAGCACCGAGGCGCTGCGCCGGTAGGCCACGGTCGCGGCCAGGGTCAGGAACAGCAGGTTGCGGCCGGGCACGAAGGTGTTGGGCAGGCCATTGGCCTGCAGCTCGATGGCGCGCTCACTGGTCAAGGCGGTGTCGCTGAGCTGGCCGAGCAGGGCCAGGTCGAGCAGGTGGTCCTCGCCCATCCGCGGCGCCCACTGCGGGAATTGGCGGGCGATCTCGGCGCGCACGGTCAGGCGGCAATCCAGTTCGATGCGGTGGCGCTGGCGGTAGTCGAAGCCAATGGTTTCGACGCGGGCGAAGCGGTTCAGGGCCCAGGCCAGGCAGACGGTGGAATCCTGGCCGCCGGAGAACAGCACCAGGGCGGTGCGGGGGTCGGTGTGCATCGCGCCAGTTTGCCAGCGTGCCAAGATCGCCGCCCACTGGAGGAATGACGATGAAGCGTTTCGGTTTGGGGGCGTTGGCCCTGATGCTGCTCAGCGGCGCAAGTGCCCAAGGGCGCCTGGTGCAGGCCCTGGTCTACCCCGGCGGCGCGGAGCTCACGCGCACCGCCGCCATCAAGGCCGGCGCGCAGGAGTTCGTGTGGGATTGCCTGCCCGCCGGCGTGCAGACCGAGACCCTGCGCGCCCAGGGCAGCACCGGCCTGCGTGTGGGCGATCTGCGTGTGGAGAACCTGCCGCGCGAACGCGCGCCCGAGTGCAGCGCCAACCCGGGGCTGGACGCACGCATCCGCACGCTGGAGGAGCAGCGCGCCGCGCTGCTGGCCGACAAGGGCGGCCTGGACCTGGTGCTGCACTACCTGCGCGGCGCCGGCCAGGGCGAGGCCAAGGCGCCCGCCGGGCCCCAGGCCGCCATGGCCGAGAACCTGCGCCGCCAGGGCAGCGAAGCCCTGAAACAGCAGGCCGCGCTGCAGCGCAAGGTCGAGGACCTGGACCGCGACCTCAAACCCCTGCGCGCCCAGCGCGACCAGGAGGCCCAGCGCGTGCCGCATTGGCTGCGCGTCACGGTGCGCCTGAGCGCCGCCCGCGACGGCGAGCTGAGCCTGAGCTACCAGACCGCCCAGGCCAGCTGGGCGCCGCGCTACCAGGCCGATCTGCTGGCCGACAAGGGCGAGATCGCCTTCGAGCGCCACGCCGAGGTGCGCCAGTCCACCGGCGAGGCCTGGCGCGACATCCAGTTGGTGCTGAGCACCCGCCAGCCGCAACGCCAGGCCGGCCTGCCGGACCCGCAGCCCTGGCTGCTGAGCGAGGCCCGTCCCATGCCGCAGCCCCTGCCGCTGCCGCGCTCGATGGCCGCGCCGGCCGCCGCCCCGGCCCCCGAGGGCATGTCCGTCAGCGGCTCGCGCTTGAAAGCCGACACGTTCGAGCCCGAGCTGCTGCAGACCGACCTCGACCTGCAGTTCAGCCTGCCCGGCCGCGTCAGCCTGGCGGCCGACAACGAATCGCGCAGCTTCACGCTGGAGCAACTGCGCTGGCCGGCGCAGTGGTTGGTGCAGGTGCAGCCGCGCCAAAGCCCGCAGGCCTTTGTGCGGGCCAATTTCGCGCGCCCGCAGGGCTTCTTCCCGCCCGGCCGCCTGCTACTGCTGCGCGACGGCCGCCCGGTCGGCCAGGACCACTTCGCGCTGAACGACGAAGCCGAGCAGCAGCTCTTTTTCGGCCCCGAGGAGCGCCTGCGCGTGCGCGTGGAACCCGAGCAGCGCGCCGGCAGCGACGCCGGCTTCATCGGCCCGCGCAAGCAGATCACCCTGCAGCGCCGCTATGTGCTGGAAAACCGCGCCGAGCGCGGCCTGGCCGTGCAGGTGGTGGAGGCCGCACCGCACAGCCAGCATGCCGACATCAAGGTGCAAAGCCGCTTCGATCCGCCCACCGCCCTGGCGCGCTGGCGCGAGCTCGACGGCGTTCACGTGTGGCGCCTGAACCTGGGCCCAGGCCAAAGCCAGACGCTCAAGGCCGAGCACCAGCTCAGCGCCCCGCGCGAGATGCCGGTGGCCGGCTGGCCCTGATCAGGGTTCATCCTCCCAGTAGTCCAGGCAATCCGCCCGCCGCTGCATGAAGCTCGTGCCCGGCGGGCCGGGGAAGGCGCCGAGCTTGCCCGAGTCCGGGTATTCGCAAACCTCGGGCCGCTGCATGGTGCTGATCGACAGGTACTTCAGGTCCTGCGTGCCAGTGTTGATCAGGTGGTGCGGGTACTCGGGCCCGGCGGGGATGAAGATCACATCGCCCGGCTTCACGGGCAGCATCTCCTCGGCCACGCGCAGCGTGCCCTCGCCTTCCAGGATGACGAACAGCTCCTCCTGCGCCCAGTGGAAGTGGTACGGGCAGCTGCGCTTGCCGGGCGGCACGATGTCGTAGGCGCAGCCCAGCTGCTGCGCCGCCGTGCCCTCGCTCACGCCAGCGCTGCGGCTGCGGTACAGCGGCAGGCGCTCCAGCACCTCCAGCGGCAGTTCGTGCAGGTTGCGGATCAGCTTCTCTCGCAGGCTCATCGGGTGCCTCCCTGACAATTCCCGGGCAATGTCCCAGTCCCGCGATCTTCAAGAGGCGCAAGCCGTCCTGCAACAAGTCTTTGGCTATCCCAGCTTCCGCGGCCTGCAGGCCGAGGTGGTGGCCGAGGCCGTGGCCGGGCGCGATGCCCTGGTGCTGATGCCCACGGGCGCGGGCAAATCGCTCTGCTACCAGGTGCCGGCCATCGTGCGCCAGCGCCAGGGCAAGGGCGTGACCCTGGTGGTGAGCCCGCTGATCGCGCTGATGCACGACCAGGTCGGCGCGCTCGAAGAAGTGGGGGTGCAGGCCGCCTTTCTGAACAGCAGCCAGGATTTCGAGGCCACCAAGCGCATCGAGCGCGCCCTGCTGGCCGGCGAACTGACCCTGCTGTACGCCGCACCCGAGCGCGTCACCAACGCGCGCTTCCAGGCCCTGCTGGATTCGCTGCATGAGCGCAGCCTGCTGAGCCTCTTCGCCATCGACGAGGCGCACTGCGTCAGCCAGTGGGGGCACGATTTCCGCGAGGACTATCTGCAGCTCAGCCTGCTGCACGAGCGCTACCCCGAGGTGCCACGCCTGGCGCTCACCGCCACGGCCGACAACCACACCCGCGCCGACATGGTGGAGCGTCTGCAGCTGCAGGCCGCACGCCTCTTCATCAGCAGCTTCGACCGCCCGAACATCCGCTACCGCGTGGTCGAGAAGAAAGACCCGCGTGCCCAGTTCCTGCGCTTCCTGTACGACGAGCACAAGGGCGACGCCGGCATCGTCTACTGCGGCAGCCGCAAGAAGGTCGATGAAACCGCCGAGTGGCTGGAGCAGCAGGGCATCAAGGCCCTGCCGTACCACGCCGGTCTGGACCAGGCCAAGCGCGCGCGCAACCAGGACCGCTTCCTGCGCGAAGACGGCGTGGTGATGGTGGCCACGATTGCGTTCGGCATGGGCATCGACAAGCCCGACGTGCGCTTTGTCGCCCACCTGGACCTGCCCAAGAACATCGAAGGCTATTACCAGGAGACCGGCCGCGCCGGCCGCGATGGCGAACCCGCCAACGCCTGGATGGCCTATGGCCTGGCCGATGTGGTGCAGCAGCGCCGCATGATCGACGAGAGCCCCGCGCACGAGGACTTCAAGCGCATCCAGCGCAGCAAGCTCGACGCCCTGCTGGCCCTGGCCGAAAGCACGGACTGCCGGCGCCAGCGCCTGCTCGCCTATTTCGACGAAGACAGCCAGCCCTGCGGCAATTGCGACAACTGCCTGCAGCCCCCCGCGGTGTGGGACGCCACCGAGCCGGCGCGCATGGCGCTGAGCTGCATCTACCGCTTCCAGAAGGAGCGCAACCAGCGCTTCGGTGCCGGCCACCTGATCGACGTGCTGCGCGGCAAGGAAACCGACAAGACCCGCCAGCACCGCCACCAGGAACTCAGCACCTGGGGCATCGGCCGCATGGTCACCGAGACGCAATGGCGCGCCGTGCTGCGCCAGCTGATTGCGCTGGGCGCCATCGAGGTCGAGGGCGAGTACCAGACCCTCTGCCTGGGCGAGGCCGCCAAGCCGGTGCTGCGCGGCGAGCAGGCGGTGAAGCTGCGCGAGGGCACCGGCGAAGGCAAGGTGCGCGCCAGCAAGAAGCCCGGCAGCAGTTCAGCTGCCGCCGAGCCCCTGAACCTGGACGCCGAGGCCAAGACCCGCCTGGAAGCCCTGCGCGCCTGGCGCACCGAGGTGGCACGCGAGCACGATCTGCCGGCCTACCTGATCTTCCCAAACAGCACGCTAAATGAACTGGCCGTGAAGGCGCCGCGCACGCTGGACGAGGTGGGCGGCGTCACCGGCGTGGGGGCGAAGAAGTTGGATGCTTACGGGCGGGAGATCTTGAAGGTGTTGGAGGGAGTGCAAAAACAAGCTCCAGCTGAATAACTCATGGCCAAGCCTAATGAATCAAATGATCCAAAGCATGAAGTCTTGGCGCTGGGCATACGCGATGGCGGCGACCCTGGCTGTTCTCTTTTGCGCGTGGCACGAACCTATCCAGACATTCGCAACTGCACAAGTTGACGCAGGCTTGAAGCGAGCCCTCATCAGCTTCGCAACGGCACGCGGTCTCAACGGGGTGATCTCGGTGGCACAGGGGACAGAGTTTTCACTTGAGCCCTTCGGCGTCGGCGTCACACTGACGCTCGGACAAGTGCTGGATCCGGTCAATGACTTGGTCGAACAGTTCTCAACGCTGATGCTCTGGGCCAGTGTTTCCTTTGGCATTCAAAAGGCCGTCCTCGCACTAAGTGCTCACTGGATGGTCTCTGCTGCGGTCTCGGGCTTGGCCATCGCTTGGTTTGGGCTTCAATGGATCGACCGCTTGCCCGCCTTGCTCACCAGAGCACTACTAATCCTCCTTTTGGTTCGCTTTGCTGTTCCTGCGGTGACGCTTTCAAGTGACCTTGTGTTCCGTCATGCATTCGCGCAGCAGTACGAAGAACAGCAGAACGCCGTCGCACTTGCTACGAAACAAGTCGGAGAACTCTCGAAACAGCAGGGGCCAAAGGAGGACGCAAGCTGGATTGAGCGAATGAAGGCCAAGTTTTCGAATGGCCTGCAGGCTGCCAATCTCAGTTACGACGCCATCAAGCAGTCGGTCAAAGACTTGCCTGAGCGGTTGGTGAAGTTGATGGTGATCTTTTTACTGCAGACTTTGGTGCTACCGCTGGTCTTCCTTTGGCTTCTGATCAGCTTTGTACTTAGCGCTCCTCGGCGAACAAACATCTGGACGCGCACCCGTTCAGCGAATCTCGCAGCGCTGGCTGTAGATAAGTCGTAACGCCGCGTGGAGTCCGCCATGGGATGGAAGCTAGGGAAGCGAACTATCCGCAGTCGCGGACATCCAGCGCGTGCCTAGCGCTGATCCCAGGGCTCGATTCGAGAGTCCGTAACAGGCAGATGTCGGCACTCGTTGGTTGGCGCTCTGTTCTTCGACGCTTTACTGGTTATGGTCTGCGGTGCCCGGGACGACCGCTACCCCGGGCGCCTTCGCCGTCCTGATCGTTGAAGTCAGATGAGGGCTCGTATCAGTGTGAGCCCAATCTTCGCCATCACAGCCCGCCCCTAGGGCGGCTGTGCGCATTGGCGCCTTTCTTTGCCCCGCGTTTCTTTGGCGCAGCAAAGCAATGCGGGTCGGGTTGTGGGGTTGAAGTGACCTGCCCCCATCCGCCATACCAGTCATTCGGAGAGAGTCCGGGGTTGCAGGGTAACTTCGTTGGGAGTTGGGTTTTGAGCTGAGCCTGCTTTGCCAGCTTGCTGGCGATGCAGGCGCGCG
>NZ_JAYRMO010000053.1:0-17980 GCF_041912635.1 Inhella sp.
GGTCACCGTCGATGAGACGGTGAGCGGCTGCGCCAAGTTGGGCCGCGCAGCGGCCTGATCGGCGCAGCCGATCAACGGGGCTTGGACGTGTGGCCGCTCGCGCAGCGTGCGGCCAAACGGCACAAACCGAAGAACCTAGCGCAGCTGATCAGTCAAACGACTTCGCCTCGCCGCAGCCCGTCACGGGCGGCCACCGCCTGACTCCAGCGCCGGGTGCGCGCGCAGGCGCTCGACGGCCAGATCGATGAAGGCACGCGCCTTCTTGGAGGCGTAGCGTCCCTCGCGGTGCACCACATGCACCGGCAACGGCGCCGGCTCATGGTCGGTCAGCACGGTCTGTAGGCGGCCTTCGGTCTGCAAGGTCGCCACCTGATAGGACAGCAGGCGTGTCAGCCCGAAGTGCTGCAGGCAGGCTTGAATCGCCGCGTCGTTGGAGGTGGTGGTCAGGCGCGGTTGCAGCTTGATGGTGACGGGCTCTCCCGCCTGCTGCAGGCGCCACTCGGCGTTCGGGGTGACGGCGCTGGCGGCCACGATGGCGTGGGCCTGCAGGTCGGTCGGCACCTGCAGCGGCGGCGCGCTTTGCAGGTACTGCGGCGTGGCCACGATGACGCGCCGCACCTGCCCCACGCGCACCGCCTGCAGCGAGGAATCGGGCAGCTCGCCGATGCGCACGGCCACGTCAACGCCCTCGTCCATCATGTTGACGATGCGGTCCAGAAACCAGCACTGCGCCTGCACTTCCGGGTGCAGGCGCAGGTACTCGGTGACGATGGGCGTGACCACCTGCGCGCCGAACAGCACCGGCGCCGTGAGGGTGAGGCGACCGCGCGGGTTGGCGTGCAGGCCCGCCACGGATTCGTCCGCCTCCACCAGCTCAGCCAGGATGCGCCGACAGTCTTCCGCGTAGCGCTCGCCCGCTTCGGTGACGCGGACGACGCGCGTGGTGCGGGTCAGCAGGCGGGCGCCCAGCTGGGCTTCCAGCTCGTTGATGGCGCGTGTCACCGCCGGTGGCGAGAGGTTCAGCTTGCGTGCCGCGCCGGCAAAGCCGTTGGCGTCGACCACGGCCACGAACACTTGAATCTGGTGCAGACGGTCCACAAAGCCTCCCGGGGTGGCGGGGATTGTGCCGAGCCGCTGCGGCGGCCCGGATTGTTCCGCTGCACGCAGCAGTGCATTGGCTCCGGCGGGGATTCCGCCTGCGCGCTGGCTTGCGCACAGTTCGGGCCTCCCTGTTCTGAAGCCGAATCCAAATGCTGCCCAGTCCCTTCTTCACCGAACTGCCGCCCCAGGGCGATGCCGATTGGCCCGCCCTGACTCGCGCTTGGGTGGCTTTGCTGGTCTTCCTGGGAGTTGCGCCATGCAAGAGCTGAGCGTCGATGTGGCCATCGTTGGCACCGGTACCGCCGGCATGGCGGCCTACCGGGCAGCGCGCCAGCACACCGAGCGTGTGCTGGCGATCGAGAGTGGGCCCTATGGCACCACCTGCGCCCGTGTGGGTTGCATGCCCAGCAAGCTGCTGATCGCCGCGGCCGAGGCCGCGCATGCCGTGCAGCAGGCGGCCGGCTTCGGCGTGCGGGTGCAGGGCGCGCAGGTCGACGGCCGGGCCGTGATGCAGCGCGTGCGCAGTGAGCGCGACCGCTTTGTCGGATTCGTCACCGAGTCGGTCGATGCCTGGCCGGACGCCCACCGCCTGCGCGGTCATGCGCGCTTCGTGGCGCCTGGCGTACTGGAAGTCGACGGGCAAAAGCGCATCCGGGCCGGCCGCATCGTGATCGCCACCGGCTCGGAGCCGCAGATCGATCCGGCCTGGCGCACCACGCTGGGCGATCGTCTGCTGACCCAGGACGCGCTGTTTGACTGGCAGGACCTGCCCGAATCCGTGCTGGTGCTGGGCACGGGCGTGATCGCGCTGGAACTGGCCCAGGCCCTGCACCGCCTGGGCGTGCGGGTGCGCCTGATCGGGCGCAGCCAGCGCGTCGGCCCGCTCACCGACCCCGCCTTGCAGGCCCTGGGCCGCGACATCCTGGGCGCGGAGCTGCCGCTCAGCCTGGGCCTGCCGCAGCCCGCGCTGCGGCGCGAAGGCGACGCCGTGGTGTTGAGCCTGGATGGCCGCGAGGAGCGCTTCGAGTGGGTGCTGGCCGCCACCGGCCGGCGCCCGCGCCTGCAGGGCCTCGGGCTGGCGCACGGCGGGCTGCCGCTGGACGCCCACGGCGTGCCGCAGTTCGATCGCCACACCGGCCAAGTGGGCGCGCATCCTGTCTTCATCGCGGGCGACGCCACGGCCGAGCTGCAGCTGCTGCACGAGGCCGCCGATGAAGGCCGCATTGCCGGCGACAACGCCGGCCGCTGGCCGGACCTGCGCGTGCGCCCGCGCCGCGCCCCGCTGGCGGTGGTGTTCAGCGATCCGCAGATCGCCATGGTCGGGCGCAGCCACGCCGAACTGCTGCAGGCGGGAGTGGCCTTCGAGACCGGGCGCGTCAGCTTTGCCGACCAGGGGCGCAGCCGCGTGATGCGCAAGAACCAAGGCGCCCTGCACCTGTATGCGGACCGCCAGGACGGGCGCCTGCTGGGCGCCGAAATGATCGGCCCCGCCGCTGAGCACCTGGGCCACCTGCTGGCCTGGAGCGTGCAGCGCGGCGACACCGTGCAGCAGATGCTCGACAGCCCCTTCTATCACCCGGTGGTGGAAGAGGGCCTGCGCACCGCACTGCGCGACCTGCAGCGCCTGCTGCGCCTGCCGCCGCCGCCCGTGGAGCACTGCCTGGACTGCGGCACCTGAAACACCGCTTGCAGACAGCCCCTCAGCCCCCTGAGCCCCTTCATCGCCCTCTCATGATCGACGTCTACTTCGCCCCCACGCCCAACGGCATCAAGATCCCCATCGCGCTGGAAGAACTGGGCGTGCCCTACCGGCTCATTCCGGTGAACCTCGCAGCCAACGAACAGAAGCGCCCGGAGTTCCTGAAGATCAATCCGAACGGCCGCATCCCGGCCATCGTGGACCCGCAGGGAGCTGATGGACAGCCGGTATCCGTGTTCGAGTCCGGCGCCATCCTGCTCTACCTGGCGGAGAAGTTTGGCGGTCTGCTGCCGGCCCCTCCGCGCGAACGCATCCGCGCCTTGGAATACCTGTTCTTCCAGGTCGGCGGCGTGGGGCCGATGTTCGGCCAGGCCGGCTGGTTTGCGCGCCAGCCCGAAAAGATCGCGGTCGGCATCGAGCGCTACCAGGGCGAGAGCCGGCGCCTGACCGCCGTGCTGGAAGCCCGGCTGCGAGAGGCCCCCTGGCTGGCCGGTGAATCCTTCTCGATTGCCGACATTGCCCACTTCGGCTGGCTGCGTTCGGCCGGCTATGCGGGGGTGAAGCTGGAGGACTTCCCGGCGGTACAGGCCTGGGTGGAGCGAATTGCGCAGCGGCCGGCGGTGAAGCGGGCGCTGGGGTAAGGGGCACTGGGTACAGGCCGGCAGCAGGCGGTCGCCCCAGGACAAACTGGCCGCGCGGCCTCAGCCGCCCGCGCAGGCGGACTCCTGGCGCTTCTGCCCGCGCTCCAGCGCGCGTTGCGCGACCAGCCGTTGCCGCTCGTTGCTGGCGGCTTCGAGCCGCTCCTGCAGGCTGGACAGCCGCTTCGTCTCGAAGTCGCAGACGCGGGCCTGCTCTTTCTCCCGGCGCTCCTGGTGGTGTGAGCGGGCTTCTTCGCGAGCGGCCTGGCGCGTGGCGTCGCCCTGCTCGCGCCGCATGGTGGCCGCCTCCAGCGGTGGCCGACGGGCATAGTCCCGCTTGGCGCTGGAGCGGGCCGTGGCGCGCTGCGCCAATGCTTCGCGGTTGAACCGGTAGTTGCGCAGTGCCAGCGCGCACTCCGGCTCGCCCTGGTCGGCGCATTGCTGCAGCAACTGCTCGCCGCGCTGCGCGTCGATGCCGGACTGCCGGTTGCCCAGGCACCAATGCGCGTAGTCCCGCATGAAGACGCCATGGCCCTGGCGCACACCAGCCTCCAGCTGGGTGCAGCCCTGGCGCACATCCCCCTCTTCCTTGATCACCCACAGCGCGAGGCGGTGCGCGTCCTCGGGCCTGCCGCTGCGTGCTTTGTCGACAAGCTGCAGGCGTGCTTCCTGCCGCCTGAGTTGGCACAAGGGGCTGCCGTGGATCAGGCCGCCGATCAGTGTGGCGGCGGCCGTTCCCTGCTGGCGCCATTGATCGGCGTTGGCGCAGTAGAGGCGAATTGCCTCCGCATGCTCGGCATGGATGTGCTCCAGCTCTGCCTGCAAGGCCGCGCGCTCGGCACAACTGCCGCAGCGCTCAAGGCGCTGGTGCAGCTCGCGCAGCTTGCGCACCTGGGCCTCATGAAGCTCGGCATCGCGCTGTATCTGCGCGTTCTGGCGTTCGGCGGACTGACGGTCGAATTCACGCTGCTGCTCATGCGCGCGCTCCAGGTCCTCCAGGCGCCGGAGTTCGGTGGGGCTGATGGCCATGGCGAACTCACCCATGCCGAGCTGTAAGACGAGCAGCAGCGTCCCGCGGCTGCAAGGCTTGCCCAAGCCGGTGGACTTGCGTGGGGGGCGTGCGAGGCTCATGGATCGGATCCTTGGTCGAGCCGCTGAGGCGCAGCCCGCGGGAGGATAAGGACGCTGTCACGGCGTCGCAAGCGCAGCGCCCCGAGGCTGCACCCAGCCCAGGCGTTCACTTCGACCATTCCGCGCGCCGCAAGAGTGTCTTGGGCGCTGCGGTGATTCCGCTTTGTGAGCCCAAAACGCACAGTTCAACCCATGCGCTGAAGCCCAGCGACACGGTGCTCCGAGACGGATGCACCGGCCCCCACTCCCGCTCACGACTGACAGGACTTTTGCAATGAAATCCATGACCCTGCGCCACACCCTGCTGGCTACCCTGATCGCCTCCGCCAGCCTGACGGCCGTGCTGCCCAGCACCGCCTTCGCCTACGACACCAACAGCACCGCCGCGCTGAACGTCGACGCCAAGGGCGTGGCGGTGCAGGGCTACGACGTGGTGGCCTACCAAACCGCCGGCGCGCCCACGCAGGGCAACGCCGACTTCATGGCCAAGCACGAGGGTGCCACCTACCTGTTCAGCAGCGCCGCCAACCGCGACCTGTTCAAGGCCAACCCGGCCAAGTACGTGCCGGCCTTCGGCGGCTTCTGCGCCATGGGCGTGGCGCTGGAGAAGAAGCTGGACGGCGACCCGACCGCCTGGCGCGTGGTGGACGGCAAGCTTTACCTGAACGTCAACAAGGACGTGCAGAAGAAGTGGCTGGAAGACGTGCCCGGCAACATCAAGAACGCCCAGATGACCTGGCCCAAGATCAAGGCCAAGGCGCCCAAGGACCTGTAAAGCCAGCCTGCTGCCAGCGCGCTGCGTTCCGCCGTGCGCGCTGGCGCTGAACTCCTCAGAGCGATGAACCCCCCTGCACTGAACCCAGCCCTGGGCGAGCTGACCATGCCCGGAGCGCCCACCGTCACCCTGTCCAACGGGTGCGCCTGTGTGCCCCAGCACTACCTGCAGTTCCGCCATGACGCCCGCAGCGTGCAAAGCCTGCTGGCCGAGGTGGCATGCGATGCGCACAGCTTGCTGTTCGCGGCCGAGGACGGCGGTGGGGTCTATGTGCAGGTGGGCCTGATCGGTCGCGAGAACTACGAACGCGGTGCCGGCGCGCGCCCGCTCAAGCTGGTCTATGGGCGCAAGTGGCGCATCGACCCCGACACGCCCAGCTCGGAGATCGTGCAGACCGCCTTCCTGGCCCTGCAGAAGGCTCATGAGCACGAGGTGCGCGAGCTGCTGACCCTGCGCGATGCCACCGGCGCCCGCGTCTCCACGCCCTTGAGCAATCACCTGGATCTGCCGCTGATGGCGGCATTCCCGGAGCTGACTGCGGCCGAGCCGGAGCCGCAAGCACTGGATCGCCCGCTGGCCGAGGCGGTGCGTGAGTGGTTGTCGCTCTGCCAGTTCGCACAACGGCCCTTGGAGCTGCTGCGCTGCGAGGACTGGGGGGTGGACGGTGCGGCGCTCTGGGTTCGCATCGGCAGCCCGCCCGCGGCGCGTGCGGCGGAGGGCGAGCTGGCGCACTTTGATGGCCAGGTGCTGCGTCTTCAGCTGGCGCAGGCCAGCCGGGTCGAGTTCGTGTTCGCCTTGATGGATGCGCTCATCCACTGCAGCAACCGGCGCATCGAGGAGGCCTTTCGCTTCCGCGGCTTCGCACGCTTCAGCCGCCGCAACGACCCGGCACGCATCGCCCAGTTGTCGCGCCAGCTGCGCCCCTATGCCCGCGACCTCCGGCGCCCCGAGTTCGCGGCCGAGTTTCAACGCCGCAACTACGACACCGACGCGAGCCGCGCGCCGCGCTGGCCCAGCGGCGCGCTGGCGCGCGTGAACGCCGAGAAGCTCACGCCGCACCGCCACCTCAGCGGCCACCTGCCGCAGGGCTATGCCCGCGCCGCCGCCTGAGCTCCTTCCCTGTCCTGGATCTCCCCGCCCCATGAAGCTCTATCACTTCCATCTCTCCGGCAACGCCCACAAGGTGCGTCTGGCCCTGTCCCTGCTCGGCCTGCCTTACGAGGCCGAGGTGCCCAGCGGCGGCGCGCACAAGGCCACCGAGTTCCTGAAGCTCAACCCCTTCGGCCAGGTGCCGGTGCTGGTGGACGGCGAGGTGGTGGTGCGCGACAGCCAGGCCATCCTGGCCTACCTGGGCCAGCGCTATGGCGGCGACGCCTGGTGGCCCCGGGAGGCCGGGCGACTGGCGCAGGTGGTGGCCTGGCTCTCCACCGCCGCCAACGAGGTGGCCCACGGCCCGAACCTGCTGCGCCTGCACCACAAGTTCGGCCGCCCGATCGATGTGGCGGCCGCGAAGGCCCGCACCGCGGCCCTCTTGGCGGTGCTGGAAACCGTGCTGACCACCCAGCCTTGGCTGGTGGACGGCGCGGCACCCACCATGGCCGACTTGGCCGTCTACCCCTACATCGCCCTGGCGCCCGAGGGCCAGGTGGACCTCAGCCCCTATCCCGCCGTGCAGGCCTGGCTGGGGCGGGTGCAGGCCCTGCCGGGCCATGTGGACATGCCGGGCACCTGGAGCGCGAAGCGCGCCGCCTGAATGCTCTGTATCGCCGCCAGACCGCTCTCTCTGACCCCCTTTGCGCAGCCCATGAACACCCCTGAAACCCCCCGCCACCCCCTGCCGCCCTTCACGCTGGAAACCGCCCGGCAAAAGGTGCGCGCCGCCGAAGACGCCTGGAACCAGCGCGACCCGAGCAAGGTGGCCCTGGCCTACACGCCCGAGAGCCGCTGGCGCAACCGCGCCGAAATCTTCCAAGGGCGGGCGGCCATCCAGGCCTTCCTGGAGCGCAAATGGGCCCGGGAGCAGGAGTACCGCCTGATCAAGGAGATCTGGGCGCATGACGGCCACCGCATCGCGGTGCGCTTCGCCTACGAATGGCGGGACGACGCCGGCCACTGGTTCCGCGCCTACGGCAATGAGAACTGGGAGTTCGACGCCAACGGCTTCATGGCGGTGCGGCATGCCTCCATCAACGACCTGCCGATCCGACCCGAGGAGCGCAAGTTCCACTGGCCGCTGGGTCGCCGGCCGGATGCCCATCCGGGCCTGAGCGAGCTGGGGCTGTGAGCATGGCTGCGCCCGCTCTGATCCGCAGGGCCCTGCAGGGGCTGAGGCATCTGCAAGTGCTCGAAGCCCCGCTGCTGCTACTGGCCCGCCTGCACGTGGCCTGGGTGTTCTTCGCCTCCGGCATGACCAAGCTGAGGGACTGGGAGACCACCCTGATGCTGTTCACCGATGAGTACCACGTGCCCCTGCTGCCGCCCGAAGCTGCGGCCTGGGCCGGCACTGCCGGCGAACTGCTGCTGCCACCCTTGCTGGTGCTCGGCCTGCTGGACCGCGTGCCCGTGCTGGGCCTCCTGGTGGTGAACGGGGTGGCCGTGCTCAGCCTGCCGGAGATCGCCCCTGCGGCCCTGGTGCAGCACCAACTCTGGGGTGTGCTGCTGCTGGTGTTGGTCGTGCACGGGCCGGGCGCTTGGAGCCTGCCCGGGTTCTGGCGCCGCATCGCCGCCCGGGCCCCGCGCTGACCATGGCGTGCCGGCGCGGGTTTCGGCACACTGGCCCACCCGCCCTGCAGGAGCGCCCATGACCGTGCCGTCCTTGTCTCTCCTGGGCAGCGATGCCCTGCACGAGCACATCCTGGGTTCGGTCAGCGATGGCATCCATGTCATCGACCTGCAGGGCCGCGTGCTGATCGAGAACGCCGCCTCGGCGCGGCTGCTGGGCTGGTGTGGCGACTGCCTGGTGGGCAAGAACGGCCACGCCGCCATTCACCACCACCATGCCGACGGGCGCCTGTTCCCGGTCGAGGACTGTCCGATCTTCTCGACCCTGCAGGACGGCCAGCCGAGAGAGGTGCTGGACGACGTGTTCTGGCGGCAGGACGGCAGCTGCTTTCCGGTGGAATACCGCACCGCGCCCCTGCGCGACGGGCAGGGATCCATCTACGGCGTGACGGTGGTGTTCCGTGACATCACCGAGCGCAAGCTGGCCGCGCGCATGCAGGCGGCCCTGCATGGCCTGTCCACCTGCGCGCACGACTGCGACTCCTGCGCCACCCTGTACCCGCAGATCGAACGCCTGCTGGGCGAGGTGCTGCCCCTGCGCGCCCTGCAGGTGGCACTGCTGGACGAGGGCAGTGCCCAGTTGCAGATGGCCTACCAGGGCGGGGCCGAGCCCCCGGCCGGTGCACGCGGCCTGCAGCCCAGGGCCCTGCAGCGCGCCTGGCAGGTGGTGCAGGGCGTCGGCCCCTGCCAGGGCAGCGGCTCGGCGGAGGGCGCCTGGCTGGGGGCACCGCTGCGCCTGGGCGGGCGGATCGTCGGCGCCCTGGTTGTCGAGCCGCTTGAAGATGCGCGCCCCTGCACCGAGGCGCAGGTGAGGCTGCTGCAGTTCGCAGCGGACCAGCTGGCCAATGCGCTGGAGCGCACCTGGCGCGAGCAGCGCCTGCGCTTCCAGGCGCAATACGACGCGCTGACCGAGCTGCCGAACCGTCATCTGTTCGAGGACCGCCTGCAGGTCGCACTCGGCCAGGCCGGGCGCCGGCGCGAGGGCCTGGCGCTGGTCAACATCGACCTCGACAAGTTCAAACCCATCAACGACACCCTGGGCCACGCCGCCGGCGACGCGCTGCTGCGCCATGTGGCGCGCCGCCTCAAGCACGCGCTGCGCCAGTCGGACACCGTGGCCCGCGTGGGCGGGGACGAATTCGTGGCCCTGCTGCAGCCCGCCCTGCGGGCCGAAGAGGTGCTGGCCGTGGCCGAGAAGATGCGCGCCGCGCTGGCGCAGCCCTTTGAGCTGGAGGGGCAGCGGGTCGAGATCTCGGGCAGCATCGGCGTGGCGCTGTACCCGCAGCACGGGCAGGACGCCGAGAGCCTGGGCCGCAGCGCCGACGCCGCCATGTACCGCGCCAAGCGCGCCGGCAGCAGCCGCGTGCAGCTGGCCTGAGGGCTTCGATTCTTCCGCGCCGCGGCACAGTGCATTGCCGCGCGGGCGCCTTCACCCCGCGGCGGGGAGCGGCGACAGTGCAGGCTCGATCAGGAGACCCCGATGAGCCGCGCCTATTCCGACCTTGCCTTCACCGAGCGCGTGCGCGCCATGCAGAGCCGCATGGGCAGCCGCCAGGCCTATGCGCCGCTGGACCTGACCGACGATCGCCGCGACTCGCTGACGGCACGCGAGGCCGAATTCATCAGCGCCCGCGACGGCTTCTACCAGGCCACGGTGGGCGAGACCGGCTGGCCTTACGTGCAGTTCCGCGGCGGCCCGGCCGGCTTCCTGAAGGTGCTGGATGCCAAGACCCTGGCCTATGCCGATGTGAGCGGCAACCGCCAGTACATCAGCGTCGGCAATCTGCAGGGCAATGACCGCGTCTCGCTCTTCTTCATGGACTACGCCGCGCAGCGCCGCCTCAAGCTGCTGGGCCGCGTGCGCTTCGTCGAGGACGACCCCGAGCTGCTGGCGCGGCTGCGCATGCCCGGCGTGGCCCAGCCGGCCGAGCGCGCGGTGCTCATCACGGTCGAGGCCTACGACTGGAACTGCCCCAAGCACATCACCCCGCGCTTCACCGAGGCCGAGATCAACGAGGCCGTGCGGCCGCTGCGCACCGAACTGGAGCGCCTGCGCGCCCAGGCCAGCCAGGCCGAGCTGGAGCTGGGCTCCGGCCCGCTGCGCTTGCGCATCAGCGGCGTGCGCGAACTGACCCCGCGCGTGCGCGCCTACGAGCTGCGCGACCCCGAGGGGCGCGAGCTGCCCGCCGTGCGCGCCGGCGCCCACATCGACGTGCCGGTGCGGCTGGCCAGCGGGGCCCTGAGCACGCGCCGCTACTCCATCAGCTCCAACCCGGCGCGGCGCGACGCCTACGAGATCGCCGTGCTGCGCGAGGACGGCGGCAGCGGCGGCTCGGTGGCCGTGCACCAGGGCTACCGGCTGGGCATGACCCTGCACTGCGGCATGCCGGGCAATGACTTCAACCTGCACGAGGACGAGCGCCCCGCGGTGCTGATCGCCGCCGGCGTGGGCATCACCCCCATCAAGGCCATGGCCCTGCGCCTGCGTGCGCTGCGCCGGCCGGTGGAACTGCACTACGCCGTGCGCTCACGCCGCGAGGGCGCCTATCTGGACCGGCTGGAGCGTGAGTTCGGCGCCGGCCTGCACGTCTACGCCAAGGACGCCGGCCAGCGCCTGGACCTGGCGGCCGTGCTGGCCGCCGCGCCCGCCGACGCGCTCTTCTATCTGTGCGGCCCGCGGGGCCTGCTGGAGGACGCCCAGGCCGCTGCGGCCGCGCAGGACCTGGACCCCAAGCGCCTGCGCGTCGAGCGCTTCCGCGCCGCCCAGACGGTGGGTGCCGAGAAGGCCCTCACCGTGACGCTGGCCCGCAGCGGCCGCCAGGTGGCGGTGAACCCGCTGCAGACCGTGCTGGAGGCGCTGGAAGACGCCGGCGTGGCCGTGCCCTTCGGCTGCCGCGGCGGCAGCTGCGGGGATTGCGCGGTCAAGGTGCTGGGCGGCACGCCCGAGCACCGTGACACGGTGCTGAGCGCCAACGAACGCCGCGAGCGGATGTGCGTGTGCGTGTCGCGGGCGCAGGGGCCGGAGCTGACTCTGGACCTTTGACGGATGCGGCGGGGAGCAGCCCAAGGCCCGCCGCACCTGCTTGCTCGCCGGCTCGAAGGGCAGCGCCAAGTCCGAGAGCCGCGGCGCCGCCGAGCCAGCTCAGGTGCTTCACCGGGCGCAGCTGGTGCGCACCAATTCCACCCGTCGGTTCTTCGCGCGCCCTTGTTCGCTTGCGTTGTCCGCCACCGGCTGGCTCTTGCCGAAACCCTTGGCCGACAGGCGTTTGGGATCCACGCCCGCTTGCAACAACCACTGGCGCACGCTGGCAGCGCGGGCGTCGGAGAGCTTGAGGTTGGCCTCGTCATTGCCCACGGCATCGGTGTGGCCGCGCAGTTCGAAGGCTTCAGCGCGGGACTTGAGGAGCTGGGCTACGCGCTTCAGCACCGGCTCGGACTCCGGTTTCAGCGTCGCCTGGTTGAAATCGAAGTACACGCCGTACAGCGGGACCTTGCATTCCTTGGCCAGGCGGGCTGCCCAATCGTCGCCGCCGGCATCGGCAACGCTGAAGCTGAGCTTGGCGCCGAATTCAAACCACAGCCGGGCCCAGATGTCGCGACCCTTGAGCGTGTAGCGGGCCAGGATCTGGGACTCTGAAGCGGCCTTGGCGTCGCTGGGGAATAGCAGGGCCCAACCCGCTTCGCGCAGGGCCTTGCGGTAGTCGGCCATGAACTGTTGGCGCGACAGCGTGCTCGGACCCTGGTAGCTGCGTATCAGCACGCTGCTTCCGGCCAGGCGCACTTCCTCGCCGCTGCCGGGCAGAGACACATCCAGGGGTTCCTCGGCATGGCCCTGGCCCAGGCGCGCCGAGCCAGCGGGCGGCAGCAGGTAGGGGATGTCGTCTTTGTCCGAAAAGCTTTCGGGTTTGTCGGCGGGTGGCGGCAGCACGAAGGCGGTGCCCGCAGCGGCGGGCTCAATCGTCTCCACACGGACTTGACCCTGCGGGGCGTCCATGCGCACGCTCAGCCAGGACTCGCCGCGCTTCATGCTGAAGGCTGCCTTGTTCTCTTCCATCCACACCAAGGTCCAGCCGGCCTTTTCAAGCGTTGCCAGCAGGGCCTTGCTGATGCGTTGCTCGCTGCCGTTGTAGTAGCCCAGCGCAGGTTCACCTCCGGCAGGCGTGTAGCTGAACCACCGCGCATGCCGCAGGCCCTTGAGCGTGCTGCGGCTCCCCTTCTTGTCGATGGCGAATTCGGCCTCGGACTGGGCTTCCTTCTCGAGCCCTTGGCCTTCGGCTAGCCCGATCTGGGCCGGGAACTTGACGCTGTCGGGGAGGCCCAGATCGGCCCTCGCGCTCAAGGCGAAGACCAGCGCCAGCAGGGGCAGGAGGCGGGGATGGGCGAGAGGCATGGGGTTCCTGATCGGGCAAAAGTGTTGCAGAAGGGTAAGTTGCCCCCGGTCTGCGAGTCCAGCACCCCAATCCGTCAGCCGCAGCAAGGCGTGCTGGAAGCGCCGGCGCTTGCTGACGCACCGATGGCGATGCGAGGGGCGACCGGTGGAGGGCCAGACGGCCGGCTGCCCGTGCTGGAATGACGGCAAGCAAGCACCTGCGATTTCCATTGAGCCCATGCCTCTGACCACCGAGCGACTTGGTAGCACCGAGAAGGAGCCTTTGGCTCTGGAGGTGCGCGAGCAGTTGGCGCCGGCCTCGTGTCTGGTGTGGCATCTCGAACGGCTGCCTGGGCTGCGGGTCCTTGCGAAGAAGTCTTGGGTACTCACCGACGATTTCGAGGCGTACTTTCTCTACAAGAGCCGCTTGTTCGTCATGGACGACCCCGATGGTCAACGTCTGGATCTCGCTCATCGGCCCGCCTGCAGACGAGGCCCTGTTCCGGGAAATCGAAGCCCAGGTGCGGGCATTCAGCGCCTGGCTCTACCTGCTGGCGCCACTGGCTGTTCTGAGGTACGCGCGGGTTCCGTTCAACCCGCCGCTGCCCTTGCTCCAGCAGCACGAACGGGGTGCCTTGTCCCATCCTGGCCGGCACTGACCAGCTGCAGCGTCTGGCGCTGCTGCCCTCAAGCCGCCAGTGCCGGCTCCGCCCGCAGCCGCTCGATCGCCAGATCCAGAAACGCGCGCGCCTTGCTGGAGGCATAGCGGCCCTCGCGGTGCACCAGGTGCAGCGGCAGGGTGGGCGGGGCGTGGTCGGCCAGCACCTCCACCAGGGCGCCGCTTTGCAGGTGCTCGCGCACCTGGTAGCTCAGCAGCCGGGTCAGGCCCAGGCCGCTGAGCGCGGTGGCCAGGGCGGTTTCGTTGGTGGTGGTCATCAGGCGGGGGCTCAGGCGCACGTTGTGCGCCTGGCCCTCGCGGAAGAGCTTCCACTCCACGCTCGCCTGGCTGCCCGCGGCCGCCACCACGCGGTGCTGGGTCAGGTCTTCGGGCCGCTGCGGCGTGCCGTGGCGGGCCAGGTACTCGGGCGAGGCGCAGATCACCCGCCGCACCTGGCCTACGCGCACGGCCTGCAGCGAGGAATCGGGCAGCTCGCCAATGCGCACCGCCACGTCCACGCCCTCGTCCATCAGGTTGACCACGCGGTCCAGGAACAGGCAGGTGGCGCTGACCTGCGGGTAGCGCTGCAGGTACTCGCTGACGATGCCGGTGATGAATTGCGCGCCCAGCAGCACCGGGGCGGTGAGCGTGAGCCGCCCTTGCGGCTCGCGGTGCAGGCCGTTGACGGCGGCGTCGGCCTCGCTCAGCGAGGCCAGGATGCGCCGGCAGTCCTCCACGTAGCGCGCGCCCACGTCGGTGACGCGCACCACCCGCGTGGTGCGGGTGAGCAGGCGCACGCCGAGCTGGCGCTCCAGTTCGGCAATGGCGCGGGTGACGGCGGGCGGCGAGATGCGGAGCTTGCGGGCGGCGCCGGCAAAGCCATTGGCGTCCACCACCGCCACGTAGACCGTCATCAGGTGCAGGCGGTCCACGCCCAGGGCACGGGTCATGCGCTCTCTCTCAAAGATCCAAAGTGAGTTCGGCGCTGCGGGCCCAGCCCACGCAGGTGCACAGGCCACCGGCGCGCTGGGCGGGGGTCAGGCAGACGTCGCGGTGCACGGGCTCGCCGTCGAGCACCGGGGTCCAGCACTGGCCGCATTCGCCGCGCTTGCAGTCGAAGGCGACGAACTGGTCGGCCTGGATCAGGGCATCCAGCAGGCTCACCCCCACCGGCACGTCCAGGCTGAGGCCGGACTGCGCCAGGTGCAGGCGGATCGGGCGGTCCTGCGCGTCCACGCGGGCGCCAAAGCTTTCGAAGTGCACGGCAGAGGCCGGCCAGCCCAGGGCGGCGGCCTGCTCGCGCAAGGCGTTGAGCAACGGTACCGGGCCGCAGGCGTGCAGGCTGGCGCCGGCCTGGAACGAACCCAACAGCCCCGCCAGGTCGGGCGGCGTGCGGCCCAGGTGCAGGTGGATCCGCGCATGCGGCAGGGCGCGCAGCTCGTCCAGCAGCACCAGGCGGTCTTCGCTGCGCGCCAGGTAATGCAACTCGAAGTCACGCCCCTGGGCGTTGAGTTCGTGGGCCATGGCGTGCAGGGGCGTGATGCCGATGCCGCCTGCCACCAGCACGGTGCGGCCGGCCCCGGCCTGCAGCGGAAAGCTGTCGAACGGGCCCTCAATCTCCAGCATCTGCCCGGCCGCCAAGGCCTCGTGGACATGGCGCGAACCGCCGCGGGATTGGGTGTCCTTCAACACCGCGATGCGGTACTCCTGCGTGACGCCCGGGGTGCCGACCAGCGAGTAGTGGCGCTCCAGCGTGTGGCCATCGGCTTGCGGCAGATGCAGCTTCAGATGCGCGCCGGCCGGCCAGGCGGGCAGGTGCAGGCCGTCGGGGTGGCGCAGGCGCAGTTCGCGCACTTCGGCGCCATGGGCCACGGTGGCCTGGATGAGGAGTTTCATGCGGAGACGGGGGTGGGGAGGAAGGGCGAGGCGTCCAGGTACTCCCACTCCATGGCGGTGGGCAACTCGCGCAGCAGCCACTCGCGCAGCTCGAATTCCCAGAAGCGGCCGGTGCCGCCGGTGAGGCCCTGCGGGTCGGGTTGGTCCCACAGCAGCTCGGCGCGGCCGCTCAGGTGCAGCAGGTGCCCCGCGGCAAAGTCCGGCAGCACCAGGCCGCAGGACGCGTCCAGCGCCAGGTTGCCGAAGGTGTTGAACAGGCTGTTGCCGCCGTAGTCGGGTACGCGCAGGCGGGTGGCGCTGAGGGCCTGCACGAAGCCGCCCGGGCCGCCGCGGTGCGAGGCGTCCAGATGCCCAGCAGGCGCGCCGCTGGCCATGAACAGGGTGTCGGCCTGGGCCAGCACGGCCAGGGCCTCGGCATTCAGTTCGGTGCCGCGGCTGGTGCGTGGGCTCTCAAGGTTCTGAACTTCACCCAGCGCGCGCAGGTGGCGGCGCTGGATGTACTTGGGGCAGTTGGGGTAGGCCTCGTCAATGGCCAGCACCATCTGCTCGGCTTGCAGTGCGTGCACATGGCCATTGACGCGGTAGCGGCGGCGCGTGCTGAGCTCGATGAACAGCATGCCGAGCGGCGCGTCGGCCTGCATCTGCGCCCACACCGGGTCGCTCGGGTCGCGTTGTGCGGCGGGGGTGTGGATCTCGATATGGCGGCCCTCCGGGCTCTTCAGAAAGCCCGGCGCGCCGAACCACAGCGAGGCCCAGAGCGCGCCGTCAGCGGCGCGCGCCGCCACCGCCGTCATGGCCTGCTTTTCGATGAAGGGGCGCGCACCGGCGATCACCGTGTCGGTGATCACCGTGGCATTGCGCAGCGCGACCGCGGACTCGCCGGCACGCGCCTGCACGGCGCGCTCACCCTCATGAAAGGCAAAGGCCATGGCGGGCTCGGCTCAGAAGGTGAAGACGGTGAAGCCGTCGGCCACCAGCTTGCCCAGGCTGGGCAGGCCCGAGGTGCCGGGGACGCTGTTGTCGGTGATCAGGTCAAAGCCGCTCTTGACGGCGTCTTCACGGGCACCGAAGACATCCGCGCAGCCGCAGGACACGCCGGCGATCTCCGTCTCCACGGCCTTGAAGAGCGCGTGCACCGGGTGGCTGGGCTGGCCCACCACGCCGGGCCAGCGGGTGCCGGCGCCCTGGAAGTAGATCGACACGGGGATGTCGCGCTGCTTGAAGTCGTAGGCGGCGGCCAGGCCGTTGAACATGCGGCCCAGGGCGTCTTCGCCTCCGTGCTTGGGGTCGGACAGGATGATGATGGCGGCTTTCATGGGGTTTCCTTTGCGTTCGTTGGGGTGGGGTTGGTAGCCGTGTTGGGCTGGGAACGAACTCTAGGAATCGGGGCCCGTTTGAAAAACCACCCGGGGGGCAATGGGCTCTTGCGCGCAGCGGAAGAATGCGGCGGCGAACCTCGGCCGCTTCAGCTGGGTTCAGGGTGCGGGGGCGTCCGTGCTACCGTCCTTCAAGCCCGGTGGCGGCGCTTGCGCACCGGCCCCTGACGCCCGTCTGGCCTGCGCCCTTCGCTCTCGCATGCCCCTGCTCAGCTACCTGTCTCAGGATCGTCGACTGGCGCGGGCGGAAACGCCCGAGGGCAGCCTGCCGGAGCGCGTGCAGGGCACGGTGCTGATTGCGGACATCGCCGGCTTCACGGCGCTGACCGAGCGGCTCAGCCAGCGCAGCGGCGAGCGCCTGGGCATCGAGGCGCTGTCGGAGCAGATCAATGCCGTCTACGCGGCGCTGATTGCCGCGGTCGAGGCGCAGCAGGGCAGCGTCATCAGCTTTGCCGGCGATGCCATCACCTGCTGGTTCGATGCTGCGCAAGGCGCCGCCTGCGCGCGTGGCGCGGTGGCGGCGCTGGCCATGCAGCAGGCCATGGCGGCTTTTGACGGCCTGTCGCTGCGCGTCGGCATGGCCAGCGGTGCGGCGCGGCGCTGGGTGGTGGGGCGTGGCAGCCAGCCGCCGCAGTGGCTGGACGTGCTGGTGGGCGCCACGGTGGTGCGCGCCGCCGCCGCCGAAGGCCTGGCGCAGGCCGGCGAGGTGCTGGTCGATGAAGCCAGTGCCGCGCAGCTCGGCCTGCCCCAGGGCGCGCCGCGCCAGGCACCCGGCGGCGAACGCTGCTTCCGGCTCGACCCGGCCTGGACGCCGCGCCCCGCGCTGGTGCCGCGTTCGCCGGCGCCGTGGCCCGAGTGGCCGCTGGCGCTGCTGCGCCCCTGGGTGCAGCCCGTCGTGTTCGAGCGCGAGCTCAGCGGGCAGGACCTGTTCCTCAGCGATCTGCGCCCGGCCACCGCGCTGTTCCTGCGCTTCGAGGGCATCGACTACGACCGCGACCCCGGCGCGCTGGCCGCGCTGGACGCGCTGGTGGCGCAGATCCGCAGCGCTGTCGAGCAGCAGGGCGGCACGCTGCTGGAGCTCAGCGTGGGCGACAAGGGCAGCTATGTGTACGCCAACTTCGGTGCCGCCCAGGTGCACGAGGACGACGCGGCGCGTGCCGTGCGCGCCGCGCTGGCGCTGCGCGAGCGCCTGGCCGGCACGGCGCATGCGGTGCAGATCGGTCTGTCCTGCGGCACGCTGCGGGTGGGCGGCTATGGCGGGCCCACGCGCCAGTCCTTCGGCGCGCTGGGCGATGAGGTGAACGCCGCGGCGCGGCTGATGACGCTGGCCCGGCCCGGCGAGCTGCTGGTCTCCGGCCGGCTGCGCCAGCAGCTGGGCCAGGAGTTCCGGCTCGAAGCCCGCCCGCCCGTGCCGCTCAAGGGCAAGGCCGAACCCATGCCGGTGTTTGCGGTGCTGGGCCTGGCCACCCAGGCGCCGATCCGCCCGCAGGAGCGCGTGCAGGCGCGGCTGATGGCAGGGCGCGCGGCCGAGCTGGCCTTGCTGACGCGCCAGCTCG
>NZ_JAYRMO010000054.1:0-16710 GCF_041912635.1 Inhella sp.
TGCGCGCCACGTGCCGCAGCAACTCCTCGGTGAAGTTCATCTGGTCCTCATGCGTCCAGTAGGCCGCATAGAACTCCATCATCGTGAACTCGGGGTTGTGACGGACCGACAGACCTTCGTTGCGGAAATTGCGGTTGATCTCGAACACGCGCTCGAAGCCGCCGACGATCAGGCGCTTAAGGTACAGCTCGGGCGCGATGCGCAGGAACATCTCCTGGTCCAGCGCGTTGTGGTGCGTGACGAAGGGCTTGGCATTGGCGCCACCGGGGATCGGGTGGAGCATCGGCGTTTCCACCTCCAGGAAGCCGTGCTCGACCATGAAGCCACGCAGCGCCGAAACGGCCTTCGAGCGCAGCGCGAAGCGGTCGCGGGCCTCTTCGTCCATGATCAGGTCGACATAGCGCTGGCGATACTTCGTTTCCTGATCGGCCAAGCCCTGGAACTTGTCCGGCAGCGGGCGCAGGCTCTTGGTCAGCATGATCAGCTGCGTGACCTTGACCGAGAGCTCGCCCGTCTTGGTGCGGAACAGCGTGCCGCGCGCACCGGCGATGTCGCCCAGGTCCCAGTGCTTGAAGTCGGCGTAAGCCTCCTCGCCGATGGCGTCGCGCTGGATGTAGAGCTGGATGCGGCCGGTGGCGTCCTGCAGGGTGACGAAGCTGGCCTTGCCCATCAGGCGCTTGAGCATGATGCGGCCGCCCACCGAAACCTCGATGCCCTGGGGCTCCAGTTCTTCGTTCGGCACATTGCCGTAGCGCTGGGCCAGGGGCAGGGCGCGGTGCTGGGGCTTGAAGTCGTTGGGGAACACCACCCCACCACGGGCGCGGCGCTCGGCCAGTTTGGCGCGGCGCTCGGCGATCAGTTGGTTCTCGTCGGCGTGGGGCGCGTGCGGTTCCATGGCGGGAAATTCAGGGGGTCAGGGGGAGGCGGATTCTATGGGGCGGCCTCCTAGAATGCCGGGTTTGCCCTGAGCGACGCCCTTCGCAAGCACGAAATCCTCCATGCAGTTGCTGCGCGCCTCGCTCACCCTGGTCCTGGGCAACGCCCTGGCCCACGCCCTGCCCTTGTTGCTGGGGCCTTGGATTGCGCGCCTCTACAGCCCGGCCGAGTACGCCCAGTTCAGCCTGGTGTGGGCGTTGTGCGCCAACCTCACGGTCGTAGCCTGCGCCCGTTACGAGTACGCCCTGCCGCTGGTGCAGGGGCACTCCGCGCTGCGCGCCTTGCTGGCACTGTGTCTGCGTGTGCTGGCCCTCGTCTGGGCTCTGAGTGGGGTGGCGGCGGCTTGGTTGGCCTTGCGCTGGCCTGCCATGGCGCTGCTGCCGGCCCTGCTGATCGTGGGCGGCGGGGTGCAGTTGCTGAGTCTGCTGGCCACGCGTGAGCAGCTGTTCGCGCGCCTGGCGGGCGCGCGTGTGCTGCAGTGGGGTGGGGCGCCGGTGCTGCAGGTCGGGTTGGGCACGATGGCCCTGGGCGTCTGGGGCCTACTGCTGGCGCCGCTGCTGGCGGGCCTGGTCGCGCTGCTCTGGTTGCTGTGGCCGCTGCGCGCTTGGCTGCAGGGCAGCTGGCGCGTGGGTGCGGGGCGCTGGCGCACCCTGGCCTGGCGCCACAAGGACTTTCCGCTGCTGAACACGCCGCACGCCTTTGCCTCCGCCGCGCAGGACACCCTGGCCCTGCTGCTGATCACCGCCTGGGCCGGTGACGTGGCTACCGGCCTGTGGGCCCTGGCGCTGCGCTACCTCAAGGCGCCGGCCACGCTGGTGGGCAGCGCGGTGTCCTCGGCGCTCTATCCGCAACTGACGCAAACCGACCGTGCCGCCGGACAGGCCCAGCTGCGCCGCACCATCCGCAGCCTGCTGCTGCTGGCCCTGGCCTTTGCGGCCCTGCTGATGCTCGGCGGCCCAGAGCTGTTCGCCTGGGCCTATGGTGAGCCCTGGCGCGAGGCCGGCACGCTGGCGCGCGCCTTGGCGCCTTACCTCGCCTTGCACTTCGTGGCTTCGCCGCTGGCGGTCGTCACCATGGCCTGGCAAGCGCAGGGCTGGGCGTTGCGGCTGGCGCTTTGGGGGCAGGTCCTGTTCCTGATTGGCCTGGCCGGCGGCCTGCAGCTGGGCGGCCTGGAGGGCGCGGGCTGGGGCGTGTCCCTGGCGATGACCGGATACTTTGGCTACTACCTGATAGCGCTCTGGCGCTGGCCCCACACGCAATGAGCCTCGCCCTGCGCGCCGCCCTCAACCGCTGGCGCCGCCGCCTGTGGCGGTGGCTGTTCTTCCGCATGCTGTTTGCCGAACGCGACCCGGCCAGCGGTGCGTTGCGGGCCGCCAGCCGCATCGCGCCGAGCACCTGCATTGAAGGCGAGGCAGGGCTGCAACTGGCCGACCACGTGTTCATCGGCCAGTTCAATTTCCTGGAGGCCAGCGCCGGGCTGCGCCTGGGCGAGGGCGTGCAGATCACCAATTTCTGCAGCCTGGTGACGCACAGCTCGCAGCGCGCGCAGCGCCTGCTGGGCCGGGCCTATGTGGGCTGGTCGGGCGACAAACCGGGTTTCAAGCGCGCGCCCATTGAAATCGGCCCCTATTGCTTCATTGGGCCACACAGCCTGATCGAGGCCGGCAGCCGGCTCGGCAAGGGCGTACTGGTGTGTGCCTATGCCCAGGTGCGTGGCGAAGTGCCGGACTTCGCCATCGTGGCCGGCCAACCGGCCCAGGTGGTGGGCGATGTGCGAGCGGGCGATGCGCGCTGGCTGGATACCCACCCCGAATGCCGCGCGCATTACGAGGCCTGGGCGGGGGCCTTGCGATGAAGGGACATCTGTGCCTGCTGGGCGACGCCGACCATGTGCATGTGCGCCGCTGGGCGCAGGAAATGCGGGCACGGGGCTGGCGGGTTTCGGTGGTGACGGCCCGGCCGCAGCCGCAGGAAGGCGTCGAGCAGATCGTGTTGCCGCCGGTGCACCGCAGCACCGACTGGCTGTGGCGCGTCGGCGCCGGCCGCGCCGCGGTGCGTGCCTTGCGACCGGACCTGCTGCATGCCCACTACATCACCTCCTACGGCTATCTAGGCGCGCGGGTGGCCGGCCGCATTCCGCTGGTGATGACGGCCTGGGGCAGCGACCTGCTGGTGACGCCCTTCGAGAGCCGGCTCAAACGCTGCTTGACGGGTTGGACGCTGCGAAGAGCGCAGCTCATCACCGGCGATTCGGCCGATCTGGTGGCGGCCGCGCGCGCCTACGGCCCCGCGGCCGCGCTGCATGAAGTGCATTGGGGTGTGGACCTCAACCGTTTCAAGCCGGTGGACTGGGCCGACAAACCCGGTTTCGAGGCCGTGAGCCTGCGTTCCTGGTCAGCCAACTACCGCATCGACCAGATCCTGCGCGCCTTCGCCCAGGTGCGCCGGGTTCACCCGCAGGCGGTGCTGCACCTGCTGGGCGGCGGGCCGGACGAGGCGGCGCTCAGGAGTCTGGCTGCCGAACTGGGCCTGCAGCTGGCGGCCCGCTTCCACGGCCGCCTGGACGACAGCGGCATGGCGGCTGTGCTGGCTCGCTGCAAGCTGTCTATCAGCGTGCCGGCCAGCGACGCCACTTCGGTGTCCCTGCTCGAAGGGATGGCCTGTGGGCTGGCGGTGATTGCCAGCGACTTGCCGGCCAACCGCCAATGGTTGCCACTCGAAGCCCTGGTGCCCGTGGACGATGTGGACGCGCTGGCGCGGCGCTGGCTGGCCCTGGCGGACCACGACACACTCGCCCGCGCCCAGGGCGCCGCCCATGCGCAACGCATGCAGACTGAGGGCGCCCGCGCGGTGCAGATGGACCGCGTGGACGCGCTTTACCAAGAATTGCTGGCCTCTTCATGAACCGTTTGGTGTCCGTCATCGTTCCCTGCCGCAATGAGCGCGCCTATATCGAGGCCTTCTGCGCGTCCCTGTTCGCGCAGGCCTTGCCGCCCGGCTGGCAGATCGAGGCCGTCATTGCCGATGGCCAGAGCGACGACGGCACCGCCCAGTGGCTGGCGGCCCACGCGGACGAGCGCCTGCGCGTGATCGACAACCCCGGCCGCATCGTCTCCACCGGTCTAAACAGGGCACTGCAGATTGCGCGTGGTGCGGTCATCGTGCGCATGGACGTGCACAGCGTCTACGCCCCCGACTACGTGGCCGAATGCATCGCTGCGCTGGAGCGCACCGGCGCCGACAACGTCGGTGGCGCCTGGCGTGCGGTCGGGCAGGCTGCGATGCAGCGCGCGATCTGCGCGGTGTTCCAGAGCCGCTGGATCAGCGGCGGCGCGCGCTCGCGCCTGCTCGATTACGAGGGAGAGGTCGACACGGTCTATCTCGGCGCCTGGCCGCGCGCCAGCTTCGATCGCTTCGGCGGCTTTGACGAGAACCTGGTGCGCAATCAGGACGACGAGCACAACCTGCGCATCAAGAAGGCCGGCGGCAGGGTTTGGCAGAGCGCGCGCATTCGCTCCAGCTACAGCCCGCGCGCCAGCCTGGGGGCGCTGTGGCGCCAGTACCTGCAGTACGGCTACTGGAAGCCCTTCGTGATGCGCAAGCACGGCCAGAGCGCCAGCGCGCGCCATTGGCTGCCGGCCGCTTACCTGCTGGCGCTGCTGGGTGGCCTGCTGTTGCTGCCCTGGTCCGGCTGGCCGCTGGCGCTGCTGCTCCTCGCCTATGGCGCCTTGCTGCTGGGCGGTTGCCTGAGCCTTGCCGGCCAAGGCCCGGCCGTGCTGCTGCGTGCGCCGCTGGTGATTCCGACCTACCACCTGGCCTACGGCCTGGGTTCTTTGCTGGGCTGGGCCGACGTGCTGCGTGGTGCGCCGGCTGGGCGCAGCCGCTTTGCCCGCCTGACCCGATGAGCCTGCAGCAGATCGAACAGGCCTACGCGCGGCGCGACCTGCTGGACCCGCGCTACCACCCGCTTGCGCCAGCCCAGTTTCAAGCGGTGCAAGCGCGCGAGCGCGCCTTGGCCCGGCTGCTGCGCCAGCATGGCTGGCTGGACACCCAGGCTCTGCGGGCGGCCGAGTTGGGCTGCGGCAGCGGTACCAACCTCCTCACGCTGCTGCAGCTGGGCTTTCGCCCGCAGCAGTTGACCGGGGTGGAACTGCTGCCCGAGCGCTACGAACTCGCGCGCGAGCGACTGCCGCAGGCCCTGAGCCTGCACCTGGGGGATGCCCGCCAAGCTTCCGTTCCTCCCGGGAGCCAAGACCTGGTGCTGGCCTTTACCGTCTTCAGTTCCGTGCTGGACGACGGCCTGCAGGCCGAACTGGCGGCCTGCGCCTGGCGCTGGCTGCGCCCCGGCGGTGCCCTGCTGGTGTACGACTTCGCGTTCGACAATCCCCGCAACCCCGACGTGCGCGGCGTGCCGGTGCACCGGGTGCGGGCGCTGTTTCCTCAGGGTGCGCTCGACATGCGGCGCGTCACCCTGGCGCCGCCCCTGGCGCGCCGCCTGCCCGCCTGGGCCTTGCCCTGGTTTGACGCGCTGCCCTGGCTGCGCACCCACCGCCTGATCCATATCCGCAAACCCCTATGAGCGCACTTCCTTTTCTGCCCTTTGCCCTGCCCGAGATCGGGGAGGAGGAAATTGCCGAGGTTGTGGACTCCTTGCGCAGCGGCTGGGTCACCACCGGCCCCAAGGCCAAGCGCTTCGAGCAGGCCTTTGGTGAGTTCCTCGGCGACTCCGGCCTGCACTGCATCGCCGTCAACAGCGCCACCGCCGGCCTGCATCTGGCACTCGAAGCCATCGGAATCGGCCCGGGTGACGAGGTCATCACCACCACCCACACCTTCACCGCCACCGCTGAGGTGGTGCGCTACCTCGGCGCCGATGTCCGTCTGGTGGACATCGACCCCGCCACGCTGAACCTCGACCTGGACCAGGTCGAGGCAGCCATCGGCCCCCGCACCCGCGCCATCATTCCGGTGCACTACGCTGGCTTGGCCGTGGACATGCTGCGCCTGCTGGACATCGCCCGCCGGCACGGCCTGAAGGTGGTGGAAGACGCCGCCCATGCCCTGCCCACCACGCTGGAGCGCGAGCTGATTGGCACCCTGGGCAGCAACGCCACGGTGTTCAGCTTCTACGCCAACAAAACCATGACCACCGGTGAGGGCGGCATGCTGGTGACGCGCGATGCCGCGCTGGCCGAACGCGCCAAGGTGATGCGCCTGCACGGCATGAACCGCGATGCCTTTGATCGCTTCACCGCCAAGAAGCCGAGCTGGTACTACGAGATCGTGGCGCCCGGCTTCAAGTACAACCTGACCGACATTGCCGCCGCGCTGGGCCTGCACCAGCTCAAGCGGCTGCCGGCCTTCCAGGCGCGGCGTGAGCAGATCGCGCAGGCCTACTTCGAAGGCCTGGCCGACCTGCCCCTGATCCTGCCGCCGCAGGCGCCGCAGGGCGATGTGCATGCCTGGCATCTGTTTGTGCTGCGCCTCAGCGAAGCCGCGCCGGTGGGCCGCGACACCTTTATCGAGCGCATGTATGCGCAGGGCATCAGCTGCAGCGTGCATTACGTGCCGCTGCATCTGCACCCCTACTGGCGCGATCGCTACCAGCTCCGCCCCGAGCAGTTCCCGCACTCGCAGCGTGCCTACGAGGCCATGGTCAGCATCCCGCTCTACACGGCGATGACGGACGAAAACGTGCAGCGTGTCATCCAGGCCGTGCGCCTGAGCCTGCAGGCTTGATGGGCAAGCGCCTATTCGACTTGTTGCTCAGCGGCCTGGGCCTGCTGTTGTTGGCGCCGCTGTTGCTGGCGCTGGCGTTGTGGATCCGGCTGGACTCACCCGGGCCTGCGCTGTTCCGCCAGGAGCGGGTGGGGCAGCATGGGCGGCGCTTTCGCATCCACAAGTTCCGCACCATGCGCAGCGAGGCCGGCGGCTTGCCCCTGACGGTGGGGGTGGACCCGCGCATCACCCGCGTCGGCCATTTCCTGCGCCGCCACAAGCTGGACGAGCTGCCCCAACTCATTGACGTGCTCAGGGGCGATATGAGCCTGGTGGGCCCGCGCCCGGAGGTGCCGCGCTACGTGGAGCTCTACCCAGCCGAACTGCGTGACCAGGCCCTGGCCGTGCGGCCAGGCATCACCGACCCCGCCTCGCTGGCCCATCTGGACGAGGCGGCCGTGCTGGCCGCGGCGGCCGACCCGGAGCGCGACTACATCGAGCGCGTGCTGCCCGCCAAGCTGGCCGCTGCCGTCGCCTACAGCCAGCAAGCCACACTCGCCTCGGACCTGCGCCTGCTGGCCCGCACGGTCTGGACCCTGCTGACCCGGACGCGCCTCTCATGAATCTCGGTCTGCGCGCCTGGCGCGCCCTGGATCAATTGCTGAGCCGCCTGCGCGCCCGCCGCGCCAGCCTGGCCCTGCTCACCGACCTGGCGCTGATCGCCCTGGCCTGGCAGGCCACCTACTTGTTCCGGCTCGGCTTCGAGCGCTGGCTCAGCGCCCGGCCCGCCTACGACGCGGCAGTGCTGGCAGGCCTGCTGGCGCTGTACGCCCTGGCGCTGCTGGGGCTGCAGGTGCCGCGTTCGATCTGGCGCTTCTCGGGTTTTGGTGAGGTCAAACGGCTGTTCTTCGCCTGCCTCATCGCCGGTGTGGCGGGGGGGCTCGCGGTGCGTGCCCTGGGCTTGGTGCAGGTGCCGCGCGCGGTGCTGGCCCTGCACCCCATCGTGGCGCTGATGGCCCTGGTGCTGGCGCGCATCCTCTACCGCATGCTCTACGAGCACATGCGCGCGCGCCTGCACCGCGGCGCTGGCGAAGTGCGGCAGATCCTGGTGCTGGGTGCGGGCGAAGCGGCCACGCGCCTGATTGCCGGCTTGCGCGACAGCGACAGCCTGATCCATGGCCTGCTTGACGATGACCCCGCCAAGCGCGGCCATCGCGTCGCGGGGGTGCCCGTGCTGGGTCCACTGGAGCAGTTGGCGGATTGGACCGAGCGCCTGCCGCTCACGCATCTGGTCATTGCCATGCCCTCGCTGCGTGGCGCCACGCGGCGCCGTGTCGTGGATCTGGCCGCCGCCACCGGCCTGCCGGTGCTCACCGTGCCGAGCGCCGAGGAACTGCAGGCCGGCACGCCGCTGGAGCGCGTGCGTGACGTCAAGCCCGAAGACTTGCTGGGCCGCGAGCCGGTGCAACTGGACGAAGCTGGCATCGGGGACATGATCCGCGGCGCCACGGTGTTCATCACCGGCGCGGGCGGAAGCATCGGCAGCGAACTCTGCCGTCAGGCCGCGCGCTATCGCCCTGCACGCCTGGTGTTGTACGAGGTGAGCGAGCCCAGCCTCTATGCCGTTGAGCAGGAGCTCGGGCTGAGCCACCCGGGCTTGGAGCTGGTGCGCCTGGTCGGTGATGTGCGCGATCTCGCCCACCTCCAGGCAGCGGTGCAAGCGCAGGCGCCGGACCTGCTGCTGCATGCCGCCGCCTACAAGCATGTGCCGCTGATGGAGGAGGGCCACAACGCAGCCTCCTGCGTGCGCAACAACACCCTCGGCACCTACCACGCCGCGCTGGCCGCCGCGCGTGCGGGCGTGGCGCGCTTCGTGCTGATCAGCACCGACAAGGCCGTCAACCCCACCAATGTGATGGGCGCCAGCAAGCGCGCCGCCGAGCGCGTGGTCTCGGCCCTGGTGCCGCAGTTCCCGGCCACCCGCTTCATGGTCGTGCGCTTCGGCAATGTGCTGGGCTCCAGCGGCAGCGTGATTCCGAAGTTCAAGGAGCAGATCGCCCGCGGTGGGCCGGTCACCGTGACCCACCCGGACATCATTCGCTACTTCATGACCATCCCCGAAGCCGCCCGCCTGGTGCTGCAGGCGGCCGCCCTGGGGCAGAGCGGCCAGGTGCTGGTGCTGGACATGGGCGAGCCGGTGCGCATTGCCGATCTGGCCCGCGACATGATCCGGCTCTCCGGCCACAGCGTCGAAGAGATCGGCATCGTCTTCACGGGCCTGCGCCCGGGTGAAAAACTGTTTGAGGAGCTGCTGGCCGACGCCGACACCAGCTTACCCACCGCCATCAACCGGCTGCGCATCGCCCGCCTGCAGGCGGAGGGCAGCGCCGAAGTGCTGGCTTGGTTGGAACACCTCCAGGCCGAGCCACCGCAGGATGCGGAGGCGGTTCGTGCGCGGCTGCGCGAGCTCGTGCCGGAGTTCCGTTCGGCCTGATTCCCTGGCCTCGCGCCCTATTTGGTGGGCGCGACCTTGCCGTCCGCTGCTTCTTGCAGAGTTTCGGGCTGGTGCACCAGCAGCGAATTGCCGTCGCGCGCCAGCACCTTCAGGCCCTGCAGAAACTGCAGCGTGCGCGTCACGGTCTCCCGGCTGGTATTGACCATGATCGCAATTTCCTGGTGCGTCGGCGCCATGGCGATCACCGTCTGGCCGCTGCGGTCCTTCTGAGTCAGTAGGGCCAACTGGGCGCACACGCGCTGGAAGGAGCTCGGCAAAGCCAGCAGCGCCCGGTGCCCGGCAGAGCGTCGCATGCGCGCGGCCAAGCGCTCGGCCACGGCCGCCGCGCCGCGTGGGGTCGAAAACATCAGCTCGCGGGCGCGCTCGCGCTCCAGGAAGGCGATTCGTGATGGGGCCACGGCAATGATGTACTCCGGCGCGGGTTGGCCGTCGATGACGGACAATTCGCCGAAGAAGTCGCCGTCTTCGACGAAATCGATGCCGACTTCGCGACCGTCGAGCGTGAAATTGACGGTTTGCAGCCGGCCTTCGATCAAAAAGCCCAGGCCGGCATCGGTCTCGCCGCGCTTGATCACCACCTCGCGGCGTTCCACGCGGCGCTCGTTCATCGTCACCGAGACTTCGGCCAGTTTGTCGGCCGGCAGACTGTCAAACAGGCGCAGGCCCTGAAGGATCGGGATCAGGATGGGCATCGGGGGCCGAACTGTGCAGGCAACAAAGCATCAAGGGATGTGATGCACAACACATGGTCCCTGTGTGTGTTGATGCAACATTCATTCTCCCGCCGCTCACCCCGGCGGACAGGAGTCTGGTCATGATAAGCAAGCCCCTCGCAAAAACCCTGAATTGGCGTTCCGCCCTCGCTCGCTCGGCCCTGGCCTGCGCGCTGGCCGGTGCCGGCCTGGCTCAGGCCGCCACCGAAACCGTCGGCCAGGTCAGCCTGCTGATTGGCGAGGCTTGGGTGGTTCATGGCGATGGCAGCCGTCAGGCGCTCAAGCGCGGTGCCTCCATCCAGGTAGGCGACCGCATCGAGACCTCGGCCAACGGCCATGTGCATGTGCGCTTCATCGACAACGGTGCGGTCAGCGTGCGGCCCGACAGCGTGCTGGAAGTGCAGGCCTACCGCTACGCCGCCCAGCAGCCGCTGCTGAACGAGGTGCGCTTGAAGGTCGAGCAAGGCACCAGTCGCTCCATTTCGGGCGCGGCGACCGAGGTCGACAAGAACCGCTTCCGGCTGAACACCCCGATCGCCGCCATTGGCGTGCGCGGCACCGACTTCATTGTGCAGACCGATCGCACCGGCATGCGCGCCACCGTGTCCGATGGCGCGATCGTCGTTGGTGCGCTTGGTGCGGGCTGCCAGGCCAATGCGCTCGGCCCCTGCGGCGGTAAAGATGCCCGGTTGCTGAGTGCCGAGATGGGTCGGCTGATGGTCGAGGTCAAGCCCGGCGATCAGATGGCCCATGTGGTGCCGGCCGCCGGCGCCGCGTTGGCCAGTGCCGCCTACAACGCTGAAGAGCGCGTCGCCGCACGCACGGCGGCAGAGTCCGCCGCCCGGGTGGCCGGCATCCTGGCTGCGCGGCCGCGTGATGTCGACACCGCGGCGGCCATCGGCTCGGACATGAACGTTGTTACGGCGCTCGCTCTGGCTTCGGTTGACTTGCCGGAGCTCAATCGCGCGGGCGACTTCAATTCCCAGTTGGTTTGGGGTCGCTACTCGATCGCTCGCGATCCCAACGACAAACTCAGCGCGCCCTATTCCATCGCTTCGCTGGGTCGCCACATCACCGTGGGCGACGAGAGCATCGGCCTGTTCCGTGCCAACGACCCCGCCAACCCCAGCGGGCAACTGCCGGCCAGCCTGACCACGAAGGTGGACTTCCGTCTGACCCGTGCCGCCGTCACCTATGAGGGCAATGGCGTGAGCGAGGCGGCAACGGTCAATGGCGCGCGCCTTAGCCTGGACTTCGCTAACCGCACCTTTGCCACCGCCCTGGCGCTCTCCTCGCCCGCGGGCGGCAAGACCGAGTTCCGCATGGCTGGCGATGTGCGCAGCGATGGCACCTTCGCGGTGCAGGACAGCACCCAGAAGATTGCCGGTGCGGTGTCGCTGGACGCCAAGGAAGCGGGCTATATGTTCGAGCGTGGTGTCGTGGGCGGCCTCTTTAAAGGGCGCACCCTGTGGGGCCGCTGAGCGGTCGCACTGCCTGAGTCCATGTCGCTCATGAAACTGTCCTGGCGCAACTACCCCTGGGTGCTGCGGGTTCTGGCCCTGCTGCTGATCCTTGGGGTTGTGGCGGCGCTGCGGCAATTTGCACCGCAGGTCACCGAGGGCACGCAGGATGCTGCGGGCGATCTGGCTTGGCGGGTTGCCGCGTCCAGCCAGACCGAGCGTCGTCTGGTCGTGGTGGATATCGACGAGGCCAGCTTGCGCGAAGTCGGCCCCTGGCCCTGGCCGCGCGCGACCATGGCGCAGTTGTCCGAAAAGCTCGGGCAGGCCGGCGCCCTGGTGCAGGCCTACGACATGGTCTTCCCGGAGCCGCGCGAGGGCGACGAACTCCTGCGTGAGGCTTGGTCCAAGTCGCCGGTGGTGATGGCTCAGCTGTTCTCGCTGGATCCCCGTGTGGACCCGCGCGAGGGCGAGTTGGGTGCCGGGCTGGCCCAGGTCGGTTGCCCGCCCTTTGCCCCGCGCTCCTATGGCCACTATGGCAATGCCGCCGAGCTGCGCCGAGCCGCCAGCTCCACTGGCCATATCACGCCGCGTTTCGAAAGCGACGGCGTGGTGCGCAAGTTGCCGGGCCTGGTTTGCCACCAAGGGCAGGCCTACCCCAGCTTGGCGCTTTCCGCCTTCTGGCAGGCGGCACAGGCCGGCGTCACTCCCGGTGTTAGCGGCCAGGATTGGCAAGCCGTCACCCGCAGCGAACTGGGGCTGGCGGGCTGGCTGGGACCCCATGCCCTGCTCAGCAGCCGCAGCCTGCCAGGCCTGACGGTGCCGCTCGATGCGCATGGCGACCTTCGCGTGCCCTACCGCGTCGATCGCAAGGCGCTGATGTCGGTCTCGGCGGCCGATGTGCTCAAGGATCGTGCGGACCTCAGTGTGCTGAAGGGCACGATCGCGCTCGTCGGGGCCACCGCCTTTGGCCTGGGCGATACCGTGGCCACTCCGCAGGCGCCGGTGGCGGCGGGTTTCGAAGTGCATGCGCAGATGCTGGCCGCGCTGCTCGACCACCGCATTCCCTTCATGCCGGAGTTGGCGCCCAGCCTGGAGTGGCTGGGCATGGGGCTGATGGCCGTTGGCCTGCTCATACTTGCCGTGCGGCGTCGCGGCGTGCCGGCCAAGCGCCTGCCGTTGGCGGGGCTGGCGCTGGCGCTGGTGTGCTGGCTGGCGGCCTCGACGCTGCTGGTGACGGCAGACCTCTGGCTACCCTGGGCCTCCGCCGCCCTGTTTGCCGTCCTGTTCTCGGTGGTCCTGGCTACGGTCGAGCATGCCTTGACGCGCGCCCAGCGCGAGCGCCTCTCGGCCCACTTGGGGGCGTATCTACCGGCGCCGGTCGCGCAGCGCCTGATGGCCAGCGACCCGAGCGGTAGCCTGCAGTTCGAACGCCGCGAGATCAGCGTCATGTGCGCGGACATTCGCAATTTCTCCGCTTTCGCGGCCCATCGCTCGCCGGAAGAGTCGGCAGCCTTGTTGCACGCCTTCTGCTGCATCGCTGTGGATGTCGTCGAGCAGCATGGAGGGGTCGTGGAGAATGTCATCGGCGACTCCGTGGTCGCCGTCTGGAATGCTTACCCTGAGTGCCCCGATCACCCCCAGCGCGCCCTGGCGGCCGCGCAGGAGATGCTGCGCGCCACGCGCAGCTTGCTGGCCAGCGGCCAGCCGGTGTCGGAGCACAGTGTCGTCCAGCCTCTGGCGCTGGGTGTGGGGCTGGAGTCCGGTACGGCCATCGTCGGGTCATTCGGGCCCGCCCGCCGGCGGGCGCATGCGGCGCTGGGCGAACCGGTCAGCGTTGCTTCACGCATCCAAGCCATGACGGCCGATCTCTCTATTCCCATCCTTCTGGGGCCGCGACTGGCCGGCGGCCTGGGTGCTACCGCTGTCGAGCCGCTGGGCGACTACCTTCTTGAAGGCCTGAGCAAGCATTACAGCCTGTACGCCCCGCAGGCCTGGGCCGAATTGGTGCCCGAAGACCCGCAGTGGCTGGAAACCGCCATTGCCGGAGAGCGGCGCGCCGATGGCGATCCTTGGGCCGAGGCTTCGGATCACCACCCCTTGGGTTTGACCAGCGAACTCCGAGACGCGTGAAGTCGCGGACCGGAGCCCGGCTCCCGCAGCGGCGGGGCCGTTATCGTTTGCTGCTGCTGGCCTTTTGCGCTGGCGCCTCACTGGCGCACGCCAGCCAAGTCGATTTGCAAGGTTTGCAGGAGGGCGGAGCAGCGGGCACCTGGGATGCTGAACGCATTTACACCGCGTGCACGCGGCTGGCGCTGGCACCTTGGCCCTCGCACCCCGTGGCCCGGCGTGCCTACTTGCAGCGCATGGATGCCGCCAAGGCCTCCTGCATGACGCATCCGCAGTTCCTGGCCAATCTGGGTGCTCTGTGGCTGGAGGAGGGTGAGCCCAGCCAGGCGCTGATCTGGCTGGAACGCTCTCTGCTGCTCGACCCGGGGCACCTTGGTGCGCAGGCAGACCATGCGCTGGCTCTGGCTGCTTTGGGGCAGCCCGCCGCCCGTGACGCCCTGGCCGAAGCGTGGCGTGCGCGTCGCGATGTGCCCGAGGCCCTGCGTGCCCGCCTGCTGCCCGCGCCCATCAGCGCATCGGTGCCGCTGCCGGCGGTTCGTTTGGGTGCAGCGGTCCAGGATGGCTGGGTGTCCTACCGCGAACTGAGCACCCTGACCGGCTATGAGAGCAACCTGAACCAGTCTCCCAAGCTATACGAAATCACACTCACGCCACCAACCGGGCCGGAGCCCATCGATCTGGAGAGTCCGCTGCTGCCACGCCGTGGCGCAGCTGTCACGACGGATCTGTCCTGGCAGTTGGCACGCAGCCCGGAGGCTGGGCGCATCGTGCGCTTGGGTGTCAACTTGGGTGGGCGCTTCGCGCCGGGCGAGGCGGCCACCAATTGGCGTCATATCCAGCTGGCGGGGAGCGTGTCCCAGCAATGGGCGCCATGGCGCGCCCAACTCGACGCCGGCGCTGGCTGGGTGGGGGGGGCACTGAACGAGCCCTATCGTTTGGTTCGCCTGGCGGCTAGTCTGGAGCGCACGGCGCTGGGCTGTGGCTTTCGGGCGTCTGTCGACGCCGAAAGCCGTACGCAAAGCAGCACCAGGGTGCTGGATGGCCGCGCTGCCGCGCTATCGATCAGTTCGACTTGCACGCTCTGGAGTCAGCGCCACTGGAGCTGGGGTCTGGCCCTGCGTGGTGCCGTGGACGAACCCGTCAATCCCAACAGGGCGGGCGGTCGTCAGGATCTCGCCAGTTTTGGTGTGCGGCTACAGGGCGCCTTGCCCGGGCAGGCTCGACTGGACACCAGCCTCCGCTATAGCCAAACCCGAGACCGCGAGGGCTACAGCCCCCTTCTGGCCGACAACGCGCGCCGCCACCTCAAGCAGAGCCAGTTCAATCTGGAGCTCTCCAGGCCGACGCAACTCAGTGTCTTGTTTGACGCCGAAGCCGTCGTGCAGCTCAGCCTTACCCACCAAAGCAGCAACCTGCCGCTGTTCCGCTACCACGCGGGCTCGCTCTACGCGGGGCTGCGTTGGGCCTGGTAAGTCAATCGAATTGCAATTTTGTTGTGAACGTGCAACTTTAAGGGTTCGATCCACGGAACAACCCTGAATTCCTCATGGCGGCTGCCTCGCTGGGCCAAGCCATAATCCGCGCGCTGCCAGGAGTAGGGCCTGGGTGGCGGCGTGCGCGCATCCGAGCCAGGTCCTACTAAAACATCCCGGTCTTCATGTGATCGCCATCACATGCGGGTTAGGGGATGCCGAGCACACTGTGGGCACATCGTGGGAGTCCTCCATCCAAAAGTGGAGAGCGAGCGCGAATGCCCCGGTACTTTTTTCACTGGGAATTGCCTCTCTAAACCAAACTGGAGTTTGATCAATGGCAACTGGATTCAATAGTGCTGTCATCGCCCGCGCTGCCGCGGCGCTGTACGACGTTCAGCTGGGTAATGCCAGCATGTCGTGGGCGCTGGATCAGGTGGATCGCGTGCATGGCGGCAACGTCGGTGCGCTGATTCAGGGCGTCATCAATGCTGATCCCGCGCTGAAGGCGCTCACCGCTGCCCAAATGGCCGCCGTGATCGTCAAGAACGTGGGTGTGACCTCTGGCGTCGCCGATGCCGAGGCCTATGTGGCGGCTCAGCTGACCGCTGCAGGCGCTGCCAACTACGGCACCGCCATCACCTCGCTGTTGAATGGTTTTGCCGCGCTGCCGGCCAGCAACCCCTACGGTGCTGCCGCTGCTGCGTTCAATGCGCAGGTCATGGGCGCTGGCGCCTATGCGCAAACCATTGGCACGGTGGATGCCCTGGTGCACCCGCCCGCAGGCGCTTCGCAGACCCTGGTCATCACCAAGCTGAGCGCCCTGGGTGCCGATGTGATGAAGCTGACCGGTGGTCAGGACGTCCGCATCGACTTCACCAACTCCGCCAACCAGATCACCGGTCTGGACCTGGACGGCGACGGCACCATCGAGTTCGATGGTCAAGAGCGTTCCATCACGGGCAAGGCAGCCGGCTACGAAGTCGTGGATGCCTACTCGCGCAATCCTCTGAACCACCGCGATGCCGCCAACAACATGTTGGGCGACATTTACTTCGACGGTACGTCGAATGCTGGTGCTGAAGGCGACGGCGTCGGTTCTGACGGCAATGTGTTCCTGGGCGGTCTGGGTGCTGACAAGGCCTTCGGTGGCGTCGGCAATGACTTCCTGGCTGGTGGCGGCATCGCCCAAGGCCGTACCGGTGTGCGCGACGAGCTGCGTGGCGGCCGCAACGCTGACTTCTTCTTTGCCGAGTTCTCGGGTCTGGATGCCACCGATGGCTCCACCCTGTGGATCGACGGCGGCAACACTGCTGACGACGTGTCGGCCGGCAACCAGCAGAGCGCGCAGGACGCCGACTGGCTGCTGTTCGAAGCTTCGGACGACGACGAGCCGGTTCACATTTGGCTGAACGACGACAACGTCGGTGACCAGCGCGATGGCGACGATGGCCTGACCGATGGCATGGGCCGTGTGCTGTCGCGCTCGGGTGAGAGCCTGCAGATCGACGACGTCGAGAACGTGGACGCCTCGGGCAACCTGTATGGTTTCCTGAATGGCATGGACACCAAGATCGGTGGCCGTGCGGTGGACAGCCAGGCTGCCGTGGGCACCGGCACCGACAACTACGGCTTCGGCGCTTCCGCCCAGCTGTGGATCTCGGGTAGCAATGTCGACAACATCATCATCGGTGGCTACGACAACGACTACATCGAAGGTCGTGACGGCAGCGACTTGCTGATGGGTGGCAACCTCAACAACCTGCGCA
>NZ_JAYRMO010000055.1:0-16601 GCF_041912635.1 Inhella sp.
TGTTGCCGCCGACCGAAAACTGAGCCACTTTTTGGCCTGATGCCGACTCAAAACTGAGCCAGGTGTTCAACCTGCTCTGCTGCGTTTTTGTGCAGCAGAGGACGAGGAGTGATCACCATGGACATGATTGGCAGGATCCGGCGATTGCATTGCCGGGGCAACAAGAGCGAGCGCGAGATTGCGCGCATCACGGGGCTGTCGCGCAACACCGTCTCGAAGTGGCTGCACGGCCAAGTCGATGGTCCGCCGAAGTACCGGCGCAGCGACAAGCCAAGCAAGCTCACGCCGTTCCACGACGCGCTCAAGCTGGCCTTGAAGGCCGACGCCCGGCGGCCGCGGCACGAGCGCCGCACGGCCAAGGCGCTGTATGCCGAGATCAAGGCGGCCGGCTACGACGGCGGCTACACCCGCGTCACCGACTTCGTGAGGGCCTGGCGCCACAGCGAGGGCCAATCTCTGTCGGCCAAGGCTTTCGTGCCGTTGGCCTTCGAACTGGGCGAGGCCTTCCAGTTCGACTGGAGCGAGGAAGGCTTGGTAGTGGGCGGCATCTACTACCGGCTGCAGGTCTCGCACATGAAGCTGTGTGCCAGTCGGGCCTTCTGGCTCGTGGCGTATCCGAGCCAAGGGCACGAGATGCTGTTCGATGCGCACACGCGCAGCTTCGCGGCCCTCGGGGGTGTCGCCCGGCGCGGCATCTACGACAACATGAAGACGGCGGTCGACAAGGTCAAGAAGGGCAAGGGTCGCATCGTCAACGAGCGCTTCGCGGCGATGTGCTCGCACTACCTGTTCGACCCGGACTTCTGCAACGTCGCCAGCGGTTGGGAGAAGGGCGTCGTCGAGAAGAACGTGCAGGACAGCCGCCGTCGCATCTGGATCGAGGCGGCCAAGCGCAAGTTCAGCAGCATCGCCGAGCTCAACGCCTGGCTGGCCGATCGGTGCCGGGCCTTGTGGCAGGAGATTCGCCACCCCGAGCACGCACAGTTCAGCGTGGCCGAGATGCTGGAGCATGAGCGCACGCAGCTGATGCCCATGCCTGCGCCGTTCGATGGCTACGTCGAGAAGCCCGCGCGGGTCTCCAGCACCTGCCTGGTATCGGTGGCCAGGAACCGTTACTCGGTGCCGTGTGAGCTGTTCGGCCAGATGGTCAGCACGCGGCTGTACCCGGGCGCCATCGTCATCGTGGCGGGTGACAAGATCGTGGCGCGCCACGAGCGGCTGAGCAATGCCGGCGATACGCGCTACGACTGGCAGCACTACATCCCGCTGCTGCAGAGGAAGCCCGGCGCGCTGAGGAACGGCGCGCCCTTCGCCGACATGCCCGAGCCGCTGCAGCGCTTGCGCAAGGGGCTGCTGCGCCAGAGCGGCGGCGACCGCGTGATGGCGCAAGTGCTGGCCATCGTGCCTGGCAGCGGACTGGACGCGGTGCTGGTGGCGGTGGAGTTGGCGCTGGAGGGCGGGCCGCCGGGCAGGGTCAGCGTGGAACACGTGGTCAACGTGCTGAGCCGGCTCAACGCGCAAAGCGCGCCAGCGACGGCCGCTACGCACCTGAAGGCCCAGACGCCGCCGCTGGCCGACACCGCGCGCTACGACCAACTGCGCGATGAGGTCCGCCCCGACGGCACCACCGACGCCTGCGCCGACGCCCCCACCGAGGAGGCCCGCCATGAAGCCTGACGTGCTGGTCGAACTCAAGGCGCTGCGGCTGCACGGCATGGCCGGCGCGTGGGCCGATCTGGTCGAGCAAGGCGGTGGCAGCGCAGGCGGAGCGGGCATCGAATCCTCGCGCTGGCTCATCGAACACCTGCTGCAGGCCGAGGGCACGGACCGCGCCATGCGCTCGGTCAGCCACCAGATGCACGCGGCCAAGTTCCCGGTGCATCGCGACCTGGCGGGCTTCGACTTCGATGTCTCGCCGGTGGATCGCAAGCTCGTGGGCCAGCTCGCCACCACGGCCTTCACCGACGCGGCGCACAACATCGTGCTGGTGGGCGGGCCGGGCACGGGCAAGACGCATCTGGCCACCGCCATCGGCGTGTCCGGCGTCACCAAGCATGGCAAGCGGGTGCGGTTTTACTCGACGGTCGATCTGGTCAACGCCCTGGAGCAGGAAAAGGCTCAGGGCAAAGCCGGGCGCATCGCGACAAGTCTGCTGCGCATGGACCTGGTCATCCTGGATGAACTCGGCTACCTGCCCTTCAGCCAGGCCGGTGGAGCCTTGCTGTTCCACCTGCTCAGCCGGCTTTACGAGCACACCAGTGTGGTGATCACAACCAACCTGGACTTCGCCGAGTGGTCCAGCGTGTTCGGCGACGCCAAGATGACGACGGCGCTCTTGGACCGGCTCACGCACCATTGCCACATCGTGGAGACGGGCAACGAGTCGATCCGCTTCAGCAAAAGCACGGCTGAGGCCAAGAAGCGCATCAAGGCGCGCGAGCAAGCGCGCAAGGCAGGCGCCAAAACCGAGGCTGAGGTCGAGCCGTTCTGAGCAGCGCGCTGCAAGGGGCAAGCCGCTACGGCCTACGGCCTGCGCGCCTTGCCCCTTGCGATTCCAACGCGACACCAAGGAGGTCAACGAAGCAGCTCAAGCCCTAAACTTATCCACAGCCGACCCCTTCAAAGTCGGCTTCCACCCCTGGCTCAATATTCGGTCGGCGCGGTGGCTCAGATTTGGATCGGCGCCGACAAACACGATGCACAAGGTGGCTGAGGCGGTGCAACGTTCAACGGCGTTGCCTTTCCTGCACATCGTCGATCCGACAGCAGAGGCCATCAAGTCCGCCGGCTTGAAGCGCGTTGCCCTCATCGGGACCCGCTTCACCATGCAGGATTCATTCTTTCGGACTCGCTTGATGGAGTTGCATGGCATCGAAGCCTTGGTTCCTGAGGCGAACGATCAAGCACTTGTCCATCGGATCATCTTTGAAGAGCTGTGCAAGGGCCTCGTGCACGACGCGTCCAGAGAGGCGAGCGCCGGTGTCGTCGCACGCCTGGAAGATGCGGGGGCGGAGGGACTGATCCTGGGCTGTACTGAGCTGACGCTGCTGATAGGACAGGGCGACCTGGCGCTACCCGTGTTTGATACGACGGAGCTCCACCTTCGCCACGCGCTCGCCTTCGCGCTTGATTCAGCGCAGCCAGCCAGGTGATGGATCGCGCCGGCCTGAACGGCTCCAGTAAACACAACCGTCTGGAATTCATTACCTAGCGCGTCTCCAAACTACTTTCGGATGCTGACTGAAAGATCGCTTCGACATTGGAGGCGACAGCGACTACCTCTTCGGAAGGTTCGGATGGCAACCCTGATCGTCCCGTCGAAAACAAGTCTCGACGCCGGAAGGAAGTCATGCGAAGAACCTCTCGCGACAGGTGAGCGGCATCGGAGAAACCCAGGCTACGCGCAAGGCTCTGGTGCGAACTTGGGCCGCGGTGAATAGTGCTGCCAAGCGTTGCCAGAACCGTCTGAAGCCGCATGATGCGGCGAAGGTCAGTGGGCCCGATCCCCCACGCGGCACGAGACCGCCTGTAGTTCTGAGCCTGGGTAGCTAGGCTTGCTTGGCGCGAAGCAAGCCCGCTGAGATGCAGCATGTCGAGGGCGGGATCAGCGGCTTCGCGAACAAGCTGCATCTCATAAGGATGAAGGAAGCCGTGAAGAAAACGGCTCGCCCAATCGAGCAAGTAGACGTCGCCACGGCGCCGGAGTGCCTCAAGCGATGCGTGGTCGAGCTCGTACTCAAGCCCAGGCGCGGAAGTTTCAAGAAACGCCAAACCGGACGGTCTGATCGAAAGGAGCCGGGCGGCGAGCTGCGGGTGAACATAAGCGCTAATGATCCACGCAGATCCAGCGATTGAGCTTTGCGTTGCCCGCGTACTGGGCCCACGCATCTGGATAGTCGTTGTGACGCTCGGAGTTGAAGCGCCCCAATGCACCAACTGAAGACGCACCCACGGTGTGGGCAGCCAGACGATATGGCGAAGGCGATCAGGGAGCGCCTTGATTCTTGTAAGCCCCACCCCCTTGATCCATGGACTAGGGTCGTTCGCTAAGGGATACAGCCTTTCGAATGTGAGCAATTGATCGGGTGTATGGCGAGCTGGAAGTCATCAGAGGCATCCATCCCGCTGAGCGCAAGATGGTTTCAACCGGATCGCAGTCTGTAGCTAGCAGAGACAGCATTTGGTTGACGAACGCACTGTCGGATTCCTAGCCATCGAAGTCGTCAGGGTGAGGTCATCACCCGGTCAGCACTGGGTGAACCCCACAGGAGTGTTGCAAGCGGTCGCTTCGCGGCGAACGGGGTGTGAGAAGGCTCTCTCCGTCCCGCAGTACATGTGCTCGGCGGAAGGCCCTGGGAGTTGCAGCTGACCTTTCGATGACCTGGTGCTGACGACTTTCTGCTGCGGCATGCGCAATTCAGCGGATTTGATCAGCCAGTCCGGCACCGTGTGAACTGAGTTCGGCGTTCAAGATCACCGGACCGCCGCAGTGCAGGGATCACTTATGGTATGCGTCCGGCCAAGTCATCTTGAACACAGCAGCCGAGGCAGCAAGGATCGTGTCCACGTAACTTAGGTGGACACGATGACAAGCGAGAAGGCGACAACCCGGCGGCAATACAGCGCGGCGACGAAGGCGCAGGTGATGGCGCAATGCGACGAGCCCGGAGCGTCCGTGGCCAAGGTGGCGATGGCGCACGGCATCAATGCCAATGTCGTGCACCGCTGGCGCCAACTGGCCCGCGAGGGCCAAGCGGCTGCCGCCAAGGCAAGCGAGTTCATTGCGCTGCCGCTGGCGACTGTGCCTGCGGCCGCACCCGCACGACTGCCAGCGGACATCCGTGTTGAACTGCGCCGCGGCCCGCTCACGATGAGCATCGCCTGGCCGGTCAGCGCCGTTGCGGACTTCGTGGCCTGGAGCCGCGAGTGGCTGCGGTGATCCGCCGTCATGATCAGGATTGAGGCGGTGTGGCTGGCTTGTGAACCGCTGGACATGCGCGCCGGCACCGAGTCGGCACTGGCCCGCGTGGTCAAGGTCTTCGGCGAAGCGCGCCCGCATCACGCCTACCTGTTCGCCAACCGGCGCGCCAATCGCATGAAGGCGCTGGTGCATGACGGCATCGGCGTGTGGCTGGCGGCCCGGCGCTTGAACGCGGGGCGCTTCGTCTGGCCTGGGGATGGCCACACGCTGTCGCTGACGCGGCCGCAGTTGGATGCGTTGGTGCTGGGCCTGCCCTGGCAGCGCCTGGGCGATGCGGGGGTCATCCGCGTGCTCTGAACTGCGGCTGTCAGTGCGCGCGCCATGAGTGTGCAATGAGCGTGCAATTGCCGGATGTGCCGATGCGCCACGCTGCACGGCGGGGCACGATCGGCACCCATGATCAGCGCCCAGCAGTTGGACAGCCTGGAGCCGCAAACGCGGCAGGCGGTGCTGTCGCTGGTGAGCGGGCTGCAGGCCGAGCTGGCCGCACGCGACGCGCAGATTCACAAACGGGATCACGAGATCGCCTTCAAGCAGGCGCTCATCGACAAGCTCACCCACGAGATGGCGGTGCTCAAACGGCTGAAGTTTGCCGCCACCTCCGAGCGCTTCAACGCCGAGCAGCGCAGCCTGCTGCAGGAAGCCATCGACGAGGACCTCGAAGCGCTGGCGCGCGAGATCGAGCAGGTGGTGCCTGCCGCGCAGGGGAAGGAGACCGACCGGAAGAAGGCCCCCAAGCGCCAGGCCCTGCCGGCCGATTTGCCCCGGCGCGACGTTCACCATGAACCCCAGAGCACGGCCTGCAGCTGCGGCTGCCAGATGAAGCGCATCGGCCAGGACGTGGCCGAGAAGCTCGACTACGAGCCCGGCCGCTTCAGCGTGGAGCGCCATGTGCGCGGCAAGTGGGCCTGCACCAAATGCCAGACGCTCGTGCAAGCTCCCGTGCCGGCCTGCGTCATCGACAAGGGGCTGGCCACGCCGGCGCTGCTGGCCCAGGTCACGGTGGCCAAGTATGTCGACCACCAGCCCTTGTACCGCCAGGAGGCGAGCTTCGGGCGCGCCGGCTTCAGCATCCCGAGATCAACCCAAGCCGAGTGGATCGGCGCCATCGGTCACCAGCTCGCCCCGCTGGTGCAGGCGATGCGCGAGGACCTGCTCGGGTGCCACGTACTGCATGCCGACGAGACCCCGGTGGCCATGCTCAAGCCTGCGGGCCAGCGCGACGGCAAGAGCCACCGCGCCTATCTGTGGAGCTACTGCACCGGCGTCTGGGATGGCATCAACGCCGTGGTCTTCGACTTCGCCGAGAGCCGCGCCGGCCACAACGCCCGGCGCTTCCTGGGTATCGACGAAGAAGGTCGGGGCGGTTGGCGCGGCACGCTGATCTGCGACGACTATGCCGGCTACAAGCAGGCCATGAGCGCCGGCGTGATCGAGGCCGGCTGCCTGGCGCATGCCAGGCGCAAGTTCCACGAGCTGTGGGCCAACCACAGCAGCACGCTGGCCGGGGAGGCGCTCAAGCTCTTCGGCGCGCTCTACGACGTCGAGCGTGAGGTCAAGGAATTGCCCGGCGACGATCGGCGGCGCATCCGCCAGTGCAAGGCCAGGCCCGCAGCCGATTTGCTGCACGCCTGGCTGATCGCGAACCGGCAGAGGGTGCCTGACGGCACTGCGACTGCCAAGGCCATCGACTACAGCCTCAAACGCTGGGCGGCGCTGACGCGCTACATCGATGACGCCGAAGTGGCGGCGGACAACAACCGCATCGAGAACCTGATCCGGCCCATCGCGCTGGGACGGAAGAACTGGCTGTTCGCCGGCAGCTTGCGCGCTGGCCAACGGGCCGCAGCCATCATGAGCCTGCTGCACACGGCGCGGCTCAACGGCCATGAGCCCTACGCGTACCTCAAGGACATCCTGGAGCGCTTGCCCACGCAACCGGCCTCGGCCTTGGCCGAATTGCTGCCGTACCGCTGGAATCCTGCGCCCTGAACTTCGGCGCCAGCGGCGTCAAGATGACTTGGCCGGACGGATACCACTTATGTGCCGATAGTGGATATCTCAGTGCGGTGATCGGGCTCCGCCTGATTGGGGGCCGGCCCACGATCCTCAGGCTGCGAGCCTCGTCTGTAGCCTCACGCGTGCGAGACCATTCGGTCCATGAAGACCTTCCTGCTGTTCGTCGCCACGGCCTTGGCAGAAATCCTGGGCTGCTATCTGCCCTATCTTTGGCTGAAGCAAGGCCGCTCCGCTTGGCTGCTGCTGCCCGCCGCGCTCAGCTTGGCGTTGTTCGCCTGGCTGCTGACCTTGCATGTCACCGCTGCGGGCCGGGTGTATGCCGCCTACGGTGGGGTCTACATCGGCGTAGCGATCACCTGGCTTTGGGTGGTCGACCGGGTGCGGCCGACGCCTTGGGACGTGGCCGGCGTGCTGGTCGCCTTGCTCGGCATGGGTCTCATCATGTTCCAGCCGCGCGCCTGACGATAGGCCTTCAACCGCGGCAGCTTGGGCTTGCGCCAGGGGACGGCCTGGCCATGGCCTCAAGGATCGAACATGCTGCAGCCGGCCCACCGGCGCACATCTCCAAGCAGGACTTGAAAATGCTCTCCAGGCTGCGTTCCAGGGCACGCTTCGCGCTCAGCTTGGCGCACACCCCCCGCCACTGGGCCGTTGCGGTGGCCAGCGCTTCGGGCGGGCTGCGGTGCAAACACCACAGCCGAAAACAATCCTGGGCTCCATGGACGAAGGCCCGGTGGCAGCCGGCCCTATCCTGCTAGCTAGTTTCCAAGGCGAGAGTCCACAGCGTCAGGACCGGTGGGGTGGCTTCTTGGATCTGCTTTTCGCTTTCGTCCGGCGCGGGCCGGCGCGGCGGGCGCCGAGACGCTCGCGCAGGCTGCCGGCGTAGGATTTCGGCAGCTTGGGCTTTGCGGGTGGGTGGCGCTTGCGCCACCACCGCATAGCCCGATAGACCACGACCACCATGCAGACGATGAGCACCCATGCCAGAAGCATCGCGATGGCGATCGGGGCATCGGGTACCTTGAAGTGCACGGGTCAGTGTCCGATCCGGTCATCGAGGATGTTGAACCGGGCATTCAAGGTTCCGCTCTGCTGGGCAGGCGCCAACGGGTAAAGCCTCGGGCGGGCGCGGGCCCACTTGACGAGCGCGCTGGCCAGCATGGCGCGCCCATTCAAAGCCTAGGACCGCCTATGCCTGCGGGCATTTAGCGCAGCGTGAAACGCACGTTGCTGGGCTTCTTTCCCGGCAAGGTGATGGTGGCCACCACGCGGGTGCCGGGTTCCAGCTTGAAGCTGCCCTTGGCCTCCAGGCGGTCCTCCCCGGCCAGCGCCAAGGGCGCTTCGCTTTGCTCCTTGCCGGTCAGCAGGGTCAGCTTGCCGCTGGCGCCGCTCAGCTTGAGGACCTTGCCGTGGTCACGCACATGCAGGGTGATCAGGCCCGGCTTGGCCACCAGCTCGAAGTCCATGTCATTGGCTTCCACCACCACGCCGCCGTGCAGCGGCTTGTGTTCGTGGGCATGGTCGTGGTTGCCGCTGGCGCGGCTGGCGCCGCTGAGCAGGATCAGGGCGGCGGCAATCAGGGTCTGGAAATTCATGGGATCGTCCTTTCGTGGGGTGGCGAAATCAGAAGGCACCGGCGCTGCGGTCATCGACCAGGCGCTCGGCATCGCGGCGGCCGAACAGCCAGAACATGGCCGGGGTCAGGAAGGTGTCGAGCAGGGTTGAGCTGATCAGGCCGGCAAAGATCACCACGGCCACCGGGTGCAGGATCTCGGTCCCCGGGCGCTCGGCCTCGAACAGCAGCGGTGCCAGCGCGAAGGCGGTCACCAGCGCCGTCATCAGCACCGGGCTGAGGCGCTCGATCGAGCCGCGCACGATCATCTTGAGGTCGAAGGTCTCGCCCTCGAAGCGCATCAGATTGATGTAGTGGCTGACCTTGAGGATGCCGTTGCGCACCGAGATGCCGGCCAAGGTGATAAAGCCCACCAGCGCCGCCACCGAAAGCGGCTGCCCGGCCAGGGCCAGGCCCAGCACCGCACCCACCAGGGCGAGCGGGATGTTCGCCATGATCAGCAGCGCCAGGCGCGTGCTCTTGTAGCGGCTGAACAGCACCACGAACATCAGAACCGCCGACACGATGGACAGCAGGCCGACCAGGCGCGAGGCCTGTTCCTGCGCCTGAAACTGCCCCCCCAGGGTGATGAAGTAGCCCTCGGGCAGCTTGAGGTCGGCCACCACGGCGCGGATGTCAGTCACGATGTCCGACAACGCTCGGCCCTGGGCGTTGGCAGAAAGCACGATGCGCCGCTTGCCATCATCGCGACTGATCTGGTTGGGTCCGTCGCTGTCCTCGATGCTGGCGATCTTGGACAGGGGGATGCGGCCGGTCGGCGTCTCGATCAGGATTTGCGCCAACCCCTCGGCCGAGCGCGCGCTCTCTGGCAAGCGCATTACCAGCGCAAAGCGCCGGCCCTCCTCGACGATCTGAGTCAGCTTCTCGCCCTCCACCAAGGACTGCAGCGCGGCCAGCACCTGCGGCGTCGGCACGCCGTAGCGCGCGGCTGCAGCGTGGTCGATGCGCACCTTGATCTGCGGCGCCAGCACCTGCTTCTCGATCTCCAGATCGGCCAGGCCCGGCACCGCGGCCAAGCGCCCGCGCAGCACGTCGGCTTGGCCGCGCAGGGTGTCCAGATCCTCGCCAAAGATCTTGATGGCGATCTGCGAACGCACACCGGAGAGCATGTGGTCGATGCGGTGCGAGATCGGCTGGCCGATGGCGATGGCGGCCGGCAGGTTGATCAGACGGGCACGAATGTCCGCGTTGATCTCGTCCATGCTGCGCTGGATCTCGGCCTGCGGTTTGAGCCCCACATCAAGTTCGCTCACGTGCACACCTTCTGCGTGCTCGTCGAGTTCGGCGCGGCCGCTGCGGCGGCCCACATGGGTCACCTCGGGCACCTGCTTGATCAGCACTTCGGCCTGGCGCGCCAGCTTGGAGCTCTCGGCCAAGGTGACACCCGGGTTCAGGCGCAGGCCCACCAGCAGCGTGCCCTCGTTGAAGGGCGGCAGGAAGGTGGTGGCGAAGAAGGGCACGGCGGCAGCAGCCAGCAGCACCGTCACGGCGCCAGCCGCCAGCGCGGCGCGGGGACGTGCCAGGGTGGCCTGCAGGCCGCGCTCGTAGCGCCGCTTCAGCCAGGCCAGGAACTTGGTGTCGCCATGGTCCAGGGACTTCATGCGCGGCAGCAGGTAGAGGCTCAGCACCGGCGTCACCGTCACCGACACCACCAGACTGGCCAGGGTAGAGACGATGAAGGCGATGCCCAGCGGCACGAACAGCCGCCCCTCCATGCCCGGCAGCGCGAACAGGGGCACGAACACCAGCACGATGATGATGGTGGCGTACAGGATGGCCGAGCGCACTTCCATCGTGGCGCGGCCCACCAGCTCGCGCGGGTTCATGCGGTGATCATGGTGGCGGGCGCGATCCTCCTTGAGCCGGCGCATCACGTTCTCGATGCCGACCACCGCATCGTCCACCAGGCCGCCGATGGCGATGGCCAGGCCGCCCAGGGTCATGGTGTTGATCGACAGGCCGAAGTACTTGAACACCAGGGCGGTGATGAAGATCGACACCGGAATGGCCACCAGCGCAATCACCGTGGTGCGCAGATTGCCGAGGAAGACCAGCAGGATCAACGCCACAAAAATCGAAGCACCGATCAACTTGCCTTGCAGCGTGGTGATCGAGGCCTCGATGAAGCTGGCCTGCCGGAAGGTCACCCGGGGTTCGCTCATACCGCTGGGCAGGGAGCGCTTGAGATCGTCCAGCGCGGCTTCGATGCTGCGGGTCAGCGCGATGGTGTCGGCGGTCGGCTGCTTCTGGATGCCCAGGATCACGGCGGGCTGGCCTTCGAAGCCGGCGTCGCCGCGTTTGGGGGCCGCCGCAAAGCTCACCTCGGCCACCTGGCGCAGCAGGATGGGCTGACCCTCGCGGGCCGTGAGTGCCAGGTTCCTGAGGTCCTCCAGATTGGAGCTGCGCCCCAGATTGCGGATCAGCACCTCGCGGCCATTGAGCTCCAGAAAGCCACCCGAGCTGTTGGAGGAGTAACCCTTCAGGGCCTGTTCCAGCAGTTCGTGGCTGATGCCCAGCTCGGCCATGCGGGCCGTGTTGGGCTGCACCTGGAACTGCCGCACCTCGCCGCCGATCGGAATCACCTGGGCCACGCCGGCGATGGCCATCAGGCGCGGACGCAGCACCCAATCGGCGTACTCGCGCACCGCCATGGCGGTGGTCTTGCCGGGGTCGACCGGAATCGCGATCTGCATGATCTCGCCCATGATGGAGCTGATCGGCCCCATCCGCGGCACCACGCCAACGGGGAGGGCCTCCTCCATGGCGCTGAGGCGCTCGGACACCATCTGGCGCGCCCTGAAGATGTCAGTGTTCCAGTCAAAGGTGACGTACAGAAAGGACAGGCCCGCGCTGGAGCTGGAGCGCACCGACTCCACGCCGGGCAGGCCGTTCATCGTCGTTTCGAGCGGGAAGGTGATGAGTTGCTCGACCTCCTCGGCGGCCATGCCGCCGGCCTCGGTCATCAAGGTGACGGTGGGCTTGTTGAGGTCGGGGAACACGTCGACCGGGGTGTGCGACAGGGTGAAGGCGCCATAGGCGACCAACACCACCGAGGCGATGAGGATGAGCAGCCGGTTGGCCAGGCTGCTGTCGAGAAGCCACTTGAACATCGATGACTCCTCAGCGGACCTGGTTGACCAGGGTCGCGCCCTCGGTCACCACGCGATCGCCCGCCTTCAGCCCGCGCGTGATGGCGAGCGTCGCGCCGTCCAGCGGCACGGCCGTCACCACCCGGGGCTCGAAGCGCTCGGCCGCGGACTTGACCCAGAGAATGGTCTGGTTGGCCGGGTTCTTAACCAAGGATGCCGCTGGCACGGCCATGCCGCTGAGCTGGCTGCGCGTTTGCACCACCACCTTGACCGGCTGGCCTATCGCCAAGTGCGCCAACGCCTTGGGGTCCTCCAGCTGGAAGGACAGCGGCAGCGCCTGTTCGCGCAGGCTGCGGCCCGCGCCGACAAAGCGCAGCTTCAGCTTGTCCGACCCGACCGGTAGATAGGCGGTTGCCACATCACCCGCCAGTGCGGCCTCAAAGCTCAAGGCCTCGACACGCAGGCGAGTCGGGTCCACCACCTCAAAGACCAGCTCACGCGCATCCAGCACCTGACCGGCGACGGCCCGGGCCGAGGCGATTACGCCGCTTATTGGTGCCACCAGGGCCTCTCGGCCGCCCAGGCCGCCGGCAATCGCCGCGCTGCGCGCCGCCAGGCTGGCCAATTCGCTCTCGGCCGCCTCGATCTCCTTGCGCGGCACGCTGTCGGCCAGCTCCTTCAAGCGAGCCAGGCGCTTGGCCGCCAAGCCCTGGGCGGCTCGCAGCTCAGCCAGCTGGGCGGTTTGGTTGGCACGCTCCAGGGTGTCGCTGGCGGGCAGCACATAGGCCAGGACTTCGCCCTTGCGCACAGCCTGACCCAAGCTCGGCAGGCCGCGCGGCCCGGCCTCCAAACGACCGGCTTGCAGGGCCTGCACCTTGCCGCCGGCGTTCGGATCCATCGCGATATGGCCGTTGAGTTCCAGCGCGCGCGGCAACTGCGCCGCCTCCACGGCCATGGTGCGCAGGCCGATCTGGCGCTGTGCCGGTTTGGGCAGGAACACGCTGCCATCGGGCAGGCGCTGCGGGCCATTGGCATTGACGGCGGCGGGCGCGTCACCATGGTCATGACCTTCGCCGGCCCAGGTGGCCGGGGCGAAGGCGCATGCCAGGGCCAAGGCCAGGATCGAGGCAGGGAGAGAACGCCGGCTCATGCGGCGCTCCCAAAGCGGGGCGATGCGCGGCGCAGGCGGCGCGTGCCAATGAACAAGACCGCCACGCCGGTCAGAGCCAGCGCGGTCCATCCGGCCACGCTCTTCCAGGCCAGGCCATGCGAAGCCTCGGTGTGGACATCGGCATGCAGGTCCAGCTCGCCGGCCAGCAGGTCGGCGTCGGCTTCGGTGCGCACCGTGGCGGTCACCGCCAGCTCCCCAGGCTTGAGCTCCTGAGCCAGATTCACTTCAAACTCGCCCTCGCCATGGGGCTCGGCCTTGAGCTTGACGCCGCCAATCTCCAGATCGAGCTCGGCCTTCTGGACCGGGGCATTGGTGGCGGCGTGGTCCAGATAGAGGCTGATCTGCTTGCCCTTCACCACGCCGACGAGCTCGAACAGGTCGGAGCTGGCGGTAAACCGAGGCCAGGCGGGTGCGGCGGCGGTGGCCGGCGCTTCATCATGGTCGTGGCCTTCGCCTGCCCAAGCGGGCTGAAGCGACGCAAGGCCGAGCAGCAAGGCGGCCAGCGCGGGCCAGATGTCATAACGGGGCATGGGGGAATTCCTGAATTCGTTGACGATTGGGTCGGTGGCTCGGCTGAATAAGCCTTGTGGGCCATGTGGGCCAGGGGCGCTGCGCGAACTCATTGCGGCAGCAGGCCCAAGGCCTGACGCAGGTTCGAGACGGCCTGATGCAGCGCGTTCTGGGCGCGCGCCTGCTGGCGCTCGGCTTCGAAGGCCTCCTGCTCAATGCGCAGCCGCGTCGGCAGGTCGGTCTCACCGAGCTGGAAGCTCTTCTCGAAGTGCGCTCGCGTTTCGCGGCTCGCCTGGGCGCGGCGCTCGGCCGCGCCCAGCGCGCTTTGGGCACTGGCCAGCCGGGCGCGCGCTCCCATCAGGGCCGCACGCAACTGCTGCCTCTCCTGAGCCAGCAATTGCTCGGCCTCGATCTGCTCGGCCCGCGCCGTGGCCTGCTTGGCCCGATGCGCACTCGGCGCGCCCAGTGGAAGGCGCACGCCGACAGTGACGGTCTGGCCGTAGGCCTCACCGAATGCGCCGCGGTCACGTGTGGTGCCGAGTACCAGCTCCGGGTTGGCGCGCTTCTGCACCTCGGCCAGCTCAAGCGCGCGTTGTGCGACCTGCGCACGCGCCGCCAACTCGGCCAGCGCCGGGTGGCCCGGCTCGGGCTCTTGGCTGGCTTCGGGCGGCTGCGCCTCTGCCAGGCCGGCCGTGGCCATCCGGCCCAGGGCTTCCGCGTCCACGCCCCAGCCCTGCAGGATCTGCACGGCTTGAAGAAGACCCTGTTCGGCCTGCGCCAGGTCCATCTCGGCCGCGGCTTCGGTGGATTGGGCTTGCAGCAGGTCCGTCTTGGCCAGGTCGCCGGCTTTGACACGCCGGCCAACGTCCTGCGACAGGCGCTGCGCCGCCTGCAGGCGCAGGCTGGCCAGGTCGCGATCGACCCGGGCCAGCTGTGCGGTCCACCAAGCGTCACGCACCAGCGCCGCGACGCGCCATTGGGCGGCCAGCAGGCGGCTGTCCAGCGCTTGCGCGGCGCTGTCGGCCAGCGCCTGGCTGCGGCCGCGCTCACCCGGCAACCACAGCGGCACGGAAACGCCGAGCTCCTGCTCGCGGGCACCGCCATTGCGGTTCCAGCGATCGGACTTCAGGCTGAGCTCCAGGCTGGGGGCATCGGCCGTCCACTTGCTCGCCAGGGCCTGCTGGGCGGCCGCAGCCTCGCGGCGTGCGGGTGCGGCCAAGGCTTCGGCATGCAGGGCCCAGGCCTTGTCGAACAGCGCCTTCATGGAACTGGGCGGAGGCGCGGTCTGCGCGCCTAGGGGGCCATGCAACAGGCCGAAGCCGGCGCACAGGGCCAGCGCCAACATGCGCTGACGCAACCCGGGAGGGGTCCGGGGTTTGGAATTCATGGAGTTCCTCGATCACATCGGAGGATTGGCCAAAGGCGCAGGCCAAAGGCACAGTCCGCAGGCGCTGCCCGCAGCGGGGCAGCCATCAAGGCGAGGTGGGGTTGGGGCTCAGCGCCGCAAGAACTCCGGCGCCCGAGCGCTCAAGGCCATGGCCTCGCCGCGGATCAGGCGAGGCGCTGCAGAGGGGGGCGGATCAGGCGCTCGGGCACGCCTTCGGTGACGGTTCGCCGGTACGGCGTTTGCGTGCCGTGATCCTTAACCGTCCTGGCCATACCAGCCGACTCGGCGACCATGGCGGTGGTGCCAGCATGACAGGCGCCGCAATCCGGGTCCGTGCCCAATGAATCGGTCGAATCGGACTCACTTGCGCCCAGCCGTCCATCGGACTGTCCGGCCTCCGCCGCGGCGTGGCCCTCATGCTCATGGACATGGTGGCCCAGATGCGAAGCACCGGCGCCCACTTCATGCCTGCAATAGGCGGCCGCCGCCGCCCAGGTCCACTGAAGGGACAGCAGCACAACGAGAACGACCAGTAGGACACGGCGCATGGCGGCGCAGTGTAGCCAGACCACTCCCGGGGCAAGCCTGTGGTTCATTGGCGCTGGGCAGGCATTCCGCGAGCGGCAGAGACCGGGGCGCCGCCGCGCACACGCGCCACATTGCTGTTCATCTGGTGGCGGATGTGTCGCTGGTAGATCCACCGCTTGATTCCGGTCAGATTGCTCCCATGCACGGCGTAGAAGGCGTCGGGGCTGTCGAACAGGCCGAAGTCTTGGTTGATGCCGTCGCGCTGGATGTAGGTGTCACTACCGCACCACTCCACCGGTGGGCGCTGCAGGTCCGGTGTGGCCACGCCGTAGCCACAGAAGGCGCCGCGGTGCTCGGCGAAGCGCTGCTGCAAGGCGGCTAGGTAGCTGCCGTCCAGGATGAAGCCCTCCAGCTGCAGCCAGCGACCCTCGGTCCAGACCTCGACCCAGCTATGGATGATGCGGCGCGGCGCCAGCCAGTAAGCCCAACCGGTGACAGCACCCCGCTGCAGGCGCTTGTCGATGGTGAAGCCCCTGAACCGGCAGGGCACGCCGAGCGCGCGCAGCAGCGCCATCAGAACCGTGCTCTTGGTATTGCACTGGCCATAACCATCACGCAGCACGGCCGAGGCCGGCAGGTCGTCGCTAACGTTGTAGCCAAAGGCCAGGTCGTCCTTCACGAAGCGATAGGCCGCGCCGATGCGCTCCGACTCGGGCAGTTCGCGCCAGCCCTGGGCCAGCGACTGGACCGACGGGCTATCGAAATCCAACAGCGGGGTCCGCGTCAGCCAGAGGGCGCGCTCGGCGGCCGTCGGTGCGACGGCTGGCGTCGGAGCAATGGTGATCATGACGATGCCTTGTCGCGCAGCAGGCGCAGCCCGTTGCCCACCACCAGCAGGCTGGCGCCCATGTCGGCAAAAACCGCCATCCACATCGAGGCGGTGCCGAACACCGCCAGCACCAGGAACACCGACTTGATGCCCAGGGCCAGTGCGATGTTCTGCCACAGCACGGCATGGGTGGCGCGCGAGAGCCGCACGGTCTCGGCGATGCGGCGCAGGTCATCGTTCATGACCACCACGTCGGCCGCTTCCATGGCGGTATCGGTGCCGGCGGCGCCCATGGCGATGCCGAGGTCGGACTGGGCGAGCGCCGGCGCGTCGTTGATGCCGTCGCCGGTCATGGCGGTCGGGCCGTGCTGGGCCTGCAAGGTCTTGATGGCCTCCAGCTTGTCCTGTGGCAACAGGTTGCCGCGGGCCGTGGCGATGCCCGCTTCATGAGCGA
>NZ_JAYRMO010000056.1:0-15951 GCF_041912635.1 Inhella sp.
GAAGTGACCTGCCCCCATCCGCCATACCAGTCATTCGGAGAGAGTCCGGGGTTGCAGGGTAACTTCGTTGGGAGTTGGGTTTTGAGCTGAGCCTGCTTTGCCAGCTTGCTGGCGATGCAGGCGCGCGAAGCGCCTTGGTGGCATGCGGCCAATGCTCGAGTGGGGCCGCACTTCGTTGTAATCCTGCACCCAGGCCCGGATCGCCTCGCGGGCCTGGGGCAGGGTCTCGAACCAGTGCTCGTTCAGGCACTCGTCCCGGAACTTGCCGTTGAAGCTCTCGATGTACCCGATCTGCATGGGCCGACCTGGCTGGATCAGGATGTGCTGGATCTTGTGGCTCTCGCACCAACCCAAAAAGGCGCGACTGGTGAACTCCGGTCCGTTGTCGGTGCGGACCGCCTTGGGATAGCCGCGGAACTGGGCCGCCTCGTCCAAGAGCCTGGTCACGTACTGGCCGCCAATGCCAAAGTCCACGGCCATCTGCACGCACTCGTGGCTGAAGTCGTCCGCAACGGCCAGGCACTTGATGCGCCGTGCGTTGCACAGGCTGTCGGAGACGAAGTCCATGCTCCAGACGGCGTTGATCTTGTTGACAGCGATCAACGGCGTGTGCTGGCCCAACGGGCGCTTGGCCTTCTTGCGCTTGCGCACCGCCAGGTCGGCTGCCTTGTAGAGGCGGTAAACGCGCTTGTGGTTGACGCCAGGAAAGTCGGAGCGCAGCACGTCATGCACGCGCCGGTAGCCAAAGCGCCTACGCTCCAACGCGATGGCCTTGATCTGCTCGCTCAGCATCTGGTTCTCCGCGCTCGCTTTGGGCGGGTTGCGATAGGCATCACGGCTTAGCCCCACAAGGCGACAGGCGCGGCGTTCGCTCAGATGGTGTTCTTGCACCATGCGCCGCGCCGCATCCCTGCGCACCTGCGGGGCTAGCGCTTTACGCCAAAGACGCCCTTGAGCGCACTGATGTCCAGCATGGCCTCGGCCAGCAGCTTCTTGAGCTTGGCGTTCTCGCCCTCGAGTTCACGTAGCCGCACGGCCTCGCTGACCTGCATGCCGCCGTACTTGGCGCGCCACTTGTAGAACGTCGCCTGGCTGAAGCCTTCCTTGCGGCACAGCTCGGCCACGGGCTCGCCGGCCGTGGCGCGGTTCAAGAATCCAATGATCTGTTGCTCGCTGTACTTGCTCGTTCTCATGTCCGTCATTCTCCAGATGGGACGGACTTCTCTCGTTCAGGCTGGTACGGCAGCGAGGGGGCAGGTCAAAGACCCCACGGGCTGCACCGATCAGAACCTCAAGCCCGCAAACGCCCTTTCAGCCGCCTCAACACCCAGCCCAGCACCGGCACGCGCTCCCAAAGCTCCTCGGCCGCGTCCCAGTAGTCCCGGTGGTAGATCACCCGCCCGTCCGGCGCAAAGCGCAGGTGGCTGCTGCCGTGGATGCGCCACTCGTCCGGCTGGCCGGGGCGGCGGAAGATGAAGTCCCAGGTCAGGAACGCCTGCTCGCCCTGGGCGAAGGCGTCGCGCACCACGAAGCGGGGCTGCTCCAGGGTCTCGAACATGTGGGCAAAGATGCGTTGCACCGCCGCCAGGCCACGCACTTCGTTGAAAGGGTCGCGGAAGTAAGCGTGTTCGCCGTACAGCTCGCCCAGGCGCGCCACGTCCTGCGGCTGCAGGGTTTCGAAAAACCGGCGCACGGCAGCCAGGCGGGGGTCGGTGCTGCTCATAGCTTTGTGCCCTTGCGCACCAACCAGAAATAGGGCCGCGCCGGCAGGTGGCGCAGGAACTTGACGAAGCGGGTGAAGCGCTTGGGGAAATGGATCTCGAAGTCGCCGTCCTGCCAGCCCTCCAGGATGGCGGCCGCCGCCTGTTCGGGGGTCTGCAGCGCGGGCATCTTGAAGTCGTTCTGCGCCGTCATCGGCGTGGCCACGAAGCCGGGGTTGACGACCGACACGCCCAAGCCCTTGGGCGCCAGATCCAGGTAGAGGGTTTCGGCCAGGTGGATGAGCGCCGCCTTGGCCGGGCCGTAGCCCAGGGCCTTGGGCAGGCCGCGGTAGCCGGCCACGCTGCTGACCAGGCTCAGGTGCCCGCCCTGGCCGGCCTGGCTTTGCGCCAGCAGCTGCGGCAGCAGTGCGTCCAGCAGGTTCAGCGCGCCCTGGTAGTTCGTCTGCCACTGCGCGGTGGCGCTGGCCAGGTCGAAGTGGTCGGCGCGCAGCGGGGTGTAGGTGCCGGCGCAGTAGACCGCCAGGTCCACGCGGCCGGTCTTGGCCACCAGGGTGCGCAGCGCGCTCTTCAGCGCCGCGGGGTCGAGCACATCGGCCGGCAGGGCCAGGCTGCCGGGGTGGGCGTCGGCAAAGGCCTGCAGCTTGTCGGCCCCGCGCGCGCTCACGGCCACGGTGGCGCCGGCGGCGTGCAGCGCTTCGGCCAGCGCGGCGCCGATGCCAGTGCTGGCACCGATCAGCCAGACCACCTGGCCTTGCCAGCGCTTGAACTTGGGGTTGAGGCTCATCGGGAAAAGCTCAAGGTCACCTCGCCGAGGTCGATGCCGAATTTGCGCATGCGCGCCTTGTTAATCATCACCCGGTCGTCGATGAGCCACATCCAGTCGTCGAACTGCACCTCGTAGACCTTGCCGTCCACCGGCAGCTTCAGGGTGTAGCCCCAGCGCAGCGCGTTGCCGGCGGCCTGACCCTGGGCCTCGCCCACCACGTCGTCGGCGCGGCCGCTGTAGCGGCCATTGCCGTGGTGCGTCAGGCGCCAGACGCGGCGTTCCTTGCGGCCGTCGCTGTACTCGAAGTCCTCTTCCAGCACGCCCTGCTCGCCCTGCCAGCGGCCCACCATGCGCACCACGAAGCGGGCCTTGACGTGGCCGTTGCGGTCGGTGAACACGCCGTGGCCGACGAGCGGGCCGTTGAAGTACTGGCGCAGGTCCAGCTGGGGGCGTTCCTGGGCGTAGTCCTGCACGTCCCGGCCGGCGCAGGCGCTCAGCAGCAGGGGGGCCGGCAAGGCGGCCAGCAGAAGGCGTCGTTTCATAAGGAGTCCTTGTCGCGCCCAAAGCAGCGCCACAGCAGGCCCAGCGCCAGGGCCTTGAGCAGGCAGGGCAGCAGGGCATAGCACAGGGTGAGGGCCTGCAGCGACGCGGCGTCGCGCGCGCCCTCGCGGTAGCCCAGGCCTTGCAGCAGGGGCAGGGCCAGGCCGGCGGCCAGGGCCAGGTTGAGCTTGGTGGTGGCCGTCCACCAGCCGAAGAAGCTGCCTTCGGCATGGCCGGCCAGGCCGCTGCGCTGCACCACGCGGGTCAGCATGGCGCCGGGGATGGCCAGGTCCGCACCCGCCGCCGCACCCGTCACGGCGCAGACGAGCAGGAACAGCCCGCGGTCCCCCGCCTCCAGGCCCAGCACGCCGATGAAGCCGGCGATGGCGAGTGCCATGCCCAGCGCCCAGCTGCGCGCCTGGCCAAGCCGTGCCACCGCACGCAGCCACAGCGGCAGCGCCAGCGCGGCCGCAGCGAAATAGACGAGCAGGTAGGCGGCCTCCCACTCGGGTGCTTGCAGGCGGTCGCGCACGAAGAACAGCAGCAGCGTGGCGGGAATGGCGGCGGCAATACCGTTGAGCGCGTACACGGCCAGCAGTCGGCGAAACGCCGGGTAGCGCCAGGCCAGCCCGAAGTCTTTGGGCGGCGAGGCCTGCTCGGGCCCGGGCAGGGCCACGCGCCGCAGCGCCGCCAGGCCCAGCAGCAGGCCCAGGCCCAGCAGGGCCGTGGTCCAGCCCCAACCGGCCTGGCTCATCAACACACTGGCGGCCAGCACGCCGACGAGCCCCAGGCCTTCGCGCCAGGCCACCAGGCGGGTTTGCTGCACGGCCGCGCCCCCTAAGCGCGCGCCCCAGGCCTGGTGCGTCACCGCCAGCACGCTGTAGGCCAGATAGCCCAGCACCAGCAGCGCACCGGCCCAGGCCAGCAGGGCGCTGCCGCCCTGCGGAACCGGGAAGAACAGGCCGGCAAAGCACAGCGCCATCAGCACGGCGGCGCCGCCCATCACCGCCCCCCAGCGCCCGGGGCGCAGCCAGCGGTCGGCCTGGCGGCCGATCCAGGGGTCGGCCACGGCATCGATGCAGCGCGCCGCCAGCAGCAGCGCGCCCAGCTGGGCCAGGGGCAGGCCGTACTCGCGGGCGTAATGCGCGGGCAGGCTCACGTACAGCGGCAGGGCCACGAAGGCCAACGGCAGGCCCAGCAGGCCGTAGTGCCAGGCGGCGGTGTTCACAGGCCCAGCAGGCGCCTGCGCAGGCCCGGCTCCGAGGTGGCGGGGTGCAGCCAGATGCCGAAGAAGCGCGCAGCGGCCTCGCGGTCCAGCTGGCCGGGGCGGGGCTGGCCGTTGTGCCAGAAGCGCGCGCCCTGCTGTGGTTCGTGCACGCCGCGCAGGCGGTCGCCCTCGCGCACATCGGGGAAGGCGGCCTTCAGCGCGGCCAGCCAGCGCTCGGCCTGCTCGGGCGCGAACTCGCCCTGGCGGCGCATTTCGTCGAGCGAGCGCTCGGCGATGCGCACACCCTTCAGGTCCCGCGCGTAGACCAGCTCCAGCGCAAAGGCCTGCTCGTGCCAGCGCTCGGGGTGCAGGGGCTGCGGGGCGAGCAGCTTGGCGTCATAGACGTGCAGACCCAGGAAGCGAAAGCGCGCCTCGCTGCGCAGCGGCCAGTCTTCGTGCGCCTGCGCCGGGGCAGCGACAAGGGCACCCAGCCCCAGCAGCAGCGCCTTACGCCTTGACCAGGGTGTACTGCACGACATCGGTGTTGCCCGTGGCAAAGGCCGCTTCGCAGTAGGCCAGGTAGAACTCCCACAGGCGCTGGAAGCGGGTGTCGAAGCCCTGCGCCTGCACCTCGGCGGCGCGGGCCATGAAGTCGGCGCGCCAGCGCTTCAGGGTCTCGGCGTAGTCCGGGCCGAACGCAAAGCTCTTCTCGATGCGCAAGCCGGCCGCCTCGGCCTGTTCGCGGAACACTCGCGGGCAGGGCAGCATGCCGCCGGGGAAGATGTACTGCTGGATGAAATCGGTGTTGCGGCGGTAGCGCTCGAACAGCTCGTCGCGGATGACGATGCTTTGCACGCAGGCGCGGCCGCCGGTTTTGAGCATGCGCGCCAGGGTCTGGAAGTAGGTGGGCCAGTAGGCCTCGCCCACGGCCTCGATCATTTCGATGGAGACGATGCCGTCGTACGGTCCATCGCTGAGGTCGCGGTAGTCCTGCAGGCGCAGATCGGCCTTCAACCCAGCTTGGCCCAAGCGCTCGCGTGCGTAGGCCAGCTGCTCGTCCGAGAGCGTGATGCCAGTGACCTGCAAGCCGTAGTTGCGCGTGGCGCGCTCGGCGATGGCGCCCCAGCCGCAGCCGATCTCCAGCAGGCGCTGGCCGGGCTTGAGCGTCAGCTCCTGCAGCGCGCGATCCATCTTGGCGTGCTGGGCGTCCTGCAGGCTTTGCGCACGCCCGCCTTCGAACCAGGCGCTGCTGTAGTTCATGCTCGGGTCCAGCCAGAGCTTGTAGAACGCATTGCCCAGGTCGTAATGCGCCACGATGTTGCGGCGGCTGCCAGCCTTGTTGTTGCGGTTCAGCCAGTGCTTGATGCGGTAGGCCAGCGCGCCCCACCAGCGGCCATAGATGGCGGATTCCAGGCTGTTGCGGTTGCGCAGGAAGAGCGTGAGCAGGGCGGCCAGGTCGGGGCTGCTCCAGTGGCCTTCGATGTAGCTCTCGGCAAAGCCGATGTCGCCGCGCTGCAGCGTGGCCTGGGCAAGCGCCCAGTCGTGGATGCCCATGGCGGCGCGCGGGTGCAGGGGCTGGCCGGCGTGCAGGGTGCTGCCGTCGGGCAGTTGCAGGTCCAGGCTGCCGTGCTGCAGGTGCTGCAGCAGCTTGAAGACGGTGCGCACCGCGGCCGGGGCGTCGGCCGGCGCTTGAAGGGTGCGGGCAAGGGTGTGGTCCATGGGCACTCCGGGATTTAGAGGCGAGGCTGAGTCAGGCCAGCTTGATCAAGTGACACCGCGGAACCGGCTTGGCCGGGCCGCTGGTGTCGCCCCCTTGGGGGGAGGCGGCGCAGCCGCTTCGGGGGGGTCTTCATTCAGCGGCTCACTGGGTGAAGCGGGGGTTGGGGTTTGCTGAACCAAGGCACGCCCTTGAGCCACAGGCGCAGTGCGTGCCAGTGGATGCGAGCCACCAGCAGCAGGCTGTGCAAGGGCTGGGCGGTGGCGGCGCGGCGCAAGGCCGGGGCGGTCAGCGGTTCCAGCTGGCCGGCGATGCTGGTTTGCAGCAGCGCACGGCCGTTGTCGTCGTCGAGATCGATGCGGGCGATGCAACGAGCATCGCTGCCCGCGCGGCGGTGGAAGCGAAAGCGGTAGCGGCCCTGCACGTCAGCGAAGGGCGAGACATGGAAGACCTTGCGCGCCTGCACCTCGGCGCCGCGCGCCAGGCCTTCGCCCTCCAGCAGGTAGACATGGCGCTCGCCAAAGGTGTTGTGCACCTCGGCCAGCACGGCGCGCAAGCTGCCGTCGCGGCGCTCGCAGAACCAGAAGCTCACCGGCTTGAAGGCATGGCCGGCCACGCGCGGGAAGCATTGCAGCCAGATCTCGCCGTCCACGCCGTCCACGCCCTCGCGCGCCAGCAGGGCCTCGCACCAGGCCAGGGCGTCGGGGCCACCCTCGCCGTGGTCGGCGTCATGAAAGCTGACCCAGGCGGCGCGGTTGCGCGCCAGCGCTTCATCCGGCTGCAGACGCAGCGAGCGCATGGGCAGCAGCAGGAAGAAGCTCGGCACCTCGAAGGCATGGGCGCGCGGCCACAGCCGGCGGTGACGCACCGGGCCGCGGCCGAGCAGGGGGCGCTTCAGCTCCACACCCGCTCCATCGCCTGTTCCAGCGCCTTGGCGGCCTGCAGGCCGGACCACAGCCCGTCCTCATGGAAGCCGTAGCGCGCCCAGGCGCCGGCAAACCACACATTCCCCTGGCCCTGCAGCTCGGGCAGGCGGGCTTGCGCACGCACGGCACCTTCATCGAACACCGGGTGGGCGTAGTGGAACTCGCGGCTTGGGCCCTGGGGCTCGCGCAGCGGGTTCAGGCTCACCACCACCGGCTCGGCCCAGGGCAGGGGCTGCAGCTTGTTGATCAGGTAGTGCAGGCACACCGGGCGCTCGCCGGGGCCCGATTCAAAGTTCCACGCCGCCCAGGCGCGGCGGCGCTGTGGCAGCAGGCCGGCGTCGCCATGCAGCACGGCGCGGTTGTCCTGGTAGCGGATGGCGCCCAGCACCGAGCGCTCGGCGGGCCGCGCCTGCTCGCCCAGCAGGGCCAGGGCCTGGTCGCTGTGGCAGGCCAGGATGACGGCGTCGAAGCGCTGCTCGCCCGAGGGGCCGCGCAGCCACACGCCTTCGGGGGAGCGGCGCAGCGCCAGCACGGGCTCGGCGGCGCGCACATCGGGCAAGGCCTTCTGGATGCGCTGCACGTACTCGCGCGAGCCGCCGCGCACGGTGAACCACTGCGGGCGGTTCGCCACCTGCAGCAGGCCGTGGTTGTGGCAGAAGCGGATCAGCGTGCCGATGGGGAAGGCCAGCATCTGCTGCACCGGGCAGGACCAGATGCAGGCCACCATCGGCAGCAGGTAGAGCTCGCGGAAGACCTGGCCGAAGCCGCGGCGGTCCAGAAAGGCGCCGATGGGTTCGGCAAGCTCGCGGTCGTCCCCGCGCGCGGCCAGGGCCGTGCATTCGCGGTTGAAGCGCGGCAGCTCGGTCAGCATGCCCCAGAAGCGCGGGCGCAGCAGGTTGCGGCGCTGGGCGAACACGCTGTTGAGGTCGGAGCCGCACCACTCCAGGCCCTGCGCCTGGACGGAGAAGCTCATCTCGCTGTGCGCCACCGGCACGGCGAGTTGGCGGAACAGCTCCTGCAGCAGCGGGTAGGTGCATTCGTTGTAGACCAGGAAGCCGGTGTCCACGCCATGGCGCTGGCCGGCCTGTTCCCAGTCCACCGTGTGGGCGTGGCCGCCCAGGCGGTTTTCGGTTTCGAACAGGGTCAGCTCGAACCGATTGCGCAGCGCCCAGGCCGCGCCTAGGCCGCTGACGCCGCCCCCCACCACGGCCACGCGCTGGCGCGGCCGGCCGGGTTCGGACCCACCCGGCTGGCCCGGTGCACCGGGCGCGCGGCCGCGCAACCAGGGCAGCAGTTCGCTGGCGTGGTCGGTGGGACCCGGCGCGGGCGCAGGAGAAAGTGCCTGCCGACGAGCCGCCGCCCAATGGGGGAGTCCCAGGGAGGAGGAGGTAGGCGACGACCGCGTCATGGCGTCGGCAGGCAAAACCGGATTCATGGCTGGGCCTTGAGCAGGCGCTCGATCTCAGCCGCCAGCTTGGGGCTGTCGGGGCTGGTCAGCGAGGTGAAGGCCGCGGCCGGCTTGCCGTCACGCCCCACCAGGTATTTGTGGAAGTTCCACTTCGGGTTGCTGTCGGTGGCCTTGGCCAGCGCCACGAAGAGCGGGTTGGCGTTGGGCTGATCAGGCTTGACGACCGACTTGGCAAACATCGGGAACTTCACGTTGAAGGTGTTCGCACAGAACTCGGCGATCTCCTTGTTCGTGCCGGGCTCCTGGCTGCCGAAGTCGTTCGAGGGGAAGCCCAGCACCACCAGACCCTTGCTCTGGTAGCGGCGCTGCAGCGCCTCCAGGCCCTCGTACTGCTTGGTGAAGCCGCAGTAGCTGGCCGTGTTCACCACCAGCAGCACCTTGCCGGCGTACTGGCACAGGTCCTGCGGCGCTTCGTCCTGCAGGCGCGGCTGGCTCTGGTTCAGCAGCGCAGGGCAGTCGGCCCAGGCCGCGGGGCTGGCCAGGGCCAGCAGGGGGGCAAGCAGGAGGGCGAAGCGGATGTTGCGCATTTGTCTTGGTCAAATCTGGTGTCGGCGGGGCAATTGCAGCACAATGTCCAACACATTGCAACTTTGTCCAAGACAAACATGGATCCCGTCGAGGTCTCTCCGCAGCTGGGCATCGCCGCCGTCGAACGCGACACCGGCCTGTCCAAGGACCTGCTGCGCGTCTGGGAGCGTCGCTACGGCTTCCCCACCCCACTGCGCGACGTCCAGGGCGAGCGCCTCTACCCGCTGGAGCAGGTGCAACGCCTGCGGCAGATCAAGCGCCTGATCGACGCCGGCCACCGCCCGCACCAGGTCGTCAGCCTGGACGCGCCCGAGCTGCAGGCCCGCCTGCAGGCCCTGCAGGAACGCCCGGCCACGACCCCGCTCACCGCCGCCGTGCCCGAAGGGGCCGAACTCGACCGCCTGCTGGCCCCGCTGTTCAACCACCAACCGCACGAGCTGCTGGACGCGCTGCAGGCCGAGCTGCTGCGCCTGGGGCTGGAGCGTTTCATCATTGAGCTGCTGGCCCCGCTGATCGAGCGCGTCGGCCGGCTCTGGGCCGACGGCCGCGTGCAGATCCACGAAGAGCACCTGTTCTCCGAGGTGGTGCAGCAGCAGCTGCGCCGCGCGCTGGCCCAGCTGGGCCCGGCCCTGGGCGCACGCCCGCGCGTGCTGCTCTCCACCCTGCCGGGCGAGGAACATGGCCTGGGCCTCTTGATGGTGCACTGCCTGCTCGCCGCCGCCGGCTGCGAATGCCGCTCACTGGGCCTGCAGACGCCGCTGCCCGAGCTGGCGCAGGCCTGCGCCCGCCACGAAGCCGACGTGCTGGCGCTGAGCTTTTCCAGCTACGCCAGCCCGTCCCTGGTGGAAGAAGGCTTGCAGACCCTGCACGCCAGCCTGGCCGAACCCTGCGAGCTCTGGGCCGGCGGGCGCGCCGCCGGCCTGCGCCGCCCCTTTGCCCAGCGCCTGGGCCGGCTGCGCGTGCTGGCCGAGCTGCCCGAGCTCGGCCGCGCCGTGCAAGCCTGGCGCAACCACGAAGGCCCTGCCACAAAGGTGTAAGGGTCGATCCCTAGAATGCGCCCTCTAATTTGAGGCTCCCCATGCTTTACCCCGAACTCTTCAAGCAGCTCGAAGCCGTGCGCTGGAACATGGAACGCGACATCCCCTGGGACGCGTTCGACCCCGCCAAGCTCAGCGACGAGCAGGCGCAGACCATCAAGATGAACGCCATCACCGAGTGGGCGGCACTGCCGGCCACCGAGATGTTCCTGCGCGACAACCGCGATGACAGCGACTTCTCCGCCTTCATGTCGGTGTGGTTCTTTGAAGAGCAGAAGCATTCCCTGGTGCTGATGGAGTACCTGCGCCGCTTCCGCCCTGACCTGGTGCCCACCGAAGCTGAACTGCACGAGGTGCGCTTCGAGTTCGACCCCGCCCCGGCGCTCGAAACCCTGATGCTGCATTTCTGCGGCGAGATCCGCCTCAACCACTGGTACCGCCGTGCGGCCGAGTGGCACACCGAGCCGGTCATCAAGGCCATCTACGAAACCCTGGCGCGCGACGAAGCCCGCCACGGTGGCGCCTACCTGCGCTACATGAAGCAGGCCATGGGCCGCTTCGGCGACGAGGCTCGCGCCGCCTTCGCCAAGGTGGGCGTGCTGATGGCCAGCGCGCGCCGCACCGCGCAGGCGCTGCACCCCACCAATCTGCACGTCAACGCCAAGCTGTTCCCGCGCGACACCATCCAGAGCCGCCTGCCCGACCCGGCCTGGCTGGAAGCCTGGCTGGACAAGCAAATCCAGTTCGACGCCGTGTGGGAGAACAAGGTCGTCGAGCGCATCCTGCACAACATGAGCCTGCTGATGGAGCGCAGCTTTGCCTCTGTGCAGGAGCTCAACCGCTTCCGCAAGGAAATGATGGCCAAGATGGGCACGCCCCCCGCGGCCCCGCTGGCCAGCGCCTGAGCTTCGCTGCTGCCAAAGAAGAACGCCCGGCAAGCCGGGCGTTTTTTCATGGCGCCGCGCAGGCTCAGGTCATGTGCTTGCGCTTGTAGATCAGCAGCGCGAAGCAGGCCGCGGCGATGACCGCCCCCGACAGGAACTGCACGCTGGCCAGGTTGCCGAGCTGCGTCACCAAGTCCGTGCCCACCAGATGCCAGATCTGCGGCAGGTCCATCTGATCGACGCGAACCGAGCCCGCTGCCTCCCGTACCTGGGACGGATTGCCGAAGAAGAAGGCCTGGGAGGCACCCTGGGCATGACCGTCCAACCAGTCACGCACCGGGCCGCGCGTGGCCGGCAGATTGGCCAGCAGCACGCCAGCCAGGGCCACGGCCGCCACGCCCCAGCGCTTCAGCCAGGCCGAAGCCACCATCAGCACCAGCAGCGCGGGCAGCAGCCACAGCAGGAACAGCGGCAGGCCCGCCACCAGGCGCACCAGGCCGGGCAGCAGCAGCTGCACCACCGAGCCCCACTGCACCTCGGCCAGGCCGGCAAAGCCCAGCACCTTGACCGTGACGCCCGCGGCGATCACCAGCCCCGACACCGCGCCAGCGAACAACGCGGCCAGCGGCACCAGCAGGCAGTGCGCCAGCAGCGTCGCGCCCAGGTGCTCGCTGTGCGAACCCGGCAGCGACATCCAGAACTCCAGCGAGCGGTCCTGCACATCACGGCGCGCCAGCCCGGAGACCTGGAAGCTCATCGCCAGCAGCGAGAGCGACAGCACCGCCATCGTGCTGATGCCCCAGACCAGCGCCATCAGCTTGCTGGCCTTGCCCAGCATCACCGCGCTGATCTCGGCATTGACGCCCTCGTTCGGGCCCAGCTGCACACCGCCGAAGGGCAGCGTGACCAGGGTGATCACCAGTGGCGCAAACATCACCAGCAGCCAGCCCCAGCGGTGCTGCATCCACTCGCGTTGCAGCAGGGTCTTGAAACGCATCGTTGCGACAGACATCGTCTTCTCCTTCAGGCGCGCGGCGCCAGTTCGGGCTTGCGCGTCAGCGCCACAAACAGATCCACCAGGCTGGGCCGGAAGCGCTGGCCCATGCTTTCCAGGTGCGGGGGCGGGGCGCCGTCAAACAGCGCGGCGGGCTTGCCGCCCATCGAGCGGTAGCGCAGCAGCGGATGGGCGCGCGCCACCTCCTCGGCGGCCTCCGGGTCGTGGCTCAGCGCCACGAAGCGGCTCTCCATCGCCTCCAGGCTCAGGTTCAGCACCAGCTTGCCCTCGTCCATCATCAGCACGTCGGTCAGCAGGGCCTCGATCTCCTCCACCTGGTGGGTGCTGATCAGCACGCTGCGCTCGCCGTCGCACCACTCGTCGATCAGCATCTCGTAGAAGCCCTTGCGGCTGATCACGTCCAGGCCCAGCGTGGGCTCGTCCAGGATCATCAGCTTGGCGTCGATGGCGGCGATCAGCGCCAGATGCAGCTGCACCACCATGCCCTTGGAGAGGCTCTTCACCTTGTCGTTCAGCCCCACCGAGGTGCGGCGCAGCAGCCGGCGCGCCCGCTCGGCGCTGAACTTCGGCTGCAGGCCGCTCATCAGCGTGATCAGCTCATGCGCGCGTGCCCAGCGCGGCAGCACCGCCACGTCGGGGATGTAGCTCAGCTCCGTCAGCAGCTGGCTGCGCTCGGCCACCGGGCTGCGGCCCAGCACCGTCAACTCCCCTTCGGTCGCCTTCAGGCCCACCAGGGCCTTCATCAGCGTGGTCTTGCCGGCGCCGTTGTGCCCCAGCAGGCCCACCACCCGGCCCTTGGGCAGGGTGAACGAAACATCGTCCACCGCCGTCTTGTTGCGCCCGTAGCGCAGGGTCACGCCCTTGGCTTCGATCAGATTGCTCATCATGCGTGCTCCCAGTTCAGATCCTTGGCCGTCAGGCCCATGCGGCGCAGCCGCTCCCGCAGCACCGGCCACTCATCGCGCAGAAAGCTGTCGCGCTCGCTCTGCATCAGGCGGCGGCGCGCGCCTTCGGTCACATACATGCCCAGACCCCGGCGCGGCTCCAGAAAGCCCTCATCCACCAGCGACTGCAGCGCGCGGCTGACCGTCAGCGGGTTGATCAGGTACTGCTGGGCCAGCTGGCGCACCGAAGGCATCGGCTGCCCTTCGGCCGGCTCGCCGTCGAGCAGATGGCCGGCCAGCTGCTGGGCCAGCTGCCGGTAGATCGGCGCCGAGTCGTTCCAGTTGTTGAGCATAGGACGCTCCCGCTTGGGTGTGTTGGTGAGGTAACACACTATGCCGGGGGCCCCCGAACTGGCCCAGGCGGGTGCGACACGCCGGAGCGGCGGAGCGACGAACTGCAGAAATGGCGGATCGGCTGTCGGTTTTCACTCATCTCCGAACTGTTTGCACTCATCTCTGAACTCGGCCAGCATCCGCCGGACCCGCTCGCGCCCAGTCAGATTGAGCACTCAAGGCGGCAGCCGCGCTCACCACACCGGGCGTCGTCAGCAAATGGAACAGGGCGAGATCAAGCAGCTCGCCGGTTTGCCAAGATGAGGTCGCTGCAGTGCAGCAGGTGGGACTTAGCGGAGAGTGCAGGGGCGGGTTCACCCCAATCCGCGCAGCTCGTCGAAATCCAGCTCGATGAATCGTGGCGCCCATCTCTTTGCATATCGATCTGAAGGGTCAAACGCCCACAGGTTGGTTCCAGACCAAACTTCATGCGGAGGCGGGCCTTCATGCCCGCCCAGAGAAATCATGTTCATTCCCCATTGCTGCAACCAAGCGCTCCGTTGAACTTCGCGAGACGGTGTCGCCGGTTCGCCTTTTCCTGAGGCCCTTGCGATCTCGTCGAACTGGATGCGCACGGGGTTCAGCGCGAACACATAGTCGAAGCCGAGATCGCCGTTCAGGATGCGCTGGCCGGCTGCGTGACGATCGCTCGGCGACATCAGTTCTACCGGCGAGCCTTCAATGCGTTGAAGCGCTAACTCGTACTCGCTGACGCACTTGACGTAGTTCGCCTCCCGAAAGCCGAGGCCAACTCCGTTCACGCAAGCAAGGGGCAGCACTCGCTCCTGGATGAACTCGACAAGAGGCCGTGCGATGCCGCGCTGAAGCAGGTGGAAGCCCATCACGACCAGCATTCGTAGGACCTGGCGCCCCCACTCCAAAGCCGCCTCAGGCTGCCCCTCCAAGTGCGCATGCCGCAGCAGAAGGACTCCGGCGGCGAGCGAGTCCAGGCCAGGCCTGCGCTGCAAAACGCCAATGTGCCTATGGTCTGGTGGGACGGGCTCCAGCTTCCCTTGGCATCGACTGAAGCTGCGCCGGGCCGCGTGTTGGATCTCAGGGCTGAGTCGGGCAGTCATGACCAGGATCTCTGCAGCGCTGGCCCCCTCTGCTGCGATGGCGTCCCAAAACACGTGCTGAAGCCGCTCATTGGCCTGCGGGAGCCTAGTCGCGACTGCTGCTGTGATTGTTCTTGGCTCTCGCTGTCCAGAGAGGTGATATCTCCACTTCCTGCGCGCGTTATCGGTTTCAGCCACTGTTGCGGCCTCAGGCAAGAACTTGCGCGCCAACTCTTCTCTGGTCTCTACGCAAAGGTCAATGCCGACTGAGTTGGCCCAGTAGACCCTCGCGAAGGCTCTACATAACTCTCTGGACCGGCCTCCGACGGCGATCAATTCCGCAGGAACTCCGCACCTGCCGCAAAAACTCCTCAGGGAAAGCTGAGCAGATTCAAAGGCTTGCGCGCGCAGTGTTTCACTGGCATCCGGTAACTTGGCCTGCGAACGTTCCATTTGGACATTTGGCCACGACTTCCTACAGTGGCCCACGGCATTCAACGGGGCTGTGACGTGACCATGGAACAACAGGAATCCGGCGGATCGAGATCTCTGGCGGCACAGGCTTTGGAGAAGCAACTGCTGGCGCTCTACGGCCCGCTCTTGGGCGGAACCGCCCTACACCAAGCCCTCGGATTCCCGACGGCTGCAGCTCTTTTGCAGTCTGAACTCCGTGGTCAAGTTGGTGTGGCCTTGTTCCGGATCCCCAACAGGCGCGGCAGGTTCGCCATGACAGCGCAGGTCGCAGCATGGCTGGCCAACCTGACGGCCACCCTGCCCCAAGAGAACTCAACAGGAAACGCGGGCGCGGAGGCTGCTCCGCCCGCCTCAAGCGACTCGCCGTCGGACCAAATCGGCGCAGCCGCGCAGCGATGAGCCCTCATGCATTGAAACCAGGAGGCTGACCAATCACCAGTAGCAACTGACAACTTCCATCGTCCAGAAACGACAAAACCCGAGGGGCCAACCTCGGGTTCAATCGTCTGGCCCAAAGACCAGAGCAAGTGGGAACTTGTTTGCTGGCAGTATGGGCCGCGAGCCCCGAAGCGTCAAGCCTTGGGGTTGCTGGGCGAACTCATCCTTCAATCCTGAAAGGACCCGCCCATGCGGAACTCCGTCTGCCGACGGCGTGCCGATGCACGCCTGTCGAGAACTTCACCTGCGACTTCGCCGGTCAATCACGGCTGCGCCGTACCGCCCTGCGGCGCGCAATTGCGGGGGACGCCATGACCGCCCCCGCTCGCCGGCTGATCAAGCCCACCACGCCGCGCACGGTTCACCTGCTGAACCTGAGCGGCGCGCTCACCTCACCAGTCCAAGCTGAGGCGACCACCGAGGCGGACTTCGTGCGCCTGGCGGCCCTCTGCCCCAACGTCGTCCACATCGTCTCGCAGCCGGAGACCTTTGAGTTGCCGGATCGCCGGTACACGCCGGACTACCGGATCGAATGCCGAGGCGGCCGGGTGTCGTACTGGGAGGTCAAGCTCGAAAAGCGCATCGACGAGTACCGGCCCACATTCGGAGCGATGGCGGCGCTGACAGCCACCAAGGACGCTCGCTTCTTTGCCATCTCCAACACATCGATCCGGCGCAGCGCGCAGCACAAGGTCGCGCAGCTGATCCATCGGTACGCGAAGGCACAGCCCTCGCGGGATGCCATCCACCAAGTGCTGTCTATTGCCGGTGGCTGTTGGCGCCGACTGAAATTTGACCCACCCGTGAGGGCCCTGCCGACCCAAATGTGACCCAGGTGTTCAACCTACCCTGCCCGAGATATCCACAGGAGGGCGGGGTTCGAGGAGTGATCACCATG
>NZ_JAYRMO010000057.1:0-12293 GCF_041912635.1 Inhella sp.
CTTCGGCAGCTTCACGTTCGGCCTGGGCACGGGCTGCTGCTTCGGCGGCTTCGGCGGCTTCGCGCTCGGCCTGGGCTCGGGCGGCCGCCTCGGCGGCTTCGCGCTCGGCCTGGGCTCGGGCGGCCGCTTCGGCAGCTTCACGCTCGGCCTGGGCTCGGGCGGCCGCTTCGGCAGCTTCACGCTCGGCCTGGGCAGGGGCTGCTGCTTCGGCGGCTTCGGCAGCTTCGCGTTCGGCCTGGGCTAGTGCCTCATAGGCTTCAGCAGCCTCAGCCGCCTCAGCCGCTTCGGCGAAAACCGCCGCTTCATGGCCAGCCGGCTGTGCGGCTTGACGCTGGGCTTTCTGGCGCTGTTCCTCCTCGACCGCCAAGGCCGCGTACTGGCGCTCCAGTTCGGCGATCGCCGCATCGTCGTCAAGCTCCGAAAGCGGCGCCGTGGACGGGGCATCGCCGTGACTGGATCGCTCCAGCCCGGTGTCCATGTCCGTAAGGCTCGCGCCAGCAGCAGTCGGCGCCGCGGCCGCTTCGGGGAGCTGATCGTCCGGTTCGGAACCGGGGGCGGGGCTGGCGGACTCCCCTGGCTTCGCGCCGGGCCGGCGGCGGCGCCAAACCCAGCCCACCACCACGAAGGCCACGGCCAGGCCCAGGATCCAGATCAAGGTGTCGTTCATCATGCGAAAGCCCCGCGCCGCCTGGCGGACACGGGGCAAGACTGCAAAGGCCTCCGAGCTTAGCGTTGAAGGATGTCGCGGCAAATCCTCACGGGGCGCGCGCGCGCATTACTGCCCGCGTCGGCGGCTCGCTCTGCGCCTTTCAGGCCGGCGCGGCCAGCTCCTGCTCCAGGCAAGGCAGGGGCACCGTGCCCAGGGCAAGCAGGCGGTCGTGGAAGGCGCGCAGGTCGAAGGCCGCGCCCTGCGCCTGCTCCCAGCTGCGGCGCAGCCGGCGGATGACGATCTCGCCCATCTTGTACGAGAGCGCCTGACCGGGCCAGCCGATGTAGCGGTCCACTTCGGTGCCGATCTCGTGCTCGCTCAAGGCGGTGTGCTGGCGCAGCAGCTGGCAGGCCTGCTCACGGCTCCAGCCCAGAGCGTGCAGGCCGGTGTCGGCCACCAGGCGGCAGGCGCGCCACATCTCGTAGCTGGCGCGGCCGAATTCCTCGAACGGCGTGCGGTACAGGCCCATTTCGGAGCCCAGGTACTCGGCATAGAGGGCCCAGCCTTCGCTGTGGGCGGAGAGGTCGCCGGCGCGGCGGAAAGGCTGGAGCCCGGGGTTCTCGGCTTCGAGCGCGAACTGCAGATGGTGGCCGGGCACGGCCTCGTGCAGCGTCAGGGCGGGCAGGGAGTAGAGCGCGCGCGCGCCCAGGTTGTGGGTGTTGACCCAGTAGAGCGCCGACTGCCCGCTGCCCGGCGCGGAGGGCACGTAGCGGCCGGTCGTATAGAAGGGCGCCATCTCGGCCGGCACGGGCTCCACGCCGAAGGGCTGGCGTGGCAAGTGGCCGAAGTAGCGCGGCAGCACGCTGTCCACGCGCTTGGCAATCCAGCTGGCCTGGGCCAGCAGTTCGTCACCGCTGCGCGGGTAGAACTGCGGGTCGCTGCGCAGCCAGGCCAGGAAGTCGGTCCACTCGCCATGGTGGCCGCACTCGCGCTGCAGGCGGCGCATGTCCGCGGCGATGCGCTCCACTTCTGCCAGCCCCGTCTCATGCACCTGCTGCGGACTCATGTCCAGGGTGGTGAACTGGCGCACGCGGGCGGCGTAGAAGGCCTCGCCGCCGGGCAGATCGCGCGCCGCGGTGCTGGGGCGGGCGTGCGGCAGGTAGTCCGTGCGCAGGTAGTGCAGCAGGTGGCGGTAGGCGGGCAGCAGGCGCTGCTCGATCACCGTCACGGCCTCGCGCTGCAGCGCCGGCTGGCCGTGCAGACGCTCGCGCAGCGCGGCGTAGAAGGGTGTGTCCTCGGCGCGGCTGCAGGCCGCCACGCGGGCCACCGGCTCCTCGCGCCCCGCCATGATCAGGGCGGGTGGCATGCGGCCGCTGCGGCGCCCTTCTTCCATCAGCTCGATGAAATCGTCAAACAGCTGCGGGATCGCCGCCAGGCGCTGCAGATGGGCCTGCACTTGCGCAGGGGTGTCCAGCGGCTGGTCGCGCCAGAGCTCGGGCAGGTAGCTGTAGAAGGCCGAGTCGCCATCGATGGGCATCAGCACGCCGCCCAGTTCGTGCTCGGTGATCAGACCTTCGAGCTGGTGTGCGTACACCGCCGCCTCCACGCGTGCGCTCGCGCTCAGCGCGCGGCGGTCGATGGCCTGCAGCGCCGCACGCGTGGCGCGCCAGCGTGCCAGGCGCGCGGCACGGCTGGCGCCGTCCATGCGCTCCAGGCGGTGGTCTTCGCTGCGCTCGCCCACCCAGCTGGCCAGGCGCGGGAACTCGCGCAGGCGCCAGGCCCATTCATCGGCCAACAGGGTCTGGAAGGCGGTATCGGCGGCGGCAGGCATGGGCGGCTCCAGGCATCGGCGGGGCCGCGATGCTAGCTGCACGCCGATTCTTTGGATCCAATATTCAGGCAAGCCAGGCTTGCCCGCGGGCGCGGCTCAGCGCGCCGGCCGCTCGGTGCCCTGACGCCCCTCGGCGCGAGCGTTCAGATAGGCGTAGAGGTCCATCACATGGGCCTGCACCACCGGGTCGCCCTGCCAGGCCGGCATGCTGAGGGCACCCGAGCGGCGTTCCAGCACCTCGTCCACCAGGGTCTCGCGCGGGGTGCCGCCGCCTTCGGGCAGCAGGTCCTTGCTGTAGCGGCGCAGCACCAGGTCCACGAAGCGCTGCGGCCCGAGGTCGCGCACGCGCAGCAGCAGGTTGGGCGCGCCGCCCGCGCCGTCGGCCCAGTCGCCGTGGCAGCTGGCACAGCGCTGCTGGTAGACGCGCCAGCCGCCGTACAGCGAGCCGGTGGCCTGCGCCTGCTGGCGGGCCTGCTCCTTGGCGGGTTGCGTGTTCTCAAACTCGATACGCGGGGCGCTGCAGGCCAGCAGGCCGAGGCCGGCCGCCAGCAGGGCGGCAAGGCTGCGAGGATTCGGGCGATGGGACATGGCGCACTCCGGGCTTGGACCAAGGCCGCAAGCATGCGCCAAGCGGCGAGCCGCCGGCTTGATCTGGCGCAGCCGCGGGCGTCGGAAAGCTTGACAGCGAGGCACCCCAGGGCGTGCAAGTCCTTGTCAGGCCAGCGTGGCGCATTGCTTGCTTGGCTGCTGCCATTCAGCCCTCAGGAGTTCTCATGACCGCAAGCCGCACCCTCTTGTCGAAGCTGATCCGTCACACCCGTCGCGCCCTGGCGCTGCCCGCCCTGGCCCTGGCCAGCGCCGCCCTGGTGCTGCCGCAGTCCGCCCAGGCGCTGACGGTGATGCTGAACTTCACCGGCAGCTCGACGACCGATATGTGGGGCGTCACCACCGAGTCGGAAAGCTTTGCCTCCTGGGGCTTCAACATGTCGCTCAGCCAGATGCGCAGCGCCGCCTTGGCAGCCGTGATCGACGACTTCCACGGCTTTCCCAATCTGGGTGGCGATGCCAACAGCCCGCTGCCGGTGGGCAAGCAGCTGAACATCGACTTCGAGATCTCCTTCGGCCTGACCGCCCCGACCAGTGGCGACAGCGACTACTACTTCATGAACATCGGCAACGCAGTCCCGAACCAGGGCTTCCTGGGCCAGGCCTGCTACGGCTGCGTGCGCGGCAGCGGCTCGCCGGCGGCAGTGGGCACCCAGGTGGGTTCGGTGCTGACCGACACCATCGCCAGCCTGCTGGCCCTGGCCGACAACGACACCGAGCGCCTGAACCTGCTGGTGGGCACGCTGACGCACGAGATCGGCCACACCCTGCTGCTGCCTCACCCCACGGGCCCGCAGGCCAACCCAGGTGAGTCGATCTATTCGGTCATGTCCACCGGTGCCGCGCCCACCTCCATGCCCAACAGCCATCGCATCCTGGACCGCGACTTTTCGTACACCGAGTTCCAGACCCTGATCCGCACCGTCGGGCTGCGTGACATTCCGATCAACCAGGTGCCGGAACCCGCCACCTGGCTGCTGGTGGCCGCCGCCGCCCTGATGGCCGGCCGACGCCGCAGCGCAACCACCCTGCACTGACCCGGGGCCCGCCGGCATTCAGGGCCGGCAGCCCAGAACCACCCAAGGGCCTGGCGCGCCAGAATCGGCGGTCCTTTCTCCACGGATCGCCCGACCCCTCCCGCGTGTCCAAGCCCCGCCCAGCTCCCTTCTCCGGCTTCTGCCGCCTCCGGCGCCGTGCGCTGGGCGCCGCCCTGGCCCTGTGCGGCCTGCTGGCCCTGGCGCCCGCCCACGCCGAGTTGCGCATCGAGCAGCTGCGCGCACTGCCGCCACTGCCCCCGACATATGAAAAGGAGCCGTCGCTGGAGGCACGTCTGGCCTGGCTGCAGCAACGCCTGGCCCAGACGCAAGATGCCGCTGAGCGTTACCGCACGCAGCGCCTGCAGTTCGACGAATACTTCCTTGCCCATCGCATGAGCGAAGCCGCTCCGGTCTGCGGCAAGAACCCACCGCTGCGCGAGGACATCCCCTACCGCGAACGCTGCCTGCTGGCCAGCTTGCCGGAGTCCGAAGAGCAGCTGGGCGCCCTGCAGGCCCTGGCGGCCGAGGCCAAGGCCATGGGCAAGCGTGGTGCCGCTGCCGAGGTGCTCCGGGGCGTGGCCTGGCGGCAATCTCAGGCGGGGGATATTGCCGGCGCCTTCGAGCACTTCGAGGCGGCGCTCAGCCTGGTGCCCACGGAGCAAGCCAATCTGCTCAGCGACATCATGATGGACACCGCGGCCAGCTACATCGTCAACGGCGACGAGGCCTACATCCGCAAGGGCATCGCGCTGCTGGCCAGTGCGCACGAGCAGATGGAGCGGGCGCTGAACGACCCGGCCGACCGCAGCGACAAGGAACTGCTGCGTGACAGCATCCAGCTCAGCGAGTTCAACCGCGGCATTGCCTATGTGCTGCACCTGGGCGATTACGCGCTGGCCTTGCAGCATTTCGACCGCGTCATCGCCGACACCAATCTCTACCGCGCGGACGCACTCAGCTTTGCCGCCCTGGCCGCCGCCGAGCTGGGCCAGTTCGAACGTGCCCGCCGCTATCTGGCACGCGCGGCCCAGGAGCCCGTTGGCAACTCCGAGCCGGCCGTGCTGCAGTACCTGAGCTGCTACCGCGACCTGGCAAAGCGCCACTGGCAGCCTGGGCATTCGCTGGCCTCCTGCCTGGCCCTGAAACCGGACACCACCACCGAGGTGCAGCTCGACATCTACAAGCGTCTTTCGCGCAGCGAAGACCCGGCCATCGCCCTGGCCGGCCTGCGCGGGCTGAAGACCCTGTTCCTCGACAAGCTGGAGCCGCAGCTGCGCCGCCGCGGCTCGCAAGCGGCCTCGAAGGCGGAGCTGACCCGCCTGCAGCGCGAATCGGAACTGAAGAGCGTGGTGCTGCGGCAGCAGAGCGAGCTGCAGCGCGAGCGCGACGCCACGCACACGCAGCGCCAGCAGTTCTTCATCGCACTCTCGCTGCTGCTCGGGGCGGTGCTGCTGCTGATCGGACTGCAATGGCGCGCCAAGAAGAAGCTGGCCGAACAGTTCGAGCGGCTCAGTCTGGTGGACAGCCTGACCCAGCTGGGCAATCGGCGCTTTCTGGAGCAGCACATCGGCCGCGAGCTGGCCCATCTGCAGCGGTCGCGGCGCAGCCAACCCGCGGCCTCACTCGGGCTCTACGTGTTCGATGTCGACCACTTCAAGTCGATCAACGACCGCCATGGTCATGGCGTGGGCGACCAGGTGCTGGTCACGCTGGCACGCCGGGTGCAGGCCATCACGCGCGAGACCGATCTGCTGGTGCGTTGGGGCGGCGAAGAGTTCCTGCTGCTGGCCCGGCTGGACAGCCCGGAACGCTGCGCGCAGATTGCCGAGCGATTGCTGCAGGCGGTCAACGGCAGTCCCTTCGAGGTTGGCCAAGCCGAGCCGATCCCGGTCAGCTGCACCATCGGCGCCGTGCGCCTGCCCTTCATCGATGCGGCCGACGCGCAGGCTTGGCCGAGCCTGGTGGCGCTGGCCGACCTGGCCCTGTACGAAGGCAAGGCCATGGGGCGCAACCGCTGGGTGCTGGTGAACAACCGGACCCTTCGCGATGCCGAGGGCTTGGCGCAGGCCTTGCAGAAGCCGCTGCAGCAAGCCGTGGCGGAGGGCTTGATCGACCTTTCAACCGGCTGAGCTTCGGGCGCAGAGCGCCGCCTTCTCTCCTCGATCCGTCAACTCCCGCCGGTCTTGCCGCGCACAACATCGGCGCCGCCGCGGCCATCGTCATCCTCGGGCGCCACGGCCTTGGCCTTGCCCGGCTTCGCAGCGGCCTTCCTGGCCGGCGCGGCCGAGGCCTGCGCGGCGGGCTTCGGGGCAGACTTCTTTGCGGCAGGCTTGGAGGTGGCCATGGGTGCGGCTCCGGGTTGAAGGTGGGCACAGGGTAGGAAGCCGCCCGCAGGCCAGCAATGGCGGACTACCCGCAGCCCGATCAGCCGCTCAACGGCGATAAAGCGTGAGCGGCAACAGGTCGCCGTAGCTGCGGCAGACCGGCGTCTGCGGCTTGGTGCCGGCCTGCGCGCTGGCCAGGGGCACCAGGGTCTCGATGCCGTGCATCAGCCCGAGCAGGGTCAGCGCGCGCTGGCCGGGCGGGCCGGGAGCGTAGAAGCGCGTGTCGGCCAGGGTCTGCAGCAGGGCCCCGGTGAACAGGCCCTGGCGCGTCAGCGGGTTCTCGCGCGCGATCTCGTCGCCGCGCGCCGCACTCAGCAGGGTCAGGCCGCGCTCGTTGAGGGCGTGCAGGCGCTGGCCCAGCTCCTCCGGGCTGAGACTGGCGATCACGTCGTCTCCCGCCAGGGCCGCGTGGCAGGTGTCGATCACCAGCACCACCTCGGCGGCCACCGAGGTCACGAGGCGGCCGAGCTCCAGCAGCGACAGGCCGCTGCGGTCCATGGTGGCGGGCTCCACGTCGTGGGTGAAAAAGTAGAGGTCCTGCTCGCCGGCGAAGCGCGCGCCATGCCCGGCCAAAAAGACCATCAGCACATCGCGCGGTGCATCGGCCTGCGCGCCGGCGCTGGCGCGCAGGGGCGCGCACAGGCGCTCCAGCGCCGCCAGCACCGCGGCGCGGGTGGCCGCCGCATCGGTCAGCAGCTCGCCCTGCACGGCGCTGAAGGCGGGGTTGTGCAGCGCGCCGGTGGCCTGGCGGCGGCCGCGCGCCAGGGCCTTGAACACGGCGATCGCATCACGGTGCGCGTAGCGCAGGTTCTTGAAGCCCTGCGCCTGCGGCGTGCCGGCCACCGCCATCTGCGACACGCCCACGCACAGCAGATGCAGGCGGCCGGGTGGCGGCAGGGCCGGCGCGGCGGCCGGGGTGCTCGCCAGCGCAGGGCCGTCCCCCCGGCCGCGCAGCGGCACGGCCTTGGCGTCTGCGGTTTCGGCACAGAGCTTGAAGACATTGCGCCCCGGGCGCAGCGGCAGGCTGACCTGAAAGCGCCGCTCGCCCTGGCGGCCACGCCGGCGCGGCCAGGTGGCGTCGGTGCGGCGCAGCTCCCAGGCAAAGCGCTCGTTGGCCACCACCCACACACGTTCCAGCGGCGCGCCCGCGCCGAGCTGCTGCACGCTGAAGCGCAGCGTCACACGCCCGCCGTCCACCGCCAGGCCATCGCGGCTCAGCTCCAGCAGCGGCGGCAGCATCTGCGCCAGCGCCAGCTGCGGAATGGCCACGCCGGCACGGCGTGCGCGTTCCTCGCTGCCATGGCGCACGATGGCGGCGATCAGGTCCGGCCGGTAGAAGGCCTTGAAGCGGTCGGCGGGCAGGAACAAGGCCTCCTGCTCGCGCCCGCGGTCGATGCAATAGCCGGCGCGCTGCGCGCCGCGCGGGCTGGCGTCATAGAAGCCGCTGCGGCTCCACAGCAGCCACTCGTCGTCCGCGCCGACGTACAGGGACAGATCGGCCGGGAAAGTGGCTGCGTCCACGGCCTTCTCGGCCAGGGCATCCAGGGCCGCCATCGCGTCGTCCAGGTGGCCGAGCTGGATCACCGGCGAAAGCTCGCCTGCCACCAGCCATTTCTCCGAGGCGTAGTCGTCCGGGTCGATGTCGCTGGCGCGGGTGGTGGAAAGGGTGCGGCTGCGCAGATCGAAGCACTGCTGGCGCTCCGGGTGCTGGGGCGGCAGCAGGCGCGGGGGCAGCACGCCGAAGCGCAGCTGCTCGTCGGCGTCGATGCCGGGCGCGAAGCAGTTGCGCCCGCTGCCCCGCAGCGCCCAGCGCCGCACTGGGAAGCGGCATTCAGTGCTCCAGGCATGCAGGGCCTGGTTGTCGCCGCCGCTGCTCAAGGCCAGGCCCGCACCGGCCCAGGCCACCGCGCGCACCGAATCGTCATGGCCGAAGTAGCTGCTGCACAGCGTGAGTGCGTCGCCCGCCACCGCGTAGGCATTGACCTGCACGCTCTGCAGGCCCAAGCCCTCTTCCTCCGGCATGGGCGGGCCGTTGAAGTAGGCCGCGCTGCCGGGCCGGGCCGGCGGCATATCGGCCCCAACCGGGGCGACGCCGTCCTCCGGCGGCTGCGCCACATCCACCTGCAGGCCCACCAGCAGGCGCGTGCCCATCGCATCGAAGGCCAGGGCCGCCGGCAGCGATTCGGTCAACGTGCGCGGCAGGGCCTGGCCATCGTGGCGGTAGCTCAGCAGCTGGCCCAGGCGGCCATCGCGGCGCGGGCTGCCGTAGCCGGCCACCACCGCGTGGCGTGCGCTGCAAGCCAGGGTGCGCACCTGCAGGGCCACCGGGGTGTGGATTTGCCGCTGCACCTGCAGGCCGGCCTTCCGGTCCGAAGCCAGCCAGACCAGCGCGCCCGGGCTGCGCCGTGCCTGCGCGGCCAGCAGCCAGCCGCCGCCCGGCACGCTGCGCAGCGCCAGGCGCAGGCCCTCGCCCCCCCGGCCCTGCAGCCCCGCCAGCGGTGCCGGCCAGGGGCGAAAGCGCGCCTGCAGCAGCGCGCGCAGGCTCAGCAGCTGCAGCTGGGTGCACTCGCCCGCGCCTGGGTCGCTGGCCAGCAGCAGCTGGCGGCCGTCGGCGCTGAAGGCCAGATCCTGCGCCAGGCCCGGCCAGGTGCTTGCCGCCTGCAGATTGCCGGTGGCCAGCTCGTAGACCTGCAGCTCGGTGAAGGCCGGCGCGGCATCACCCAGCGTGTCGCGCCAGCGGTTCAGCGTCACCACCACCACCCAGCGGCCATCGGGGCTGAGCGCAAAGCGCAGCAAAAGCCCGGGTTCCATCCCCATCCAGGGCGCGAACCAGCGGTGCAGGGGCTGGCGGGTGGCCAGGTCCCAGACGCGCAGCTCCTGGGCATCGGCGCTCAGCAGCAGCTTGCCGTCGGGGCTGACGGCGAGCTGCTGCACGGGGCCCAGATGGCCCTGGATGTCGAGCTGGAAGCGGGCTTGGAACGGGGCGGGCTTGGGCATGGCGGCGATCGTTCAGGCAGCCCAGACGTCCTGGATGGCCTGGTGGTCCGGCAACGCCAGGAAGGCCTGGCGCGCGGCCCCTTCGGGCAGCGCGGCGGCGCGCTGGGCCAGCAGCGCCTGCGCGTGCGCGCGCAGCGCGGCATGGCGTGGGTCGCCCCCGGCCGCCAGGGTCTGCAGCGCGCGGGCAAACAGCTCCATGGGCAGGAAGCCGGCATCGGCGGCCAGCAGCCTCTGCACCAGGTCCTGCGGCGTGGCCAGCGCCGCCAGGGCCGCGGCGGGCTGTCGGCGCGCCAGCGCCAATTCGGAGCGCAGGGCCTGCAGGCGCAGGCCGAGCAGCGGGTCGTCGTCGGGCCGCAGCTGCTGCGCGGCCGCGGCCAGGTCGGCCTCGGCCGCCGCGGCATCGTCGCCGCGCAGCGCAATGCCGGCCCGGTTCAGGCGCACGCTGGTGGCCAGCGGGCGCATGTCCAGCGCCTCGGCACGGGCCAACGCCTGCCCGAACCAGGCCGTGGCCGCCGCCGCGTCCGCGCGCGCTGCGGCCAGCAGGCCCAGGTTCTCCAGAAGGATGGCCTCGCCACGCTCGGCGCCGGCGCCGCGCAGCAGGGCCAATGCGCGCTCGGCGCCGGCCTGGGCGGCGTCCAGCTGGCCCAGTTCGCGCTGGGCCTCGGCGCCGTTGAGCAAGGCCAGGCCCTGCTGGGCGGGCTCGCGCAGCGCGCCATACAGCGCGGCGGCCCGCTCGGCGTGGGCGCCGGCGGCCACAAAGTCGCCCGCCATCAGCTCGGCATTGCTCATGTTCGTCAGCAGCATGGCCTCGCCGGCGCGGTCGCCAATGCGCAGCGCCTGCGCGCGCGCGGCGGCGTAAAAGCCCAGCGCTTTGGCGGGCTGGCCCTGGGCCTTGGCCACGACGCCCAGATTGCTCAGCACATCCACCTGGCGGCGCACGTCACCGGCGCGCTCGATCAGGGCCAAGGCCTGCTGCAGCAGCGCCGTGGCCTGGGTGAACTCACCGAGCTGCCAGTGCACCAGGCCGAGCAAGGCCAGGCTGTTGTAGTGCCCGGCAGCGTAGGCGCCGGCCTCGGCCTGCTGCTGCGCCTGGGCCAATAGGGGGCGGGCCTCGGCGGCATGGCCGGCGTAGAACAGCGCGCGGGCCTGCAGCAGCAGCGCGTCCACCTGCAGCGGCAGTGGCAGCTCACCGCGGGCGGCAGGCAGATCGTCCAGGCTGGCTGCGCGGCGCGCCTGCGCGTAGTCGCCCAGGTCCAGCGCCAGGCGGGCGCGGCGCAGCGCGATCTGCGCCCACACCACGGCACGCTGCGCCGCGCTGCCCTCCAGCCGGGTGGCGAGCGCCTGCAGCTGGTCGAGCGTCTCGGCGCGGGCCTCGTGGCGGCCCTGCACGTCCAGCAGGGCCTCGCTCTGCAGCAGCAGGGCCAGGCGCTCGTCCACCGCATCGGCGGGCAACCAGGCCAGCGCCTGCGCAAAGCAGCGCAGCGCGTCCTCGTTGGCGAAGCGGGCCGCCGCCTCCTCGCCGGCCAGGCGCAGGTAGTGGCAGGCCGGGCCACGCAGCTCCGCACGGCTGAAGTGCTGGGCCAGCAGCGCCGCGCTGCCGCTGGCCGTGGCCTCCAGAAAGCTGGCGTACTCGCCATGCAGCGCGCGGCGCGCCGCCAGCGCCATGCTTTCGTAGGCGGCCTCTTGGGTGATCAGGTGGCGGAACAGATAGCTCAGCCGGGCCTCCTCGGGCGCCTGCGGCGTGAAGCCCTGCTGCTCCAGCGCCTGCAGATCGGCCTCGACCTGGGCCGGCTCGCCCATGCCGGCGTGATAGGACTGCACGTCCGCCGCGGGGAACAGGCGGCCGATCACGCTGGCGACCTTGAGCACGCGCTGTTGCGGCAGCGGCAGGCGGTCGATGCGGCTCAGCACCAGGCTATGCAGGCTGCCCGGCAGGGCCAGCTGCGCGGCGCTGGCGGGGTCGAAGGGGTCGAGGCCGCGGTCGTGCAAATCGTGCAGCAGCTCCTCGGCGAAGAAGGGGTTGCCCTGGGCGCGCGCCGTGATGCCCGCCAGCAGCGCCGGCGGCACGCTGGCCAGGCGCGCGGGGAACAACGCCGCCAGCCGCGCGCGCAGCACCTGCTCGATCTCCTGGGCGCTCAAGCTGCCGAGCGCGCGGCGCTCCGCCGGCTGCTGCGCCGCCAGGCGCTCCAGCAGGCCTTGCAGCACGGGCGCGGGCTCGGGCCGGTGGGTCAGCAGCAGCAGCAGTGGAGCGCTGGCGCACAGGCCGGCCAGCTGCAGCAGCAGATCGGCCGAGAGCGGGTCGATGGCGTGCACGTCCTCCAGCACCAGCAGCAGCGCGGCGTCGTCCTCCTGCGCCTCACGCAGCAGCTGGGTCAGGCATTGCTGCAGCAGGGCCTCCAGCGCGGCCTTGCGGTCTTTCGGCAGCAGGGCGGCGGTGAAGGGGGTGTCGGGCCAGTCGATGCCCAGCAGGCTGCCCAGCAAGGGCCAGGCCTCGGCCTGCGCCGGTGCACAGGCCTGCAGCCGCGCCTCCAGCGCGCGCCGCTGGCGCCGCGCCGGCCAGCTCGGGTCCACGTCCAGCAGCGCCTGCCAGATCGGCTGCCAGACGCGGTAGGGCGTGGGCAGGTCTTCCTGGCGGCAGGCGCCGCCGCAGGCGATGAACTGCTGGCGCTGCGCCATGCCGAGGGCCTCGACGACCAGCCGCGACTTGCCGATGCCGGGCTCGCCGCTGAAGCACAGCACCCGCCCCTGCCCCTGGCGCGCGCGGCCGAGCTGGCGCGTCAGCAAGGCCA
>NZ_JAYRMO010000058.1:0-6628 GCF_041912635.1 Inhella sp.
TTTGGGTTGTTGGCCGCGCGTGCCTGCCCCCGGTTTGGGCTGCGCCCGACCGCCTAGCCTTGGCCCCTTTCCCGCTCGAACGCGGGGCATGCCCAAAGCCCGACAGCCTCCTGCCCGTGCGCAAGCATTTCGTGCTGGTCGAGGTCTGAGCATCGCCATGCGCTGGCTCGGTCTGACCCTGTTGTGCCTGGCCCCTGCGCTGGCTCTGGCAACGGACTGCCCGCAGCCCCTGCGCATCGGCTTCGTGGACGACGACGCCAGCCCCTATGTACGCGGGCGCGGCAGCGAGTTCCAGGCCGAGCCCGGCTCGACCGTGCTGCTGACCCGCCAGGCCCTGCAGCTGCTGAACTGCCCGGCCGAACTGGTGCGCCGGCCGGTGCGCCGCCTGGTGGCCGAGACCCTGAACGACCAGATCCAGGTGGCGATGCTGATGCGCGCCGACGCCCCCGACCGTGCCGCGCTGGGCTTTCCGCGCCTGCCCGATGGCCGGGTGGACCCGCGCCTGGCGCTGGGTGAATCACGCGTGGTGCTGTTCGTGCGCCGCCCCGCGGCCGGCCAGGCCCTGCCCAAGGCCGAGCCGGCGCAGCTGAGCCTGGGCGTGATTGCCGGCAGCCCGGTGGAGGCGACGGCGCAGCGCGCGGGCTGGACCTACCAGACGGCCACCAGCCGCAGCAGCGCGCTGGCCATGCTGCGCGGCGGCCGCTTCGAGGCGCTGGCCGACGTGGAGGGCGCGGTGCCGCCGGAAGAGCTGCAGCGCGAACCCGCGCTGCAGGCCCTGCAGCCGCCGCTGCAGCGCGCCTTCTTCCATGCCGCGCTCAGCCCCGCGCTGCTGCAGGCGCAGCCGCAGTTCGCGCAGCGCTTCTGGGCCGCGCTGTGCAAGCTCTCGCGGCCCAGCCAGCCGGGGCTGGGGCCCTGCCCTTAGTAAAACGAAATCTCGTGCTCGCTGATCGCGTGACGCCAGCCCTGCTGGCGGTCCAGGCGCTCAGCCAGGAACTGCAGGATCTCCTCGCGCCGCTCGGGCGCGCAGCCGGTCTGGGCCGCCCATTGCGCCACGCTGGGCAGCAGCACGCGCATCTGGCAGGGCTGGGCGCCCATCTCGTAATCAAAGGCAATGTGCAGCCCCGGCTCCGTGTAATGCACCTGCCCTGAACGCGCCGTGCCCTGGATCTCGACGCGGCGCGCGAAGCGCTGCTGCAGGCGCTCCAGCAGGCGCAGGCGCAGCAGCAGGTCCTCGTCCGGCAGCGGCCGGCCCAGGCCATCGCGGTAGCGGATCGGCGCTTCTTCAGAGGGCACCGGCAGCGGCGCGGGCGGCGGTGCGGGCGCCGGGCCATCCAGCTTGCGCAGCTCCAGCTCGTGCGCCCAACCCTCGGCATGCCCGATGCGCAGGCGGTAGGCGCCGGGCGGCCAGGCCAGGGTGTCGAACAGCAGCTGCACGCTGCCGCTCAGGCGCTCGCCCACCGGCGCCTCCTCGATCAAAGCCTCGGGCTCCAGCGCCTGCAGGCTCAGGCGCTCATAGCCCTGCCAGCCGGGGCGCGGCAGCCAGACCTGCAGCTGCTGGCAGCCCGGGTACTGCGCCACCCGGGCCGTCAGCAGCTCGGGCGGGGCGCCAGCGCCCTGGTTGCTCAGGGCCCCGATCTGCAGCGCGCCCTCATGGCTCGCGGGCTCATTCATCGCGGCGCCACACGGCCTGGCCATCGGGGCGGATGTAGGCGGACGTGCGGCCCTGGCCCACATAGGCCAGGCCCTGGTGGAAGGGCCGCGCGAAGCTGTACTGCGGCTCGATGACCCTGCGACCTTTCTTGTCGATGTAGCCATGCAGGCGCCCCACGCGCACCACCGCCAGGCCCTCGCTGAAGGACCAGGCGCGCTCGACTTGGGGCTCCAGCACGGTCTTGCCCTGCGGGTCGATGAAGAGGCTGCGGCCCTCGCGCTTCACCAAGGCCAGGCCGTCGGAGAAGTCTTCGGCGCTGTCGAACTGCGCCTGCACCACCAGCTCGCCCTGTTTGTCGATGAAGCCGTATTTGCCCTCGATCCACACGCGCGCGCGGCCCTCGCGGAACTCGCTGGCCTGCTGAAAGCGCGGGGCGATGCGCAGCTCGCCGGCCAGCGTCATATAGCCCTGCAGCCGGCCCGACCAGACGCGCACCATGCCGTCCGCGGGCAGGCCGATGAAGTCCACGTCCTTGGGCGTGAGGTCACGGCCGCTGGCGTCGAACACGCGGTGCGTGCGCTGCTTGGATTCGCTGCGCAGCAGGCCGCCGGCCGGGGGCAGCAGCTTTTCGTGCGTGCAGGGCAGCACCAGTTTGCCCTGGCGGTTGATGGCGCCGTATTTCATGACGCCCCATTCGTCCAGCCGGCCCACCACGGCCAGTCCGTCGGCAAAGGGGCCAGCGCTGTCGAACTCGGCGGCGATGGCCAGGCGGCCATTGGGTTCGGCGTAGCCCCAGCGGTAGGCCCCTTTCGTGTCCTTCACCGCCGTGGGCACCAGGCCCTCGCTGAAGGGCAGGGTCCAGGCCTCTTGCGGCGCCACCACCACGCGGCCCTGGGCGTCGTAATAGGCGGTGCGGTTGCCCTTGCGCGCCAGTACCAGCGGGTCGCCCTGCACCAGCTCGGCGTACTCGGGTGCCAGCACCACGCGGCCGTTGGCGTCGATCAGGCCGTGCAGGTCGCCGTTGCGAATGGGATAGAGGGGCTGGGCCTGCACCGCGGCACCGGCGCAGAACAGGGCCAGCAGCGCACGCCACTTCACAGCCCGGCCTCCAGCAGGGCGCGGATCTCGCCATCGCTGTGCATGCCCTGCGCGCCGTGCGCGAAGGCGTTGTGGATCTCCAGCACGCCGCCCGCAAAGCGCAGCTGCTTGAGCTCGGGCGTGGCCACGTTCACCAGCTTCACCTGCTTGAGCCCTTCGCGCACGGCCTGCTTGCCCATCTCGTCCAGGCAGATCACGCGCAGCGCCATGTTGAGGCGATGGCAGGCGGTGTTGTCGACGAAGTTCAGCGCCTGACCGTCCTGGCCCAGGCTGTCCCAATCCACCTCGTAGGGCACGGCCTGGCCGCAGATCTCGGCGATCTCGGCGCTGCGCGCGGGCAGGGTTTCCTGCTGCAGGGTCTGGATCAGGCGGCGTTCTTGCAGTCCCATGGCGGGCTCCTTCAGTTCAACAAAGCGTTCAGGGCCTGCAGCGCAGCTTGCTGCTGCGGGTGGGCGGGGGCGGCGGCCACGGCCTGCTGCAGGGCCTGCAGGGCGGCGCGCAGCTCGGGCTGTTGCGGCTGCAGGCGGGCGGTGGCGCGGGCAATGGCCAGGGCGTGCTCCACGCCCACATCGTCGCCATGGCGGCCCAGGCCGTGGGCGCGGATGTCTTCGGCGGTGCGGCGGGCGTCCTCGGCCAGCCAGGGCGACCAGGCGGCCGGCTGCAGGCGCTCTTTCGGCATCTCGGCCACCAGCACGGCCGCGCCATGGCGGTAGATGCTGTGCTCGGTGCACAGATTGCCGCGCAGCTCCTGCTCGAACTGCGGCACGCGCAGGGCGCGCTCGATCCAGATGGTGCGCAGGGCAGGGTCGGGTTCGAAGGGCAGGCCCGCGCTCAGGGTCCAGAGCGGGGCGTCATCGCTGTAGCGCGCCAGGTCTTCGTTCAGCCGCCCGGCCGGGCCCAGGGCCTCGCGGCGTTGTTCCTCGGCCTGGCGTTCCTGCTGGGCCTCCAGGGCCGCGGCGTAATTGGCCTGGCTCAGGCGCCATTGCGCGTAAAGCATGGCCGCACCGCACAGCGCGCCGGCGAGCAGCGCCCCGGCCCCCGCGCCCAGCAGGCCCTTGCCCCAGCCGGTGTGCGGCAGGCTGGCAATGCCCTGGGCATTGGCCACCAGCAGCAGGGTGTGCGCACCCAGCGGCAGCAGCAGGCCGGCCAGGTTCAGCAGCAGGGGGATGCGCGCCCAGGGCGCCTCGGCCCAGGCAATCAGCGCGCCAAAGATGGCCAGGCCCAGCAGCAGGCCGGCGCCCAGCGCGGCGCCCACGGCCTGGGCGCGGCTCCAGCCCAGCGGGTCCAGCCCGCCGCGCAGCGCAAAGCACAGCAGGGCCAGCAGGCCGGCCACGCCGGCCAGGATGGCGCTCATGAAGGGAATGATCAGCCCCATCGCGCCATCGCCCTGCGGCACCCGCGCCGTGTAGAAGCCCAGGATGCCGGCCGTCAGCAGCGTGAGCAGCATGGCAATGGGGGTGAGGGCGGAGACCAGGAAGCTGAGCATGGCAGGCGAGGCCGTTCGGGTGGATGTGCCACTGTGCGACCACGGGGTATCGCAACCGTTTCAGCACCCGGCCGGCAGGTTTCAATCGTTTCCGCCGTTCGGCGCCCCGAATCCTCAATCCAGTCCAGCGCGCCCCCATCGGCCGGTGCGGCTGACCAGAATCCGCCCCATGCGCCGTCTCCTCGCCCTGTTCACCATGCCGCCCGAACTGCGCCGTGCGGCGCTGCTGGGCCTGCTGACGCTGTACGCGCTGTACTTCATGGCCGTCAGCATGGCCGGGCTGAGCGCGGCGCCCAACTTCCGCTGGCGCGACGCCGTGCTGGGTTCACTGCTCAGCTTCGGCCCCGCCGTGCCCCTGCTGCTGCTGTGCTGGCCGCTGACGGGCTGGGTGGGCCGGCGCGTGCGCAGCGCCCCGGCCGCCATGGCCCTGCACTTGCTGGCGGCGCTGGGCTTCGTATTGACCTGGCATGGGGCCTCCTACCTGCTCTACCTGGCCGGCTATGGCGAGCAGGTGGCCGAACGCGCCCGCGCCGCCTGGTTCCTGTGGCAAAGCCTGTGGGGCCTGATGATTTACGCCAGCGCCGCCGCCGGCTTCAGCGCCTTCCGCGCCGTGCAGCGCGCCCGCGCCGAGGCCGTGGCCGGCGCCCAGACGCGCGAGCTGCTGGCGCGCGCCGAGCTGGCCGCGCTGCGCAGCAAGCTCAATCCGCATTTCCTGTTCAACACCCTGCACTCCATCCTGGCCCTGCTGCGCCGCGACCCCAGCCAGGCCGAAGCCGCCCTGCACCGCTTCTCCGACCTGCTGCGCCAGGTGCTGGACAGCGAGCGCCGCGACGCCGAGCGCGTGACCCTGGCCGAGGAGCTGGAGTTCACGCGCGACTACCTGGCGCTGGAAGCCCTGCGCCTGGGCGAGCGCCTGCAGTCGGAGTGGCAGGTGGACGAGGCCGCCTTGAACTGCCTGCTGCCCTCGCTGACCCTGCAGCCGCTGGTGGAAAACAGCATCCAGCACGCCATCGCGCCACGCCGCGGGCCCGGCCGCCTGCGCGTGGCCGCGCGCCTGCAAGGCCAGCGCCTGCAGCTGGAAGTGGCCGACGACGGCCCCGGCTGCCCGCCGGAACAGGCCGAGACGGCCGCCGGCCTGGGCCTGCGCACCGTGCGGCGGCGCCTCAAACTGGCCTTTGGCGAGCAGGCCCGCTTCAGCCTTCACACTGCCCCCGGCCAGGGCTTTGCCGTGCACCTGGAGTTGCCCGCCCCATGACCACCAAGACCGTGCTGATCTGCGAAGACGAGCCGCTGGCGCGCGAGACCCTGCGCGACTTCCTGGCCCCTTGGCCGGCGCTGCGCCTGCTTGGCGAAGCCTGCGACGGCCGCGAGGCGCTGGAGCGCATCGAGGCGCTGAAGCCCGAACTCGTCTTCATGGACATCCAGATGCCCGAGCTCACCGGCCTGGAGGTGCTGCAGCGCCTGCAGCACCTGCAGCACCGGCCCGCGCTGATCTTCACCACCGCCTACGACCAGCACGCCGTCACCGCCTTCGAGCTGAACGCGGTGGACTACCTGCTCAAGCCCTTCACGCGCGAACGCTTCGACGCCGCCGTGCAGCGCGTGCTGGCCGAAGAGGAAGCCGCCCCGCCCGACACCCTGCTGCGCGTACTGGGCGGCGGCCAGGGGCCGCTGACCCGCATCCTGGTGCGCGACCGTGGCCGCATCTTTCCGCTTGCCGTCGAACGCATCGAGCACCTGACGTCCGACGCCAAGTACACCGTCATCACCAGCGCCGGCCAGCAATACGTGGTGCGCGTGCCCCTGCAGGACCTGGAGCAGCGCCTGGACCCGGCGCGCTTCCTGCGCATCCACCGCAGTGCGATGGTGAACCTGGATTTCGTCGAATCGATGCAGGCCGACGAGCAAAGCCAGCTGGAACTGCTGATGCGCGACGGCACCCGGCTGCTGGCGAATCGCGAGGTGTCGCGGTTGCTGCGGGGGTTGGCGCTGTAGCCGGCTGTTCCGGCCAATCGATCAGGAAGAGCGTGCCCTCGCCCGGCGTACTGTGCGCGCGGTCAGCAGCGCCAGGGAATTCGATGCGCAGAGGGCGGTTCGTGGTGTTAGTCCTGGGGGAGGAGGTTCAAATTAAAGGCCTGACCCAATACTGTTCGTTTAGTTGTCAGGATGTCCGAATCTGCGCATAAGCAGGTGCCGCATGGGTTGGCGGTCGGGCGCCGGCGGCAAGGGCTCGATGACGAGCGGGCGGTAGTCCGCCGCCACCCGATTGCTGAGGAATCGGTTGTGCGAGGCGTACGGCGAGTTGCGTCGCTTGACCATGCGGGGATTGCGTTTGGCAGTGGTACGCACGGCCCGCAACCTCGGGCAGACATCCAGCAAGTCATTGAACCAAC
>NZ_JAYRMO010000059.1:0-4324 GCF_041912635.1 Inhella sp.
GCGCGCGCGGCCAGCTCGTTCACGTAGCGGCCGAACTCGTGCAGGCCGTGCAGCTGGCGCGGGCTCATCACGGTGTCCAGGCTCTCCTGGAACAGGGCCTCGAACAGGCTGGTCTTGCGCGCGCCGGCGAACTGGCCCAGCGCCGCCAGGGTCTGGTGGCCGATGCCGCGCTTCGGCGTGGCGACGGCACGCAGAAAGGCGGGGTCGTCGTCCGGGTTCACCAGCAGGCGCAGCCAGGCGCACAGGTCCTTGATCTCGGCGCGCTCGAAGAAGCTCTGCCCGCCGCTGACCTTGTAGGGCACTTGCGCGCGCCGCAGCGCCTGCTCGAACAGCTTGGCCTGGTGGTTGGCGCGGTACAGGATGGCGCAGTCGCTCCACTTGCCGTTCGCGCCGTCGGCGTTCTTCTTGGCCACCAGGCGGGCGACGGCACGCTCGGCCTCGTGCACCTCGTCGTCGCACTCCAGCACCGTCACCGGCTCGCCCTCGCCCAGGTCGCTCCACAGCTTCTTCTCGAAGAGCTTGGGGTTGGCGGCGATCACATGGTTGGCGGCGCGCAGGATGGCGCTGGTGGAACGATAGTTCTGCTCCAGCGCAATCACTTGCAGCGCCGGGTAGTCGGTCTGCAGACTCTTGAGGTTTTCAAGCGTCGCACCGCGCCAGCCGTAGATGCTCTGGTCGTCGTCGCCCACCGCGGTGAAGATGCCGGTGCTGCCCACCAGGCCCTTGAGCAGCGCGTACTGCACGGCATTGGTGTCCTGCACCTCGTCGATCAGCACATGGCGGTAGCGCTGCTGCCAGCGCGCGGCCACCTCGGCGTTCGTGCTCAAGAGCTTGAGCGGCAGGCCGATCAGGTCGTCGAAATCCACCGCCTGGAAGGCGGCCAGGCGCTCGCTGTAGGCCTGGAAGATCACGGCGGCCTGGCGCTCTGATTCGCTCTCGGCCACGGCCAGCGCACCGGCCGCATCCAGGCCCTCGTTCTTCCACATCGAGATCTGCCATTGCCAGATCTTGGGCAGCTTGGCGTCGGTGGTGCTGGCGCAGTCGCGGATCAGGCCGACGACGTCGTCGCTGTCCAGGATCGAGAACTGCGGCTTCAGGCCCAGCAGCGGCCCCTCCTCGCGCAGGAAGCGCACGCCCAGCGCGTGGAAGGTCGAGATGGTGAGCTTGGCCGCCGCCTTGCCGCCCACCAACTCCTTGGCGCGCTCGCGCATTTCCTGCGCGGCCTTGTTCGTGAAGGTGATGGCGGCAATCTGCTCGGGCCGCAGGCCGCTCTGCAGCAGGCGCACGATCTTGTGCGTGATGACGCGCGTCTTGCCCGAGCCCGCGCCCGCCAGCACCAGGCAGGGCGAGTGCAAATGGTTGACGGCCGCCATCTGGGCGGCGTTCAGACCAACCGCGCTCATTGGACGACCCTGCGCGCAAAGCGCTCCGGGGTTCGCGCTTGGGAGCGGCCCGGCGCACTCACGGCTTGGCCGGCAGCGGTGCCACCACCGGCGGCGGCGCGCGCAGGCCCAGGGCCAGGGCCAGCAGCAGGTAGTAAAGGAAGGCGATGCGCGCCGCATCGACGAGACTGTCGAACAGCCCGACGACGGCGAAGCCCAGCAGCGCGCCGGCCAAGGCCGGTGCGAGCGGGTGCTCGCGCGCCGCCCCCAGGCCCAGCCGGCCCAGCGCCAGCAGCCACAGGCCGCCGGCCAGCCCCAGGCCCACCACGCCCTGCTCGAACAGCAGGTGCAGCGGCAGGCTCTTCATGTGGAAGGGCATGTGGTGGCGGTCGCTGCTGGGGAACCAATGCGCCAGCTCACGGCTGAAATCGCCGTTGCGCAGCAGCTCGACCCCATCGCTGCCGCGCAGGGAGAGCTTGCGCAGCTCGATCTTCTGACCCGGTGTGGCAAGGGCCACGGCAAACACCAGTTCGCGCGCCGGCCAGCCACTGTCCGCCAGCTCGCCCGCGCCGCCGAGGTCCAGTTCGTAGCGCTGCCAGCTCCAGTCGATCTTGTCCACCTTGATCTCTCCCGAGCGACAGGCGGCCTCATAGAGCAAGTGCTTCTGGCACAGCTCGGCATGCAGTTGCAGGGGCTGGACGGCGCGCGCCTCCAGCACCAGCTTCAACCCGGGTGGTGCGCCCTTGACGCGCTGCGTCAGCCGCAGCAGTTCGCCATGTCCCTGCGTGTGGGTGCCGGCGGCCAGCACCAGCCGAGGCCCGGCGGCGCCGCCGGCCCAGCGGTAGTCGCCCACGCGCTCGTCGACCGCCGCATTGTTCTGGGCCTGGGCCACGAAGCGCCCGGCCCCAACCCCGAACAGCCAGGCTTGCCGGGCCTGCATGATGGCCAGCGCACGCTCCCAATGGGTCACGCGGCCTTGAAAATCCTGCGCGCCGGTGCTGAAGCGCTCGGCCATGTAGGCGCCACCGCCCAGAGCCGCCACCACCGCGCCAACGGCCAGCAGCAAACCCGCCGCCCCGACCCGGGTGCGCCAGCTCAGCGTGGCCAGCAGGCTGCCCAAGCTGCCACCCTGCGTCATCGGCCAGAGCAGGCCCAACAACACCAGCGGCTGCCAAGCAGCGTCCAGCGCGGCCTCTCCGCCCCAGTTCCAGGCCACCAGGGCAGCCATCGCCAGGGTCCAGAACCAGGCCGCGGCGCGTAGGGCGTCCGCCAGCGGCCGCCGCCACAGGCCTGGCGCACGCCAGGCCAGATGCGCGAGCGCCATGCTGCAGCACCAGGCCAGCACATAGGAGAGGTAGGCCGATTTGTCGAAGGCCATGGCGAGCAGTGCGCACAGGCCGGCAGGCACCAGGGCCAGCACCAGTCCGAGCCCCGTCACCAGGGCGCGCTGGGCCGTTTCGGCGCGCTGCAGGGTGGGCGGCTGGAACATCAGCGCCACCATGGCGCCGCAAACCCCGATCAGCCCGCGGTAGCCGCTGCTGGGAAAGAGCTGCCAACACACCCAGGCGGCCACACCCAGCATGGCCAGGGCCCCCACGCGGCCCGGCCAGGGGTCGCGGGGCAGATCGGCGTCGCTCGGCACCTGGCCAGTCAGCCAACTGGAGGCGGGGTCGGCCACGCCGCGGCGCAGGTATTGGCGCTGCCGCCAGGCCAGCAACGCCGTCAGCGCCAGGCCCATCAGCACCCCGAGATACAGCGCACGCGAGAAGGTCGTCAGCCAGACATACAGACCAAAGCCGAACAGTGCCACCGCCAGGCTGAAGCGCTTCACCCCCTGCTGGCGCAACACCAGCACCAGCACGAAGGGAAGGCTCAGGGCCAGCGCGCCGTCGAGCGCGGCGCCGCCCACATGCATTTCCCAAAAGCCGCTGGTGGTGCGGTAGTCGGCACTGAAGTTGGTGAGCCCCGTGAAGGCCAGGCGCTCGGCGAACGCGCCCCAGGCCACGCCCAACATCAGCAGCGCCATGCCGACGAGCAGGCTCGGGGTGAGGGCCTGCGGGGCGCGGCGCGCCGCGCGCAGCCACAAGGGCAGCATCAGCAGCAGGGCCACCAGGGTCTTGGCCGGCCGCAAGCTGAAGCCGGGCTCCAGGTAGCCGTCAAACCAGCCCAGCTCGGCCCCGGCATCCTGCAAACCCAGCACCGCCGCCACCGCCACCGACACCACCCAGGCCAACAAGGCCAGCTTGACCGGCCCGCTCCAGCGCAATTCATGCCGCCAGGGCGGTTGCGGGGCCGGTGGCCGGTGGCGGTTCGGGCCGCTCCAGGCCAGATAGCCGCCGGCCGCACTGGCCAGCACCAGCAGGTCCAGCTCCTCCAGCCACAGCCAGCCCGTCCAGGGCGCGAGCCCGATCAAGGGCACCAGGGCCAGCATCCAGCCCGGCCAGGGGGCCCAGAAGTAGCGCGCCAGCAAGGCCGCCAGCAGCACGCCCATCACCGCCGGGGCGGCGCCGAGCGGGTATTGGCTGGCCAGCACCAGGGCCAGCGCCAGGCACAACAACCCCAGCACGCCAACCGCAATGCGCAGGCTCATCGGCGTGCGGCGCAAATGCGCGGGCAAGTGCCCCGCCGTGCGCACTTCGGCTTGAGAAGCCTCTACCGCGTGGCGGGCCGAGCGGCGCCGGCGGCGCGACTGCAGGGCCTGCATCAGCGCAGCCAGAACAGCAGGGCCAGGCCTGCCGCCACCACAGCGCCGCCGACCCACCACAGTGCAGCGCGCCCGACGGGTTCGGGTGCGGGTTCGGGCAGCGGCGCCGGCGGACGCTTGAGCGGCGGCATGGTCTTGGGGGTGCGGCTGGGCGGCAAGGTCGCCGGCTTCGGAGTCCGCCCCGGCTCAACCGGCGGCATGGTCTTGGCCTCGTCCAGCGGCATGCGCATCGTCGGCG
>NZ_JAYRMO010000060.1:0-4305 GCF_041912635.1 Inhella sp.
CCAGCCGGGCCTTGGCGCCCGTGGCGCCCGCCAGCTTGGTGGCGATCGCGGCCTGCATCTTCTCCCACACGCGCGGCACGCCGAAGAACACCGTGGGGTGCACTTCCTGCAGGTGCTCGCCCAGGCTCTCCAGCGAGCGCGCGAAGTAGAGCTGGTAGCCCGCCAGCGCGTGGTTGCAGATGGAGCCATGCTGCTCGGCGATGTGCGCCAGCGGCAGGTAGGAAATCAGCCGGTCCTGCGGGCCCACCTGGAAGGCGGCCGACAGCGCGGCCGAGGTCCAGCTCAGGTTGGCGTGCGTCAGCTCCACGGCCTTGGGGTGGCCCGTGGTGCCCGAGGTGTAGATCAGCGTGCCGATGTCCTCCTCGCGGATCGCGTCCATGCGGCGCTGCACCTCGGCATCGTGCTCCATGCCGCCCAGCGCCAGAAACTGCTCCCAGGCCATGGGCGCGGCCACGCCCTCGGGCACCTGCGGCTGGGCATCATCCGGCGCTTGGCGCATGAGCACGGTGGCGCGCAGGCGGGCCAGCGCCTGGGGCTCTGCCGCTGCCTTGGCCCATTGCGTCTCGTTTTCCACCAGCAGCACGGCGCAGCCGCTGTGCTCGACGATGTAGGCGATCTCGTTGGCCGCGCTGCTCCAGTAGATGCCTGCGGCCATGGCACCCACCATCATGGCGGCCAGGTCCATGGTGGTCCATTCGGGGCGGTTGAAGCCCAGGATGCATACCGCGTCGCCGGGTTGCACGCCCAGCGCCACCAGCGCACGGGCGGCCTGGCGCACCTGCTGGGCGTATTCCTGCCAGGTGGTGGGCTGCCAGCTGCTGGCGTCGCGCTCGAAATAGGCGGGCGCCTGCGGCTGGCGCTGGCTGGTGGCCACGAAGCGGGCCGGGATGCTCTGGAAGCGCTGGTCGCGCGCGGCCTGCGGCCCGCTCTGCGCTGGGGAGGTTGGCATGCGTTTGTCTCCAATTTTTTGGGGTAGCCTGCAGCGTTGCGTGCAGGCGGCGCGTCGGCCCCTCTGGCGGGGGCCTGTCGCGCACAGGCCGGGTGAAGTTCAGGCCAAACCCAACATTTGGCGGGCCTCGGCGGGGGATGCAATGGCGCGGCCCGCGTTGCGTGCGCACAGCGCCAGCGCATCGATCAGCGGGCCGTTGCCGCTGGCACGGCTGCCGTCGGGCAGGTAGAAGGTGTCTTCCAGGCCGGTGCGCAGCATGCCGCCGAGGTCGGCCGTCTTTTGGTGCACGGGCCAGATCTCCTGGCGGCCGATCAGCGTGCTCTGCCACACGGCGCCGGGGGCCATCCACTGCGGCAGCAGTTCCAGCAGGCGCGCGTCGCAGGGCATGCCCGAGGCCACACCCATCACCAGGTTGTATTCGGGGCGGCCCATGGCGGGCTTGAGCATGCCGTTCTTGATGTACATGGTGACCGAACGCACGATGCCCACGTCGAAGCACTCGAACTCGGGGTGCGTGCCGCATTCCTCCATCACGTCGAGGAACTGCTGCACCTTGGCCACCGGGTTGTCGAACACCATGGGTGGCCAGGCCCAGCTGCCGTCTTCCTTGAGCTTGAGGTAGTTCAGGCTGCCCGCGTTGCAGGCGGCGATTTCGGGCTTGACGCGGCGGATGCAGGCGAGCGGCCCGCTGATGTCCTTGCCGATGACGCCCGTGGTCAGGTTGATGATGACGCCCGGGCAGGCCGCTCGGATGGCGTCCACCACCTCCTGGGCCACGTCCGGGTCCCAGCTGGGCATGTGGCCCATGCCGGGCTCCTGCGCGCGGATGTGCACGTGCATGATGCTCGCGCCCGCGTTGTAGGCGTCGCGCGCCTGCGCGGCCATCTGCGCGGGGGTGACGGGCACCGGGTGTTGCTGGGGGTTAGTCAGCACGCCGGTGAGGGCGCAGGTGAGGATGGCTTTTTCATGCGTCATGCGGGGGCCTCTTCGGTGATGTCGATTTCTGCGAGCACGCTGCCTGCGGCAACGCTGTCTTTGATCTGGGCGTGCAGGGCTGACACGGTGCCGCTGGCGCGGGCGTGCAGCCACATTTCCATCTTCATGGCCTCCACGCACAGCAAGGGCTGCCCGGCGGTGACCTGGTCGCCCACGGCCACGGCCACGGCGCACACCGTGCCTGCCACCGGGGAACGCAGCTTGCTCGGGTCCAGGGCCGGGTCGTTCTGCGGGAAGGGCGACAGCTCGGCAAACTCGTGCACCGTGGCGCCCAGCGCCAGCGTGATCTGTCCGCCGCTCATCTGGCACACGGCACTGCGCTGCACGCCGCCCTGGCGCCAGGTCAGGCGCTCGTCTTGCCAGCGCACGCTGTCGAAGGTGAAGCCTTCTGCACCCGCCAGTTGCACCTGCACCTGCGCTCCGTGGGGGCGGATGCGCACGGCGCGCTGTTCGCTGCCACCCGCGAGCACCAGTGTCGTGCCCCAGGTGGCCACGCTGTCAGGGCGGCGGGCGCCGCCCTGCTGTGCGGCCAGCGCGGCCGCCGCCAGGGCCCAGGTCAGCGCATCAGGCTGGGGGCGTCGCAGCAGGGGCTCGCCCGCCTGCTGCCACTGGTCGATCAGCGTGGTGTGCATGCGTGCTTCGCGGAAGGCCGGGTGGTCCAGCAGGTCGCGCAAGAAGCGTGCGTTGTGGCGCAGGCCCAGCAGCGGGGCGTCGTCCAGCGCGGCCATGAGGCGGCGGATGGCGTCAACGCGGTCGCGGCCATGGGCAATGAGCTTGGCCACCATGGGGTCGTAGTAGGGGGTGACTTCGCCGCCCTCGCGGATGCCGGCGTCGATGCGCACTTCGCCAAACGCGGCTTGGCCCCGGGCGCGGCCCGCCAGCGCCTGCTCTGGGCGCCAGTAGCGCACGGCGCCGGTTTGCGGTGCGAAGCCGTCGTAGGGGTCCTCGGCGTACAGCCGCACCTCGATGGCGTGGCCGGACAGCATGATGTCCTCCTGCGCCAGCGGCAGCGGCTCGCCCGCGGCCACGCGCAATTGCCACTCCACCAGATCCTGGCCGGTGATGCACTCGGTCACCGGGTGCTCGACCTGCAGGCGCGTGTTCATCTCCAGGAAGTAGTGGTGGTTGTCCGCGTCCACGATGAACTCGACCGTGCCCGCGCCCCTGTAGCCCACGGCCAGTGCGGCGGCCACGGCGTCGGCACCCATCATGGCGCGCATCTGCGGCGAAACCACGGGGGAGGGCGCTTCCTCGATCACCTTCTGGCGGCGGCGCTGCGCCGTGCAGTCGCGCTCACCCAGGTGCACGGCGTTGCCGTGTGCGTCGGCGAAGACCTGGATCTCGATGTGGCGGCCGTTCTCGATCAGGCGCTCCAGCATCAGCGTGCCGTCGCCAAAGGCGCTGGTGGCCTCGCGCCGCGCGCCTTCGATGGCCGCCTGCAACTCGCTGTCGTGCCGTACCAGGCGCATACCGCGCCCGCCGCCGCCCGCCACCGCCTTGACCAGCAGCGGGTAGCCGAGTTTTTTCGCCTCGGCCACCAGCGTGGCGTCGGCCTGGTCTGCGCCCAGGTAGCCGGGGGCGCAGGGCACGCCAGCGGCAATCATGCGCTGCTTGGCCAGGGCCTTGTCCCCCATGGCTTCGATGGCGCTGGGGGTCGGGCCGATGAAGACCACGCCCGCGTCTTCGCAGGCCTGGGCAAAGGCGGCGTTCTCGCTCAGGAAGCCGTAGCCGGGGTGCAGCGCATCGGCCCCCGAGGCGCGGCAGGCGCCCAGGATGGCGTCGAACTGCAGGTAGGACTCGGCCGCCGGTGCGGGGCCGATGTGCACGGCCTCGTCGGCCAGCGCCACATGGGGGGCGTCGCGGTCGGCGTCGCTGTACACGGCCACCGTGCGGTAGCCCAGCGCGCGCGCGGTGCGGATCACGCGGCAGGCAATCTCCCCCCGGTTCGCAATCAGGATTTTGGAAAAGCTCATGTCGGAACCCAGTTCGGTTTGCGTTTCTGCAGGAATGCGCCGGTGCCTTCTTGCCCCTCGGGGCCCTGGGCAGCGCGGGAGAAGATGGCGGCGGCCTCATCGACCAGTGCGGCGGGTGCGTTCCAGCGAGCCTTGGCCATCAGCGCCTTGGTGGCGGCCAGCGCACCGGGCGCGCAGGCCAGGATGTCGGCCAGCACGGCCTGCAGCGCGGCGCCCACCTCGGCGCTGGCCACTTGCTGGTGCACCAGGCCGATGCGCAGGGCCTGCGCCGCATCCAGCTTGCCGCCGGTCACCGCCAGGCGCTTGGCCTGCGAGTAGCCCAGGCGCTCGACCAGGAAAGGCGCGATCTGCGCGGGCACCACGCCCAGCGAGGTCTCGGGCAGGCGG
>NZ_JAYRMO010000061.1:0-3996 GCF_041912635.1 Inhella sp.
CACGCCCAGCGTGAGCACGCCTGCCAGCGGGTCTTTGCCGCGCTTGGCGATTTCCTTGATGGCGGCGGCCTGTTCCAGCACGCTTTGCGCCTGGCGCACGATTTCCTCGCCCAGCGAGGTGACGCTAACTTCGCTGGCACTGCGCTCGAAGAGCTTGACGTCCAGTTCTTCTTCCAGCTTCTTGACGGCGACCGACAAGGTGGGCTGCGATACATAGCATGCCTCGGCCGCGCGACCAAAGTGCTTTTCGCGGGCAACGGCAACGATGTATTTGAGTTCAGTGAGGGTCATGGGTTTCACAGTGTAAGCAAGCTGCACTTGCAGTGCCATCGCTGATCATGCCGCAGCGCAACAAATTGGTGCATGAATACAGCTGCGCGGACGCTGCACCCACGACGCATGCAACCGGCGCGCCCCAGGCCAGGGCCGCCGCGCAAGGGCCGCCCCGCCGCGCTGAGCAAGCGCTCCCCCTGCCCGCAGCGCGCAGCGCTGCGAGAGCGGGGGGAAGGTGCGCAGCACCTCAGGGGGGTGCGTCATCTCAGGCTTTGAGGTAGTCCTGCCGCCCCCCCAGCCAGCGCGCCACATGCTGGCGGGCGAGGTCGGGGTGGTGGTCCAGCATGGCGGGCGCCAGGGCGCGGGCCCATTCGAGCAAGGCGGTGTCGATGGCCAGGTCGGCAAAGCGCAGCAGCGCATCGCCCGACTGGCGCGCGCCCAGGAATTCGCCGGGGCCGCGGATTTCCAGGTCGCGCCGGGCGATCTCGAAGCCGTCGTTGGTCTCCTGCATGGCGCGCAGGCGCTCCTTGGCGGTTTCGCCCACGCGGCCGCTGTCGTTGGTGGCATAGAGCAGCACGCAGGCCGAGGCCGCAGCGCCGCGCCCCACGCGCCCGCGCAGCTGGTGCAGCTGCGACAGGCCGAAGCGCTCGGCGTGCTCGATGACCATGAGCGAGGCATTGGGTACGTCCACCCCCACCTCGATGACGGTGGTGCTGACCAGCACGCCCATCTGCCCGGTGCTGAACTGCGCCATGACGGCCTTCTTCTCGGCCGCTGGCATGCGCGAATGCAGCAGGCCCACCAGCACGCCGGGCAGGGACTCGCTCAGCTCCTGGTGCGTGGCCGTGGCGTTCGACAGGTCCAGCGCCTCGCTCTCCTCGATCAGTGGACACACCCAGTACACCTGGCGCCCGGCCGCCACCTGGGCGCCGATGCGCGCGATCACCTCGTCCTTGCGGCTGTCGGCAATGAGTTTGGTGACCACGGGCGTGCGCCCCGGCGGCAATTCGTCGATGACCGACACGTCCAGGTCGGCGTAGTAGCTCATGGCCAGCGTGCGCGGAATGGGGGTGGCGCTCATCATCAGCATGTGCGGCTCCATGGGCACCGAGGGCCCCCACGCTCCACCGCTGCGCGGGTCGCTGCCTCCCGAGGGGGCTGCATCGCCTTGGGGCGGCCCGGCGTCGATGCCCTCCGCCAGCTTGCGGCGCAGGGCCAGGCGTTGCAGCACGCCAAAGCGGTGCTGCTCGTCCACGATGGCCAGCGCCAGGTTCTTGAAACGCACCTGCTCCTGGATGACGGCGTGCGTGCCCACCACCAGGGCGGCTTCGCCGCTGGCCACCTGTTCCAGCATGGCGCTGCGCTCCTTCTTCTTTTGCCCGCCCGCCAGCCAGGCCACGCGCTGTCCGCGTGCGGCCAGCAGCGGCTCCAGCCAGCCCACGAGCTTGGTGAAGTGCTGCCCGGCCAGGATTTCGGTGGGCGCCATCAGCGCGCACTGCCAGCCGGCCTGCATGGCGCGGCAGGCGGCCAGCGCGGCCACCACGGTCTTGCCGGCGCCCACGTCGCCCTGCAGCAAGCGGTGCATGGGCACGGGGCGGGCCAGGTCGGCGGCGATTTCTTCGCCCACGCGCTGCTGCGCCGCCGTGAGCGGGAACGGGAGCTGGGCCAGCAATTGGGCGTGCAGCGGGGCGGCGCCATCGGCCAACGCCGGGGCGTGCAGCACCGGTGCGCACAGGCGGTCGCGCTCGCGCCGGGCCTGCAACTGGGTGAGCTGCTGTGCCAGCAGTTCCTCGGCCTTGAGGCGCTGCCAGGCCGGGTGGCTGTGGTCTTCGAGCGTGGCCAGCGCCACATCGGGCGCCGGATGGTGCAAAAAAAATAGCGCCTCACGCAGGCTGTACGGGCGCTGCAGGCCGTTTTGCCCCATAAAGCGCGCCAGGGGCGGCTGGGCGCCGGGGGACAGCGTTTCCGACAGGTCTGCGCGCTGCAGGGCCGTGGCAATGGCGCGGCGCAGGTAGGGCTGGGGCAGGCCTGCGGTGCTGGGGTACACCGGCGTCAGCGCCGAGGGCAGCTCGCCCCCCGCCGCGCGGAACGCCGGGTGCAGCATCTGCCGCCCCCAGAAGCCGCCGCGCACCTCGCCCCGGATACGCAGGCGCGCGCCCACCGCCAGTGTCTTGAGGTGCGAGGGGTAGAAGCTGAAGAAGGTCAGCTCGCAGGTGCCCGTGCCGTCGTCCACCACCACCTTGAGCATGCGGCGCGGGCGCAACTGCACCTCGCTGTGGGTCACCGTGGCCTCGATCTGCACTGTGTCTCCGTCGCGCGCATTGCGCAGCGGGGTGATGCGGGTTTCGTCCTCGTAGCGCAGCGGCAGGTGCAGGGCCAGGTCGATGTCGCGTAACAGCCCCAGCTTGCGCAGGGCTTGCTGGGCGGGGCTGGGTGAAGAAGGCATCGGAATACGGCAGTGCAGCAACACAGTGGAGGGGAAAAAGGCTACCATGGCCGCAGGCCTGTGTCTTTCTGTTACCTCTGCGCACCCTTCACCGAACCATGCTCAAACGTATCCGAGTCGAAGACCTGACCCTGGGCATGTACCTGCACGAGTTCTGCGGCTCGTGGATGGATCATCCGTTCTGGCGCACCAAGTTCGTGCTGACCGACCCCAAGGACATGGAGCGCATCCGCGCCACCGCCGTGGAGGAGGTGTGGATCGATATCTCGCGCGGCAAGGATGTGGCCCAAGGCAAGCCTTCGGTCAGCCCTGAAGAAGACGAAGTGCGCCGCGCCACCGATTTTGGCGAGCTGGTGGCCCTGCCCCCGCTCAAGGTGGTGGAGCCCGAGCTGCCGCCGCCCCCGGTGCGCGACCTGCGCCCCACCACCACCCAGGCCGAGCTGCACCGCGCCGCCCAGATTTGCGGCCAGGCCAAGGAGGCCGTGGTATCCATGTTCCAGGAAGCGCGCATGGGCAAGGCGGTAGATGCCGAGTCGGCCTCCAGCCTGGTGCAGGAGATATCGGATTCGGTCACGCGCAACCCCGGCGCGCTCATCAGTCTGGCGCGCCTGAAAACGGCCGACGACTACACCTACATGCACTCGGTGGCCGTGTGCGCGCTGATGGTGGCGCTGGCGCGCCAGATCGGCCTGAACGACGCCCAGACCCGCAGCGCGGGCATGGCCGGGCTGCTGCACGACCTGGGCAAGGCCGCCATTCCGCTGGCGGTGCTCAACAAGCCGGGCAAGCTGACCGACGAAGAGTTCGAGATGGTCAAGAGCCACCCCGTCGAAGGCTGGAAGATGCTCAAGGAAGGCGGCGGCGTGGAGGCCGCCGTGCTCGACGCCTGCCTGCACCACCACGAAAAGATGGACGGCACCGGCTACCCCGACCGCCTGGGCCACGACAAGCTCAGCACCATTGCCCGCATGGCCGCCATCTGCGACGTGTACGACGCCGTTACCTCCGACCGCCCCTACAAGCGCGGCTGGGACCCGGCCGAGTCCATCCGCCGCATGGCCGAGTGGACCAAGGGCCACCTGGACCCGCGCCTGTTCCAGGCCTTCGTCAAGAGCATCGGCATCTATCCCGTGGGCTCGCTGGTGCGGCTGGAATCCGGGCGCATTGCGGTGGTGATGGAACAGAACGCCGCCTCCCTGGTCACGCCCAAGGTCAAGGTGTTCTTCTCCACCAAGTCCGACCTGCGCATTCCGCCCGAGGTCATCGACCTGGCAGCA
>NZ_JAYRMO010000062.1:0-3845 GCF_041912635.1 Inhella sp.
GAAAAGCAGTACAAAAACCATAGCTGCTCGCGCTTGCTGTATAACCGCTGGAGCCTGATTTGATTCAAAACCCCAAGGTTTGCCATGGCGCCTTCTGCTCCCGCCCGCCGCGCCGGGCACAATACCGCCCACCATGCTGACCTATCCCCACATCGACCCCATCGCGCTGCAGCTCGGCCCTGTGGCCATCCACTGGTACGGGCTGACCTACCTGGCCGCGTTTGGCCTGTTCATGCTGCTGGGCCTGCGGCGTCTGCGGCATGAGCCGTTTGTGTCGCTCACCGGCTCTGCGGCGTGGACGCGCAGGGATGTGGAGGACATTCTTTTCCTGGGTGTGGTCGGTGTGATCGTGGGCGGGCGCCTGGGCTACTGCCTGTTCTACAAGCCGGGCTACTACGCGGCGCACCCGCTGGAGATTTTTGCGGTGTGGCAGGGCGGCATGAGCTTTCATGGCGGGCTGCTGGGCGTGATTGGCTCCTTCTTCTGGTTTGCGCGCACGCGCCAGCGGCCCTGGCTGCAGGTGGCCGATTTCGTGGCGCCCTGCGTGCCTACGGGCCTGGCGGCGGGCCGCGTGGGCAACTTCATCAACGGCGAGCTGTGGGGGCGCTTTGCCAACCCCGACCTGCCCTGGGGCATGGTGTTCCCGCACAGCGGCTCCATGCTGCCGCGCCACCCCTCGCAGGTGTACCAGTTTCTGCTGGAGGGGCTGCTGCTGTTCGTGCTGCTGTGGCTGTATGCGCGCAAGGAGCGCCGCCAGGGGCAGGTAGCGGCGGCCTTTTTGTTCGGCTACGGCGTCTTCCGCTTCATCGCCGAATACTTCCGCGAGCCCGACAGCTTCCTGGGCCTGCTGTCGCTGGGCATGAGCATGGGGCAGTGGCTGTGCCTGCCCATGATCGCCGGGGGCGCCGCGCTGTGGCTCTGGAGCGCCAAGCGCGGCTGACGCCCAGCGAAGCAGCGGCTCAGTGCGGCGCGCTGGAGCCGTCGCGGTACAGGGCCTCGATTTCCTCGGCGTACTGGCGCTGCACCACGTTGCGGCGGATCTTCTGTGTGGGCGTGAGGCAGCCGTTGTCGATGGTGAAGGCGCTCTCCAGTACCGAGAACTTGCGCACCTGCGCTACGCGCGCCTGCCGTGCGTTGACGGCGTCGATGCCGCGCTGCAGTTCGGCATGCACTGCGGGGCTGCGGCTCCATTCGGCTGGGCTACCGGGCAACTGGTGCTGCCGGGCGAATTCCTGCAGCACATCGGGCTTGAGCGTCAGCAGCGCGCTGAGGTAGTGGCGCGCGTCGCCAATGACCACCGCGTGCTCTACCAGGGGCAGGCCCATCAGGTCGGCCTCGATGTTGCCGGGCGAGATGTTCTTGCCGCCGGAGGTGATGAGCAGGTCCTTCTTGCGGCCGGTCACGTAGAGGAAGCCGTCCTCGTCGATGCGGCCCAGGTCGCCGCTGTGCAGCCAGCCGTCCTGCAGCACCTCGGCGGTGGCCTCGGGGCGGCCACGGTAGCCGCGGAACACGTTGGGCCCTTTGACGAGGATCTCGCCGTCGCCTGCAATGCGCACCTGCATGCCGGGCAGGGTCTTGCCCGCCGCGCCCAGGCGGATGAAGCCCGGCAGGCTGATGGCGGTGGGGCCGCAGTCCTCGGACTGGCCGTACACCTCGCCGATCTGCAGTCCCAGGCCGGTGAAGAATTCCAGGTTTTCCACGCCGATGGGCGCCGCGCCGGAGAGGAGGATGCGTGCCTGGTCGAACCCCAGCGCGGCCTGCACCTTGCGGTGCACCAATTGGTGCGCCCAGCGGTACTGCCAGTCCAGCCACGCGCCGGGCGTGCGCCCCTGCAGGCGCTCGGCGTGCCAGGCGCGTCCGGTGCGCAGCGCCCAGCGCGCCAGCCGGGCCTTGGCGCCCGTGGCGCCCGCCAGCTTGGTGGCGATGGCGGCCTGCATCTTCTCCCACACGCGCGGCACGCCGAAGAACACCGTGGGGTGCACTTCCTGCAGGTGCTCGCCCAGGCTCTCCAGCGAGCGCGCGAAGTAGAGCTGGTAGCCCGCCAGCGCGTGGTTGCAGATGGAGCCATGCTGCTCGGCGATGTGCGCCAGCGGCAGGTAGGAAATCAGCCGGTCCTGCGGGCCCACCTGGAAGGCGGCCGACAGCGCGGCCGAGGTCCAGCTCAGGTTGGCGTGCGTCAGCTCCACGGCCTTGGGGTGGCCCGTGGTGCCCGAGGTGTAGATCAGCGTGCCGATGTCCTCCTCGCGGATCGCGTCCATGCGGCACTGCACCTCGGCGTCGTGCTCCATGCCGCCCAGCGCCAGGAACTGCTCCCAGGCCATGGGTGCGGCCACGCCCTCGGGCACCTGCGGCCGGGCATCGCCCGGCGCCTGGCGCATGAGCACGGTGGCGCGCAGGCGGGCCAGCGCCTGGGGCTCTGCCGCCGCTTTGGCCCATTGCGTTTCGTTTTCCACCAGCAGCACGGCGCAGCCGCTGTGCTCGACGATGTAGGCGATCTCGTTGGCCGCGCTGCTCCAGTAGATACCGGCCGCCATGGCGCCCACCATCATGGCGGCCAGGTCCATGGTGATCCATTCGGGGCGGTTGAAGCCCAGGATGCATACCGCGTCGCCCGGCTGCACGCCCAGCGCCACCAGCGCACGGGCGGCCTGGCGCACCTGCTGGGCGTATTCCTGCCAGGTGGTGGGCTGCCAGCCGCTGGCGTTGCGCTCGAAATAGGCGGGCGCCTGCGGCTGGCGCTGGCTGGTGGCCACGAAGCGGGCCGGGATGCTCTGGAAGCTCTGGTCGCGCGCGGCCTGCGGCCCATGGCTCGCTTGGGTGATGGGCATGTTTTGTCTCCGGTATTTTTTCTGCCCTACGGCGCTGTGCACAGGGCTGAGCGGCTGCGCCGTGCGGGCGCAGCCGTTGCGGCGGCCCCTTCTGCGGGGGGCTCGCCAGCTGGGGTCAGGCGGGTGTCAGGCCGAGCAGTTCGCGTGCTTCGGCCGGGGAGGCGATTGCGCGCCCGGCGTTGCGCGCGCATTGGGCCAGCGCCTCGATCAGCACACCGTTGCCGCTGGCGCGGCTGCCATCGGGCAGGTAGAAGGTGTCTTCCAGCCCGGTGCGCAGCATGCCGCCGAGATCCGCCGTCTTCTGGTGCACGGGCCAGATCTCCTGGCGGCCGATCAGCGTGGCCTGCCACACGGCGCCCGGCGCCATCCATTGCGGCAGCAGCTCCAGCAGCTGGGCATCGCAGGGCATGCCCGAGGCCACGCCCATCACCAGGTTGTATTCGGGGCGGCCCATGGCGGGCTTGAGCATGCCGTTCTTGATGTACATGGTGACCGAGCGCACGATGCCCACGTCGAAGCACTCGAATTCGGGGTGCGTGCCGCACTCCTCCATCACGTCGAGGAACTGCTGCACCTTGGCCACCGGGTTGTCGAACACCATGGGCGGCCAGGCCCAGTTGCCGTCTTCCTTGATCTTGAGGTAGTTCAGGCTGCCCGCGTTGCAGGCGGCGATCTCGGGCTTGACGCGGCGGATGCAGGCGAGCGGCCCGCTGATGTCCTTGCCGATCACGCCGGTGGTCAGGTTGATGATGACGCCCGGGCAGGCCGCTCGGATGGCGTCCACCACCTCCTGGGCCACGTCCGGGTCCCAGCTGGGCATGTGGCCCATGCCGGGTTCCTGCGCGCGGATGTGCACATGCATGATGCTCGCGCCCGCGTTGTAGGCGTCGCGCGCCTGCGCGGCCATCTGCGTGGGGGTGACGGGCACCGGGTGTTGCTGGGGGTTGGTCAGCACGCCGGTGAGGGCGCAGGTGAGGATGGCTTTTTCATGCGTCATGCGGGGGCCTCTTCGGTGAT
>NZ_JAYRMO010000063.1:0-3229 GCF_041912635.1 Inhella sp.
TCCGGAGTTTCCCTGATCCAGATCGCGCGCCGAGGCCTCGGTCAGGGCCTGGGTAAGGGCTTCGAGCACCTCGGATTCCAGGTTCCAGCAATGCCAGTACAACTGGATGGGCAGCGTGTGGCCGGGGGCAACGTCCACCACCTCCCCGGCGGCAAGTGCGGGGCGCACCAGCAACTCGGGCAGCACGCCCACGGCCCAGCCCGCCTTGACCGCATGCAGCTGGCCCTCGGTGCTGGGCACGAACAGGTGGTTGAGCGCCACCCGCTTGAGGCCGAAGGTACGCGCGACGAACTCTGCCGCCATGTCGTCCTTGCGGTTGAAGGAAAGGAACGGCACTTCGCGGAAGTTGTGGGCTGTCAGGCCATTGGGCAGGTGTTTTTGCGCAAAGCTGCTGGACGCCACGGCCACATAGTGCATGGCGCCCAACGGCACCATGCGGCAACCGCGCATGGCCTGCTTGAGCGTGGTGACGCAGCCCAGCACCTGGCCCGAGCGCAGCCATTCCTGGGTGAAGTCCTGGTCGTCGGCAATGATCTCCAGCGGAAGGCGCTGGCGCACCAGGTCGTGCACCGCGTCCAGCGCCCAGGTGGCAATGCTGTCGGCGTTGATGGCGATGGAGATGCGCTCGTCCTCGCGACCGCTGCCGGGGGCGCTGGGTGCCAGCTCCTGCAGGTCGCGTTCCAGGTCGGCGCGCAACAGGCGCAATTGCTTGGTGTGCTTGAGCAGCAACTGCCCCGCCGACGTGGGCCGCAGGGGGCGGCTGCGCACAATGAGCACGGAGCCAACCAGCGCCTCCAGCGCCCGCAGGCGCTGGGACACCGCCGATTGGGTGACGTTGAGGCGCTGGGCGGCCCGCTCGAACCCCCCTTCCTCCACAATGGCGGCCAGGCACTCCAGGGCGGCAGGATCGTAGGAACTCATGGCGGGAACCTTGAAACAACGAGGCTTGAATTATAAGCTTGTCTGATGTTTTTTGAATGCGGTTAATTTGACTTTATTTTTTGGGCCCTGCGGCGCACACTGCGCGCCATGAAAACCATCATTCTCGGCGCCGGCATCATCGGCATCAGCACAGCCTGGCATCTGCGCGAGCGGGGCCACGAGGTTACCGTCATTGACCGCCAGCCCGGCGCGGCGCTGGAGACGAGTTTTGCCAACGCAGGGCAGATCTCGGTGAGCTACTGCGAGCCCTGGGCCAACCGCGAAGCGCCCTGGAAGGCGCTCAAGTGGCTGTTCGACAAAGAGGCGCCGCTGCTGTTTCGCCCGCAACTGGACTGGCAGCAATGGCGCTGGGGGCTGAAGTTTCTGGCCCAGTGCAACGACACCGCTTTCGAGCGCAACGTGCAGCAGTTGGTGGAGCTGGGCGCCTACAGCCACCGCGCACTCAAGGAACTGGTGCGCAGCACCGGCATCGAGTACCACCGCCTGGAGCGCGGCATCGCGCATTTCTACTCGGACCAGAAGTCCTTCGACGACGCCGGTCTGGCCGTGGAAGTGATGCGCAAGCACGGCGTGCAGCGCCGCCTGGTCACCCGCGAGGAGCTGTTGCAGATCGAGCCCGCCTTCCGCGCCTACGGTGACCGCATTGTGGGCGGCACCTACACCAGCACCGACGAGAGCGGTGATGCGCGCCAGTTCACCCAGCAACTCGCCCAGCGCTGCGCCGACAAAGGCGTGCAGATCCTGTATGGCCACGATGTGCTGCGCCTGGAGCGCCACGGAAATGCTATCAATTCAGTAGCTGTTCGCGCAAACCATCCGGGCGCTGCAGGCCAAAAAGACCAAATACTCCAGGGTGACGCCATCGTTGTCGCATGCGGCTCTTACAGCGCGCCGTTGCTGCGCAGCGTGGGTGTGGACCTGCCGATCTACCCCGGCAAGGGCTACAGCGCCACCTTCCCCATCCTGCGCCCCGACGCTGCCCCCACCGTCTCGGCCCTGGACGACGGTCGCAAGATCGCCATCAGCCGCCTGGGCAACCAACTGCGCGTGGCCGGCACCATCGAGCTGGGCGGCTTTGACATGGCGCTGGACACCCCGGTGGCCAAGGCCCGCTGCCATATGCTGTCGCGCCGCATCGAAGAGCTCTTCCCCGGTGTGTGCGATACCCGCACCGACGAGCAAGGCGGCAACCCTCAGTACTGGACGGGCCTGCGCCCCGCCACGCCCACCAACATCCCCTTCATCGGCCGCACGCCACTGCGCGGGCTGTGGGTCAACACCGGCCACGGCACCCTGGGCTGGACGCACGGCGCAGGCTCTGGCCTGGCCCTGGCCGAACTCATCGGCGGCCAACGCCCCGGCATGGACTTTGGTTTCTACGGTTTCGACCGCACCCCCAAGGGCACCCGCCTGCAACCCGCACGGGCTTGATACCGCAGGGCTGCGGGAACGCCCCCACAGCAGCACTGGCAAGGCCCGCCCTCTAAGCAACTGACGGTGCGCAGGCCAGCAGCCACCGCGCAAGGGCCGCCCCGCAGCGCTGGTGGCGTCCCCCTTCCCGACTCGCGCGGCGAGGCGAGAGAAGGGGGAAGGCGCGGAGCGCCACAGGGGGTTGCCCCTACTTCTTCCGCTGCACGATCAGATTGCGCTTGGCGTCCTCAGGATAAGCAAAGGTGATGGCCCCGTTATGCACCTTGCCCATGACCAGCATGTTCTCGGTGATGGCGTCCTTGTCCTCGGGCGTGAAGGGGCGCTCGTAGGTGGCCACCACGCCGTAGTACACGCGCTTGATGTTCTCCAGCGCGTTCTTGACGGCAGGGCCGTCGAGCTTGCCGTCGCGGATGCCGAACAGCGCGTAGGTGAGCAGATAGGTGGCGTCGTAGCCCTGCGCAGCCGCCATGGGAACGGCCATGCGTTCGCCGTGCTTGCGCTTGAAGTTGGTCAAAAAGGAGGCCCGGCGCTCGTTGCTGGGCTCGGCAATGAAGGTTTGGGCCATCAGCGCACCCTCGGCCGCGTCCTTGGCACCATCGATAAAGAAGGGGAACGACAGTGGCCAGGCACCCACCAGCGGGACTTTCCAGCCGATGTCCTTGCGGCTGTTGGCGATGACGGCCTCCTCCGGGCCCACGGTGTAGCTGAAGATCACGTTGGCCCCGGCCTCGCGCGCAGCCTGCAGATCCTTGCGCAGGTCCGTCACGCCCAGCGGGAAGCGCGTGACATGCACCGCCTGCAGCTTGCGCGCGGCCAGTGCCTCCTGCACGTCCTTGAGCCCGGCCTCGCCGTAGCC
>NZ_JAYRMO010000064.1:0-2952 GCF_041912635.1 Inhella sp.
TGTCCACCAGGTGCAGTTGGAAGCGGCGCAGGTCCTCAGCGGTCGCGGTGTGGGGCGAGCGGCCCAGGAACGCAGAGAGCTTGCGCACGGCGCGGATGTAGCCCTCTTGCGTGTGCGGGGCGAACTGTGAGCGTCTGGGCATCCCACCTTGAACTCCTGGCCTGACTCGCAAACGATGCTGTCCACGATCAACTCATCGTGGACACGATGGCTACGGACAAGAAGCGGATTCGGCGTAACCACAGCCCGGCGCTCAAGGCGCAGATCCTTGCGCCATGCGCAGCGCCTGGCGCCTCGGTCGCCAAGATCGCCATGGCGCACGGCATCAACGCCAACATCGTGCACGGCTGGCGCAAGCTCGCTCGCGACGGCGGGCAGCCCGCTCTTCCTGTGCCGGCCTTCGTGCCGGTGAGGATCGAACCTCCTGCGACACCAGTACCGACGGCGGCTCAGCGCGTTGAGATCGAACTGCGTCGCGGCCCGCTGTCCGTGCGCATCGACTGGCCGTTGTCAGCTGCCGCCGAGATGAGCGCCTGGCTGCGCGAGCTGCTGCGGTGATCCGCATCGACGCCCTATGGCTGTGCACCCAACCCCAGGACATGCGCGCAGGCGCCGACCGGCTGCTGGCTGTGGTCGTCAACCTACTGGGCGAGGCCCGTGCGCACCACGGCTACCTGTTCGCCAACGCGCGTGCCAGCCGCATCAAGCTGCTCGTGCACGATGGCTTTGGCGTGTGGTGCGCCACCCGCAGGCTGCATGCCGGACGCTTCGTCTGGCATGTGCCGCCCACCTGCCAGTCAGGTGCGGCTGCGCCGGCCTTGCAGCTGAGCAGCCAGCAGTTCGATGCCCTGCAGCTGGGCCTGCCCTGGCAGCGCCTGAGCGAGTTCAACACCATTCGCCGCTGCTGAGCCGTTGACAGCGCAAGTGCCGATGGCGTGTCGATGCAGGGCACGGCACCATGCCGCCCATGCTCGGCAGCACCGCCTCCCTTGACCCCACGACCTGGCCTGCCGAGGCGGCCACGCTGATCGCGCAGCTACAGCAGCAGGTCCAGTCCCAGGCGCGCGAGATCGCCTGGCGCGATGCGAAGCTGGACAAGCTCAACTTTGAGCTGGCGCGCCTCAAGCGCTGGAAGTTCGGCGCCAAGACCGAGGCAATGACAGCCGAGCAGCGCGCGCTGTTCGCCGAGACCCTGGTCGAGGACGAGGCCAGCCTGCAGGCGCAACTTGCAGAGCTGCAGGCCAACCTACCCGAAGCCCCCAAGACCCACAAGGCGCCGCGCGCCAAGCCGCGCCGCCAGGCATTGCCTGCGCACCTGCGCCGCGTCGAACACCGCCACGAGCCCGCCGACACCCACTGCGCCACGCCGGGCTGCGGCCAGCCCATGCAGCGCATCGGCGAGGACGTCAGCGAGAAGCTGGACATCGTGCCGGCCGAATTCTTCGTGCACCGCCACATCTACGGCAAATGGGCCTGCCGGTGCTGTGAAGTTCTGCGTCAAGAACCCGCCGAGCCGGATGTGGTCGATGGCGGCATCCCCGCCAGCGGCCTGGTGGCCTACACCCTGATCAGTCGCTTCGTCGATCACCTGCCGTACTACCGGCAAGAGCCCATCAACGCCCGCTCCGGCGTGCACACACCGCGCGCCACGCTGGCCACCTGGGGCGGTGCCGGGGGCGCGAAGCTGGAGCCCCTCTACGAAGCGCTGCGGCATTTCATCCTGGGCTCTCGCGTGCTGCACGCCGACGAGACGCCGATCCCGCTGCTGGACCCCGGCGCGGGCAAGACGAAGCGGGCCTACATCTGGGCCTGGGCGCGCAGCCACCATGACCCGAACCCAGGCGTGATCTACCAGTTCTGCCTGGGCCGAGGGGCGCAGTACCCGGTGGCCTTCCTTGGGGGCAAGGCGGGGCCGTGCCCGCAGCCGGCTTGGAGCGGCGTCTTGCTCACCGACCAGTACGCGGCCTACAACGCCGTGCTCGACGCCCAGGTCCACCCGCAGCGCAAGGCCGCGGCGTGCGCCGCGCATGCACGAAGGCGCTTCGAGGAACTCAGCCGTGGCGGCAGCAGTGCCAGCAGCGTGGCCCTGGATGCCGTTCAACGCTGGGCGCGCATCTACCGTGCGGAAGGCACCTATGTCGACATGGACGACACGCAACGCCGCGAGGCCCGGCAGCGGCTGAGCCAGCCCCTGTGGGACGAGTTCGAGGTGTGGCTGCGGCTTGAGCGCCGGCAGGTGCTCGATGGCAGCAAGATCGCCGAGGCGATCGACTACAGCCTGAACGCCTGGGACTCGCTCACGCTGCACCTGCTGGACGGCGCGGTGGCCATCGACAACAACCTCATCGAGCGGCAGATCAAGCCCTGGAAGCTGGGCGCGAAGAACTGGTTGTTCGTGGGCAGCGAGTTGGCCGGGCACCGGGCAGCCGTGGTGATGAGCCTCGTGCAGTCGGCCAAGATGAACGGCCTGGACCCCTGGGCCTACCTGCGCGACGTGCTGGCGCGCATCCACTCGCATCCCAGCCATCGGATTGACGAGCTGCTGCCGCATCGCTGGCAGGCCTGAGGACCGCGGACAAGACGACGATGGGACGCATCACGCTGGCGGTGCTGGGCCGAGCGGTCTTGGATGTCGAAGGCATGAGCCAAGCCCAGAAGGTCCAGCTGGCCGATGAGGTCTTCGCCCAGCAGCCCAACCTGCTGGCGGCCATCCTCGTGCTGCCGCGCATGGGCGTCAGCGCGGAGCAGCTGGAGGTGCCGCTGCACATCCTGCTGGTGAGTTTCCAGGCGATGAAGCGAAGTGGTCATGTGTGGCCACGCATCTCTGAGGCGCTGTCGGCGCCGATCCAAATCTGAGCCACCGCGCCGACCGAATATTGAGCCAGGGGTGGAAGCCGACTTTGAAGGGGTCGGCTGTGGATAAGTTTAGGGCTTGAGCTGCTTCGTTGACCT
>NZ_JAYRMO010000065.1:0-2621 GCF_041912635.1 Inhella sp.
CCGCCGCCGCGCGCTTCGAGACGCTGCAATGGCTCATGTGGCAGATGGGCGGCGTGGGGCCGATGTTCGGCCAGCTCGGCTTCTTCCACAAGTTTGCGGGCAAGGACTACGAGGACAAGCGCCCGCGCGACCGCTACGTGGCCGAATCCAAACGCCTGCTCGGCGTGCTGGAGCAGCGCCTGGCGGGCCGCCGCTGGGTGATGGGCGACGAGTACACCATTGCCGACATCGCCATCTTCCCCTGGGTGCGCAACCTGGTGGGCTTTTATGGCGCGGGCGAACTGGTGGAGTTCGACCGCTTCCCGCAGGTGCAGCGTGCGCTGGCGGCCTTCGTGGAGCGCCCCGCCGTGCAGCGCGGGCTGGAGATTCCCGCCCGCGACTGAGCTGACTCGATTCCGCGTTGCTTCAACACGGCGCATCCACCTGGCACGCTTCAGACCAGGGCTCCCGCGCAAGGGCCGCCCCGCCGCGCTGGGAGCGTCCCCCTGCCCGCAGCGCGCAGCGCTGCGAGAGCGGGGGGAAGCGGCGCAGCCGCTCAGGGGGGTGCTGATAATAGGCGGATGACACGCCCCAGCCAGCTCCTGCACCCGCCCCGCCCGCCCGTTCCCACCTTGAACGCCGCCACCGTGCTGCTGCTGCGCGATGGCGCGCAGGGGCTGGAGGTGCTGATGACGCGGCGCTCGCAGCAAGCCAGCTTTGCGCCGGGCGCCTACGTGTTCCCCGGCGGCGGCATCGACGCGCTGGACACGCAATCGCACGCCGCCGCCGCACGCCGCACCACGCAGGGCGACGAACAGCTCACCGAGGCCATTGCCGCCATCCGCGAGAGCTTCGAGGAGCTGGGCGTGCTGCTGGCGCGCCATGCCGACGGGCGCTGGGGCGGGGCCGACGACATCGCCGCGCTCGACCGCCAGGCCCCGTTCGCCGCACAATGCCAGGCGCGCGGCCTGCGGCTGGCCGCCGACGGTGTGTTCACCCTGGCGCGCTGGATCACCGACCGCGACCTGCCCAAGCGCTTTGATGTGCCGTTTCTGGTGGCGCGCATGCCCGAAGGCCAGACGCCCGTGGCCGACGAAGCCGAGCAGTTCGAGCCCCAATGGGTGCGCCCGCAGGACGCCCTGGAGCGCCACGCCGCTGGCGGCTTCTTCATGATCTTCCCGACCATCCGCACGCTGCAGCGGCTGGCGCCCTTCGCGCGCGCGGACGATGTGCTCGCCGCCTGCGCCGTGAGCGAAGCCCCGCTGTGGACGAGCTGCCCGCGCGCGGGCCTGCTCAATGGCAAGGAAGCGCGCTACATGGAAGACGAAATGCCTTTTGGCGAACTGGCCCTGGTCTGCCCCGACGGCCAGATCGCCCACCCGCTGGACTGGCAGAGCGAGCGCGCCGTGCCGCTGCTGAAGAACGTGCAGCGCCTCACGGCCCCCAACCCCGGCGTGATGACCGGCCCCGGCACCAACAGCTACCTGGTGGGCGACCCGGCCACGGGCTACATCGCCATCGACCCCGGCCCGGCAGACGCCGAACACCTGGAGCGCCTGTGGCGCGCCGCGGGCGGCGACATCCGCATGATCGTATGCACGCATTCGCACCCCGACCACTCGCCAGGCAGCAAGCCGCTGCAGCAGATGTGCCAGCGCGCGGGCCGCGCCACGCCGCCCATCCTGGGCCTGCCCTCGGCCCCCACGGCGCGCGCTGACAGCCAGTTCACGCCCGACCGTGCGCTATCAAACAATGAGCTGCTCACGCTTACTGGCAAAGGGCTGGACGGCGAAATCACCCACACCCTGCAGGTGGTGCACACGCCGGGCCACGCGGCCAACCATGTGTGCCTGCTGCTGCGCGAGGACGGCCTGCTGTTCAGTGGCGACCACATCCTCAACGGCAGCACCACCATCATCAACCCGCCCGACGGCAACATGGCCGACTACCTCGACGCGCTCGACCGGCTCGATGCGCTCTGCGCCGAACACGGCGTGGCGTTCATCCTGCCCGCGCACGGCCATGTGCTGGGCGAGGCACGCGGCGCCATCGCCCAGCTCAAAGGCCACCGCCTGGCGCGCGAGGCCAAGGTCATCGCCGCCATGCAGCAGCTCCCCGAAGGCACGGTGGAGCAGTGGGTGGAACTGGCTTACGCCGACGTGCCGCCACGCATGTGGCCGCTGGCCCAGCGCTCGCTGATCGCGCATGTGGAGCGCATCCGCGCGCAGCAGCCCGGCAACAACTGAACACCCCACCCTCTTCATTCGATGACCGACAAGAACCCTGACCCCAGCCACATCCGCCTGGCCAAACGTGTGGCCGAACAACTGGCCTGCTCGCGCAGCACCGCCGAGCAGTACATCGAAGGCGGCTTTGTGCGCGTGGAAGGCCAGGTGGTGGAACTCCCTGGCGCACGCGTGCGCCCCGGCCAGGCGGTGACGGTAGAGAAAGACGCCAGCCTGCTGGCGCTCACCCCCGTCACCCTGCTGCTGCACAAGCCGCCGGGCTATGAAGCGGGGCTGGGGCTGGACGCGGGCGCAGCCGCGCATGGCAGCCGCAGCCAGGGCGCACCCTCCGCCCTCACGCTGCTGAACGCGCAGAGCCACCTGCCCGAGGATGCCGCGGGCATCCGCGTGCTGCTG
>NZ_JAYRMO010000066.1:0-2352 GCF_041912635.1 Inhella sp.
AGCTTTCTGGCCGGCCCGCTCAGCCCCCGCGAGCGCGGCGCCCTGGCGCTGCAGGACGTGCACCGCGCCCGCGTGACGCTGGACATGCGCGGCGAAACCTACCGCTGGCTGGCCCCCTACGAGGCCCTGCCCGCCGCGCCGGGCAGCAGCGGCGCGCGCGGGCGCCTGACCGGCTTTGTGGACCCCGGCGGCGATCAACTGGGCAGCCTCGCCCGGCCGGTGCGCGATTTCCGCGGCTGGCTCTGGCAGAACGGCCGTTGCAGCGACCGCGCGGCCCCTGCGCAGGAGGACTGCCTGCACCGCACCCACTACTCCATCCGCCTGCCGGTCGAGCTGTTCCGCGAAGCCTTGTTCCGGCGCGGAGAAAAGCCCGAATGGCCGCCGCACGACCTGGCCGCCCTGCGCCTGCAGGTGCAGATGCTGGGGCCCGGAGAGCCCGCGCCCGTGCTGTTCGACAGCAACGCCCCCGGCGCACGCTCGGCCGCGTCCCTGGCCGAGCTGGAGCACAGCCTGCTGCCGGGCGAGCGTGTGGAAATCCGCAAAATGGGTGCGGACGAAGCCTCGGCCCTGGTGCTCAAGGGCTCCGACGTGGAGCACGAACCCACCGCCCCCTGGCTGTTGCGCCTGGTGCGCTGGCTGCCGCTCGATGCCGCCACCGATGCGCCTCCCCAGCCGCCCCAGGGGCTCGATCTGCTGGACACGCCCACGGGCAACTATGTCGTCACCCTGCACGGCAACCTGCGCGGCGTGGAGCAAAGCCTGGCGGCGGTGGCATCGCGCATGTCCTGGTACCTGGGGGCCATGCTGGCGGCCATTGCGCTGGCGTGGCTGGCGGTGGAGATGGGGCTGCTGCGCCGCATCACGGCCCTGACGCGGCGCGCAGCCGCTGTGTCCTACAACGTGCAGGATGGCCAGATCGGCCCGCAACTGGGCCAGCTCGAAGTGTCCGACCTGCGCGGCTCCGACGAGCTGGGCATTCTGGCGGGCGGCCTGGCCGACCTGCTGCAGCGCGTGAAGGACGACCTGCAACGCGAGCGCCTGCGCGCCCAGCAGGAGCGCGACATGTGGCACGCCGTGGGCCACGAGATCATGTCGCCGCTGCAGTCGCTCATGGTGCTGCACGGCCCGCAGGACCCTGGCTACCGCTACGTGCAGCGCATGCAGCAGGCCGTGCACGTGCTGTACGGCACCGCATCGCCCGCCGAGGCGCTGCAGGCCGCCAACCTGCCCGAAGGCCGCCTGGACCTGGATGCCTTCCTGCGCCATGTGGCCGACAACGCGCACTTTGCCGGCATTGCCAACGTGGTGTACGCGGGCGCCGGCACGCCCGTCATCGTGCGCGCCGATGAATTTGCGCTGGAGGATGTGGTGACCCACATCCTGCGCAACGCCGACCGCTACCGACCGCAGGGCTCGCGCATCCGGCTGGAGCTGTCGGCATCGGAATCCACCGCCAGCGCCAGCCTGCACAACCAGGGCTCGACCATTGCCGAAGCGCTGCTGGAGCAGATTTTCGAACTGGGCGTGTCAGACCCCCAGCAGAACCCTGCGCCCGGCGCCAGCGAGCACCGGGGCCAGGGGCTGTTTGTGGCCAAGACCTACATGGCCAAGATGGGAGGCACCATCAGCGCGCACAACACCACCGACGGGGTGGCGTTCGTGCTCACTTTCCAGCGTCTGGGGTAGCTGATAGCTGCGCCCGCATGGCGTCGATCACGCTGCGGTAGTCGGGCTTGCCGAAGATGGCGCTGCCCGCCACGAAGGTGTCTGCGCCCGCATCGGCGACGCGGCGGATGTTGTCCTGCTTGATGCCGCCATCCACTTCCAGCCGGATGTCCTTGCCACTGGCGTCGATACGCTTGCGCACGGCCTCGATCTTGCGCAGGGCCGAGTCGATGAAGCTCTGGCCGCCAAAGCCGGGGTTGACGCTCATGATCAGGATGAGGTCGATGTCATCGATCACCCAGTCCAACACGTCCAGCGGCTGCGCGGGGTTGAACACCAGCCCGGGCTTGACGCCCTTGGAGCGGATGGCCTGGATGCTGCGGTGCACATGTCCCGAAGCGTCGGGGTGGAAGCTGATGTAGTCGGCCCCGGCCTCGGCAAAGGCGGCGGCCAGTGCGTCCACGGGCTGGATCATCAGGTGCACGTCGATGGGCACGGCCTGGCCTGCGGGCGTGACGGCATGGGGCTTGAGCGCCTGGCAGACCATGGGGCCAAAGGTCAGGTTGGGCACGTAATGGTTGTCCATCACGTCGAAATGGATCCAGTCGGCACCGGCGGCGATGACGCTGCGCACTTCCTCGCCCAGGCGGGCAAAGTCGGCGGACAGGATCGAGGGGGCAATGCGGT
>NZ_JAYRMO010000067.1:0-2277 GCF_041912635.1 Inhella sp.
GCAACTGGGCCTGGACCTGGCCCCCTGGCAAGGCCAGGGCCTGAGCGTGCGCGCACCGCGCGACGGCGCCGTGTACGCGCAGCTCGCCAGCCACACCAGCGCGCAGGCCCAGGCGCTCATCGAGGGTGCGCACGCCGCATTCCTGCAATGGCGCAGCACCCCCGCACCGGTGCGCGGCGAATTGGTGCGCCGCCTGGGCCAGAAGCTGCGCCAGCACAAGGAGGCGCTGGGCCTGCTGGTGTCGCTGGAGGCGGGCAAGGTGCGCTCCGAAGGGCTGGGCGAAGTGCAGGAGATGATCGACATCTGCGACTTCGCCGTGGGCCTGTCGCGCCAGCTCCATGGTCTGACCATTGCCAGCGAGCGCCCCGGCCACCGCATGATGGAAACCTGGCACCCCATGGGCGTGGTGGGGGTGATCTCGGCCTTCAACTTCCCCGTGGCCGTGTGGGCCTGGAACGCCGCGCTGGCCCTGGTGTGCGGCAACGCCGTGGCCTGGAAGCCCTCCGAAAAAACCCCGCTGTGCGCCATTGCCTGCCACCACCTGCTGCAGCAGACGCTGGACGAGTTTGCCGCCGAACAGGGCGTGGCCGCCCCCGACGGCCTGGCCACGCTGCTGCTGGGCGGGCGCGAAATGGGCGAGCTGCTGGCGCGCTCGCCGCGCGTGCCCGTGCTCAGCGCCACGGGCAGCACGCGCATGGGCCGCGCCGTGGCGGTAGACGTGGCACAGCGCTTCGGCCGCAGCATCCTGGAGCTGGGCGGCAACAACGCCATGGTGGTCATGCCCAGCGCCGACCTGGAGCTGGCCGCGCGCGCCATCACCTTTGCCGCCGTGGGCACGGCGGGCCAGCGCTGTACCACGCTGCGCCGCCTCATCGTGCACCGCGACGTGGCCGCGCCGCTGCTGGCGCGGCTGGAGAAGATCTACGCCAGCGTGCGCGTGGGCGACCCGCTGGAAGATGGCGTGCTCGTCGGCCCGCTGGTGGACCGCGCGGCGTTCGAGCAGATGCAAGGTGCCCTGGCGCAGGCGCGTGAACAAGGCGGCAGCGTGCAGGGCGGCGAGCGCGAATGCCAGGCCCTGGGCGAGGACGCCTGGTACGCCCGCCCGGCCCTGGTGCGCATGCCCGCACAGAGCGCGGTGGTGCAGCACGAGACCTTTGCGCCCATCCTTTATGTGTTGACTTGCACCAGCCTGGAAGAAGCGATTGCGCTACAGAACGGCGTGCCGCAGGGCCTGTCGTCCTCCATCTTCACCACCGACCTGCGCGAGGCCGAGCGCTTCCTCTCCAGCACCGGAAGCGACTGCGGCATTGCCAACGTGAACATCGGCACCTCGGGCGCCGAGATCGGCGGCGCCTTCGGCGGCGAGAAGGAAACCGGCGGCGGCCGCGAATCGGGCTCCGACGCCTGGAAGGGCTACATGCGCCGCGCGACCAACACCATCAACTACAGCGACGCTCTCCCATTGGCGCAGGGCGTGCGCTTCGACGTCTGATCCCATGACTGCCACCCCCCAGGGCGCGCCGATCGCCATCATCGGCGGCGGCGCCATTGGCAGCGCCATTGCCTATTACCTGACGCAGATGGCGCCAGAGCAGCCCGTCGTTGTGGTCGAGCGCGACCCGAGCTATGCGCGGGCTTCGTCGGCGCTGTCGGCCAGCTCGATCCGGCAGCAGTTCTCCAGCCCGATCAACATCGCCATTTCGCAGTTCGGCATCGAGTTCCTGCGCGACATCGGCGCGCGCCTGCAGGTGGGCGGTGAGCGTCCGGACATCGGCCTGGTTGAAGCGGGCTACCTCTACCTGGCCAGCGCGGCAGGCGAGGCCGTGCTGCGCGACAACCACGCGGTGCAGCGCAGCATGGGCGCCGATGTGGCCCTGCTCACGCCCGGACAGCTGCGCGAACGCTTCCCCTGGCTCTCGACCGACGGCATCGCACTGGGCTCGCTGGGCCTGTCCAGCGAAGGCTGGTTCGACGGCTACAGCCTGCTGCAGGCCCTGCGGCGCAAGGCGCTGTCGCAGGGGGTGCGCTATGTGCAGGGCGAAGCGATGGGCGTGGATACGCAGACCAGCGGCGGCGTGCAGCACATCCGTGCGCTGCGCCTGGCCGATGGCCAGCGGCTGGAGTGCTGCGCCATGGTCAACGCCGCAGGCGCCTGGGCGCGCCCGGTGGCGCAGTGGCTGGGCATTGACCTGCCGGTGTTTGGCAAAAGGCGCACGGTGTTCCACTTCACCTGCCCCGAGGCGCTGCCCGGCTGCCCGCTGCTCATCGACCCCTCGG
>NZ_JAYRMO010000068.1:0-1890 GCF_041912635.1 Inhella sp.
GTCCTCGCTGCTGACGCTGAGCTACCTGGGCGCGCTGCGCTCCATCCCCAACTACAACACCATGGGCCTGGCCAAGGCCAGCCTGGAAGCCAGCGTGCGCTACCTGGCCGAGGCCGTGGGCCGCACTGCGGACGGCCGCGCCATCCGCGCCAACGGCATCAGCGCCGGCCCCATCAAGACGCTGGCCGCCAGCGGCATCAAGGACTTCGGCAAGCTGCTCTCGCGCGTGGCCGACGCCTCGCCCCTGCGCCGCAACGTAACGATTGAAGACGTGGGCAACGTGGCGGCCTTCCTGCTGTCCGACCTGGCCTCGGGCGTTACCGCCGAAATCACCTACGTGGATGGCGGCTTCAGCCAGACGGCGGGCCTGTCCGCCGACCAGGTCTGACCCACAGGACTTTAGGCAAAAATGGCCTCCAGCGCTTATACAGCAAGCGCCAGTAGCTCATTTTTTGATAGCAGACTACCCCGTCGCAGCTGGCTGGCCCTGCTGGCGCTGGCCGCCCTGCCCGGCCAGGCTCCGGCGGCGGACGCCCCGGCGCTGCTGCTGGCGCAGGTGTACCGCCCCGGCCTGCCGCTGCAGGACTACTGGGTGAGCGAAAAATACGACGGTGTGCGTGGCTTCTGGGACGGCCGATCCCTGCGCACGCGCGGCGGCGCCACCGTGGCGGCCCCGGCCTGGTTCACCGCCGGCTGGCCCGAGACGCCGATGGATGGCGAGCTGTGGGCCGGGCGCGGGCGCTTCGGCCACGCCCAGTCCACCACCCGGCAGCAGCAGCCCAACGAGGCCGCGTGGAGGCAGATGCGCTTCATGGTGTTCGACCTGCCCACGCACGGAGGCCCCTTTGACGAGCGCCTGCCAGCCCTGCGGGCGCTGGTGGAACGCCTGGGCCAGCCGTGGGTGCAGGCCGTGCCGCAGCGGCGCGTGGCCACGGATGCGGCCTTGCAGGCCCTGCTGCGGCGCACCGTGCGCGCAGGCGGCGAGGGGCTCATGCTGCACCGGGGCGCCTCGCTCTACCGCGCGGGACGCAGCGACGACCTGCTCAAGCTCAAGGAACACGAGGACGCCGAGGCGCGCGTGCTCGCCCACCTGCCTGGCAAGGGCCGCCACGCGGGCCGCATGGGCGCGCTGTGGGTGGAGATGCCCACGGGTCAACGCTTCCGGCTGGGCGCGGGTTTCAGCGATGCCGACCGCGACCACCCGCCGCCCGTGGGCGCCTGGGTCACCTACCGCTTCCGGGGCACGCACGATGGCGGGCTGCCGCGCTTCGCCAGCTACCTGCGGGTGCGCGAAGACCCGCAGCCACAGGACAAATAGCTATTAAATTGATAGCTGCTTGCGCTTTATGGACGGGCGCTGGAGCCAGATTTGATTACTTTTCTTGGGCCACACAATCCGCGTAGTAGCGCACCTGGCCGCTCTCGTCTTCCACCTCGACCAGGCCGTGGATGTCGGTCTCGAAACCGGGGCACAGCTTGGCGAACTCGCGTGCGAACTTGAGGTAGTCCACGATCTTTTTGTTGAACACCTCGCCGGGGATGAGCAGCGGAATGCCGGGCGGGTACGGCGTGACCAGGCCCACGGTGATGCGGCCTTCGAGGTGGTCGATCTCCACGCGCTCGGTCTGGCGGTGTGCGATGTGCGCGTAGGCGTCGCTGGGCTTCATGGCGGGTGTGAGGTCCGAGAGGTACATCTCGGTCGTCAGGCGGGCGATGTCGTACTTGGCGTACATCTCGTGCACGTGTTGGCACAGGTCGCGCAGGCCCATACGCTCGTAGCGCTTGTGCTGCTGGCAGAACTCGGGAAGGATGCGCCACATGGGCTGGTTCTTCTCGTAGTCGTCCTTGAACTGCTGCAAGGCGGTCAGCAGCGTGTTCCAGCGGCCCTTG
>NZ_JAYRMO010000069.1:0-1878 GCF_041912635.1 Inhella sp.
GCGGCGCAATTCATCCAGGCCATGCGCGCGCTGCTCGAAACCCCGGCCCTGCTGTTCGTCGAGTGAAGCGGGAGGAATACACATGAAAGAAATCACCACCAAGCTGCTGGTCATCGGCGGCGGCCCAGGCGGCTATGTGGCTGCCATCCGCGCGGGCCAGCTCGGCGTTCCCACCGTGCTGGTCGAGGGCGAGAGCCTGGGCGGCACCTGCCTGAACATCGGCTGCATCCCGTCCAAGGCGCTGATCCACGCCGCGCACGCGTTCGACGCTGCACGCCACCAGGCCCACGGCTCGCCGCTGGGCATCAAGGTGCAGGAACCCAGCATCGACATCGCGCAGACCGTGCGCTGGAAGGACGGCATCGTCAAGCGCCTGTCCGGCGGCGTGGGCGCGCTCCTGCGCAAGGCCGGTGTGCAGGTACACAAGGGCTGGGCGCGCATCGACGACGGCAAGACCGTGACCGTGCAGCCCGCAGAGGGCGAGGCCGTGCGCGTGCGCTGCGAACACCTGCTGCTGGCCACCGGCTCCGAGCCGGTCGAGCTGCCCATGCTGCCGTTCGGCGGCGCGGTCGTGTCGTCCACCGGCGCGCTGGCGCCCGAGAGCCTGCCGCGCCGCCTGGTCGTGGTCGGCGCGGGCTACATCGGGCTGGAGCTGGGCATGGCCTACCGCAAGCTGGGTGTGGAAGTCTCCGTGGTCGAGGCGGCTGAGCGCGTGCTGCCCGGCTACGACGAGGAACTGACCCAGCCCGTGCTCGATGCGCTGGAGAAGAGCGGCGTGGTGCTGCACCTGGGCTGCAGCGTGCAGGGCTACGACGCGCAGCACGGCGTGCGCGTGCGCAGCGCGCGCGCCGACGAGTTCGCGCTGCCCGCCGACCGCGTGCTCGTGGCCGTGGGCCGCAAGCCGCGCACCGCGGGCTTCGGGCTCGAATCGTTGCAGCTCGACATGGCCGGGCGCTACGTGGCGGTGGATGCGCAGTGCCGCACCTCCATGCGCAACGTCTGGGCCATTGGCGACATCACCGGCGACCCCATGCTGGCGCACCGCGCCATGGCGCAGGGCGAGGTGGTGGCCGAGGTGATTGCGGGCAAGCACCGGCGCTTCGAGCCCATGGCCATCCCCGCCGTCTGCTTCACCGACCCCGAGGTCGTGGTCGTGGGCAAGACGCCGGGCGAGGTGCGCGCCACGGGGCTGGACTGCATTACTGCGGCCTTCCCGTTCGCCGCCAATGGCCGCGCCATGACGCTGGAGTCCACCGGCGGCTTCGTGCGCGTGGTGGCGCGGCGCGACAACCACCTGATCCTCGGCTGGCAGGCCGTGGGCCAGGGCGTGGCCGAGCTGGCCGCGGCCTTTACCCAGTCCATCGAGATGGGCGCGCGGCTGGAGGACGTGGCGGGCACCATCCACGCCCACCCCACGCTGGGCGAGGCGGTGCAGGAGGCGGCCTTGCGGGCGCTGGGTCACGCAGTTCATATCTGACACCCCCCTGAGTCGCCTTCGGCGCCTTCCCCCCGCTCTCGCAGCGCTACGCACTGCGGGCAGGGGGACGCCCCCGGCGCCCGCACGTGGGAATGCTGGCGGCCCTTGCGCGGGGGCTCTGGTCTGGGCCGCGCCTGTGGCATAGGCTGTGGGCGGGGCGCAGCGTGGGGGAGCATGAAGGTGCTCAGGAACCAGCGGCTCCGGTAAGCTTGCAGCCATGCACATCTACCGTTCCGCCCTGTTGCGCTTCTCCGATGACGGCCAGGCCATCTATGACGAGGATGGCCTGCTCGCCATCGGCCCCGATGCCCATGGCCGCCAGCGTGTGCAGGCAGCGGGCGCCTGGCACGCCCTGGCGCCGCAATTTGCAGGGCACCCGGTCACGCACTGGCCGGGACGCC
>NZ_JAYRMO010000070.1:0-1835 GCF_041912635.1 Inhella sp.
GCCCTCGCGCTACCCCGGCGGGGCCTGCGACGTGCTGCTGCGCGCCGACGACATCGTGCACGACGACGCAGCCCCCGCGCAGGCGCAGATCGTGCGCAAGGCATTTCGCGGCTCGGAATTCCTGTACACGCTGCGCATGGACAACGGCCAGATGCTGCTGGCCCATGTACCCAGCCACCACGACCACGCCATCGGCGAATGGATAGGCATCCGTCCCCAGGTGAACCATGTGGTGACCTTCGAGCGCAGCAGCTCATAGAAAAAATCGGCTCCAGCGCTTATCCAACAAGCGTTAGCAGCTATATTTTTTTATAGCACCCTGCCGGACCAGCGCTGGCCCGCACCGCGGCAGCCCCCATGGTCGGCGGGGACGTCATGGCGCCGTCATGGCGCTTGCCCAGAATGGATTGCATCTGGTTACAGGTTGCCTCCATGAATTCTTTGGAACGCCTTTATGAATCGCTCGCCGCAGGCGCAACCGACAAGCGCCACGCGCACGCTGCACTGGCCACGCGCGCCGAGCATTTGACCGCACCCGCCGAACCTGTCACGCCCGAGCACACCAACGACGACGTGTGCCAGCTCTTTGCCCAGAACGAGGTGCAGGAGACCCTGGCCGTGGTGGAAAACGGCCAGCCCATCGGGCTCATCAACCGCCACATCTTCATGGAGCAGTACGCACGCCCGTTCGCGCGCGATGTGTTCGGGCGCAAGAGCTGCATTGCCTTCATGGACAAAAGCCCGGTGATCGTGGACCGGGGCCTGCCCATCGAGACGCTGGTCAGGGCCGCCGTCGAAGCGGGCACACGCGTGCTCAAGGACGGCTTCATCACCACCGCCGAGGGCCAGTACCTGGGCCTGGGCACGGGCTATGCACTGATGAAGGCCATGTCCGACATCGAGGCCGAAAAGACGCGCCAGCTGCTCTCCAGCATTGGCTATGCCAGCCTGATCCAGCGCTCGCACCTGGCCGAGTCCGACCTGGCGCTGCGCGAAGGGCTGCCCGACCACGCCCTGCTGTGGCAGCCGCGCGATGTGGTCGGCGGCGACGCCTACTTCTTCCGCCGTACGGCAGCAGGCCTGGTGGGCTGCGTGTTCGACTGCACGGGCCACGGCGTGCCGGGCGCGTTCATGACGCTGATTGCGCTGTCCTTTCTGGAACAGACCGTCACCCCGGAGTGCGAGAGCTTCGACCCCGGCGCCACACTGGGCGCCATGAACCGCTACATCAAGCGCGTGCTGCAGCAGCGCCAGTGCGAGGGCGACAGCAGCTACGGCAGCAGCAGCCGCCCGTCCAACGATGGGCTGGACGCTGCGCTGTTCCTGCTGGCGCCCGATGGCGCTTCGCTGCAGTTTGCCTCGGCCCGGCTGCACCTGCTGATTGCGCCCGACGATGGCAGCGCGCTGCGCACCATCGACGGCGACCGCGACGGCATCGGTTACGCCGATACCGCCGACGACCAGGCCTGGACCACGCAGCAGGTGGCGCTGGGCGGCCCCAGCCTGCTGGTGATTCCCACCGACGGCGTGATCGACCAGATCGGCGGGCCGCGCCAGATCGCCCACGGCAAGCGGCGGCTGGTGCAGTTCATGGAGCAGCGGCGCGGCGTGAGCGCGCGCGCCCTGTGCGCCGAGTTTGCCGAACACTTCCACCAATGGCAGGGCCTGGAGCGGCGCCGCGACGACGTGTCGTTACTGGCCTTCCGCTGCGGCGCACCCGCGCAGGAGCAGGCATGAGTCCGCAGGAGTTCGAACGCTTCCAGCACAACTCGCAAGACTGCGGCGTGCTGTTGTACTACGCAGGCGAATTCACGCCCGCGATGATTGCTGCGGCG
>NZ_JAYRMO010000071.1:0-1806 GCF_041912635.1 Inhella sp.
CCTCGGGCGCGGTGATGAATTTCGTCGGCGACGTCGAGGCCGCCACCGCGCGCATCGACCAGCACCTCACCGACATCATGCTGGCGCAGGATTTCCACGACCTCACCGGCCAGGTGGTGGCCAAGGTCGTTTCGCTGGCCACCGAGCTGGAAGACAGCCTGGTCAAGCTGCTGGTGCAGGCCGCGCCGCCCGAGCAGGCGCAGAAGGTCGAGGCCGCCGTGCTGAATGGGCCGGTGGTGAACCCGGAAGGCCGCACCGACGTGGTCAAGGACCAGGCGGAAGTCGACGACCTGCTGGCCAGCCTCGGTTTCTGAGCGGGAACTGCGTCACATCCCACCGAGAGGGCCGCGATAAGCGGCCCTTTTTGCGTTCTCTTCCGGCTCAAGTTCGCAGGACCGCCCGGAACAATGGCCTGGCCCCCTTCGAACGGGGCGTCACGCCATGGCCGACCAGGACGCACAGGACCGCAATCTCCCAGCCTCAGCCCGCAAGCTGCAGAAAGCGCGCGAGCAGGGCCAGGTGCCGCGCTCGCGCGACCTCGGCCACTTCGCGGCCATCGCCGTGGGCGGCGCGGTGCTGGTGGCCGCCATGCCCTGGGCCACCGGCTGGCTGAAGGCGCATCTCGCGCAGGCGCTGCAGTTCGACGCCCGCACCGTGGCCAACCCGCAGGCCATGCTCGAACGACTGGCCGAGCTGACCGCCACGATGATGTGGATGGTGCTGCCGCTGGGCCTGCTGATGACGCTGGTGGCCGTCGGCGTGAGCGCCGCCTCGGGCGGCCTGAACTTCACGCTCGAGCCGCTGCAACCCAAGTTCGCCTTCCTGAACCCGATCGCCGGCGTCGGGCGGCTGTTCTCCAGGCAGCAGCTGATCGAGACGCTCAAGGCCTGCCTGCTGGCGGCCATCCTCGGCACGATCGGCGCGCTCTATCTCAAGGCCCACGTGGGCGACTTCGCCTCCCTGCTGGGCATGAGCCTGCCGGCGGCGGTGGAGTCGGGCGCGAGCACGGTGCTCGGCGGCCTCGCCCTGCTGGTGCTGGCGCTCGCCGCCTTCGCCGGCATCGACGTGCCGCTGCAGCGCAAGCTGCACGCCGACCGCCTGAAGATGAGCCACCAGGAGGCCAAGCAGGAGCACAAGGAGTCCGAGGGCAACCAGGAGGTCAAGGGCAAGCAGAAGGCCAAGATGCGCGAGGTCTCGCGCCGCCGCATGCTGGCAGCCATCCCCAAGGCCGACCTGGTGGTGATGAACCCGACCCACTATGCCGTGGCGATCAAGTACGAGGACGGCAAGATGGCCGCGCCGCGCGTCGTCGCCAAGGGCGTGGACCTGCTGGCGCTGAAGATCCGCGACCTTGCCAAGGGCGCGCAGGTGCCGGTGCTCGAGGCGCCGATGCTGGCGCGCGCGCTCTACGCCCATACCAAGCTGGACCAGGAGATTCCGCAGGCGCTGTTCGCCGCGGTGGCCCAGGTGCTGGCCTACGTCTACCAGCTGCGCGCCGCGCTCGCCGGCCGCGGCCCCGCGCCTGGCGCGCTGCCCGAGTTGCCGGTGCCGCCGGAGCTCGATCCGCACAACACCCCGGCGCCTGACATGGAGCTCTACGAATGAACCCGCTCGCCCAGCAACTGCGCTCCATGCTCGGCGCCGACGGCCGCGCGCTGCGCGCGCTGATGGCGCCCGTCGCCGTGGTGATGATCCTGGCGATGATGGTGCTGCCGCTGCCGGCCTTCGCGCTGGACCTGCTGTTCACCTTCAACATCGCGATGGCGCTGATGGTGCTGATGGTGGCGGCCTACATGATCAAGCCGC
>NZ_JAYRMO010000072.1:0-1743 GCF_041912635.1 Inhella sp.
GCGGCGGGCGGCCTGCACCTTGAACTGTGCTGCCTGCGCGGGTGCCGCTGCGTTGTTGCCGATCGAGAGCATGGCAGCCTCCCCGCGTTACTCGGACAGGTACGCGCGCCGCACCTGGGCGTTGAGTTGGGAGCGCTGCTCGCTGCTGTTGCGCTCTGCTTCAGCGGTGGCGTCCGGCGCATTGGACGAAGGCGCCGCCTGCGCCTGCTGCGCCAGCGCCTGGGCGCGGGGGCTCAGGGTGACGGTGGTTTCGTTGTCAGGCTCGGCGGGGGGCTCGTTCTGCGCGCTGGCGTTGCGGTTGTAGGCCGCGCTGGCGCTGGCGGCTGCCACGGCCTGGGGCGCGGCATAGCGGTTGTCGGCTTGCGGGTTGCGTGCGATGGCGTCCATGGTTTTGCCTCCGATGCGCTGCAATACCGCCCATCGTCCTGCAATTGCCGCCAAATGTAAAGGGCTGGGCGGCTTCCAAAGGCCCTGCAATTGCTATGCTTTTTATAGCTGCCAGTGCTTATCCATTGCGCGCCAGCAGCCAAGAATACTCACAAAAATGCGTGGATGCGCTGGGCATCGAGCTGGGCCACGGTCTCGCGGCCCAGGGCGGTGAGGGTGAGCGCTGCCGAGCGCGTGGCAACGTCAATACCCAGGCCTGCGCGGGCGGGCCAGGGGGCGTCGATGCGCATGTAGCGGTCTTCCAGGCGGTCTTCCATCACCGCGACCACATGCTGCTGCTGCACGGAGATCATGGTCAGGATGAGGCGCCCGTCGTTGAGCCAGCCCACGGCGCCTGCGTCGGCCTCGATCTGGTCGGCGGGCCGGTAGCCCATGGCCGCCGTGCCCACCGAGAGCATGCGTACGCGCGAGGGCTTGGCGCCCATGAACAGCTCTGCCTCGTGCAGCGCCACCTGGTCGGGGGCCATGGCAAACAGGCCGCCGTCGGCGTACAGGGCGTGCCCGATCTGCACGCTGGGAAAGAACGCTGGCGCTGCACTCGTGGCCATGGCCACATCGACGGCGCGGATGTCCTCGTCCCCCAGCGAGGTATCGGCATGCGGGGTCTTGAAGACCTTGGTCACGCAGCGCGACACATCGACCGCCGGGATCACCACCGCGTGCAACGCATCGCCCAGCGTGCGCTCGCCCAGATGGCGCGTGAGCTCCTGGCGCAGCGTGTCGCCGCTGTACTTGGGGCCCAGCACCGAGCGCGTCAGGTCGAGCAGGCGGGTGACGGCGCCGCTGGGCAGCTTGCGCGCCGAGAAGATGTCTTCGCCCTTTTCCACGAACAGCTTGACGATCTGGGCCATGGGCACTTCGTAGGCCAGCGCCAGCGCCAGCAGGCCGCCCACCGAGGTGCCTGCGATCAGGTCAAAGCGCCGCCCCAGGGGCTCGCCCACGCGTTCTTCCAGGTCTGCCAGCACCACGGCGGTGTACAGCCCCAGGTAGCCGCCGCCGCTGAGCGAGAGGATGCGAAATTCGGATGTTGCGTTCTTGGTAGCCATGGAGCAAAAGAAAGGGAAAAAACTGCAGGCGCGTTCACGCCCGTGCCTGGTAGTCGAGCAGCCATTGCGCCAGAGCGTCGGCGGGCATGGGCTTGGCGTAGTGGTAGCCCTGCGCCTCGTGGCAGTGGTACAGATGCAGAAAGCGGGCCAGTTCGGCGGTTTCCACGCCCTCGGCAATGACCTTGAGCTTGAGGCTGCGCGCCATGCTGATGATGGCGCGCACGATGGCGGCGTCGTCCGGGTCGCTGGC
>NZ_JAYRMO010000073.1:0-1675 GCF_041912635.1 Inhella sp.
CAGCGCTACCGCGCCTTCCAGGCCGGGGTGCAACTGGCCAACCGCATGGGTGCGCTCAACGAGATCGAGTTCTCCGAATTCGTCATGAAGGCCCAGGCCTTTGCCGACGCCCTGAACGCCGCGCCCGAATTTCCCGACATGCTGCAGGAAGTGGCCCGCGCCCGCGAACTGGACCAGTTTGCCAGCGAGCACGACGCGCAACTCGCCTTCCAGCTACGCGCCCGCCAGGCCGCCTGGAGCCCCGGCTACGTGCAGCAGAACGCCGTGCGCTTGGGGCTGGTGCCCGGTGCGCTGCCCGGCCGCCTGGTGCTGCCCGCAGGCACGGCGGGCCAGTCGCCCGTGCTGGGCCTGGGCTACGACACCCAGGCCGCCCTGTCGGACGACCCCGAGCAATCGGCCATCCGCGAGCTGTCGCTCAGCCTGGACGTGGCCCATGTGGCCCGCACCGAACAGCCCTTTGCCCGCCTGCGCCAGGTGGCCGCAGCCCTGTGCGAAAGCATGGACGGCGTGCTCTGCGACCAGAACGGCAACCCGCTGCCCGCCATGGCCATGGACCCCATCGCCGCCGACCTGGAGCAGCTCTATGACCAGCTCGACGGCCGCGACCTCTCCGCTGGCTCGCCCCAAGCGCGCCGCCTCTTCAGTTGATGGGGCCTGCCGCCCATGACTGAAAACTTGGAGCTTTTTCCGCCTCCAGCGCCTGATGGACGGGCGCCAGCAGCTATCGAAATCGAAGCACTGCGCCAGCAGCTCAACACCTGGGCGCACGAGTACTACGTGCAGGACGCCCCCAGCGTGCCCGACGCCGAGTACGACCGTGCCTTCCAGCGCCTGCAGGCCCTCGAGGCCGAGCACCCCGACCTCATCACCCCCGACTCGCCCACGCAGCGCGTGATCGGCGCGGTGATGGACGGCCTGGCCCCCGTGCGCCACGCGGTGCCCATGCTCAGCATCCACACCGAGACCGACACCGAGGCCAGTGGTGCCCAGGCCTTCGACGCGCGCGTGCGCCGCGAGCTGGGCCTGGCCGAGAGTGACCCACCCGTGGAATACGTGGCCGAGCCCAAGTTCGACGGCCTGGCCATGAGCCTGCGCTATGAACACGGCAAGCTGGTGCAGGCCGCCACGCGCGGCGACGGCGAGGTGGGCGAGGACGTGACACACAACATCCGCACCATCCGGCAGATTCCGCTGCAGTTACCCGCTGGCGTGCCGCCGCTGCTGGAGGTGCGTGGCGAGGTTTACATGCCCCGCGCCGACTTTGACGCGCTCAACGAGCGCCAGCGCGCGCAGGGCGGCAAGACCTTCGTGAACCCGCGCAACGCGGCGGCCGGCGCCGTGCGCCAGCTCGACTCGGGCATCGCCGCGCAACGCCCGCTGCGCTTCTTTGCCTATGGCCTGGGCGCCATCACGTCCGAGGCCGAGGGTGGCCCGGCGTTTGCCACGCACTTTGAACTGCTGCAGACGCTGAAACAATGGGGTTTTCCGGTCGCAGGGCAGGTGCAGACTGCGCTAGGTGCTCCTGAATTGGTAGCGTTCCACCGCCGCGTGGGCGCCAGCCGCGACGCGCTGCCCTACGACATCGACGGCGTGGTTTACAAGGTCAACAGCCTGCAGCTCCAGCGCCAGCTCGGCTTCAAGACGCGCGAGCCGCGCTGGGCCGTGGCGCACAAGT
>NZ_JAYRMO010000074.1:0-1672 GCF_041912635.1 Inhella sp.
GACCACCGCGCCGGTGGCCAGTGGAACCAGTACGGCGAAATCGCCGTCAAGCGCGTACTCACGCGCGACGGCAACAGCAGCTACTACATCAACAACCAGCCCGTGCGCCGCCGTGACGTGCAGGACGTGTTCCTGGGCACCGGGCTGGGGCCGCGCGCCTACGCCATCATCGGCCAGGGCACCATCAGCCGCATCATCGAATCGCGCCCCGAGGAGCTGCGCCTGTTCCTCGAAGAGGCCGCCGGTGTCTCCAAATACAAGGAGCGCCGCCGCGAAACCGAAAACCGCCTGCACGACACGCACGAGAACCTCACGCGCGTGGAAGACATCCTGCGCGAGCTGGGCAGCAACCTCGAAAAGCTCGAAAAACAGGCTGAGGTGGCAGAGCGCTTCAAGCAGCTGCAGTCCCAGGCCACGCTGCGCCAGCACCAGCAGTGGTACCTCAAGCGCACCGAGGCCGAGGCCGAGCAGGCCCGCGTGCGCACCGAAGGGCTGGCCGCCGTCAACGAGCTGGAATCGCGCATGGCCGACCTGCGCCATGTCGAGGCCGAGCTCGAAACCATCCGCCAGGCGCACTACGCCGCAGGCGACCAGGTCAACCAGGCCCAGGGCAAGCTCTACGAGGCCAGCGCCGAAGTCGGCCGCCTGGAGGCCGAAATCCGCTACGTGCTTGAAGGCCGCCAGCGCGTGGAGCAGCGCCTGGTGCAACTGGCCGAGCAGATCGCCCAGTGGCAGTCGCGCCGCGAAGAGGCCGGTGCCGAACTGGAACACCTGGCCGGGGCCGGGGTCGATGCCGAGGAGAAAGCCGAGCTGTTGGCCGCCCAGGTGGAAGAGCAGGCCATGCGCCTGCCCGACCTGGAAGAAGCCCTGCGCCAGGCCCAGGGCCAGGCCGACGCCCAGCGTGCCAGCGTGGTGCAGGTGCAGCAGCAAATCCAGGTGCTGGCGGCAGAGCAGCGCAGCATCGACGAACAGACCCGCCAGGCCGACGCTCGCTTCGAGCGCCTGCGCGCCGACCGCAACGCCCTGGCTGCGCCCGACGAAGCCCGCCTGGCCAACCTGCGCAGCCAGTGCGACGCCGCCACCGAGGCCCAGGAACTGGCCGCCGCCCGGCTGGAGGAACTGCAGGAAGCCGTGCCCCGCCTGGACGAAGACCGCCGCGCCCGCCAGCAGGCCGTGAACCAGGAGACCGCCCGCCAGGCCGACCTCTCGGCGCGCATGGAGGCCCTCAAGGCGCTGCAGGAAAAGGTCAAGACCGACGGCAAACTGCGCCCTTGGCTGGCCAAGCACGGCCTGGACGGCCTGCAGGGCCTGTGGAGCCGCATCCACATCGAACCCGGCTGGGAAAATGCGCTGGAAGCCGCGCTGCGCGAGCGCCTGGGCGCGCTCGAAGTGGGCCGCCTGGACATGGTGCGCGGCTTCTTGGGCGCGGGCGGGGGCGATGCGCCCGCTGCCAAGCTGGCCTTCTTCACGCCGCCGCAGGCACCCACGCCGAACGCAGCAAACGGCCTGCCGCGCCTGTCGGATCTGCTGCGTGTGCACGACGCAGGGTTGCGCGCCGTGCTGGAAGACTGGCTTGTGGGCTGCCACACCGCCCCCACGCTGGACGAGGCGCTGGACCGCCGCGCCCAGCTTGCGCCCGGCAGCGCCATTTACGTGCCGCAGGGGCACTGCG
>NZ_JAYRMO010000075.1:0-1661 GCF_041912635.1 Inhella sp.
CGTCGAAGAAGCGGCTGCGCACGTTGTAGCGCGTCTGGCCGTGCAGCAGCCGGGTTTGCGAGTGGCTGAGGTACAGGCGCTTGCGGGCGCGGGTGATGGCCACGTACATCAGGCGGCGCTCTTCTTCCAGGCCGTCGCGGTCGCTGGCGGCGTTGTCATGCGGGAACAAGCCTTCTTCCAGCCCGCCGATGAACACCGCGTCGAACTCCAGGCCCTTGCTGGCGTGCACGGTCATGAGCTGCACGGCGTCCTGCCCGGCCTGGGCCTGGTTGTCGCCCGCCTCCAGCGCGGCGTGCGTGAGGAAGGCCACCAGGGGCGAAAGGGTTTCGCCGGTGTCGGCGTCGATGATGCCGCCGGAGCCGGTGGGCTTGAGCGGTTCGTCCAGCACCGGCGCATTCGGGTCCAGCCCCTGGCTGGCCGGGCTTTGCGTGAGCGGCTGGCCGTGCTCGTCCAGCGGCAGGGCCACGGCGTCGCGGCCAAATCCTTCTTGCATGACGAAGCTCTCGGCGGCGTTGACGAGTTCTTCCAGGTTCTCGATACGGTCCTGGCCTTCGCGGTCGGCACGGAAGTGCTCGATCAGGCCGCTGGATTCGAGCATCTGCTCGATGATGCTGCGCAGCGACAGGCCCTGGGTCTGCTCGCGCAGCACATCGATCAGCGCCACAAAGGCCTTGAAATTGGCGCCCGCCTTGCCGGGCACGGCGCTCACGGCGTCGTGCAGCGAGCAGCCTGCGCTGCGGGCCGCGTCCTGCAGCACCTCGATGCTGCGCGCGCCGATGCCACGCGGCGGAAAGTTCACCACGCGCAGAAAGCTGGTGTCGTCGTTGGGGTTCTCCAGCAGGCGCAGATAGGCCAGGGCGTGCTTGATTTCGGCGCGCTCAAAGAAGCGCAGGCCGCCGTACACGCGGTAGGGCACGGCGGCGTTGAACAGGGCCGATTCGATGACCCGGCTTTGCGCGTTGCTGCGGTAGAGCACGGCAATTTCCTTGCGCTCCAGGCCGTCGCTCTTCACCAGTTGCCGGATCTCATCGACCATCCACTGCGCCTCGGCCAGGTCGGAGCTGGCCTCGTACACGCGCACGGGCTCGCCCGCGCCCTGCGTGGTGCGCAGGTTCTTGCCCAGGCGGCGGCTGTTGTGGCTGATGAGCTGGTTGGCCGAGTCGAGGATGTTGCTGTAGCTGCGGTAGTTCTGCTCCAGCTTGATCTGGTGCTGCACGTCGAACTCGCGCACAAAATCCTGCATGTTGCCCACGCGCGCGCCGCGGAAGGCGTAGATGCTCTGGTCGTCGTCGCCCACGGCCATGACGCTGGCGTGCGTGTGCAGGCGCCCATCCACCTCGTCGCCTGCCATCTGCTTGAGCCACAGGTACTGCAGGCGGTTGGTGTCCTGGAACTCATCGACCAGGATGTGCGCAAAGCGCCGCTGGTAGTGCGCGCGCAGGGGGTCGTTGCCCTGCAGCAGCTCGTAGCTGCGCAGCATCAGCTCGCCAAAATCGACCACGCCTTCGCGCTGGCATTGGGCCTCGTACAGCTCGTACAGCTCGACCTTCTTGCGGCTGTCGCTGTCGTGCGCAGGCACATCGCGCGGGCGCAGGCCCTCTTCCTTGCAGTTGGCAATGAAGTACTGCAGCTGCTTGGGCGGGAAGCGCTCCTCGTCCACG
>NZ_JAYRMO010000076.1:0-1610 GCF_041912635.1 Inhella sp.
TCGTCCTGCGCCAGCAGGGTGGCAGGGTCGCGCTCAGGGGCAGCCACGGCGGGTGCGGCCTCCAGGGCCGGAGGATCCACGCGCTTGGCGTCGGTGATGTACACGAAGTGGTACTTGTGGCACCAGTTCGCGCGAGCCAGGCTGTCGGAGAACTCGGGCTTGGGCAGAAAGCTGCCCGCTGCAGCCTTGCGACGGTGGGCGCCGTGCTCGGCGCTGGCCGGCGCCTTCTTGTGGGCGCGGTAGTCGGAAGGGATGGCGTCCCATTCGGCCTTGGTGATGGCCACGCTGTGGGCGTCGGGGTAATTGCACAGCTTGCCAGTGCCAGCCGCCTTGGCGGCGGCTTGGCTGGCCTCCTCCGTGGGCGCCTGGTAGTCCTTGATTTCCTCCAGACCACGCACGCGCACGAAGCGGGCATTGGTGCTGACGCTGACCGCCTTGCCGCCCACCTTGTTGATGCGCATGATGGTCAGCCACTCGCTACCGATCAGGACGCGGCCGCCCACGGCCAGGGGCCAGCGCTCCGCCATGTCTTGCACGCCGATCTGCTCGCCCAGCAGCGCACGCTCGTAGGCGAGGCGGTTCTCGTAGTGCTGGGCCCAGCGCGCATAGTGCGCCAGGGTCGCGCCGCACGCCGCCTCTACCAGCTGCAGGGCTTGCTGGGGGTCGGTAATGATGCCGTCCTTGATGGCGCTCCACAGGCCCATGCGCCCCTCGTACTGGCTGGCGGGCAGTTCGCGCGGGAACTGGGCCAGGGTGAACTCCCAGCTGTAGTGCAGGTAGTTCGCCAGGCTCTGGGCGCGCTCGATGGTCAGGCCGGGCTTGCGCCAGGCGTTTAGGTGAGTCTGAGCGGTCTGGACTTCCTTCTGGGCCTTGCGCAGCTCAGCCTCCAGGCCTTTGATGCGACGGGCGCGCACATCGGGGCGGGCCTTGTAGTCGGCATGAGCCAGGGCGCCGCGCGCGCGCTCCTGCCAGTAGGCGGCGGTTTCCCAGGCATTGACGGCGGCGCCCATGGCGCGCTGCATGCGCTCTTGATCTTTGCGGGCGCGGCGCTCGCTGTGGTGGCCAACGAGGATGGGCTGGCCCATCTCGAAGCGCTGGCCGATCTTGTGGACGGCTTCCTGCAGCTGGGCGCCTTGGCGCTGACGGGCCGCGCTGTGGCCGGCGAAGCGCTCGGCACGCTCGGCCTGGCGCTCGGCCAGGGTCATCTCCTCGGGTTCAATGCTGCCGCACAGCTCCAGCAGCAGCTCCTCGCGCGCGGGCGTCCACATCCCCGCCACAAAAATCTCCTGCCGGGGCGCCCACGAGAAGCCCGCAGCCTTCACGCGCTCGTAAGTCGCAGCATCCAGGCGGCACGCCGGATAGAGGCGCAACTTGTTGTCCTCCGGGCTGTAGGTGGCCGCGTGCAGCGGGCCCGAATCTTCAACGGCTGCTTCCTGGCGAGGCGCGCCGGGGTGCGGGGCGAAGGGCCCTGCTTCAACGGTTGCACTGGTGTCGAGCTGGCTGAGTTCGGTCATGGTGACTCCTTGAGTGGTGAAGGGGGCTGCTCCCCGGGTCGTCGCGACGCCAAAAGAGCGAGCGGACCGGGCAGAGCCAGGGCACGCCCGCAAGCC
>NZ_JAYRMO010000077.1:0-1513 GCF_041912635.1 Inhella sp.
TCAGCCGCGCCAGCACCGCCTTCGGCGCCGAGCCCAACACCCAGGCCTGCGCCGTGGATCTGGCCCTGCCCGGCACCCTGCCGGTGATGAACCGCGAGGCCGTGGCCTGCGCTATCAAATTAGGACTTGCTCTTGGCTCCCACATTGCGCCAAAGAGCATTTTTGCCCGCAAAAACTACTTCTATCCCGACCTGCCCAAGGGCTACCAGATCAGCCAGTTCGAGATTCCGGTGGTGCAGGGCGGCGAGGTGAGCTTCTACCTGGGCGACGAGAAGAAAACCGTGCGCCTGGTACGCGCCCACCTGGAGGAAGACGCGGGCAAGTCGCTGCACGAAGAGTTCCACGGCATGAGCGGCATCGACCTGAACCGCGCCGGCACACCGCTGCTGGAGATCGTGACCGAGCCCGACATGCGCAGCACCGAGGAGGCCGTGGCCTACGCCAAGGAACTGCACAAGATCGTGACCTGGATCGGCATCTGCGACGGCAACATGCAAGAGGGATCGTTCCGCTGCGACGCCAACGTCTCCGTGCGCAAGCCCGGCCAGCCGCTGGGCACGCGGCGCGAGATCAAGAATCTCAACAGCTTCAAGTTCATGCAGCAGGCGATCGACTACGAGATCCGCTGGCAGATCGAGGAGCTGGAGGACGGCCGCGCCATCGAGCAGGCCACCGTGCTGTTCAACCCCGACACGGGCGAGACGCGCGCCATGCGCACCAAGGAAGACGCGGCCGACTACCGCTACTTCCCCGACCCGGACCTGCCGCCGCTGGTGATCGCGCCCGAGTGGGTGGAGAGCACGCGCGCGCAGATGACCGAACTGCCCCGCGCCATGGCGGCGCGCTTCGTGCAGGACTACGGCCTGCCCGAGTACGACGCCACCACGCTCACGCAGAGCAAGGCCATGGCGGCATACTTTGAAGCAGCCGCCCAGGCCAGCAGCCAGGCCAAGCTGGCCAGCAACTGGATCATGGGCGAGGTGTCACGCCGCCTGAACAGCGAGGAAACCGGCATCGAGAATGCCAAAGTCGGCAGCGCACAGCTGGCCGCGCTGATCCAGCGCATCAGCGACGGCACCATCAGCAACAATGCCGCCCGCCAGGTGTTCGATGCGCTGTGGAGCGGCGAGGGCAGCGAGGTCGATGCTGTGATCGAGGCCAAGGGCCTCAAGCAGATGAATGACAGCGGGGCGCTGGAAAAAATCATCGACGAGGTGATCGCTGCCAACCCCGACAACGTGGCGCAGTTCAAGGCGGGCAAGGACAAGGCCTTCAACGCCCTGGTGGGCCAGGCCATGAAGGCCAGCAAGGGCAAGGCGAACCCAGCCCAGGTCAACGAGCTGCTGCGCAAGCGCCTGGAAAGCTGAAGATCAAGAAGGGGCGGCAGTGCAAGAGCCGCCAGCCCGGTTCAGCGCGGCGCGGCGGGTGACGCTGCAGGCACCGTAGCGGTGGCGGCCTGCGCCGGTGCTGGGGCTGCGCGCGCTGCCCACAGCTCCTTGAGCTGCACCAGCTC